>NZ_JBIUXN010000002.1:11665-184695 GCF_044744005.1 Streptomyces sp. NPDC087440 | reverse complement strand
GCGGCGCCGCGCCGCCGCCCGCCGCGCCCGGGCCGGGCGCCCCCCCCCCCCCCGCGGGGCCGGCGGGGGGCGCTGCCCCCGGACCCCCGGGATTCGCCCCGGTCCCGCCCCTTTCCCTAAAGCGCTCGCCGCGCGGCTTGTGTGTGGTTGCTCGCGCAGTTCCCCGCGCCCCTGACGGGGTCGGGTCATCCCCGTACCGTTCGAGAAGGGATATTGATGAGTACCGTCACTCCCCCGGTCAGCTGGGAAGAGTTGGTCACCGCCGCGTTGCTGGGGACCGATCGGCGGCCCGTTTCGGGGGCGGAGCCCGCCCGTGCGCTGCTGGATGCCGCCGCCGTGCACACCGTGCGGCGGCGGGCCGGGCTCACTCCTGCCGTCGCGGGTGAACTGCCCGCCCCCGCACCGGAGGACGGGCGGGCCCGGTTGCCCGCGCCCGCCCGGCGCAGGCTCGCCCTGCTGCTGGCGGACCGGGCGGCCCCCGCCCAGTCCGGTGGGCGGCGGGGCAGTGCGCCCGACCTGACGGAGCTGCTGCCGCAGTGGCTGGCCGCCGCCAACGGCCACCGGTACCGGGCTCCCGAGGACCTGTTGCCCGCGCTGCTGGACGCCGCCCGGGCCCGGACCGATCTGCGGCCCCAGGCACTGGAGTTCGCCGGGGCGCGGGGGCTCTGGCTGGCCCGGCTCAACCCGGAGTGGAAGTACGCGCTGCGCGGGTCGTCGGGCGGGGCCGCGCTCCCCGACGTGACGGACGCGAAGGCCGTGCGGGCCCTGTGGGAGGAGGGGCTGTTCGCCGAGCGGGTCGGGCTGCTCGGCGCGGTGCGGGCCGCCGACCCGGCCGCCGCGCTCGCCCTGCTCACCAGCACCTGGGCCACGGAGCGGGCCGAGGACCGGCTGATGTTCCTGGACTCGCTGCGGGCCGGCCTCGGCGCCGACGACGAGGGCTTCCTGGAGCAGGCGCTCGCCGACCGCAGCCGTAACGTCCGCGCGGTGGCGGCGGAGCTGCTCTCGGCGCTTCCCGCCTCGGCGTTCGCCGCGCGGATGGCGGCGCGGGCGACGTCCTGCGTGAGCCCGGACCGTACGGGCACGCTCGGCGGGATCGTGGTGGAGGCCCCGCACGAGTGCGATGCGGCGATGCAGCGGGACGGCGTGGTCGCCAAACCCCCGGCGGGGCGGGGCGAACGGTCGTGGTGGCTGGGCCAATTGGTGGAATCCGCTCCCCTGTCCGCCTGGTCGCCGCGGTTGAACGGCCGTACGCCGCAGGAGATCGCCGCACTGCCGGTGGCGGACGGCTGGGGCGAGGAACTGCACGCGGCGTGGTGCCGGGCGGCCATACGGCAGGGCGACGCGGAGTGGGCACGGGCCCTGCTCGGCGCACCGTCGGTGCCGCCGGAAGCGGGGACGGGCACGGCGTCGCTCGCCGAACGGGCGAAGCTGCTGGCGACGCTGCCGGACGGGGAACGGGCGGACTGGGTGGCCGACTTCGTGTCGGCGCACGGTTTGTCGGAGGCGTTCCAACTGCTGGGGGTGTGCGTGGTGCCGTGGTCGCAGGCGCTGGGGCGGGCGGTCGTCGACGCGCTGGACATCGCCCGGGACGCGGGGAGTTACCCGTGGAGCTTCAGCGGGGTGATGGGGCTGGCGGAGAGGTGCCTCGATCCGGGCGAGGCGGACCGGCTGGAGATCCTGACGACGACTCCGGCGGAGGCGGAGGGGGCGTCGCCGGGGGCCGGGGGTTACTGGTCGGAGGCGTTCCAGCGGCTGGTGGGGACGTTGAGGTTGAGGGCGGCGATGGTGCGGGAACTGGCGTAGGACCGCGCGGAGGGCGAGGGGATGGCTGCCCGCAGGGCATGCCATCAGGGGCGCGGGGAACTGCGCGAGCAACCCAAAACCAAGCCGCGCGGCAAGCGCTTGAGGGAAAGGGGCGGGACCGGGGCGAAATCCCGGGGGCCCGGGGGCAGCGCCCCCGGCCGGAACAGCAACCACCACCCACGCGCACCCGAATCCCCGGCGCCCTACATCCCCGCCGGCTGCCTCACATTCGCCCGGACCCAGTCCACGATCGCCGTCGTCGTCGCCCCGGGCGTGAAGATCTCCGCGACCCCCTTCGCCTTCAACGGCGCGATGTCCTCCTCCGGAATGATCCCCCCGCCGAACACCTTGATGTCCGCCGCGTCCCGCTCCTTCAGCAGGTCGATGACCTTCACGAAGAGGGTGTTGTGGGCGCCCGACAGGATCGACATGCCGATCGCGTCCGCGTCCTCCTGGATCGCGGTGTCCACGATCTGCTCGGGCGTCTGGTGCAGGCCCGTGTAGATGACCTCCATGCCCGCGTCGCGCAGCGCCCGCGCGATGACCTTGGCCCCGCGGTCGTGCCCGTCGAGCCCCGGCTTCGCCACCACCACACGGATCGGACCCGTAACACCCATCGCTGCTGCCTCCCAGTACGCACCGCGCCGCCGTTGGCGCAACGTTCCCCGCCCCAGGAGGAGCAGGGAAGTGAACGAACGTTATCCACAGCATCCCGCACGCCGCCGTTTCGCGGTGCAGACAGAGGGGGAAATCACACGATGGGAAAACGTTCGCTGTGCGTCGCACCCGCCTCAACAGGCACCGCGCCCCGGGAGGTCAGGAACCCGGGAGCAGCAGCCACGACGGGACCGTCGCACGGGGAGCCGCAACGAGGTCGCCGCACCACCGCGCCGTCAGCCGCACGGCACGGTGGTGCGGCCCACTCTTTTTCTTCACCGGGCCTCATCACGGCACCCCATGAGGGCACACGGGGGACAGGGCCGTCCCCCCGCGTGCCGTTCGGGAGGTCGGCCACCATGAGAATTCCGCCCCTGCCCCTCACTCCTCTCACGCCCCTCCTCCCCCTGCTGCGCTCCACCGTCCTGGAACTGGCCGTCCTCTTCGGGCATCTGATGCTCTATCCGGCCGGAATGCGCCCGGAGCGACCAGAACCCCTCACCCTCGACGGGCCGCGCCCGGAGTCCGAGGCCACGCCCGAGTTCCTCACCCCCGCCGCGGACCGCCCGCCGGTCGTCCTGCTGCACGGCTTCGTCGACAACCGCTCCGTGTTCGTCCTGCTCCGCCGTTCCCTCGCCCGGCACGGCTGGCGCCACCTGACCTCGCTCAACTACTCCCCCCTCACCTGCGACCTGCGCACCGCCGCCGAACTCCTGGCCCGGCACATCGAGGACATCTGCGCGCGGACGGGGCACACCCGGGTCGACGTGGTCGGGCACAGCCTGGGCGGTCTGATCGCCCGGTATTACACGCAGCGGCTCGGCGGCGACACGCGCGTGCGCACACTCGTCACTCTCGGAACTCCGCACGAAGGCACCCGCGTCGCCCCGCCGATGAGCGCTCACCCTCTCGTGCGGCAGATGCGACCGGGCTCTTCGGTGATCGCGGAACTCGCCCTTCCCGCCCCGGGATGCCGGACGCGATTCGTGAGTTTCTGGAGCGACCTTGATCAAATAATGGTCCCGGTGGAAACCGCCTGCCTCCACCATCCCGATCTCGTCGCGGAAAACGTGCAGGTCAGCGGCATCGGTCACCTCGCCCTGCCGGTACATCCCGCGGTCGCCGCCACCATCCGGCAGGTTCTCCAGGCCTCGGACGCCGCCGCCGCGTCGACAACCGGAGTCTCCGTCGCGTAACCCTCGGAAGGTAAACACCCAGACGAGTGCGCAGAGTGTGAATGTGCGGTGATCAAGCCCTTGCATTCCTCGAACAATCGCCGAACGCAGCGCCAAACCCATGCCCGCCGTCCGCCAAAAGGCGGCTGAATGCCCGTTTCCTGATTGCTCAAAACCTGCCGGAGATTGTCCGCGCCGCATACCGCCGGGTACAGTCGCGCCACTGCTTTCACTCTGGGTGCTCATGGCACCCGGGAAACAGGTCCTGCTGCCGAGGCGAGAGAGACGTTGGTGAACGACCAGCAACCCCACGCCGGGTACGACACGTACCCCTCCGGCAGCTTCGGCACCGATCCGCTCTTCGGCGGTCTGCCCGGCACTGCCGACCACAGCGGCCAGTACGACAGCACCCAGTGGGACACCGGCTCGCACCAGGACCTCACCGCCGGGTACGACGCGTACGGCGCACATACCCCGCAACAGGGCCATGACACCACCGGTACGTGGAGCAACCTCGCGGACATTCCGGCGCAGGGCGGCCCCGTCTCGTACGACACGCAGAGTTACCAGGCCGACGCCATGGCGACCGGCCAGTGGGACGCCACCGCGTGGAGCGAGGCGAACCAGACGCACCAGGTCCACCCGGGCGCCTTCGAGACCGGCCAGTTCGACGCGACGCAGTTCCAGACCGGGCAGTTCGGGACGGGCCAGTTCGACACCGGCCAGTTCGACACCGGCCACCCGGACGCCCCGCAGTTCGCCTACTCCGCCGACTCCTCCTCCGGGCACCAGTGGCAGCCGTACGATCCCAGCCTGGAGACCGGCGCCTTCGACGCCACCGCCTGGAACACCGGCCACGACGCTCACGACACCCAGGACGCCCCCGACACCCCCGGCCCCCTCACCGGTGAAACGGACGTCCACACCACCGAGTTCCCGGTGATCTCCCCCCGCGCCCACGACGAGGCCGACTCCGGCCCGGGCCCCGAGCCGGAACCCGCGGCGGCCGGCCCTCGCGCCGCCCGCCGAGCCCCCGCGAACCGCGGCCGCCGCCGCACCCCCGCCAAGCGCTCCGCCCTCTTCACCGTCGCCGTGCCCTCCGCCTGTGTCATGGGCGTCGCAGGAATCGCCGCCGCTTCCGTCAGCGGGGTCGCGGGCGCCGACGAGGCGAAGAAGCCGACGGCCATGACCGTCGCCGACCCGGCGACCGTGAAGCCCGTCGCCGTCAACAACAAACTCGACACCATGGCCGCCGGACTGAGCGCCGACGCCCGCGACTTCGGCGACCGCGCCAGCCGTACGCAGGAGCGCATCGACCTCAAGGAACGCCAGGACGCCGAGAAGAAGCGCAAGGCCGAGGAGGCCGCCCGCAAGGAGGCCGCCCGCCCCAAGTACGTCCTGCCGGTGAAGCAGCACGGTCTGAGCGCGTACTACGGCCAGGCGGGCGTCAACTGGGCGGCCGTGCACACCGGCATCGACTTCCCCGTCGACCTCGGCACCCCGGTGATGGCGGCGACCGACGGCACGGTCAGCTACCAGTTCAACAGCGCCTACGGAAACATGATGAAGGTCGTTTCGCCGAAGGGCGTGGAGACCTGGTACTGCCACCTCTCCCGCACCAAGATGCGCTCCGGCACCGTCAAGGCGGGCGACGTCATCGGCTACGCGGGCGACTCCGGCAACTCCACGGGCGCCCACCTGCACTTCGAGGTGCGCCCCGGCGGCGGCTCGGCCGTCGACCCGCTGGCCTGGCTCCGCAGCCACGACCTCGACCCGACGTAGCGACGTCAGCAAACACGCGCCTGTACGCCGCAGGGGCCGCACCGGAGATCCGGTGCGGCCCCTGCGGCGTACAGCGACGTACTACAGCTTCTCGACCGGCGCGTACCGCAGCAGCAGCTTCTTCGGGCGCTCGTCGCCGAAGTCGATGGTGGCCTGCGCGTCCGAGCCGGAGCCGGTCACCGTCATCACCGTGCCGAGGCCGAACTGGTCGTGCGTGACCCGGTCGCCGACCGCGAGGGTGATCACCGGCTTGTCCGAGGCCCGGCCGGTGGCGAAGCCCGAAGGCCCCTTGCGGGAGCGGGAGTTGGCGAGCGACGACGACAGCGAGGCCGCCACCGAGCCCACCCCGCCCCGGGAACCGGAGACCGGGCCCGCCGGGATCTGCGCACCGGTGCGCTTCCACTCCAGGTGGGTGTCCGGGATCTCCTCCAGGAAGCGGGAGGCCGGGTTGTACGAGGGCTGGCCCCAGGCGCTGCGCAGGGTGGAGCGGGTGAGGTAGAGCCGTTCGCGGGCGCGGGTGATGCCGACGTAGGCGAGGCGGCGCTCCTCCTCCAGCTCCTTGGTGTTGCCCAGCGAGCGCATGTGCGGGAAGACGCCGTCCTCCATGCCGGTGAGGAAGACGACCGGGAATTCGAGGCCCTTGGCGGTGTGCAGCGTCATCAGCGTGATGACGCCGGAACCGTCTTCGTCCTCGTCGGGGATCTGGTCGGAGTCGGCGACCAGGGCGACCTTCTCCAGGAAGTCGGAGAGGGTGCCCGGGGTGTCCTCGTCGCCGTTCTCCTGCTCGAACTCCAGGGCGACGGCGGCGAGTTCCTGGAGGTTCTCGATGCGGGTCTCGTCCTGCGGGTCGGTGGACGCCTGGAGCTCGGCGAGGTAGCCCGTGCGCTCCATGACCGCTTCGAGGACGACGGCCGGTCCGGCTCCCGATTCCACGATCGTACGGAGCTCCTCCATCAGCGTGTTGAACCGCTTGACGGCGTTGGACGAGCGGGCGGCCATGCCGTACGCCTCGTCGACGCGGCGCAGGGCCTGCGGGAAGCTGATCCGCTCGCGCAGGGAGAGCGCGTCGATCATGGCCTCGGCACGCTCGCCGATGCCGCGCTTGGGCACGTTGAGGATGCGGCGCAGCGGGACGGTGTCCTCGGGGTTGGACAGGACGCGCAGGTAGGCCAGGATGTCCCGGACCTCCTTGCGCTCGTAGAAGCGGACGCCGCCGACGACCTTGTAGGGCAGGCCGACCCGGATGAAGATCTCTTCGAAGACGCGGGACTGGGCGTTGGTGCGGTAGAAGACGGCGACGTCTCCGGCCTTGGCGTCGCCCGCGTCGGTGAGGCGGTCGATCTCCTCGGCGATGAACTGGGCCTCGTCGTGCTCGGTGTCCGCGACGTATCCGGTGATGAGCGAGCCCGCGCCGGCGTCGGTCCAGAGGTTCTTCGCGCGGCGGTTCTCGTTGCGCTCGATGACCGCGTTGGCGGCGGTGAGGATCGTCTGAGTGGAGCGGTAGTTCTGCTCCAGCAGGATCGTCGTGGCGTCCGGGTAGTCCTCCTCGAACTGGAGGATGTTGCGGATCGTCGCGCCGCGGAAGGCGTAGATCGACTGGTCGGCGTCACCGACGACGCACAGCTCGCCGGGTGCGAGGCCGGGGCCCGAGGGGCCGACCAGCTCGCGGACCAGGGTGTACTGGGCGTGGTTGGTGTCCTGGTACTCGTCGACCATGACGTGGCGGAAACGCATCCGGTAGTGCTCGGCGACGTCCGGGAACGCCTGGAGCAGGTGCACCGTCGTCATGATGATGTCGTCGAAGTCCAGCGCGTTCGCCTCGCGCAGGCGGGACTGGTACATCGCGTACGCCTGGGCGAGGGTCTTCTCGAAGCCGTCGGCGGCCTGGCCCGCGAAGGTCTCTTCGTCTATCAGCTCGTTCTTGAGATTGGAGACCTTGGCGCTGAAGGACTTCGGCGGGAACTTCTTCGGGTCGAGGTCCAGGTCGCGGCAGACCAGGGCCATCAGGCGCTTGGAGTCGGCGGCGTCGTAGATCGAGAAGGAGCTGGTGAAGCCCAGTTTCTTGGACTCGCGGCGCAGGATGCGCACGCACGCGCTGTGGAACGTGGACACCCACATGGCGCCCGCGCGCGGGCCGACCAGGGCCTCCACGCGCTCCTTCATCTCGGCGGCGGCCTTGTTGGTGAAGGTGATCGCGAGGATCTGGCCGGGGTGCACACCGCGCGCGGAGAGCAGGTGCGCGATGCGGTGGGTGAGCACCCGGGTCTTGCCGGAACCGGCTCCGGCCACGATGAGCAGCGGCGACCCGGCGTGCACGACGGCGGCGCGCTGGTTGTCGTTCAGCCCGTCGAGGAGGGCCGCCGGGTCCAGGACCGGGCGGGGGGCGCCGTCCCGGTAGTAGGCGTCCCGGGGCGGCGGCGGGCCGTCGAACTTCCCCTCGAACAGGTCGTGCGGAACCTCCTCCGGAGGGGGACCTTCGTCGGTGTCCTCCGGGGGCGGCGGGGCCGAGTCGTCCTTGTTCTGGAGGTCGGCCAGGAAGCTGTCGTCAAAGAGGCTGCTCATCGCCTACCGAGTCTAGGCGGCCCCACTGACAGCCCGGTCCGGATTCCGCCAGAACCCTCCGCGACCACCATCCGTGGCCTTCCGCTCACACCCTCACGAAGGCCACGAAGGTCACGAAAATGTATCGGGCATATCGAACATCAGGCTTCCCACCCGTCACAGCCATTCGTTACGGTGCTGCGCGAGCGGCCCGTACCCCCCTCGGCGAACCGCGCCGGAACGGTCGTCGCACGCCGAATCCGGCCCGCCCGCACGGCGGTTCGGAACCGGGGACCCACACACACCACCGGGGTGAATCGGCCCGTACCCCCACACCCGAGGGCCGTAGGGCACGCCTTCCTTTCCGTGAGCCCGAACCCGACAGCTAACCCGGTAGGCGGTCCACGGAAGGAATTGCCCGCTGTGTCCTCGCACCGCAAGCCTGCGCCCACGCACCGCAAACCACGGCCCGGTATCGCCGCGTCGATGCGTTCCTCGGCGCCCGGCGTCGGCGTCACCACCGCCGCCTTGGTGACCGTCGGCATCGTCGCCCAGCCCGCGCAGGCCTCCCCGGCCGCGCCGAAGCCCTCCGTCGAGGAGGTGCAGCAGAAGGTGGAGGCCCTGTACCGGCAGGCCGGGGCGGCGACCCAGGAGTACAACGCGGCCAAGGAGGCCACCCGCAAGCAGAAGCAGCGGCTCGACGGGGTGCTGGACGACGTCGCCCGGCGCACCGACCGGCTGAACCAGGCCCGGCGCACGCTCGGCTCGCTCGCCGCGTCCCAGTACCGGAGCGGGTCGGTGGGCTCGGCCTCCGCGCTGTTCCTCTCGGACGACCCCGCGTCGTACTTCGCGTCCCGGCGGGTGATGGCCCGGGCCAACGAGCGGCAGCAGAAGCTGGTCGACGACTACAGCACCCAGCAGGAGGCCGCCGCGAGGAAGCGGGGCGAGGCGACCCGCGGCCTGGAACGGCTGACCACGGCGCAGGCGGCGCTGCGGCAGTCCAAGGAGGACGTGCAGGACAAGCTGGGCCAGGCGCGCGGGCTGCTGTCGCGGCTGAGCACGCAGGAGAAGGCGCGGCTGGAGCAGCTGGAGCGCGAGCGGAAGGCGGAGGCCCGGCGCAGGGCGGACGAGCTGGCGCGGCGGCAGGCGGCGGAGGCGGCCAAGGAGCGGGAGCGGCAGAAGGAGCAGCCGCAGCCCGCCGAAGGCTCCGGACAGGGCTCGGGTGCCGACAGTGGCTCGGGCTCGGGTTCCGACAGTGGCTCGGGCTCCGGCTCCGGCTCCGGGAGCTCGTACTCCACGAAGGCCGGGAAGGTGCTGGCCTTCGCGCGGGCCCAGCTCGGCAAGCCGTACGTCTGGGGCGCGACCGGCCCCTCCTCGTACGACTGCTCGGGGCTCACCCAGGCCGCCTGGAAGGCCGCCGGGGTGGACCTGCCGCGTACCACCTGGGACCAGGTGAAGGTCGGCGAGCGGGTCGCGACGAAGGACCTCAAGCCGGGTGACCTGGTGTTCTTCTACGACGACATCAGCCACGTCGGCATCTACAAGGGCGACGGGATGATGATCCACGCGCCGAAGCCGAACGCGCAGGTGCGCGAGGAGTCGATCTTCTACATGCCGATCCACGGGAGCGTGCGGCCCGTCTGAGTGCCCGGCGGCGTCAGTTCCACAGGACGGCGATGAAGATGTTGACGACCGTCAGCCCGCCGACCGCGCCGAACAGTGCCTTCTCCACCTTCTCCTCGTCGCGCTTGACGTAGACGAGGCCCAGGATCACCACGAGGATCGCCAGCTTGATGCCGATCTTGAGGTTGTTGACGTTGTGGTCCTGGGCCTGGTGGATGCCGACCAGGGCGACCCCGGTGATCAGCATCGTCAGCGCGCCGTGCAGCATCGCGGGGCTGAAGCGGGCGGTGCCCGCGCCCATCGCCTTCATCTGGGTCAGGAACCCGCCGAGGAGGGAGGCGATGCCGATGATGTGCAGGCCGACGAAGATGTTGAGGAGTACGTCCATGGCCGGAGCCTAGCCAGCCGTTAGCACGCCTCATGCGGCAGGGCGGGCCACTGTGCCCCATCGGTCACAGAGGGAACGGAAGCAGTGGTTCCGCCTCGTTCGCCGTGATCGATCTCGACCAATGTCTGAGCACTTGCGGGCATTAGCGGTCGTTCGAAGGCTGCCCCGTGACGGGCAGGTTTAGCGTCCCTCCCCAGATGGCCGACTCCCCCACCCCCACCGGCCGTACCCGTGGAAGGACGTGAACGCCCTCGTGGCAGCGCACCGGAAGCCCAAGCAGCGCTCACTCGGCGGCAGTACCGCCCGCACCACCGCGGTCACCCTCGCACTGGCGGGAGCCGCGGGCAGCACCGCCCTGGAGGGCACCGCGCACGCGGAGCCGACGCTCACCCCGGCCCAGATCAAGTCGAAGGTCGACAAGCTCTACCACGACGCCGAGACCGCCACCGAGACGTACAACGGCGTGAAGGAGAAGTCCGTACGGACCAAGAGGTCCCTGGACCAGCTCCGCGACGAGGCGGCCCGCCGCACCGAGCAGCTCAACGTCGAGCGCAGGTCGCTCGGCTCGATGGCCGCGGCCCAGTACCGCTCCGGCGGCATCGAGCCCGCCCTGCAGGTCGCCCTCACCTCGGACCCCGACCAGTACCTGGAGCGGGCCGCCGTCGCCGGGCGGGCCGGGGAGCTCCAGGCCGCCAAGGTCCGGGGCGCGCAGCGGCAGCTCGCGCAGATCGCCCGGCTGCGGGGCGCCGCCGGGCAGCGCTTCGGCCAGCTCGCCCAGGAGGAGGCCGAGCTGAAGAAGCAGAAGGAGAAGATCCAGGGGAACATCTCCGAGGCCGAGGAGCTGCTCTCCCGGCTGACCGGCGAGGACCGGGCCCGGTACGCCGCCCAGGACGGGCACGGGGGCGAAGGCGAACGCGCCGACCGGGCCTCGGCGGGCCGGGAGCTGCCGCGCGGCTCGGTCGGCGCACCCAACGCCCGGGCCGCGCAGGCCGTGTCCTTCGCCTACTCCGCGCTCGGCAAGCCCTACGTCTGGGGCGCCACGGGCCCCTCCTCCTTCGACTGCTCGGGACTGACCCAGGCTGCCTGGCGCTCGGCCGGGGTGTCGCTGCCCCGGACCACGTACACCCAGATCAACGCGGGGCAGCGGGTCTCGCGTTCCCAACTCGCGCCGGGGGACCTGCTGTTCTTCTACTCGGGGATCTCGCACGTCGGGCTGTACATCGGCGACGGCAAGATGATCCACGCCCCGCGCCCCGGCGCCCCCGTGCGGATCGCGCCGATCGACCAGATGCCGATGGTGGGGGCGACACGGCCGGTGTGAGGGGCCCGCGGCGAGGCGGGTGGTGCGGAGGAGGCCGGGTCCTGGCGGGTGGCGTGATCCCGCCGCATCAGCGGGTCGGGCAGGGGTACACGCCGTGCAGGGCCGTGACCTCCACGGCGCAGTGGACGACCGGAGGAACCCCATGCCCGGCATCATCAGCAAGCTCAAGAGCTACGCCCGCAGCCCGCAGGGCCGCCGCACCATCGCCCGCGGCCGCCGCGAGGCCGCCAATCCGCGCAGGCGCGCACAGGCCAGGTCGCTGCTCGGCCGACTGCGCGGCGGCGGCCGGGGGCACGGCACCGCGGGCCGCTACTGACCCCGGGCCCTCCCGCGGCTACTTCCCGACCTGCTCCGACAGCCACCGGAAGACCTCCGGCACCTGCTGCTTCCACACGCTGGTGCCGTGCGGTCCCACGGTCTTCACCACCCGTACCGTCGTCGGCTTCTTCGCCTCGCCCTTGAGCGCGTTCGCCGCCTCGTAGCCGTCGCCCGCCGCGCCCGACACGAACAGCGCGGTGTGCGGCGGCTTCCCGGCCTTGTTGGCCTGCTTCAGCATGAGGTACGGGTTGTTGGCGCGCCGGAGTTGGGGGGTGGCGGCGGTGAGGGCGGCCGGTTCGCCGTTCGGGTCGTTGAAGCCGGAGAGGCTGACGCCCGCGCGGTACCGGTCGGGGTGGGCGATCGCCAGCCTGGTGGCGCAGTGCGCGCCCGCCGAGTACCCGCCGACCGCCCAGTCCGCGGCCTTGCCGGAGGCCCGGAAGGTGTCGGTGACCATCTTGCGGACATCGACGCTCAGCCAGGTGTCCGCGTTGACCTTGCCCGGGGTGTTCGCGCAGCCGGTGTCGGTCTGGTCGCCCAGCAGGGTGGTGCGCGGCGACACCAGGATGAAGGGTTTCACCTTGCCCTGCTGCATCAGCGGCTTCAGCTGCTTGTTCACCTGGAGCGCCCCGAACCAGGCCTTCGCCGATCCCGGGTAGCCGGGCAGCAGCTGCACCACGGGGAACTTCTTGTCCTTGTACGCCGGGTCGTCGTACTGCGGCGGCAGCCACACGTAGACCTCGCCCTCGGCGCCCGAGAAGCGGCCCTTGAGGTCGGTGACCTGGACGCCCTCGCCCATCCTGGCGTCGTCCACGGGCCGGAAGGCCGCGACCTGCCGGGGCTGCTCGGAGAGCTTCTGGCCGCCGGTGCCGTCGGGGCCGAGGTCGGCGGCCGTGCCCGCGTGGTCGGACGCCCCCAGCAGGTCCTCCCAGGTGTCGTACAGCCCATTGGCGTTGTTGACCGCGACGAACACCACCGTGATGGCGGTGACCTGCGCGAACACCAGCATCAGCAGGCGTACGGCGGCGCGTACCGCGGCGGGTCCCCGCACCCGGCTCCACAGCGCCAGCGGCAGGACGACGGCGACCACGAGCAGGCATATCGCGGTCACGAAGAAGGGGGTCCCGGTCAGACTCATCACATGAGGAGGAGAGGGGTCTTCCCGAACGGAGGTTCCCGACCTCACCCCCCTGTCGTGCGCCTCACACCGGCACCGGTGCCAGGGCGGCTCCCTCGCACCAGGGCCGGTGCCAGGACGTGCCCTCGCACCAGCGCCGGTGCCGGCCCCCGCACCAGCGCCGGTGTCACACCAGGCGTCGCGCCGTCGCCCACCGGGTCAGCTCGTGCCGGTTGGAGAGCTGGAGCTTGCGCAGCACCGCCGAGACGTGCGACTCGACCGTCTTCACCGAGATGAACAGCTGCTTGGCGATCTCCTTGTACGCGTAGCCGCGCGCGATCAGCCGCAGCACCTCGCGCTCGCGCTGGGTGAGCCGGTCCATGTCCTCGTCGACCGGCGGCGCGTCCGTGGAGGCGAACGCGTCGAGCACGAACCCGGCCAGGCGCGGCGAGAACACCGCGTCGCCGTCCTGCACCCGGAACACCGAGTTGATCAGGTCGGCGCCGGTGATGGTCTTGGTGACGTAGCCGCGCGCCCCGCCCCGGATCACCCCGATGACGTCCTCGGCCGCGTCCGACACCGACAGCGCCAGGAACCGTACGGGCCGCTCCGCGTCCGCCATCAGTGGGGCGCAGCGGCGCAGCACCTCCACTCCGCCGCCGCCCGGCAGGTGCACGTCCAGCAGGACGACCTCGGGGCGGGTGGCGGTGATGACGGTGACGGCCTGGTCGACGTCGGCGGCCTCGCCGACGACCTCCACGCCCGTCGTCGCGGTCTGGCCGATCTCGGCCTGCACGCCGGTGCGGAACATCCGGTGGTCGTCCACCAGCACCACCCTGACGTGCCGTTCCGCGGCATTCTCCGTGGTGCTCTGCTGCTCGGTCATGCGTCCGCCGCCCTCTCCATCTCAAGCTCCACCGCCGTGCCCCCGTCGGGCGCGGAACGCAGGGTCGCCGTTCCGCCGTGGCGTTCCATCCGGCCGATGATCGATTCTCGTACGCCCATCCTGTCGTCCGGGATGGAGTCGAGGTCAAAGCCGGGCCCCCGGTCCCGTACGGACACGAAGACCGTGCGGCCCTCGACCTCCGCGAAGACCTGCACCGCCCCGCCCTCGCCACCGTACTTGGCGGCGTTCACCATCGCCTCGCGCGCGGCCTGCATCTGTGCGGTCAGCTTGTCGTCCAGCGGGCAGTCGCCGACGACGACCACCTCAAGAGGCACACCGTGTTTGTCCTCGACCTCCGCGGCGGAACGCTTCACGGCCTCCGCGAGGGTGCTCGGTTCCTCCGCCGCGTCCTTGCCGGTGCCCTCGGGCTTGTAGAGCCAGTTGCGCAGTTCGCGCTCCTGGGCGCGGGCCAGGCGGCGCACCTCGGAGCCGTCGTCGGCGTTGCGCTGGATCAGGGTGAGGGTGTGCAGCACGGAGTCGTGGACGTGGGCGGCGACCTCGGCGCGCTCCTGGGCACGGATGCGCATCAGCCGCTCCTCGGAGAGGTCCTGCGTCATGCGTACGAGATACGGTCCCGCCAGCAGCCCGATCCCGGCGATCACGGCGAGGGCGGCGGTGAGCACGTTGCCGAGCTGGGCGGCCGAGCCCCGGACGACGATGAAGACGGTGAGGCCGACGGCCACCAGGGCGACGCCCGCGACGCCGCGCATCACCTGGAGGGTGCGGCGACGGCGGCTGTCGCCCTCGGTCCAGTGCGCGCGCCGCGCGTTGTCGGCCTGCCGCCACACCAGGACGACACCGGCGCCGGTGAGCAGCAGCGGCCACACGTAGCGCTCGTTGCCCGAGGTGTCGACGTTCCCTATGAAGATCGCGGCGCCCACGCACAGGGCGATCAGGGCGACGATCTGCCCCTTGTCGGGCGTCCGCAGCCGGCGCCGCCCGTCCGGGAGGGTCTCGAACACGCTGCGCGGCTCGGCGTTCACCCCGCCGACGCCCAGCGGCACGAAGAACCAGAAGACGGCGTACAGGAGCGCGCCGAGCCCCTGCATCAGGAACAGGGCGAAGAACGCGATCCGCACCCAGACCACCGGCAGCCCGAGGTGGCCCGCGAGCCCGCGGGCCACACCGCCGAGCATCCGGCCGTCCGCGCTGCGGTAGAGCTTGCGCGGCGGCGGCCCCGCCGGGTCCTGCTCGGCGGCGGGGGTGCGGGCCGGGCGGCGGCCCGGGGCGATGGACGACATGCCTTGATGGTCACACGCGTACGGGGCCCGGCACATGGGGGAAAACCCCCGATTCCCCGAGAGTGCGACGGGCCGGAAATCAGGGATCAGCCAGGGTCGCCCCAGGTGCCGTGCCCCGGACCGGGCCGTCACCATGGGGCGTATGACAGAAGTCCACGACGCAGCACCGGCCCCCGGGAGCGGGGCGCCCCCGCCCGGGCGCCCCGACGTGCCGTCCGACGCCGTGCCCCGCCGGACCCTGCACCGCAGCCGACGCCACCGCACGGTCGGCGGGGTGTGCGGCGGGCTCGGCGAGTTCTTCGACGTCGATCCGGTGATCTTCCGGGTGGTGCTCGCGGTGACCTCGGTGACCGGCGGCATCGGGCTGATCGCGTACGGCTTCGCCTGGCTGCTGGTGCCCCTGGAGGGCGACGACGAGAACGAGGGCAGGCGGCTGCTGACCGGGCGGGTCGACGGCCCGGCGCTGATCGCGGTGCTGCTGGCCCTGGTGGGCTGCGGGATGTTCCTGGCGCTGCGGCACAACGGCGGTGTCTTCGGGTTCTCCGTGATGCTGCTGCTGATCGTCGGGGCGAGCACGGTGTGGTCGCGGCAGCGCAGGTCCGCCGCCCTGGAGGAGCCGGGGGCGACCCCGGTGCAAGACGTGGCGGCGCCGCCGGAGACCAAGGCGCCGCCGGTTCCCGGCACGCCCTCCTGGTGGCGGGACCCGATCGTCAAGGACGGCACCACCGGCCCGGTGCCGCACGGCTACCTGTGGGGTCCGCCGGACGAGCCGGTCACCGACGCGCCCGTACGGCGTCCCTGGCGGCCCGTGGACAACCGGCCGCGCTCCTTCGGCGGCCTGACCTTCCTGGCGGCCCTGCTGGCCGGTGCGGCGGGCACGGCGGCGACCTGGCAGAGCGACCCGCTGGGCACCAGCCTGGCGACCGGTCTGGCGTGCGCGCTGGCGGTGTTCGGCGTGGGGCTGCTGCTCGCCTCGTTCTTCGGCCGGGTCGGTGTCGGGACGATCTTCCTGGGGCTGCTGACGGCGGGCCTGCTGACGGCCGCGACGACCATCCCCAAGAACATCTCCACCGACTGGGCCACCACGAACTGGCGGCCCTCGACCTCGCAGCAGGTGCAGCCGTCGTACGAGCTGGGCGCGGGCGAAGGACGCCTCGACCTCAGCGAGATCGTGGTGGAACCGGGCCGCACGCTCTCCACCCGGGTCGAGGTCGGTGCGGGCGCGCTGCGCGTGGTCGTGCCGAAGGACGTGACGGTGCGGGTCGACATGGAGCTCGGCATGGGCGACGTACAGCTGCCCGGCGAGGGGGCGGACGACATCGACATCCGCACCGACCAGCAGGAGGTGCGCACGCTGATGCCGCCCCCGGGGGCGAAACCCGCGGGCACGGTGGACCTGAGGCTCGAAGTCGGCGTCGGACAGGTGGCGGTGGAACGTGCTGCGTCATGACTTCCAGCCCGGGCGCGCGGTCCTGGGCCTCACGTTCCTGGGTGCCGTCGCGGTGTACGTCGCCGACGTGGAGGGCGAGTGGGACACCCCGTGGTGGGCGCTCGTCCCGCTGGTGGCCTGCGGACTGGTGGTGGCGTCGGTGGTCGGAGCGGTCGGTTACGGCATCCGGCGCCGGCGCAGGGCGCGCATCGCGTCGAGCGAGAACACGGAGGCTCCGGCGAGCACCAGCGGCAGCCAGCCCATCAGGTAGGGCAGGTCGTTGCCGTAGTAGTACGGGGTGGCCGCCCAACTGACGGTCAGCCACAGGCTGAGCGAGATCAGCGCCCCGCCGACGGCGGCCACCCGGGCGAACAGGCCGAGCAGGGTGCCGATGCCGACGAGGAGTTCGCCGATCGCGATGGCGTACCCGAAACCGGTGGGCGCCTTCAGGGCGAGGTCGACCAGCCAGGGCACGGCGGAGCTGTCGCGCACGGCGGTCATCATCGCGCCGACGGACCCGTTGCCGCTGCCGGACAGGAAGGTGCTGTCGGTGAGCTTGTCGAGGCCCGCGTAGACGAAGGTGAAGCCGAGGAAGAGCCGCAGCGGCAGCAGCGCGAAGCGGCTCGCGCTGTGCCGCAGGCCCCGCGGTTCGTTGGTCCCGTACGCGCGTGTGCCGTTCGTTCCGTATCCGTACGCCATGGCCCCGGCCCTGCCTTCCCTCGCACTCGCCGTCCGTCCTTTGACCATACGTTCGAAGGGCGGGCGGGGCTCAGCGGGTGGGGCGGTCTTGGTGCGGCTCAGTCGGTGACGTCGATGCGGTGGCTGTTGGTCTCCACCCCGGCCGCGGTGACCACCTGCACCTCGACCTCGCCGGGCTCCACCTCGACGGGGACGGGCACGGTGAGCACGCTGTCGGTCGGGTTGGCGAAGCCGCCGGGCACGGGCACCAGCGGGACGTGCACGTGGACGGTGCCGATGCGCACGACCATGCGGGCCAGCCGGTCGGGGGTGTGCGCCCCGGGCGGTACGAATCCGGCGCCCCGGATCTCGATGTCGTCGCCGGTACGGATCGGGCCGTCGAGGTCCCCCGCCTCCCGGGCGCGCACGACCGACAGCACCACCGGGCGCCCGCCCTCGGCGAACTTCCCGGCGACGTACGTCGCGGCGGACGCCACCACGAGGAGGGCGAGCCCCCACGGCAGGTCCGGCAGCTGCTCCGGCCGCCTGGCGAGGCGTACGGCGGCGAAGACGACGGCCACGCCCGACACGAGTACGTACTGGACGTCACCGAAGTTCCCGCGCCCCGAGTCGTCGGTGAGCAGGTCGGCGGCGCGCGGCCGGTCGGCCCGCACCTTCTGGAGGGTCTGCTTCAGCACCCGTACGCCCACCACGCGCCGCAGCAGCACGGCGACCGCGCAGGTCAGCGCGAGGACGGTCAGCACGCCCGCGCCGCGCGCGAGGTCGAGCCCGGCGATCAGCGCGTCCCGGTCGGCGGGCCGGGAGGCCCCGGCCAGCTCCACCGCCAGCACGAGCACCGCGAAGACGGCCAGCAGCACCCAGCCCGCGGCGACGGTGCGCGAGGTGGAGAGCCGGTTGTCCTCGCCGACCAGCGGCGCGAGCAGCCCGCCGCGCGAGCGGTGCACCCGTGCTGCGGCAGTGAGTACGGTCGCCGCGACCACCCCTGCGACGAGTCCCGCGGTACGGGCGAGGGTCCAGCCCGTACCGATCGCGGTGAACGCCTGCACCAGGGCGAGGACCACGACCCCGCCCCACAGGGCCAGCAGCGTCCCGCGCCACAGGTGGCGCAGCCATACGTCACCGGCTTCGCGGGAGCGGTCGGCGACCTCGCGGGCGGACTGGGTCAGTTCGTCGGACACCCACTGCCGGGACGCGCTCGTGGAGTGCGCGACGGCGGTGGGCAGGCCCTCCCCGGTGGCGAGTTCGTCGCGCTTGGCCAGGAAGGCGGCCACGGCCCGCCGGTGCCCCTCCCGGGCGCCGCTGGGGCATCCCCCGCAGACACATCCCCCGCCGTGCCCACTGCCGTGCGTGCTCTGCCTCGCCTCGTGCACCGCCACGACAGACGCCGCCCTTTCCCCGAAACAACTAACTCACTATCAACGTGTGAACGTGCATGTGTTGAAAGGGAATTGTGCCGTACGCGGCGGCGGGTGCGCCCAGGGGTTCAGGTGGGACGGGGTGACGACCCCGGCACGACGTTGACGCGCAGGGGGCTTGTGTTGCGCAGGGCGTAGCCGCCGGAGGCGAGGAGGACGCCGCCGGCGGTGAGGACCATGAGGGCGCGGGCGAGGCGGGTGTCGGCGACGCTCATCGGGTAGTCCAGGCTCTTCTGCGCGACACCGTTGCGCTCGATCTCCAGGATGCCGATGAAGCCCAGGCTGGTGGCGTCCAGAGTGTCGCCGACGCGCACCTTGTCCACCACCGGGCCGCTCGCCGCGAAGCGGGCCCGTGTGGTGTTGTCGCACTCCGTGCAGTCGTCGAAATCGCTGACCGGCCTCAGGCGGAGCCAGGTGCCGGCGCCGTGCGGCCCCTCGCTCGGCCGCTTGTCGGTGACCAGGTACGGATCGGTGGTCAGGCAGCCGCCGTTCATGTACAGGGAACCCGTGTCGGGGCCGCAGACCGGTGCGCGGGCGGCTGCGCGCGCGAAGTCCGGGTCGTCCCACCAGTCCAGGAGCATGAGCAGCCCGGCGAACACCGCCACCGCCCCGCAGGCCACCACTCCCACGGCCACCCGAAGTGCCGTTCTCGCCCTCATCATCCGCCGAACGTACACCAGTCCTTCACAAGTGAAACTCTCAGCTCAGCAGCTCCGGTTCCGCCCTGCTGATCCGCCGCCACATCGACTGGTGGTTGATCCACGCGACGAGGTCCCCGCCGATCTGGTCCCGGGTCTCGACCGCCTCCTTGTGCCCGATCAGCACCGGCTTGCCCGCCGCCGTCGCCGCCAACTGCACCTGGCAGGAGCGCTCCAGGGTGTGGAACCACCAGGCCGCCGCGTCCACCGAGTCGCCCACCGTGAGCAGCCCGTGGTTGCGCAGGATCACCGCCTTGTGGCTGCCGAGCGCCCCGGCGATCCAGCGGCCCTCCGTGGGGTCCACGGCGACGCCCGTGTACGCGTCGTACAGCGCGTGGGACTCGTAGAAGGCGCAGGACTCCTGGGTGATCGGGTCGAGCAGCTCACCGAGCGCGGAGAAGGCGCGCCCGTGCACCGAGTGGGTGTGCGCGACGGCGACGACGTCGGGGCGCGCCTTGTGCACCTGGGCGTGCACGGTGAACGCGGCCTGGTTGACGTGCCGCCGGCCCTGGACGACCTGCCCGTCCCCGTTGACCAGCAGCAGGTCGCTCACCGTGACGTCGGCGAAGGCGAGGCCGAAGGGGTTCACCCAGTAGCAGTCGGCGTACTCGGGGTCGCGGGCGGTGATGTGCCCGGAGACGCCTTCCTCGTACCCGTACGAGGCGAAGATCCGCAGCGCGCCCGCCAGCCGCTCCTTGCGGTAGCGGCGTTCGTCTGCCGGGTCGTTGTGCACCGGCGGCATCGAGAAGTCGAGCTGGTCCAGGGGCACCGGCGGGGGCGCGGGTATCTCGGCGGTCATGGGGCGGAAGCTACCGCGTGGTACGGACGGAAACCAGAGTGCCGCCGGACGCGGACGCAGCGATGCCGCTGTCACCTCACGCCCCGCAGGCCCAGGGCCCCGGAGACGGTGACAGCGGCATCGCCGTACCTACTGTGCGGGATTTACTCCCACTCGATGGTCCCCGGCGGCTTGCTCGTGACGTCGAGCACGACGCGGTTGACGTCCTTCACCTCGTTGGTGATGCGCGTCGAGATCTTCGCCAGCACCTCGTACGGCATGCGCGTCCAGTCCGCCGTCATGGCGTCCTCGGAGGACACCGGGCGCAGCACGATCGGGTGGCCGTAGGTGCGGCCGTCGCCCTGCACGCCCACCGAGCGCACGTCGGCGAGCAGCACGACCGGGCACTGCCAGATCTCGCGGTCCAGACCGGCCGCCGTCAGCTCCTCGCGGGCGATGGCGTCGGCGTCGCGGAGCAGGTCCAGGCGCTCCTTGGTGACCTCGCCGACGATGCGGATGCCGAGGCCGGGGCCGGGGAACGGCTGGCGCTGGACGATCTCCTCCGGGAGGCCCAGCTCCTGGCCGACCATCCGGACCTCGTCCTTGAACAGCTGGCGCAGCGGCTCGACGAGCTCGAACTCGATGTCGTCGGGGAGCCCGCCCACGTTGTGGTGCGACTTGATGTTCGCGGTGCCGGTGCCGCCGCCGGACTCGACGACGTCCGGGTACAGGGTGCCCTGGACCAGGAACGCGACCTCGGGGCCCTCCTCCTGGAGGATCTCCAGCTGGGCCTGCTCGAAGACGCGGATGAACTCGCGGCCGATGATCTTCCGCTTGGTCTCCGGGTCGGAGACGCCGGCCAGCGCGTCCAGGAAGCGCTTCTCGGCGTCGACGACGACCAGACGGGCGCCGGTCGCGGCGACGAAGTCCTTCTCGACCTGCTCGGTCTCGCCCTTGCGCATCAGGCCGTGGTCGACGTACACGCAGGTCAGCTGGTCGCCGATGGCCTTCTGCACGAGGGCCGCGGCGACGGCGGAGTCCACGCCGCCGGACAGGCCGCAGATGGCGCGCTTGTCGCCGACCTGCTCGCGGATGAGGGCGACCTGCTCCTCGATGACGTTGCCGGTCGTCCAGGTGGGCTCGATGCCCGCGCCCCGGTAGAGGAAGTGCTCCAGGACCTGCTGGCCGTGCGTGGAGTGCAGCACCTCGGGGTGGTACTGGACGCCGTAGAGCTTCTTCTCGTCGTTCTCGAAGGCGGCGACCGGCACGACGTCGGTGGACGCGGTGACGGTGAAGCCCTCGGGGGCCGCCGAGCAGGCGTCGCCGTGCGACATCCACACCGACTGCTCGTCCGGGGTGCCCTCGAAGAGCGTGGAGCCGGAGCGGGTCACCTTCAGCGGGGTGCGGCCGTACTCGCGGGCGCCGTTGTCGTCGACGGTGCCGCCGAGCGTGGTGGCCATGATCTGGAAGCCGTAGCACATGCCGAAGACCGGGACCCCGGCCTCGAAGAGCGCGCGGTCGATGGCCGGGGCGCCCTCGGCGTACACCGAGGACGGACCGCCGGAGAGGATGATCGCCTTCGGGTTCTTCGCGAGCATCTCGGCCACCGGCATGGTGCTCGGGACGATCTCGCTGTAGATCCGGGCCTCGCGGACACGGCGGGCGATGAGCTGGGCGTACTGCGCGCCGAAGTCGACGACGAGGACGACGTCGGGGGCGGCGGGGGGCGCTGCGGGCACGGGCGGCCTTCCGGCGGTGAAGGGGGGTCGGGAGTGTCGATTCTACCGGGGTCGGCCGATGCCCCCTGTTGGACGGCCGTACAGCCGCCACGCTCCAAGACGGCCGTCTCATCATCCGGCCCCGCGTTGGCCGGGGCGGGGAAACGGGTCCATAATGCTCCCCATGCGCTCGTACACGACCTTCGTCTTTACCTATGGCACCCGGCCCGTCCGGCTGCCACGGTCGTGCTGCTTGTAGCAACTGACAAGCGACTTCCCAGGCGCCCCGGGCCGACAGGCCCGGGGCGTTCTGTCGTTTCCGGACCTGGTGGCCGTCGCGGGTGCTTCCTTCACCCCAGGAGTACGGACATGAGCAACGCCCTCACCACCAACGCCCCCATCGCCACAGCCGCCACCGCCACCGACGTGACCGGAGCCCGCACCGAGGACGCCGCCGCCCTCATCACCGGTGCGCGCGAGCGCATCGACGCGCTGGACGACCGGATCATCGGGCTCGTCCAGGAACGGATGGCCGTCTCGGCGGTGATCCAGGAGGCCCGGATGACCTCGGGCGGGCGGCGGGTGAACCTGTCGCGCGAGATGGAGATCCTGGGCCACTACAGGGACGCCCTCGGCAAGCCGGGCACGGCGCTCGCGATGACGCTGCTGGAGCTGTGCCGGGGCCGCGTCTGACGTGTCGCGGGACGGTGCGGGACGGCAGAGGGGGCGCGTGCGTTCCTGCGGTCACTCGTACGGCGCGTGACCGGGGCGTCGGCGGCTTCGTTGGTCCCGGTGCCACGCGTGGCCCCGGCTGGGGCGTGTGACGTACGGGCTTCGCCGGTACGTCGTGGGACCTCGCTCCAGCGTGTGCGACCGGACGGCAGGGGACAGCCACAAGGTCGCTCCAGGCGGTCGGCTCCGGGGACGCCCGGAGCCGGTCGGCAGGGATTCACCAGGGATTTGCCAGGGATCCCCCCCCGCCCCCAGGTGCACTGGTGGCGCAGATCACGTGAAGATTCTGCGCCCACGCGTACAACCCTTCCTGCCGATCATGGGTCTCCTCTGCGTATCTGTGGACATTGGTGCGCCTGTCGCACCCGTGGCCCCTCACATCTCGTGCCACGTCCCCCGAAGTGGGCACGCCAGACTTTCTGAGGTCCCATGAAACTGCGCCGTTCCCTGGCCCTCGCGGCCGCCACGGCCGTCATAGCCCCCGCCTCGCTGCTGTCGGCGACGGCCGCGTTCGCGGACACCGTCGCCCCGGGCACCGCCCCGGCGGCCACGGCCTCCCCCGACCCGTCCAAGGACGGCACGAAGCCGGGCGGCACCGCCGGTACGTCGGACGGCAAGAAGACCGACGACAAGAAGACCGAAGAGAAGAAGGACGAGAAGCCCGGCGACGGTGTCGCCGACAAGAAGGACGAGACCAAGCCCGACACGAAGGTCCCGGACGCCAAGGACAAGCCCCAGCCGGACGCGGGCAAGGACGGCAAGCCGGGCGCAACCACCGCCCCCTCCCCCTCGACTCCGCCCAAGGACGAGGAAGAGGAGATCGGGGACGACCTCGACGAGGAGTTCCTGTGCAAGGACGTCCAGGTGGACGTCCGGCTGAGCGGCGTGCCCGGCAAGATCGTCGCGGGCAGCGGCTGGCACACCTTCGACCTGAGCTTCGTCAACAAGTCGGGCCACGACCTGTCGGGCGTCGCCTTTGTCGCCGCCGTCGCCAAGGACACCGACGCCGAGGAGCCCTTCGACACCAAGCAGGTCCAGCTCCAGGCGTACAACGAGGACACCAAGCGCTGGGAGGCCGTCACCATCGACAGCCTGAGCGCCGGTTACGTCGGGGAGACGGACGTCTTCGAGGCCGACGCCGAGGTCCAGGTCAAGCTGCGCCTCAGCATCAAGCAGGGCGCCCCGGCCGGATCCGGCTTCACCTTCGGCGGCAGCGTGTACATCGACGACAAGCAGGAGTGCTTCGGCGTCGCCGCGAACTCCTACCGCTTCGAGATCGTGAAGCCCGGCACGGACACCGAGGGCACCAAGCCCCAGGAGGGCGGCAAGACCCCGCTGCCCTCGAAGAAGCCGGCCAAGCCGGCCCCCGGCAAGCTGCCGCAGCTGGAGGGCAACCTCGCCGAGACCGGTGCCTCCTCGCAGCTGCCGATGTTCGCCCTGGCGGGCGGCGCGGCCGTGGCGCTGGGCGCGGGCGCGATGTTCGTCGTACGCCGTAAGAAGGCGCAGGCGTAACAGCAGGCGCGACAACCGCTGAGGGGGCTGCATTCGGAGGGGGATGCAGCCCCCTTTCGCGTACCCGGAACCGCTACGCGTCCTTCGGCTTCTCCGGCTTCCTGGGCGGCACCGCCGGAACCTTCAGCAGCGGCAGCCGCAGCGCGCCGAAGGCCTCGGCGGGGACGGCCGGGTTCTTGGGCTCGACGGCCGCGAGCCGTACGTACGCCGCGCCCTGGGCCGGTCGGGGGTCCTCGTCGCCCTTGTTGGGCCACAGCGACATGGCGCGTTCCGCTTGTGCGGTGATGGTGAGGGAGGGATTCACCCCGAGGTTCGCGGAGACCGCCGAACCGTCCACGACCGAGATGCCCGGATGTCCGTACAGACGGTGGTACGGGTCGATGACGCCCTCGTCCGCGCTCGCGCCGATCGGGCAGCCGCCCAGGAAGTGCGCGGTGAGCGGCGTGCCCATCAGCTCGCCGACGTTGCTGCCCGCGAAGCCGTTGATCTCCCGGGCCAGCAGGGTGGCGGCGCGGGTCGCCTCGGGGATCTGCTTGGGGTTGGGCGCACCGTGGCCCTGGCGGGCGGTGAGCAGGCCCTTTCCGATGCCGCCCGGCTTGCGGTACGTCGTCAGGGAGTTGTCCAGGGACTGCATGACGAGCCCGATGATGGTCTTCTCCGACCAGCGGTGGTTGGAGAGGGAGCGCGCGGCGAGGGTGGGGTGCCGCAGCATGTTGACCGCCCAGCCCAGGGCGCGCGGGAACTTCTCCGCGTACGGGACCTGGAGGATGGACATCGCGCCCATGGCGTTGGAGCCCTTGCCGTAGCGGACGGGCTCGATGTGGGTGTTGGCGTCGGGGTGGATCGAGGACGTGATGGCGACGCCCCGGGTGAAGTCGACCCTCCCGGAGCCCTCCGAGGTGCCGAGCTGCGCGCCGTGTGCCGTGCGGTAGCGGCGGTCGGTGGTCTGGGAGCCCACCAGGGCCTCGGAGTTGGTACGGGTCAGCTCGCCCAGCCGCGCCGAGATGCGGGGCAGGTGGCCGCCGTCCTTCATGGCGTGCAGGAGGGTCTGGGTGCCGTACGTCCCGGCCGCGACGACGATCCGGCGGGCCCGGAAGATCCGCCGGGTGCCCTTGCGGCGGGCGTCGGTCGGGGCGGTGGCGACGCGGTAGCCGCCGTCGGGGTGGTCGGAGAGGCCCAGGACCGAGGTCATCGGGTGGATGACGGCACCGGCCTGCTCGGCGAGGTGGAGGTAGTTCTCGTTGAGGGTGTTCTTGGCGCCGTGACGGCAGCCGGTCATGCACTCGCCGCACTCGGTGCACCCCTTGCGAGCAGGGCCTTTGCCACCGAAGTAGGGGTCGGGAACTTCCGCGCCCGGCTGGGACGTTGAGGTGGCATCGGCGTCCCGTCCGTCGCCGTAGAAGACGCCCACCGGGGCGAGATGGAAGGTGTCGCCCACCCCCATCGCCTCGGCGGTCGCCTTCAGGTGGACGTCGGAGGGGGTCATGGTCGGGTTGATGCGCACGCCCAGCATCCGCTTGGCCTGGTCGTAGTACGGAGCGAGTTCGTCCTGCCAGTCGGTGATGCCCGCCCACTGCTGGTCCTCGAAGAAGGGAGCGGGAGGTACGTAGAGGGTGTTGGCGTAGTTCAGCGAACCGCCGCCGACGCCCGCACCTGCCAGGACCATGACATTTCCCAACAGGTGCACGCGCTGGATGCCGAAGAGGCCCAGCGCGGGAGCCCACAGGTAGTTCTTCAGGTCCCAGGAGTTCTTGGGCAGGGAGTCGCGGGTGAAGCGGCGCCCGGCCTCCAGGACGCCGACGCGGTACCCCTTCTCCGTGAGCCGGAGCGCGGAGACGGCGCCGCCGAAGCCGGAGCCGACGACGATCACGTCGTAGTCGAACTCCCCTTCAGCGTCCTGGTTTTGGGCAGAGCTCTCCTCCGACACGTGCACTCCTCGTTCTTTTCGTTCCTTGAAAAGTGAATAGAGAGGCAGAACAGAAGGGGTGGGACGGGACGCCGCCCGCCCCACCCGGGGTCCAGGCCGGTCAGCGCAGGCGCAGTGCCTTCATCGCCTTGAGGCTGGTGGTCATGAAGGCCGCGTACTTCTCGTCGTCCATCCCGAAGGCGGGCGCGAGCGGGATCAGCCGCTGCTGGGCGACGGTCTGCGCCTCGGTGTACTTCAGGATGCCCTCGGAGCCGTGCCGACGGCTCAGCCCGGACTCCTTCATGCCGCCCATGGGGGCCCGGACGCTGGCGTACGCGGGACCGTAGCCCTCGTTGATGTTCACCGTGCCGGTGCGCAGCCGGGAGGCGACGGCGTGGCCGCGCTTGGCGCTCTTGGTCCAGACGCTCGAATTCAGGCCGTACGACGTCCCGTTGGCCTCCGCGATCACCTCGTCCTCGTCGCGGAACCGGTAGATCGAGACGACCGGGCCGAAGGTCTCCTCGCCGCAGACCGCCATCGGGGTCTCGACGCCCTCCAGGACGGTCGGCTCGTAGAAGTACGGGCCGACGTCCGGGCGGGCGGTGCCGCCGGCGAGGACGGTGGCGCCCTTGTTGACGGCCTCCTCGACGTGCCGGGTGACGGTCTCCAGCTGGCGCGGGCCGACCAGGGAGCCCAGGTCCGCGCCGTACGCGAGGGAGTTGCCCAGGCGCATCGCCTTGGTACGGGCCACGAAGCGCTGCACGAAGTCGTCGGCGATCGACTCGTGGACGTACAAACGCTCGATGGAGATGCAGAGCTGTCCGGCGGAGGCGAAGCAGGCACGGACGGCACCGGCGGCGGCCTTCTCCACGTCGGCGTCTTCGAGCACCAGCATGGCGTTCTTGCCGCCGAGTTCGAGGGAGACGCCGACCAGGCGGGCGCCCGCGCCCTGGGCGACCTCGCGGCCGGTGCGGGTGGAGCCGGTGAAGGACACGTAGTCGGCGTGCTGGACGACGGCGGGGCCGACGACCGGGCCCTCGCCGAGGACGACCTGGAAGACCTCCGGCGGCAGGCCCGCCTCGACCAGCAGGTCACGGCCCCACAGGGCGGACAGCGCGGTCTCGGTGTCGGGCTTCATCACCAGGGCGTTGCCCGCGACCAGGGCGGGCAGGCAGTCGCCGACGGACAGCTCGAAGGGGTAGTTCCACGGCGCGATCTGGCCGACGACGCCGCGCGGCTGGCGCTGCTCGGTGACCTTGGTGAGCACCGGGACCGCGCCCGTGTGCCGCTTGGGCTTCAGGTACCCGGGGGCCTGGCGGCCGTAGTGCCGGGCGGCCATCGCGACGGCCTGGATCTCCTCGTGCGCGTGCAGGCGGGCCTTGCCGGTCTCCAGCTGGATCAGGTCGAGGATCTCGGCCTGCCGCTGGAGGACCAGGTCGTGGAAGCGCAGCAGCACGGCGGCGCGCTGCTTGACGGTCAGACCGCCCCAGGCGGGCTGCGCGGCGCGGGCCCGCTCGAAGGCGAGGGCGACGTCCTCGGGGGTGGACTCGGGAAGGTCGGCCAGCTTCTCGCCGGTGAACGGGGCGTGGCTCGCGGTCCGTCCGGAGCCGACCACGCCACGGGTCAGCTGGGCCACCACCTCGGGAGTGACCACGTCGGCCGCGGTGCGCGCGCCGGCCGGCGCGGGGGCCGTGGGGTTGGTGCCGAGGGGTGCCGCGAGGGCCTGCGAGTCCGTCATGCGTGCGAGCGTATTGCGCGCCGGGCACTTTTGGTACCCGTCGGTAACGGCTTTTCACCGGCCCCTCACGACCGCGCCAGCAGTCGCTGGCACATAGCCCCTGATCAGGGGGCTTCCCCGTCCCGGACCCTAGAGATCCAGGATCTTCAGGTTCTTGGTGAAGTCCGCGAAGAGTTGCTCGCCCTCGGCGGCGAACTTGCCCTCGGCCGGCATGGAGACCCGTATCCGCCAGTAGGCGTCCTTCTCCTTGCTGACGACGAAACGCTCGTGCCAGCGGTAGCGGATCGGGTCCTTGTCGGAGGAGTCGGAGGGCTGCGTGAAGTCGACCGTCACGTCGAAGGCGGGCTTGCCCTGCTGAGTGGTGTCCTTCGAGGTCACCTTGGCGTTGTCGATCTCGTTCCGGTTGGCCCCGCCCTGCTGGTAGTGCGCCGTCCAGGCCGCGCGGGTCGGCTGGACGTCGGTCTTGGACAGCCCACTGATCTTGGCCCGCTCCACGGTCACCCAGTAGACGTTGCCCGGCTCGCGGTAGGACTCCATCGTGTCGTTGTTGTCGTCCGTCGACTCGTAGTCCTTGGGCAGGTAGATGTCCGCGGTGACGCTCTGGAGCGCCCGGCGCACCTCCCAGCCCTCCGGCGGCTCGTCGCCCGCGAAGGGGTTCAGCAGCACGAGCACGAGGGCGAGCGCCACGACGACGACCCCGCCGAGCAGCCCGAATCTGGCCTTCTTGCTGCGCTGGAGCACCGGCGGCACCCAGTCCGACGTACCGCCCGGCTGCATCACCCGGGTCGGCGCGGACGGGGGCGGCGGCGCCTGGCCCGTCGCCTTCTCCAGCGCCTGGCGCACCTCGGCCGGGGACGGCCGGGCCGCCGGGTCCTTGTGCAGCAGCCGCATGACCAGCGCCCCGAAGGCCCCGGAGCCCCGGGCGGGCGTCTGCGGTTCGGCGGAGAGGACGGCCTGGAGGGTGGCGGGGGTGTTGGAGCGCCGGTACGGGGACATGCCCTCGACCGCCGCGTACAGCACCACGCCCAGCGACCACAGGTCGGAGGCGGGCCCGGGGCGCTGCCCCAACACCCGCTCCGGGGCGATGAATTCGGGCGAGCCGACGAACCCGCCGGTCTCGGTGAGCCCCTGCTCGCCCTCCACCTGGGCGATGCCGAAGTCGCTCAGGACGACCCGCTCGCCCTGCCCGAGCATGACGTTGTCGGGCTTGACGTCGCGGTGCAGCACCCCGGCCTGGTGGGCGGCGGTCAGCGCGCCGAGCACGGCGAGGCCGATGCGGGCGGCCTCCCGCACGTCGAGGGTGCCCTCCTGGAGGCGGTCGGCCAGCGAGTGGCCCTGGATCAGCTCCATCACGATCCACGGCTTGCCGCCCTCGACCACCACGTCGTGCATGGTGACCACGGAGGGGTGGTCGATCCGGGCGGCGGCCCGCGCCTCGCGCTGCATGCGCAGATAGACGTTCTGCCGGTCCCGCTCGGGGAGGTGGTCGGGGACGCGGGGCTCCTTCACCGCGACGTCCCGGTCCACGATCTCGTCGTGCGCCCGCCAGACCGTACCCATGCCGCCGTGCCCCAGCCGCGAGACCAGGCGGTAGCGGCCGCCGATGGTGCGGCCCGACTCCGGATCGGTCAACTGGGTGGCAGGGGTGGGCACATGGGCGTGCGGGGAGCCGTTCGGCTGCTGCGGCACCTGGGCCGGTGCGGGCTGCCCGGCCTCGTACGCCTGCGTGGGCTGACCGGTCCCGTGCGACTGCGCGGGCTGCTGCTGTGGTGCGTTCGGCGGTTGGAGCCCGTAACTGGTGGGCTCGTACGCCTGTCCCCCGTCGTTCGTCATGCACCCATCCTGACGGGTGCGCACCGAACGGTGCCACTGGGGTGATTGAGCGATGCAGAGCCGTGACCGTGTCAACACCCCAGCGCCACGGGCCCCGCAGGACGGCTACGGCTTGACCCGCCAGCCCCGCTTCAGGACCTCGAAGCGCTCCTTGGTCACCTCGCGCTCGCTGGCGGGCCCGGTGACGTACAACGCGTACTCGGGACCGGACTTGTCGATGTAGAGCATGTCCATCGCAAAGCGGGCCCCTGGCGTCCTGCCCTTCTCGCTGAAGGTGAACTCCAGGATGCCGCTGTCCTGGTCGCGGTAGGTGTCCTGCTCCAGGCGCTCCCGCCGGAAGTTGGGCAGGTTGCTGATGTTCTTCTCCAGCTGGACCAGGTGGTCGTAGGGGTTGCTGTAGTCGGGCGTGGGGTCGACGTTGATGCGGATCATGTGGCGGCCGTTGTCCGGCGTGTAGTCGTACTGGCCCTGACCGGTCTGCACCCGCTTCCAGCCCTCCGGCACGGGCAGGCTGAACCTGGTCTCGTTCCGCACGCTCCAACCGTCCGGGAGGGAGCCCTCCTTGGGCTTGGGCGTGCCCGTGTCCTTCTCCTTGGTGGGCTCGTTGCCGCCGCCCTGCTGCCCCGAGACGGTGGCGGCCCGGTCGCCGCCGGTGGCGGAGTCGTCGTTCTTCCACTGGAGGATGCCGAAGACGGCCCCGCCGCCGATGACCGCCGCCGCCAGCACCACGGCCAGCACCTTCCCGGTCCGCTTCCGCTGCGAAGGCGACGACGGCGACGGCGACGGCGACCCCGGGTAAGGAGCCGACGGCGCGACGTACCCCTGCGGCGGGGTGTGCCCGGTCGACGGGTGCTGGTAGGCGTGCGGGTACTGATGGGGCGCCGGTACGTTCTCCACGCCCCGCACCGGCTGCGGTGTCGTCGGCGGCATCGGCGTCGCGGAGCGCAGTTCGTCCGGGGACACCTGCCGCGTCGGCACGTACTCCTGCGCCGCCCGGGGCCGCCGCCCCTCCCGCGCCTCGCGCAGCATCTGCTCCGTCTCGGCCGCCGAGGGGCGTTCGTGGGCCTCCTTGCGCAGCAGCGCGGTGATCACCGGGGCCAGCGCCCCCGCGTTGTACGACGGTGACGGGTCCTCCGCCACCACCGCCTGCATGGTGCTGATCGGCGAGGTCCTGCGGAACGGCGAGCGCTCCTCGACCGCCGTGTACAGCGTCGCGCCCAGCGCCCACAGGTCGGAGGCCGGACCCGGGTCCTCGCCCCGGATCCGCTCGGGGGCCAAGTAGTCCAGCGAGCCGACCAGTTCGCCGGTCCTGGTGATCGTCGAGTCGCCCTCGATGGCGGCGATCCCGAAGTCGGTGAGCAGCACCCGGCCGTCCCTGGCCAGCATCACGTTGCCCGGCTTCACGTCCCGGTGCAGCACCCCGACGGTGTGCGCGGCCCGCAGCGCGGCCAGGACCTGGAGGCCGATCCGGGCGCCCTCCTCCGGGGAGACGCTGCCGGTCTCCTTGAGCGCATCCGCGAGGGAGGGCCCGTCGACGTACTCCATGACGATCCACGGGCGATCGTCGTGGTCCAGCACGTCGTGCACGGTGACGACGCCGGGGTGGTTGATGCGGGCGGCGGCCCGCGCCTCCTTCTGGGTGCGGGCGTGCAGCACGATCCGGTCGGCCTCGGCCGCGTACAGCCCGGCCCGCAACTCCTTGACGGCGACGGTGCGGTGCAGCACCTCGTCGCGGGCCCGCCAGACCCGGCCCATGCCGCCGCTGCCCAGGACCTCGCCCAGCCGGTAGCGCCCGGCGAGCAGTTCGCCCGTCTGCGTTCCGCTTCCGGCGCCGTCCCGCTGCGTTCCGCTTCCCGCGCCGTCCCGCTGCGTTCCGCTTCCGGCCCTGTCCGTCGCGTTCCTGCCGCCGCCCGTGTTCTCTGCGTGCTCCACGATCCCGCCCACCGCCCCGTGTCTCGGCAACCCAGGTTACGGATCGGGGGTGCGGGCGGGGAACACAGGGCCGATCACGAGACCGCACCGTGATGCCGTGTTCCGTGACGAACGCTAGGAAGTCGGGCGGTAGTGCGGGGCCGCCGCCTCGTAGACCCGGTCGACCTCGTCGCGCTGCGACTCCGGCCCGATGACCTGGATGACGTGGTACTTCTCGTTGAAGATCATCACGCGGTTGCGGACGAAGACCCACCGGGTGGTGCGGTCACGCCACTTGAACTGCCCCTCGGCACCGGCCTGTTGACCGACACCGATGCTGCGCAGCCCCTCGCTGGCGGCCCAGGTGGAGTCGCGCAGCGGCTGCGTCTCGGGCTCCGACTTGAGCTGGTACTCCATCGGGTCGGGGCCCATCTTCTGGACGGTGTCCCGGCCCGGCACGACGACGACCTCGATGTCGCCGTTGTAGTAGCGCACCTGCCCGTTGCTGCCCGCCTCGCGCCGCCAGTCCTTGCCGACCGCGATCTCGAAGCCCTTCGGGTCCTTGACCAGGCTGAACCCGTTGGGCAGCCCGGAGTCCGCGGTCCGCTCCGGGGGCGGCGCGGGCTCGGAGGCCCTGCCGGACTCCTTCGGCGGCTTGTTCGCGGACGTCGGCGCGGGCGCGGGCTGTTGGGGTTGCGGGGTCTGCTGGGGCTGCTCGGGCTCCTGGGACTGGGCGGGCTGGCCGCTGCCGGTGTTCTGGCCGTTCGCCGCCCCCTCGTCCTTCGGCAGGAACTTCACCGCGTACACCACGGCCGCCGCCAGCAGCGCGAGCACCAGGATGAGCAGCCACCGCCCCAGCGAGCGCGGCTGCTTGGCGCCGATCCGCGGCTCGCGAGGGCCGCGCGGCGCCTTGGGCGGCCGGGCGGGCGCGGCCTTCGCCGCCCCCTTGGGCTGCTTGTGCCGGTGGCGTCCCGCGTTGGCGGCGTTCTTCCCCTTGCCCTTCCGTTTGCGGACGAGTTCGCCCCGGCGGCGGACGATCGGCAGCCGCGTGGCATCGGGCGGCGACGGCACCGGAACGACCTTGGTGCCCGCCTCCGGCTCCGGCGCGGAGCGCACCAGCGAGCGCAGCCAGCCGCGCAGTTCCTCGAAGTCGGGCCGCTCGGTGGGGTCCTGGCGCAGGAGCGACTCCACGACGGGCCGCAGCGGGCCGCAGTCCTCCGCGAACGCGGGCGGCTCGGCGCACACCATCTGCACCAGCTCGGCCGCGTTGTCCTCCGGGTACGGCGCATGCCCCTGCACGACGCGGAACAGCAGCGCGCCGAGCGCCCACAGGTCGGTGGCGGGCCCGATCGGCGGGGCCAGCTGCCAGTTGACGTGCACCGGGCCCGCCTGCTCGGGCGCCCACCGCTCGGTGACCGCGCCGACCACGTTGATACGGGTCTGCCGGGCGCGCTCGGCGGCCAGCGGGGTGCTGGGGCCCCGGTAGGGCAGCCCGGCGATGACGTCGTCCCACCGGCCGCCGCCGCTCTTCGGTGTCCGCTCGGACTTCTGGCCGGGCACGGGGAGTTGCGTGCGGGCCGGGTGGGGTCCGCCCTGTGCCGGTACGGGGCGGCCGTGGCGCATGTCGTCGGCGCGCAGGGCCTCGCCGCCCGCCCCGCCGCCGCCCCGGGGCACCGCGCCGTGCCAGCCCGCGCCGGGTGCGGCCTCCCCGGCGCGCTCGACGCCGGTGCCGCTCGTCGTCGTACGGGAAGCGTCAGACGTACGGGAGACCTCGGTCGTACGGGAGGACTCGGGCGTACGGGACGGCTCGGACGTACGGGACGGCTCGGGGGCGCGGGAAGGCCCGGGGGCGCGGGACGGTGCGCCCGGTGCCGGGCCCGTCGGGCGGCCGATCGTGTCGGTGTACGGGGAGACCGCGCCCGGGCGTTGGCCCAGCGGGGACACGGCGGGCATGCGGGGGCGGTCCGGCGGGTCGCCGTAAGGGGAGATCGGGCCGGTGCCCGCGCCGTAGTCCGAGGCGGGCGGCCGTGCGCCGTTCTGGTCCTCCACCGGGCCCGGGCCCGGGCCCCGGCCCTGGTCCTGGAGGTAGGGGCTGCGGGCCGGGTCGGCCTGGCGGCGCTGCTCCTCGGTGGCCTGGACGGCCGCCCGCGCGCCCGCCCGGTAGGCCGCTATGGCTCCGGCCCTGGCGGCCCGGGGGTCCTGCTCGGGGGCCTGCTCGTCGCTGCGGAAGGCGGTGGGGAGCGCCGGGAGCGCGGGCTGCGGGGCAGTGTCGTCCTCGCCGGGGGCGACATGCCCGCGCGGCACCGGAATCGCGCCGTCCGACCAGCCGCCGTCCTGCGCACCGGGGTCGGCGGGGGCCCGGCCGGGGATCGGCGCGTACCCGCACAGGGCCTCCTCGGCGGCGCCCGCCGCGAGGCCGGTGAGCACGATGCGGCCGTCGTCGCAGACCAGCACGGTGCGGACGGTGATGTTGCGGTGGGTCCAGCCGTGGGCGTGCAGCACGCGCAGCGCGGTCAGCACGTCGGAGGCGACCTCGGCGGCCCGGTAGGGGCTGAGCGGGGCCTCGGCGAGGAGGGCGGCGAGCGGCCGGGCGGAGACCAGCTCGCTGACGATCCACAGCGAGCCGTCCTCCTGGAAGACGTCGTAGACCTGGTCTATCCGGGGGTGGTCGGGGATCTGCGCGACGGCCTGCACGGCCTCGACGGCGCGCAGCACGGTGGGGTCGGTGGAGCGGGGCGGCGAGCCGCGACCGGTGACGCTGCGCCGGTGGACCGGGGCGCCGTCGGCGTCGAGGAACTCGGCGTCCACCACCTCCGGCAGCGGCACCTGCCGGACCAGGACCTCCTGGCCGCTGTAGGTGTCGAAGGCGCGGGTCTCCACGAGGTCGTACTCGTCGGAGGGCGGCAACGGCAGACGGTAGCGATCGGCAAGCACCCGTCCCGCGTACTCGTCCACGACGCCTCCCCCATGTGCGTGCTCGCCCGCCGCTCCTGACCGGCGGGGCTGTCCACCGAGACCTCAGGGACCTTCCGAAACCATCAATTCCGGTCGTTTACCGGCCAATTGCGGCTGCGTACGGTCCACGAGGTCTCACGATACGTGGCAATACCCCGTTGCGCGGTGGTGTCACCCCATCCCGCTGAAGCGGTTCTCCCGGGCGGCGTCAGCCGGTCGGCTTGAACGTGGCGAAGGCGGTGTCGCGGAGCTGCTTGCACTCGGGGCCGTCCCAGGCGTCGGCCGGGCAGCTCACCATGATCGAGTAGCCGCGCTTGTCGTCGACCTTGAAGCCCCGGTTGAGGACGTGGATCCGCCGGCCCTGCTGGGTGCGCTCGAAGTGCCAGTCGGCGGTAGTGGGGTAGCCGTTGTAGTTGACCGGGTCGATGCCGATCTGCTTGAAGTCCTTGCTGGAGGCGCCGACGGAGGCGACCGCGCCGAGCCAGGCGGCGGCCGCGTTGGGGCCGGGCTTGGCGTTGAAGTCGACCTGGACGCGCGGGAATCCGCCGTCCTTGCTGTATATGCCGCCCGAGTTCTGGCCCGCTATGGCCGTGCGGTGGAAGCCCTCGGGCATCGCCATCGTGAAGTGGAACCGGTCGTCGGAGACCGTCGTGAAGCCCGCGGGGGCCGCGCCGTCGGCGGGCTTGCCGGTGTCCGGGGTGCCGGAGGGCTTGGCCGCGCCCGTGCCCCCGGTGCCCTTCTCGGGCGCGGTGCTGTCCTTGTCCTTGGCCGGGTCCTTGCCCTTCGCGGGGTCCTTGTCCGGGTTCTTGGCGTCGCCGCCGGCGGTCGTGCCGCTGGTCTGTGTGGCGCCCTTGCCGCTGGTGCCGCCGTCGGGGTCGTTGCCGCTGAGGGCGATGGCGATCACCGTGCCGATGACGGCCAGGACCGCGACCAGCGCGACCACGAGGAGGACCTTCTTGCGCGCCTCGGGCGTCATCCCGCCGGTCGTCCCCGGCGACATCCCGCCGGAACCGGAACCCGTGCCGCCGGACTGGAGCGCGGCGGTGGCCGCGCCCGCAGCTGCGGGACCGGCCACCGCGGGGGCGACCGGAGCTGCCGCCGCGGCGGCGGCCGCGGTGGGCTTCTTGGCCTTGGGGGCCTTGGGCGTGCGGGGGGCGGCCTTCTCCGCGGGCAGGGGCGGAAGCGGAACCAGCTTCGTGGCGTCGGAGCGGGCCAGTTCGTCCCCGGCGGCGTCCGCCTCGTCGAGCCGGACCAGCACGTCGTTCAGCAGGGCGCGCGCGCCCGCGTCGTCGAGCCGCTGCTCCGGGTCCTTGGCCAGCAGCCCGTAGATGACGTCCTCCAGCGGGCCCGCGTGCTTGGGCGGGTCCACCGGCTCGGTCATCACGGCGGTCAGGGTGGCGATCGCCGAGCCCTTGTCGTACGGCGGAACGCCTTCCACCGAGGCGTAGATGAGCCCGCCGAGCGACCACATGTCGGCGGCGGGGCCGGGCTTGTGGCCGCGCGCCCGCTCCGGGGAGATGTACGAGGGGGCGCCGACGAGCATGCCGGTGGAGGTGATCGAGGGGTCGCCCTCGACCTGGGCGATGCCGAAGTCGGTCAGGACGACCCGGCCGTCCTCGGCGATCAGTACGTTGGAGGGTTTGACGTCGCGGTGCAGGATGCCCTGGCGGTGGGCGGCGCGCAGCACGTCGAGGATGGCGAGGCCGACCTCGGCGGCGCGACGGGGCGTCAGCAGGCCGTCCTCGCGGATGGCTTCGGCGAGGGACTTGCCCTCGATCAGCTCCATCACGATCCAGGGCCGGTCGTCCTCGTCGACGACGTCGAAGACGGTGACCGCGCCGTGGTTGCGGATGCGGGCGATCGCCTTGGCCTCGCGCAGGGTGCGGGTGATCAGGCGGCGCTTCTCGTCCTCGTCGATGGCGGTGGGGAAGCGCAGCTCCTTGACGGCGACGGTCCTGCCCAGGGTCTCGTCCACCGCACGCCACACGGTGCCCATGCCGCCGCGGCCGAGCACGTCCCCGAGCCGGTACCGCCCGGCCAGCAGCCGCCCCTCGACCTCCTTGGAGGTGTCGGACGCCGCATCCTTGGCCGCCTCGGCCGCAGCCTCCTCCGACCCGGCCCCGCCCTTGCGGACATCAACGGGCTTGGCAGCACCCGCCTGGGCGTCGGCGGGCTTGGTACCGGGTCCTTGGGCGTCGCCGGCCTTGGCAGCACCCGCCTGGGCGCCGACGGGCCTGGCACCGGGTCCCTGAGCGTCGGCGGGCTCGGCATCGGGTCCCTGAGCGGCGACCGGCTTGGCAGCACCCGCCTGGGCGCCGACGGGCCTGGCACCGGGTCCCTGAGCGTCGGCGGGCTCGGCACCGGGTCCCTGAGCGGCGACCGGCTTGGCAGCACCCGCCTGGGCGCCGGCGGGCCTGGCACCGGGTCCCTGGGCGTCGGCGGGCTTGGCGTCGCGCGCCTGGGCGTCGTCCGCCCCGGCGCCGGACGCCCCCTGGGCGTCCGAGGCCTGAGCCTCGACCGGCTTGGCGTCGCGCGCCTGGACACCGACGGACTCGGCACCGGGCCCCTGAGCGGCGACCGGCTTGGCACCACGTGCCCGGGCGTCGTCCGCCTCGGCACTGGACGCCCCCCGGGCGTCGGGTCCCTGAGCCTCGACCGGCTTGACGCCGCGCGCCCGCACGCCGCCGGACGTGGCACCGCGCGCCGGACCACCGGCGGACCTGGGGTCCGACGCCTGGCCGTCACGCGCCTGGGCGTCGGCACCGGCTCCAGCCCCGGCACCGGCCCCGGCACCGGCGTCACGCTCAGCGGCCGCTCCCGGCTCGGCGGTGTCTCCCGCCTCGGGGGTCTTCCCGCCCCCGGCCCCGCGCGCTCCGGCCGCACCGGACGCCCCCGCACCCCGTGCGGACCGCGCGCCCGGCACCTTGGCGTCGGTCACGGCCGTGTCGCCGGCCGCCTGCCGGGCGGACGGTGACGCGGCATCACCCTTCGGGGCGTCACCCTTCGGGGCGTCGGCCTTCGCCCGGTCCCCGGAGGGCGCACTCGTCCCGGTGTCCCGCTTCCCGCCGGACACGGCATCCCGCTTCTTGTCGGACACGGCATCCTGCGTGCTCTTCCGCGACTGCTCCGGCTCGTCCGACATGCGTCCCCTCTGCGATCCCTGATCTTCGCCCCGCGCCCCGGCCGTACACACATGCACGCACTCGTACTCACTCGTACGCACTTGTACGCACATGTCGCAGACTTCTCGGCAGCGTCCCCGGCGATGCGGCAACCCGCCCTGGCAGAGCCCCCATTGTCCCCCACGCGCGGACCGCCAACACCCCCGGGGCGCAACGGACAACCGCCGCACCCCGCACCCGCTCTCCCGTGCGGACCTCCCGTACGGATATCCCGTCAGATACCCGTACGGAATCCGCCCGGACCGGGGCCCGGTCCCTCACACCGCCCCTACAGCGGCACGATGTCCGGCGCGCCCAGCCGGGCCGCGTCCGCCGTCAGGTCGTCGGGCTGGCGCTGCGACTCGCGCTCGGCCTCCACCCGCTTCTGGTAGTGCTCCACCTCCCGCTCCACCTGCCCCTTGTCCCACCCCAGCACCGGCGCCATCAGCTCCGCGCACTCCAGCGCGCTGAGCGTGCCCCGGTCGAAGGTCTCGATGGAGATCCGGGTGCGCCGGGTCAGCACGTCGTCCAGGTGCCGGGCCCCCTCGTGCGAGGCGGCGTAGACGACCTCCGCCCTGAGGTAGTCGTCGGCGCCGGTCAGCGGCTCGCCCAGGCTCGGGTCCCCGGCGATCAGCTCCAGCACCTCCTCCGCCAGTGATCCGTACCGGTTCAGCAGGTGCTCCACCCGCACCACGTGCAGCCCGGTCCGGGTGGCGATCCTGGCCCGCGCGTTCCACATCGCCCTGTAGCCCTCGGCCCCGGCCAGCGGCACGTCCTCGGTGACGCACTCCGCGACCCGTACGTCCAGCGCGTGCACGGCCTCGTCGACGGCGTCCTTGGCCATCACCCGGTACGTCGTGTACTTGCCGCCCGCGACCACCACCAGGCCCGGCACCGGGTGCGCGACCGTGTGCTCCCGGGAGAGCTTGCTGGTGGCGTCCGACTCCCCGGCCAGCAGCGGCCGCAGACCCGCGTACACCCCCTGCACGTCGTCGCGGGTCAGCGGAACGGCCAGCACGGAATTCACATGCTCCAGCAGATAGTCGATATCCGCGCTGGAGGCCGCCGGATGTGCTTTGTCGAGATCCCAATCGGTGTCCGTCGTTCCGACAATCCAGTGCCTTCCCCATGGAATGACGAAAAGGACCGATTTCTCGGTGCGCAAAATCAATCCGGTCGAAGAATGAATTCGGTCTTTCGGGACGACCAAATGAATTCCCTTGGAAGCCCGGACGTGGAACTGCCCGCGTTCCCCGATGAGCGCCTGGGTGTCGTCGGTCCACACCCCGGTCGCGTTCACCACCTGCTTGGCGCGGATCTCGTACTCGCCCTGCGCCTCCACGTCCTGCACCCGCACGCCCACGACCCGCTCGCCCTCGCGCAGGAAGCCGATCACCCGGGCCCGGTTGGCGACGTGCGCGCCGTAGGCGGCGGCCGTCCGCACCAGGGTCGCGACATAACGGGCGTCGTCCATCTGCGCGTCGTAGTACTGGAGGGCCCCGGTCAGGGCGTCCTTCTTCAACGCCGGTGCCACCCGCAGTGCGTGCCGCCGCGTCAGGTGACGGTGCATCGGCAGGCCGCGCCCGTGCCCCGACGACACCGACATCGCGTCGTAGAGCGCCACGCCCGAGCCCGCGTACCACCGCTCCCACCCCTTGTGCTGGAGGGGGTAGAGGAACGGCACCGGCTTCACCAGGTGCGGGGCGAGCCGCTCAAGCAGCAGCCCCCGCTCCTTCAGTGCTTCCCGTACGAGTGCGAAGTCGAGCATCTCCAGATAGCGCAGGCCGCCGTGGATCAGCTTGCTGGAGCGGCTGGAGGTGCCCGAGGCCCAGTCGCGGGCCTCGACCAGACCGGTGGACAGGCCCCGGGTCACGGCGTCCAGCGCCGTGCCCGCACCGACCACGCCCGCGCCCACCACCAGCACGTCCAGTTCCCGCTCGGCCATCGCGGCGAGCGCCGCCTCGCGCTCGGCCGGTCCCAGTGTCGCTGTCCTCACTGCTGCCTCCCGTGGTGCGGTTGGTGCGATTGGTGCGGCTGGTGCGGTGCTCTGGACGGATGGAGACCCGGACCACTGCACCGATTCTCTCCGCAGCGCGCTGCTTCAGCCACTGCCTGTGGACAACGGGGGACGGCCCGCGTCGCAAATCCCCCATCACGGTCATATTTACGCCTAGTCTGACATTTCTTCGGCTCGAACTGTCCACAGCGGTTGCGCACCGGCCCACCCTCGGTTAAGGGCGGACCCGGTGCCCCCTGCGGACTCAAGGGAAGGACGGCTCACGCCATGCCCGCAGATCTCGCCGTCATCGGACTCGGTCACCTCGGTCTCCCCCTCGCCCAGGCCGCCGTCGCCGCCGGCATCGCCACCATCGGTTACGACACCGATCCGCGCGCCGTCGCCGAGCTCGCGGCGGGCCGCCCGCCGGTCGAGGGCTCGCTCTCCGCCGCCGAGATCCGCCGGATGCTCGCCCGGGGATTTCGCCCCACCACCGACCCCGCCGAGCTGGGCCGGGTCCGTACCGCCGTGATCTGCGCCCCCACCCGGATCGGCCCGGACCGCACCCTCGACCTGTCCGCCGTCGAGGCCGCCGCCCGCACGCTCGCCGCCCGGCTGCGCCCGCACACCACCGTGCTGCTGGAATCGGCCGCCTACCCCGGCGCCACCGAAGAATTCCTGCGCCCCCTCCTGGAACAGGGCTCCGGGCTGCGGGCCGGCCGCGACTTCCACCTCGCCCACTCCCCCAGCCGCCTGGACCCCGGCAACCGCACCCACGACTACGCCCACACCCCCAAGGTGATCGGCGGCCTCACCCCCGCCTGCACCGAGTCCGCCGCCGCCTTCTACGGCCGCCTCACCGACAAGGTCGTCCGGGCCAGGGGCCCCCGCGAGGCCGAGACCGTCTCCGTACTGGAGACCAACTACCGGCACGTCAACATCGCCTTCGCCAACGAGATGGCCGTCCTCTGCCACGACCTCGGCGTCGACCTCTGGGACGTCATCCGCTGCGCCGAGACCAAGCCCTACGGCTTCCAGGCCTTCCGCCCCGGGCCCGGCGTCGGCGGCCACAGCCTCCCCCTCGACCCCAACTACCTCTCGTACAACAGCCGCACCCCCGGCCACCCGCTGCGCATGGTCGGACTCGCCCAGGAGATCAACGGGCGGATGCCCGCGTACGTCATCCAGCGCTGCGCCACCCTCCTCAACGAGCACGGCAAGTCCGCCCGCGGCGCCCGCGTCCTGCTGCTCGGCGTCTCCTACAAGCCCGACCTCGCCGACCAGGAGAACTCCCCCGCCCCCGAAATCGCCTCCCGGCTGCGCGACATGGGCGCCCACCTCACCTACCACGACCCGCACGTCCCGCACTGGCGCGTGCGCGACGTCCCGGTCCCGCGCGCCGACTCCCTCTACGAGGCGGCCGCGGCGGCGGACCTGACGATCCTGCTCCAGAACCACCGGACGTACGACCTCCAGGGCCTGGCCGTGAAGGCCCAACTCCTCCTGGACACCCGGGGCGCGAGCCCGGCGGGCGCGGCGCACCGGCTCTGACCAGCAGCTTCCGCCTCCTGCCCGGCTGCAAAATCCTGTGCAAGTCCGCAAGAAAGGGCTTGCCTTTACACTCCCTTCACAACCTATGATCCGGCGGTGTCTCCTGCTCCGCCGTCCTCACGGCCCCAGTTCGACTACCTGGTCTACTCACCCCCGCTCGCCCGCGTCCGCCACCTCACCGGCGCCCGGGACTGGCACGGCCTGGTCCGGTACTTCGCCGCACTCGACCACACCGACGAAGAGGCGGCCGCCTGCGGGGTCGTGGCCGACACCCCCGGCAGCGAAACGTTCCTGCGCCAGGTGGCCGACCAGTACCCCGGCGAGCCGCTGCCCCGCGCCCTGCTGGCGGACCGGCTGATCATGGTGGGCTGGGACATCCGCAGCGGAGCCCGTGCCCAGGACGTGACGGCGTCTCAGTTCGACCAGTTCCACGCCCACTTGCGACAGGCCGAACAGCTCCTCATCGAACTGTGCGCCGAGCACCCCACCTACGCGCTCGGCTGGTTCCTGCGCGGCATCACCGCCCGCGGCCTGGAACTCGGCCAGAGCGAAGCCCGCCGCCGGTACGACCGGCTCGCCGCCCACCACCCGCACCACTTCCCGGCGCAGCGGCAGCTGTTGCAGCAGCTGTGCCCCAAGTGGGGCGGCTCCTGGGAGGCCGCACACGCCTTCGCCGAGTCCTGCGCGCAGGCCGCGCCGCCCGGCAGCCACAGTCCCGCCGTCGTCGCCGAGGCCCACTTCGAGCACTGGTGCGCCCTGGACGGCAACGAGGCGACCGCCTATCTGCGCCGCCCCGACGTCCGCGACTCGCTGCTGAACGCGGCCGACAAGTCCGTGCTGCACCCGGCCTTCCGGCCCGGTTTCCACGGCGTCACCACGCACAACTACTTCGCGTTCGCGCACTCCGTCGCGGGCCGCCACGCCGAGGCCGCCCCGCACTTCCGCGCGCTCGGCAACTGCGCCGACGAGCACCCGTGGCTGTTCCTCCCCGGCCACGACGCCGCCGCCGCGTTCACCAAGCACCGCGCGTCCGCGCTCGGGAGAGGCTGACTCATGACGTACGACGTCCCCCTGTACGAGGGTCCCGCGCACTACCCGACGCCTCCCACCGCGCCCCCCACCCCCGACACCGTCGCGACGGGAACCCCGCACCCTTACGCACCGGACCCACGCACCGTCGCACCCACCGCCCCGCACCCCTACGCACCGGACCCTCGCACCCTCGCACCCACCGCCCCGCACCCCTACGCACCGGACCCGCGCACCCTCGCACCCACCACCCCGCACCCCTACGCACCGGACCCGCGCACCCTCGCACCCACCACCCCGCACCCCTACGCACCGGACCCGCGCACCCTCGCGCCCGCCACCGAACACCCGGACGGCATCCGCCTCCTGGAGTTCCAGGGGATACGGATCCTGCTCGCCCCGCGTCCGGGCCCGGTGTCCGCCGGGCTCTTCTTCCGGGTGGGCCGCGCCGACGAGACCCTCGCCACCGCCGGCCTCACCCACCTCGTGGAGCACCTCGCCCTGCACCGGCACGGCCTCTCCGACCTGCACTACAACGGGGCGACAGCCGCCACGTACACCCACTTCCACGTCGACGGCGACCTCGCGGACGTCGCCTCCTACCTCAACGGCGTCTGCTCCGCCCTGCGCGACCTCCCCCTCGAACGCCTGGAGACCGAGCGCGAGATCCTGCGCACCGAGGCCGCCCACCGGGGGCACGGCGCGAACCACCAGATGGCGCTGTGGCGTTACGGCGCCCGCGGCCACGGCCTGCTCAGCTACCCCGAACACGGCCTGTGGCACCTGGGCCCCGACCACGTACGGCACTGGGCGCAGACCCGCTTCACCCGTGAGAACGCCGTCCTGTGGATCACCAGCGACACCCTCCCCCCGGGCCTCGACCTCACCCTCCCCTCCGGCCCGCCGCACCCGATGCCACAGGTCCACTCCGCGCTGCCGAAGACCCCCGCGTACTTCCGGGGCGACTCCGGTGTCGTCGTCATGGACGCGGTCGTACGACGCTCCACCGCCGCAGGCCTGTTCGCCGACGTGCTGGGCCGCGAGCTCTTCCGCGACCTGCGCCAGGAGGGCGGCTACTCGTACACGGCGACCGCCGACTACTCCCCGCGCGACGCCGAGTTCGCCACGATCACCGCCCTCGCGGACACCCTGCCGCAGAAGCAGGACGCCGTCGTCGGCGGCTTCGTCGACGTCCTCGCCAAGCTGCGCGCGGGCCACATCTCCCAGGCCGACCTGGACGCCGTACGGGCCGCGAAGCTGCGGCAGTTCGAGACCCCGGACCTGGCGGCGGCGATGCTGCCCGCACACGCGCTCAGCCTCCTCACCGGCCACCGCCGCGCCTCCGTCGCGGAACTGACCGCCGAACTCCACGCCACCACCCTCGCCGACCTGCACGCGGTGGCGCGGGAGGTGTCCGCGAACGCCCTCCTCCAAGTCCCCAGCAGGGGCGCCGACTGGGCGGGTTTCACCGAGGCCCCGCAGCAGTCCGCCGAGATCGTCTCCGGCCGCCGCTTCACCTCGTACGAGAACGAAGAGGTGACGCTGATCATCCACCCGCAGGCCGTCACGCTGAGCGCCCCGGGCAACGCGGTGACGGTCAAGTACGCCGAGTGCGCCGCCATGCTGGTACGCCCCGACGGCGCCCGGCGCCTCACCGGCCACGACGGCTTCACCGTCTCCATCGAGCCGACCCTCTTCCGCGTCACCCCCGCCGACCTCGCCGTCATCGACGCGGGGGTATCGCCGTACGCGGTGGTGCCGATGCCGGCCCGCGACCCGGAGGACATCCCCAAGCCGGGCCCCAAGCAGAAGGCCAGGCGTGCACCCCGCACACCCCGCAAGCACTCCCTGTGGACCTGGGTGTTCTGGACGCTCGTGACGCTGGCCTCGGTGTGGGGGCTGATCGGCGTCGTGGTCGCCGCGAGCATCGTCGCGGACGCGAGCACCGACGAGTCGTGGGCCCGTGATCTGGGGCGGTGCCTGCGCCTCTTCGGCCTCGTCGAGTTCGGCCTCGTGACACTGGCGGTACGCACGCGCCGCAAGCTGCGCAAGGAATGACCCCGCAATCCGCACACCCACTGTCGGTACCGCCTGCTACCGTCAGCCCGCACAACCGAACTTATGCACGCTTTACATACGTGCGCTTCCCAGGGGGGAACCCGTCCATGTCCTATCCCGCTCAGCCACCCCAGCAGCAGCCCGGCGGCAACCCGTACGCCCAGGGCCCGGGCGGTCAGCCCTCCGGCCAGGCGCCCGGCCCGTACGGCCAGCCGCAGCAGCAGCCGAACCAGTTCCCGCAGGGCCAGTTCCCGGGCCAGCCGCAGGGCGGCCAGTTCGGCGGCGGCTTCCCGCAGCCCGCACCGGCCCGTCGGGGGAACGTGGGCCTGGGCCTGGTCGCCGGGCTCGCGGCGGCGCTGGTGGGAGGCATCGTCTACGGCGTGATCCTGGGCAAGGCCGACTTCCAGATCGGCTGGCTCACCTTCGGCATCGGCTTCCTGACCGGCCTGGTGGCGGCCAAGCTCGGCGGGCGCAACCCGGCGGTCGTCGCGGCGAGCGTGGTCTTCTCCCTGTTCGCGGTGTACGTGGGTCAGATACTGGGCATCGCCATCGCCGTCTCCGACGGCCAGGGGCTCGATCTGGTGAGCGTCCTGACGAAGAACTTCGCCCAGCTCAACGAGCTGTTCAAGCTGGTCCTGGACGAGAAGCCCATCCAGTTCCTCTTCTTCGCCCTCGGCGGCGTCGGTGCGTTCGCGGGCACCAAGAAGGCCTCGTGACCAGCGGCAGCCTCTTCGTCCTGATCCTGGGCCTGGCCGCCCTCGCCTGCGGAGTCTGGATCGCGCTCACCGCCCCGGCCCGCGAGCGCCAGGCCATCGCCAGCCTGGAGCTGCGCGCCGCCGCACGCTGCGAGATGGCCTCACCCGGCCCCTTGCAGACCGTCACCGCCTTCCGCGTACTCGGCACGATCGCCGCCGTGGCGGGCACACTCCTCGCCCTCCTGAGCCTGATCTAGCACCCCGCACACACGAAGTGGCCCGGCACCCCCACCAGGGGGCGCCGGGCCACTCGCGTACGTACGTACGAAAAAACGATCAGCGGCGGTGCTGCGAGTCCGCGACCGTCACCTCGACGCGCTGGAACTCCTTGAGCTCGCTGTAGCCGGTGGTGGCCATCGAGCGGCGGAGCGCGCCGAACATGTTCATCGAGCCGTCCGGCACGCGGGAGGGACCGGTCAGGATCTCCTCGGTGGTGCCGACGACGCCCAGGTTCATGCGCTTGCCGCGCGGCACGTCCTCGTGGACGGCCTCCATGCCCCAGTGGTGGCCCTGGCCGGGCGCGTCCGTGGCGCGGGCCAGCGGGGAGCCCATCATCACGGCGTCGGCGCCGCAGGCGACGGCCTTGGGGATGTCGCCGGACCAGCCGACACCGCCGTCGGCGATGACGTGCACGTACCGGCCGCCGGACTCGTCCATGTAGTCGCGGCGGGCCGCGGCGACGTCCGCGACGGCGGTCGCCATCGGGACCTGGATGCCCAGGACGTTGCGGGTGGTGTGCGCGGCGCCGCCGCCGAAGCCCACCAGCACACCGGCGGCGCCGGTACGCATCAGGTGCAGCGCGGCGGTGTACGTGGCGCAGCCGCCGACGATCACCGGGACGTCCAGCTCGTAGATGAACTGCTTCAGGTTGAGCGGCTCGGCGGCACCGGAGACGTGCTCGGCCGAGACGGTCGTGCCGCGGATGACGAAGATGTCGACACCGGCGTCCACGACGGCCTTGGAGAACTCGGCCGTGCGCTGCGGCGAGAGCGCGGCGGCGGTGACCACACCCGCGTCGCGCACCTCCTTGATGCGCTTGCCGATCAGCTCCGCCTTGATGGGCTCGGCGTAGATCTCCTGGAGGCGGCGGGTCGCGGCGCTCTCGTCGTTCAGCTCGCGGATCTCCGCGAGCAGCGGCTCCGGGTCCTCGTACCGCGTCCACAGGCCTTCGAGGTTCAGGACGCCGAGGCCGCCCATCTCGCCGATGCGGATGGCGGTCTCGGGGGAGACGACCGAGTCCATCGGAGCGGCCAGGAACGGCAGCTCGAAGCGGTAGGCGTCGATCTGCCAGGCGATCGAGACCTCCTTCGGGTCCCGCGTACGCCGGCTCGGCACGATGGCGATGTCGTCGAACGCGTACGCCCTGCGGCCGCGCTTGCCGCGCCCGATCTCGATCTCAGTCACGTTGTGTGGCCTTTCCCTCTTGGTCTGCCGTTCCAGTATCCCCGACACGCAGCGAAGGGGCGGTCCCGGTGATTCCCGGGACCGCCCCACGCGCGCTCAGTGCCTACTTACGGCTGTAATTCGGCGCCTCGACCGTCATCTGGATGTCGTGCGGGTGGCTCTCCTTGAGGCCCGCCGACGTGATGCGGACGAAGCGTCCCTTGCTCTCCATCTGGTCCACGGAGGCCGCGCCCACGTAGCCCATGGTCTGACGCAGTCCGCCGACGAGCTGGTGCAGCACGTTGGCGAGGGGGCCCCGGTAGGGCACCTGGCCCTCGATGCCCTCGGGGACGAGCTTGTCGTCGGAGGACACCTCGGCCTGGAAGTAACGGTCCTTCGAGTACGAACGTCCCTGGCCACGGGACTGCATCGCGCCCAGCGAGCCCATGCCGCGGTACGACTTGAACTGCTTGCCGTTGATGAACATCAGCTCGCCCGGGGACTCCTCGCAGCCCGCGAGGAGGGAGCCCAGCATCACGCTGTCGGCGCCCGCGGCGAGGGCCTTGCCGATGTCGCCGGAGTACTGGAGGCCACCGTCGCCGATGACCGGGATGCCCGCGGCACGGGCGGCGAGCGCCGCCTCGTAGATCGCGGTGACCTGCGGGACGCCGATACCGGCGACCACGCGGGTCGTACAGATCGAGCCGGGGCCCACGCCGACCTTGACGCCGTCCACGCCCGCGTCGATGAGGGCCTGGGCGCCGTCGCGGGTCGCGACGTTGCCGCCGATGACGTCCACGTTCACGGCCGACTTGATCTTCGCCATCCAGGAGAGGGCGTTGCTGTTGTGTCCGTGCGAGGTGTCGACGATCAGGAAGTCCACCCCGGCGCCGGCCAGCGCCTGGGCGCGGTCCAGGGCCTCCGGGCTGGCGCCGACCGCCGCGCCGACGAGCAGCCGGCCCTCGGCGTCCTTGGCGGCGTTGGGGTACTGCTCGGCCTTCTTGAAGTCCTTGACCGTGATGAGGCCCTTGAGGATGCCCGCGTCGTCGACCAGCGGAAGCTTCTCGATCTTGTGGCGGCGCAGCAGTTCCATGGCGTCCACGCCGGAGGTGCCGACCTTGCCCGTGACCAGCGGCATCGGCGTCATGACCTCGCGCACCTGGCGCGAACGGTCCGACTCGAAGGCCATGTCACGGTTGGTGACGATGCCGAGCAGCTTGCCCGTCTGGTCGGTGACCGGGACGCCGCTGATGCGGAACTTGGCGCAGAGCGCGTCGGCCTCGGCGAGCGTGGCGTCCGGGTGCACGGTGATCGGGTCGGTGACCATGCCGGACTCGGAGCGCTTCACCAGGTCGACCTGGTTGACCTGGTCCTCGATCGAGAGGTTGCGGTGCAGGACGCCCACGCCGCCCTGGCGGGCCATGGCGATGGCCATCCGGGACTCGGTGACCTTGTCCATCGCGGCGGACAGCAGCGGGATGTTCACGCGCACGTTCCGCGAGATCAGCGACGAGGTGTCGACCGCGTTGGGCAGCACTTCGGATGCACCCGGCAGCAGCAGCACATCGTCGTAGGTCAGCCCGAGCGTCGCGAATTTCTCCGGCACTCCATCGACGTTCGCAGTCATGACACCTTCCCAAATGGTCTTGCCCGGCGCGGATGTCCATGCTAACGGGAACCTGACGTGTCGGATTCCACGATCATGACAAGCGGCCGAGTTTGTACGTTTCTCCTGCGCACGGGTACGTCGATGCGCTACGCGGCAGGGGCGGGCCGAGCCTTCGTGGCGGGGACGCCTACTGCTCGGCGAGGGCGCGGAGTCGGCTCAGCGCCCTGTGCTGTGCAACGCGCACGGCACCCGGGGACATTCCGAGCTTCTGGCCCGTCTCCTCGGCGGTCAAGCCGACGGCGACCCGCAGCACGAGCAGCTCACGCTGGTGCTCGGGCAGGTTGGCCAGGAGTTTCTTGGCCCAGGCGGCGTCGCTGCTGAGCAGCGCCCGCTCCTCGGGGCCCAGCGAGTCGTCGGGCCGCTCCGGCATCTCGTCGGAGGGCACGGCGGTCGACCCGGGGTGGCGCATCGCGGCGCGCTGGAGGTCGGCGACCTTGTGCGCGGCGATGGCGAAGACGAAGGCCTCGAAGGGGCGCCCGGTGTCGCGGTAGCGGGGCAGCGCCATCAGCACCGCGACGCACACCTCCTGCGCCAGGTCCTCCACGAAGTGGCGGGCGTCACCGGGCAGCCGGGACAGCCGGGACCTGCAGTAGCGCAGGGCGAGGGGGTGGACGTGCGCGAGGAGGTCGTGGGTGGCCTGCTCGTCGCCCTCGACGGCGTGGTGCACGAGCGCGCCGATGGCACTCTGGGCCGCCACCGCCTCGTCGTCGCGCATCGGACCATGGTGCCTTGACGTTCCGGCATCCGCGCCGCCGCGCCCGTAGTTGTGCACTGAAGCGTTATGAGCAGGTACGCCAGGACTCATCTCCCGCGCCCTCCCCTTCCGCTCGACCGACCCGTTCCCGAGGAACCCCATCCCTCAAGGATGCGGCATCGGCCGCCGAACCGGGATCGGGCGTCCTGCGCCCCGCCCGCGCAAGGGCGGGCGGGGGACCATCTCACGTGTCCGACCGGGCCCGAAGGCCCAGGTCGGGGCGGGTCCTGGCGGGCCAGGTCCCACGGGACCTAGCGGACCAGACCCCAGCGGAAGCCGAGCGCCACCGCGTGCGCGCGGTCGGATGCGCCGAGCTTCTTGAAGAGGCGCCGGGCGTGCGTCTTGACCGTGTCCTCGGAGAGGAAGAGCTCGCGGCCGATCTCGGCGTTGGACCGGCCGTGACTCATGCCCTCCAGAACCTGGATCTCGCGGGCGGTGAGCGTCGGGGCGGCGCCCATCTCGGCGGACCGCAGCCTGCGCGGGGCGAGCCGCCAGGTCGGGTCGGCCAGTGCCTGCGTGACCGTCGCGCGCAGCTCGGCGCGGGACGCGTCCTTGTGCAGGTACCCGCGGGCACCGGCGGCGACCGCGAGGGCGACCCCGTCGAGGTCCTCCGCGACGGTCAGCATGATGATGCGGGCGCCGGGGTCGGCGGACAGCAGTCGACGGACGGTCTCCACGCCACCCAGACCGGGCATGCGTACGTCCATCAGAATCAGGTCCGAACGGTCGGCGCCCCAGCGGCGGAGGACTTCCTCGCCGTTGGCCGCCGTCGTCACGCGCTCGACGCCGGGCACGGTCGCGACCGCGCGGCGGAGCGCCTCTCGGGCAAGCGGGGAGTCGTCGCAGACGAGGACGGATGTCATGACAGTCGCCCTCCGCTCCTGCCGCTCCGGCAGCTGATGCGCGTCACCTTGGGCCTCCAGGCTGAATACAAGTCGTCACCTGTGCGGTTGACGCTCTCGGACACCTGCCCGATCGCTCTTTCCTTCAACCGCCTCAGCCCACTCAACGACGGTCACTCGAAAGAGTTACGGCTTGAGAATCGGCCCCTCGGAGGGCCGGTGCCCCATTTAGTCGGTTTTCTTTCCTTTTGCTGGTGTCTGTGGCTAGATTCGCAATGAGTCATATTTACATCTACTCACACCGTAGATGTCAGAAGATGTGATGATCTCGGTCATCGATCCGCCTCAGCACAGACGCAAGGGGACAACCCATGGCAGATTTCTCCCGCCTTCCCGGACCCAACGCCGACCTGTGGGACTGGCAGCTCCTGGCCGCCTGCCGAGGGGTCGACAGCTCCCTCTTCTTCCACCCGGAGGGCGAGCGCGGGGCCGCGCGAAGCGCACGTGAGAACTCGGCGAAGGAGGTCTGCATGAGGTGCCCGGTCCGGGCGCAGTGCGCGGCGCACGCACTCCAGGTCCGCGAGCCGTACGGCGTGTGGGGCGGCCTCACCGAGGACGAGCGCGAGGAGCTGATGGGCCGCGCGAGACACCGCCTGGTGCCCGGCGGCGCTGCGGCGGCCGCGAAGAAGCAGACCCCGGCGAGGACACCCGCACGGACCCCCGCGAAGGGCGGCGGCGCGGAGCACGCGCGCCGCGTCACCCTGGTGAAGTAATCGGCCGTTCAAACCTAAGCAGGAACGTTTCTGCGCAGTGTCCACCCGCATGGGCCCGGCCATGCGGCGGGCGGCCGGTCGGCTGCCGCTCGGATGTGCGCATCGGGGCCGGGCCTTCGGGCCCGGCCCCGGCGTCGTTCACGCGGGACACGGCCGGTCTTCCTGTACGAGCCGGTGCTCCCGTACGAGCCGGTCCTCCCGTACGAATGGTCCCGCTCAGCGGGACGCGGCCAGCGCGAGTTGGTCGAGGGTGGCGGCGACCGCCGGGACCTGGGCGAGGTCGGGCAGGGTGAGCGCGACGATCTCGCGCTGCACGGCGGGCTCCACCGCGACGGTCCGCACGCCCGTGGGGCGCACGGTCTCCACGGCCAGTTCGGGCAGCACGGCGACGCCGAGGCCCGCGCCGACCAGGCCGATCACGGCCGGGGAGTCGTCGGTGGCGAAGTCGATGCGGGGGGCGAAACCGGCGCTCTCGCAGACCTCGACGAGCTGGCGGCGGCAGCGCGGGCAGCCCGCGATCCAGGGTTCGTCGGCGAGTTCGCCGATGCCCACGGTCCCGGCGTCCGCAAGCCGGTGCCCCTCGGGGACCAGGCCGATCAGGCGGTCGGTGAGCAGCGGGCGTACGACCAGGTCGGTCCAATCCTCGGTGGCGCCGCCGGGCCCGTAACGGAAGGCGAGCGCCACGTCGCAGTCGCCCTCGCGGAGCATCTCCACCGAGCGCGGGGGTTCCGCATCGACCAGCGAGACGCGGGTGCCGGGGTGGGCGGCGCGCAGGGCGGCGAGTGCGGTGGGGACGAGGGTGGAGCTGCCGGAGGGGAAGGACACCAGGCGTACGCGCCCGGCGCGCAGGCCCGCGATGGCGGCGACCTCCTCCTCGGCGGCGGTGAGCCCGGCGAGGATGCCCACCGCGTGCCGCACCAGGGCGGTGCCCGCCTGGGTCAGGCGCATCTCGCGGCCGGTGCGGATGAGCAGCGGGGTGCCCGCCGACTGCTCCAGGGCCTTCATCTGCTGGCTGACGGCGGGCTGGGTGCAGCCGAGTTCGCGGGCGGCGGCGGAGAAGGACCCGGTGGAGGCGACTGCGCGCAGGACGCGGAGGTGGCGGGCTTCGATCATACGTCGAGCATAAGTCAGACTTGGGGATGAATGCGAATTATTGCGGGTGGCTTTGAGACAGGCTCGGTTAGCGTGACCGGTATGGAGCTACTGAGCGTGAATCTGGGGCGGGCGACCGCCAGCGAGCACACCGACCAGCCGGACGGCGTGACCGCCATCGGCAAGCGCCCGGCGCCGGGCCCCGTGGAGGTCCGCGACCCGGGCCCCAAGGGGGTCGGCGGCAGCGGGGTCGCCGGGGACGAGGTCTGCGACCTGCGCCACCACGGCGGCACCTACCAGGCGGTCTACGCGTACGCCCGCGAGGACCTGGACCGGTGGGAGGCGGAACTCGGACGGCCGCTGCGCGGCGGGGAGTTCGGGGAGAACTTCACCACCGTGGGCCTGGACGTGAACGGCGCACGCATCGGCGAGCGCTGGAAGGTCGGCGACTCGCTGGTCCTGGAGGTGACCTCCTCGCGCATTCCGTGCCGTACGTTCGCGGGCGCGCTGGACGAGAAGGGCTGGGTGAAGCGCTTCACGGCGGCGGCCGTGCCGGGTGCGTACCTCAGGGTGGTGGAGCCCGGGACCGTACGGGCCGGGGACCGGGTGGAGATCGTGCACCGGCCCGAGCACGACGTGACGGTCACGATGCACTTCAGGGCGCACACGCTGGAGCGGGAGCTGCTGCCGCGCCTGCTGGAGGCCGGGGACGCGCTGCCGCCGAGTGCGCGGGAGCGGGCGCTGACGTACCTGGAGAAGCAGGGCCCGGACGCCTGAGTGGTGGGTGAAGTCCCGTAGGAGAAGCGGGGGTTGGGGTCGGGGGGCGGTGCGGGGCCGCCCCCGATGTCCGGGGGCGGGGGCCGGGGCGAGGGTCGGGTCATGTCCCGATTCAAGCGCGTCCTCGTTGTTCTCGGCTCGGTCGCAGCCGTGTTCCTGGCCGCCGTCGGCGGCGTGTTCGCCTGGCAGTGGACGGGGGCCGAGGTGAGCACGGTCGGCCAGGTGTCCTTCCGCAACGCACTGAAGGTGCCGCCGCTCGCGCCGTCGACGGTGGAGAAGGACGGGACGCGGGTGTTCTCGCTGCGGATGCAGGCGGGGACGACGGAGTTCCAGCCGGGGCTCAGGACGCCGCCCTGGGGGTTCAACGGCTCCTACCTGGGGCCGACACTGCGGGCCCGGCGCGGCGAGAAGGTCCGCGTGCAGGTCGAGAACACTCTGCCGGAGGCCTCCAGCGTGCACTGGCACGGCATGCACCTCCCCGCGACGATGGACGGCGGCCCGCACCAGGAGGTAGCCCCGGGCGCGACCTGGACGCCGTACTGGAAGATCGACCAGCCGGCCGCGACGCTCTGGTACCACCCGCATCCGCACGGGAAGACCGAGACGCATGTACAGCGGGGGCTGGCGGGGATGTTCCTGGTGGACGCCGCGAAGAGCGACGCGCTGAAGCTGCCGAAGCGGTACGGGGTGGACGACCTGCCGGTGGCGGTGCAGGACGTCTCCTTCGACGGGGCGGACTTCGACCACGGGCGGAGCCTGCTGGGGAGCACCGGGTTCCTCGGCGAACGGACGATGGTCAACGGCACCCTGGACCCGTACCGGGTGGTCGGGGACGAACTCGTACGGCTGCGGCTGCTGAACGCGTCGACGGCGCGGATCTACGACTTCGGGTTCGCGGACGACCGGGAGTTCGCGCTGGTGGCCACCGACGGGGGCCTGCTGGAGAAGCCGGACGCGATGCGGCGGGTGCAGCTGTCGCCCGGGGAGCGCGCGGAGGTCGTGGTGCGGATGCGGGCGGGCGAGCGGACCGTGCTGCGCAGCTTTCCGCAGGACTACAAGGACGCCTGGCACCAGCGGTTCGGGGGCGGGGACGACTCGTTCGACGTACTGGAACTGAGGGCGCGGAAGGTTCTGCGGAAGTCGCCGCAACTCCCGTCCGTGCTGGGCGTGTTGGAGGTGCCCCAGGGTGCGGAAGCCGTGCAGGGGCGGTACTTCGGGCTGAGGATGACCGGGATCAACGGCCGGAAGATGGACATGGGGCGCGTGGACGAGACGGTGACGCGGGGGTCGGTGGAGACCTGGACCGTGCGCAACGAGGACGGGATGCCGCACAACTTCCATGTTCACGACGTGCAGTTCCGGGTGCTGGAGATCGACGGGCGGCCGCCGACGGGCATGCTGCGGGACGCGAAGGACACGGTGTTCGTGCCGGGCGGGTCCACGGTGAAGCTGGCGATGCGGTTCGAGGGGCCCGCCGATCCGGACACGCCGTACATGTACCACTGCCATCTCCTGTACCACGAGGACTTCGGGATGATGGGTCAGTTCGTGGTGGTGGAGAAGGGGCAGCGGGCGGGCACCGTCACGGGAGGGGCGCATGCCGGGCACTGAGGTGCGGCGGGAGGGGCGCACGCGGGGCACTACCGTGGGGCGCATGACGACTGCACTGATCACGGGCGCGACCGCAGGCATCGGCTCCGCCTTCGCGCGGCGACTGGCCTCCGACGGACACAACCTGGTGGTGGTGGCACGCAACACCGAGCGCCTCCAGAAGCAGGCGACGGAACTGCACGACAAGCACGCCGTCGAGGTCGAGGTGCTGACCGCCGACCTCGCCACGGACGAGGGCATCGCGGCCGTCGAGGCGAGGCTCGCGGACCGTACGCACCCGGTGGACCTGCTGGTCAACAACGCCGGGTTCGGCAACAAGGGCGAGTTCCTGGAAGTCCCGATGGCGGACGAGCTGACCATGCTGAAGGTGCACTGCGAGGCGGTGCTGCGGCTGACGTCGGCGGCGGTCACCGGCATGAAGGAGCGGGGGCGCGGCGGGGTCGTGAACGTCGCCTCGGTCGCCGCCTTCGTGCCGCGCGGCACCTACGGGGCGAGCAAGGCGTGGGTGGTGCAGTTCACCCAGGGCGCGGCGAAGGACCTGGCGGGGAGCGGGGTGCGGCTGATGGCGCTGTGCCCCGGGTTCGTGCGGACGGAGTTCCACGAGCGGGCCGGGATGGGGACCGACAACATCCCCTCCTGGATGTGGCTGGACGCGGACAAGCTGGTCGCGGAGGCCCTGAAGGACATGGCGCGCGGCAAGGCCCTGTCGATCCCGGACCCGCGCTACAAGGCGCTGATGGGTGTGGTGAAGGTGGCGCCGCGCGGGCTGCTCGGGGGGATCACGTCGAAGACGGGTCGGAAGTACGGGCCTCAGTAGGGCAGTTCGAGTGTGGTGACGGTGCCGTCGTCGAGCCAGGTGATCTGGAGGGCGACGGCATCTGTCGTACGGGTGTGGCGCACGGCGGCCAGGTCGGCGACCGGGGCGGGGGCGGGCTCGGCGGTGAGGGAGGCGAGGGCGACGAAGAGCGTCGCGGGGCCTTCGCCGGTACGGCCGTGGAGTGCGGCGGCACGGGCGGACGGGCCGAACGAGGTGGGGCCGACGGCCAGTTGGGCGACCTCGGGGTCGTAGCCGTGCACGGGGTGGAGCTGGGCGGTGGGCCCGTCCGGGGTGACGGCCCAGCCGGTCTGGCGGACCGGGGTGCCGGGCGGGGCGCCGGTGACCAGGTGGGCGCGGACCTCGGCGCGGCCGTGGACGGCGGTGGCGGACAGGACGCGGACACCGGGGGCGGGAGTGTGCGTGGAGGACGCCCAGTCGGGGCCGTGGGCGGCGGGTGTGGCGGGGCCGCGTGCGGTGGGGGCGTTGTCGAGGTCGAGGGAGAAGTGGTTGTCGGGGGTCTCGTGGGAGGGGCCCGTGCGGGTGGAGTAGGCGAAGCGGGCGTAGCCGGGGTCCTCGTCGTCGCCGACGTGGTTGCTGCCGTGGTTGTGCAGGCGGACCAGGCCGTCGGCGGCGGTGGAGTGGATCAGGAGGTTCGGCGGGGCGGCGAGGGTGACCGTGTCGGCCCGCTCGGCGGGGAGGGGTTCCTCGGGGGCGGTCCAGGCAGGGTGGCCGGCGGGCAGGAGCAGGCCGAGGAAGCCCTTGGAGGCCCAGTAGGGGGAGGCGGGTCCCGAGTACGACTGGATCATGGGCAGGTACGGGTCGTACCAGCCGAGGGTGAGCAGGCCCCGGGCGTCGGTCGCGCCCCGGTCGAGGAAGTGGCGCAGGGTGCCGGAGGCGAGGCGGCGGGTGGCGCCGGGGGTGAGCGGGGTGTGGCCGGTGAGCGCGCCGAGCCAGGGGGCGGCGGCCGCGGCGAAGCGGTAGGTGAGGGAGCGGCCGTACGGCAGGGGGGCGCCGTTGGCGTCGAACGTGGCGGTGTACGAGTCGAGTTGGGCCGCGAGCCTCGGCCCGTACCGGTCGAGGAGGGCTTTGTCGCCACAGAGGTGGGCGTGCAGGACGGGGTAGAAGTGCAGGGCCCAGGCGTTGTAGTGGTCGAAGGCGCGGTGGGGGCCGTCGCTGTACCAGCCGTCGCCGAGGTGCCAGTCCTCGATGCGGGCGAGGGCGGTGTCGATGGTGGCCTGCGCGCGGTCGGTCTCGATGCCCGCGTCCTTCAGGAACCCGGCGACGGTGAGGCCGAAGAGCCACCAGTTGTTGTTCACCGGGGACGGGCCGAGGGCGGGGAGCAGCCAGTCGACGGCGCGCTGCCGGGTGGCGTCGTCGAGGGTGTCCCAGAGCCAGGGGCGGGTCAGGCGCAGGGAGAGGGCGACCGATGCGGACTCGACGACGGCCTGACGGACGGCGGCGGGGCGGGGCCAGGACTCGTGCTGCTCGTCCAACTCCGGGTTGGAGGTGGGGTGTTGGGTGCCCGCCGTGAGACCTTCGGCATAGCGGGCGAGGTGGCCGTGCGGGTCGTCGCCGCCCGCACCCGCGACGCGCAGGGCCGCGAGGAGGAACGTACGGGCGTAGCCCTCCAGGCCGTCGGAGCGGGGGCCCGAGACGCTGGGGCGGGGGCCCGGGAGGTGGATCAGGGCGTGGCGCGGGGTGCTGTACGGGCGTACCGCGAGGAGGAGTTCGTCGGCCGTGTGCTCCCAGTGGGCGCGGGTCCAGCCGGTGTACGGGCTGAGGACGCGGTTCTCGGGCGGCGTGGGCATGGGGCTCCCCTGGGGCGGCGGTGCGGCGGCGGCGTTGCCGGGAATCATCAACTCCTCTTGATCGAAGGTCAATGCGTCGCGGTCGAATGATCGAAAATTCCGTCGTTCGATCATTGGGGGTGTTTCCTGGTCTAGGGTTCGGACCGAGTCACCACACCGTCCAGGGTCCAGGGTCCAGGGGGATGCCACCATGCGCGAACGTGCCGCAGAACGTCATGACCGACTGCTGGAGCTGGTCCGCCGGCACGGCACCGCACGGGTCTCCGACCTGGCCGGGCTGCTGGGGGTCTCCCCGGTGACCGCCCGCCGGGACGCCGAGGCGCTCGCCGCGAAGGGGCTGCTGGAGCGGGTGCACGGGTCGGTGTCGTGGCCGGCCGACGCGTCCGTGCCCGGTCAGCGGCCCGCCGGGCTGGTGCTCGGGCTGCTCGCGCCCTCGGCGACGTACTACTTCGCGGAGGTGATCCGGGGCGCCCACGAGGCGGCGGCGCAGGCCGGGGCCCGGCTGATCCTGCGGATCTCCGACTACCGGCCCGAGGAGGACAGGGCCCGGGTGGAGGGCCTGCTCGCGGCGGGTGCGCAGGGGCTGCTGGTGGCGCCCGGGTGGCGGCGGCCGCAGGACCCGGCGCAGTACGGGGAGTGGGTGGCCCGGCTGCCCGTTCCGGCCGTGCTGCTGGAGCGGCAGCCCGCGCCCGGCTCGCCGCTGGACGGGCTCGACCGGGTCTGCTCGGACCATGCGTACGGGACGCTGCTGGCCGTACGGCACCTGGTGGGGCTGGGGCACGGGGCGCCGGTGCTGGTGGCGCGGGCGGACAGCCCGACGGCCCTGTCGGTGCGGGCCGGGTACGCGGCGGCGCTGGGGTCGCTGGGGCTGGCGGCGCCCCGGGACGCGATCGACTCCGTACCGGCGGAGCTGGACCCGGAGGGGTTCGAGGCGGCGGTACGGAATGTGTGTGCAGCGGTGGCGCAGGGGGCGACGGCGGCGCTGGTGCACAACGACGTGGACGCGATCCAGATCGTGCAGCGCCTCGCGGAGCTGGGGGTGCGGGTGCCCGAGGACCTGGCGGTGGTGGCGTACGACGACGAGGTGGCGGCGCTGGCGGACACCCCGCTGACGGCGGTGGCCCCGCCCAAGCGGGAAGTGGGACGGCACGCGGCGGAGTTGCTGGTGGAGCGGCTGGGCGAGCGGCCGGGTGAGCGGCCGGGCGGCGGGGACTCGGCGCGCCGCCATCTGGCGCTGCTGCCGAGGCTGCGGGTGCGGGCGTCGTGCGGGGCGGGCGGGGCTTCGGCGGGTGCGGCGGGTGCGGCGGGTGCGGCGGGTGCGGCGGGTGCGGCGGGTGCGGCGGGGAGGGTGCTCGGGACGGCGTCCGCTTGAGTTGATCGTGAGCTAGTTTCGATCATTCGAGCAAACGCTCTTGACTTCGTTCAGGGCGGGTTCAAGGATCGCGGCCAACGCCAATGTCGCCGCCTTCCTTACAGGAGCCTTGCCGTGAGCCGCAGTTGGAGCACTTGGAAGAGAACCCCCTTCGTCGCGGTCGGCGCCCTCACCGCCCTCGCCGTCCTCACGGCCTGCAGCGGCGGTGACGGGAGCACCGGTGCGCCGGGCGCCGACGGCAAGCCCGTCGACGTGACCTTCTGGGGCTGGGCGAAGGGCACCAAGGAGGTCGTCGACGCCTTCAACGCCTCGCACCAGAACATCAGGGTGAAGTTCGAGGAGATACCGTCCGGCAACGCGGGCGGCTACGCGAAGATCTCCAACGCGGTGAAGGCGGGCAACGCCCCCGACCTGGTGTCCATCGAGTACCCGATGCTGCCGGAGTTCGTCAGCCAGGGCTCGGTCCAGGACATCGGCTCGCTGTTCGGCGACGACGTGAAGAAGAAGTTCCTGCCGCAGGCGGTCGAGCTGACGACGCTCGGCGGCAAGCACTGGGCGGTCCCCTTCGACGCCGCCCCGCAGGCCTTCTACTACCGCAAGGACCTCTTCGCGAAGTACGGCGTCGAGGTGCCGAAGACCTGGGACGAGTTCCGGACGGCGGCCGAGAAGGTGAAGAAGGCCGACGCGAAGGCCCGGATCGGAACCTTCTTCCCGGACGACCCGACGACGTTCCAGGCGATGGCCTGGCAGGCGGGCGCCCAGTGGTTCAAGGCCGAGGGCGACACCTGGAAGGTGAACACCACCGACCCCGCGACCACCAAGGTCTCCGCGTACTGGCAGAAGCTCCTCGACGACGACCTGGTCCGCAACAACGCCTCCTTCAGCCCGGAGTGGACCAACTCCCTCAAGAGCGGCGGCACCATCGGGTACGTCGGCGCGGCCTGGGGCGCGGGCGTCCTGAAGGGCACGCTGCCGGAGCAGAGCGGCAAGTGGGGAGTGGCCCCGATCCCGTCCTGGGACGGCAAGACGGCCAGCGGAATGCTCGGCGGGTCGACGTTCGCAGTGCCGAAGAACAGCAAGAAGGCCGCCGCCGCCGTCGAGTTCGCGATGTGGATGACGACGACCGAGGCGGGCGTCAAGGCCCGTATCGCGTCCGGCACGTCGAGCGCGTTCCCGGCGGCGACCGACCTGCGCCCGGCGGCGAAGAAGGCCTTCGACGCGGCGTTCTACGGCGGCCAGGACATCTACCAGGTCTTCGAGGAGGCGGGCGGCTCGATCGACCCGCGCTGGACGTGGGGGCCGAGCACCGGCACCACCAACAGCGTCATCAAGGACCAGTTCGGCAAGGTCACCCACGGCGGCACGACCATCGCCGACGCGGTGAAGGCCGGGCACGACGCGACGGTCGCCGAGCTGAAGAAGCGCGGCCTGAAGGTCGAGGGCTGAGTCCCGTCATGAGCACCACGAAGGCCGGACCCGGTGCCGACTCCGGCACCGCCGCTCCCGACACCCCGCCACCGTCTCCGCCGCCGCCGTCCGCACGGGGCCGGGTCCGGTCCCGCACGACGGGTGCCGCCGCCCTCCTCCTCACCCCCTTCTTCGTGCTGTTCGTCCTGGTCATGGTCGTGCCGATCGGTTACGCGGTGTGGCTCAGCCTCTTCAGCGAGAAGCAGTCGGGGCTCGGCTTCGGCGGCACCGAGACCGTGTTCAGCGGGCTCGGCAACTACACGGCGGCGCTGGGCGACCCGGCCTTCCGCGAGGGCTTCGTCGTACTCCTCGGATACTGCGCGCTCTACATCCCGCTGATGATCGGCGGAGCCCTCGCGCTGGCACTGCTGCTGGACTCGGCACTGGCCCGCGCCCGCCGGTTCTTCCAGCTCGCACTGTTCCTGCCGCACGCCGTACCCGGCATCATCGCCGCGCTGATCTGGGTGTACCTGTACACGCCGCAGCTCAGCCCGGTGGTGGAGGCGATGGAGGCCGGCGGGATCGGCTTCGACTTCTTCGCTCCGTCGGGCGCACTGCCCTCGGTGGTCAACATCGCGCTGTGGGAGTGGCTCGGCTACAACATGGTGATCTTCTACGCGGCCCTCCAGGCCGTCGACCGGTCCGTACTGGAGGCCGCCACCGTCGACGGGGCGGGGGCCTGGCGCACCGCGTTCAGCATAAAGGTGCCGCTGATCAGGGCGTCCGTGGTGATGGTCGCCCTGTTCACCGTCATCGGCTCGCTCCAGCTCTTCACCGAACCGCTCATCCTCAACAAGGGCACCGGCTCCGCCGTGACCTCCACCTGGACGCCGAACATGTACGCCTACACCGCCGCCTTCGAGCGCAACGACTACGGCCTGGCCGCAGCCGCCTCCGTACTGCTGGCCCTGACGGCGGCACTGCTGTCGTTCGTCGTGACGAAGCTGTCGGGCGGGCGCAAGCAGAAGAAGGCCGTGGCACGGGCCGCGAAGGGGGTCACCGCATGAGCACCGCCGTGTCCCGCGAGCCTGCCGTCACGGCCGTCTCCCCCACCGCGCCACCGGGTTCCGCGAGCCGCTGGCTGTCGCGCACCGCGGTCAACGGAGCGCTCGTCCTCGCCACCCTCTACATGCTCTTCCCCCTCGTCTGGCTGGTCACCGCCGCCACCAAGGACGCGGGCGGGCTCCTCGCGGGCAACGCGTTCTCCTTCGAGGGCTTCGACCTCGGCCGCAACCTCTCCGACCTGGCCGCCCACGGCGACGGCATCTACTTCCGCTGGTACGCCAACTCCCTTCTGTACGCGGGCGTGGGGGCCGTCCTCAGCTCGCTGGTGAGCGTCGCGGCGGGGTACGCCTTCGACAAGTACGCCTTCCGGGGCAAGGAGAAGCTGTTCTCCACGGTGCTGCTCGGCGTGCTCGTCCCGACGACCGCGCTCGCGCTGCCCATGTACCTCCTGGCCAGCAGGATCGGCCTGGTCAACACCTACTGGGCGGTGCTGCTGCCGGTCCTGGTGCACCCCTTCGGCGTGTACCTCTCCCGGGTCTTCAGCGCGGGCTACATCCCCAACGAGGCCCTGGAGGCGGCCCGTATCGACGGGGCGGGCGAGCTGCGCATCTTCGTCTCGATCGGTCTGCCCATGGTGATGCCGGGGTTCGTGACCGTCTTCCTCTTCCAGTTCACCGCGATCTGGAACAACTTCTTCCTCCCCCTGGTGATGCTGTCGGACCAGAAGCTCTTCCCGCTGAGCCTCGGTCTGTACGCGTGGAACTCCAACGCCCACGCCGAGCCGACGTACCTCCCCATGGTGGTCACCGGCTCCCTCCTCGCCGTCATCCCCCTGATCGTCGCCTTCGTCTCCCTCCAGCGGCACTGGAGGGCCGGACTCACGGCCGGCAGCGTCAAGTGACGGGCGGTTTCCCTTGGCGCCGAACGACCCGATGAGGAGCCTGAGTTCCACCATGCACCACGCCACTGACAATCGGCCCGAGGCCGCCTCCGAGGCCGCCTTCAAGGCCGCCTCCGAAGCCTCTTCCGGCGGGGCTTCGGCCGCGCGCCGCCCCCGCACCCTGCTCGCCATGGCCCCCGGGCTCGCCGACCGGCTCTTCACCGAGGAGCAGCGGGCCCGGCTGGCCCACATCGCCCGCACCGACCCGTACCTGGTCGCCGACGACCTGCACTCCCCCGCGTACGCGAGCGCCCTCGCCCAGGCCGAAGTCCTGCTGACCTGCTGGGGCGCGACGCCGCTCACCGCGCAGGTGCTGGAGCGGGCGCCCCGGCTGCGGGCCGTCGTGCATGCCGCCGGGTCGGTCAAACACCATGTCACGCAGGCCTGTTGGGAGCGCGGCATCCAGGTCAGCGCGGCCGCCGGAACCAATGCGCTGCCGGTCGCCGAGTACACCCTGGCGGCGATCCTCTTCGCGGGGAAGCAGGTCGGGCGGGCCGCCCGCAGGTACCGGGAGCTGGGCGGCACCCCGCACGACTGGCGCACCGAGCTGGCCGCCTCCGGCAACTACCGGCGCACCGTCGGCATCGTCGGGGCGTCCCGGATCGGGCGGCGCGTCATCGAACTGCTGCGCCCCTTCGACGTACACGTCCTGCTGTACGACCCGTACGTGAGCGGGGACGAGGCCGCGCGCCTCGGGGTGACGCCGACGGGCCTGGGCGAGCTGTGCGCCAGGAGCTCGGTGGTGTCGGTGCACGCGCCGCAGCTGCCGGAGACCCGGCACCTGATCGGGGCGGCCGAGCTGGCGGCGATGCCGGACGGGGCGACGCTGATCAACACCTCGCGGGGGTCGCTGGTGGACGAGGCGGCGCTGCTGGCGGAGTTGCGTGCCGGCCGGCTGGAGGCCGTACTCGATGTGACGGAACCCGAACTGCCGCCGCCCGGGTCGCCGTTCTACACCCTGCCGAATGTGCTGCTCACGCCGCACATGGCGGGGTCGTTCGGCAACGAGCTGCACCGGATGGCGGAGCACGCGCTGGACGAGCTGGCGCGGTACGGGGCGGGGCTGCCGTTCGTCGAGCCGGTGCGGGCGGACGGGCTTGGGCGTTCGGCGTAGGCCCCCGAGAGGGCCGAAGGAACGGAGTGACCGGTTCGTCCGTGCGGGTGCGTGGGCGGCTGGTCGCGCAGTTCCCCGCGCCCCTGATGGCATGCCCTCCGGGCAGCCATCCTCCGGGCACGCCGAAGCCCGGCCCCCGTCTTCACGACGGGGGCCGGGCTCAGGAACGTACAGCTGCCTACCGAGGCTCAGCCTCAGTGGGAGTGGCCGTGACCGTGGCCGTGGCCACCGTCGGCCTCTTCGTCGGCCGGCTTCTCGACGACCAGGGTCTCGGTCGTGAGCAGCAGGGAGGCGATGGAGGCGGCGTTCTCCAGGGCGGAGCGCGTCACCTTGACCGGGTCGATGACGCCGGCCTTGACCAGGTCGCCGTACTCGCCGGTGGCGGCGTTGAAGCCCTGGCCCTTGTCGAGGTCGGCGACCTTCGAGGTGATGACGTAACCCTCGAGACCGGCGTTCTCGGCGATCCAGCGCAGCGGCTCGACGGCGGCGCGGCGGACGACCGCGACACCCGTGGCCTCGTCGCCGGTCTTGTCGAGGTTGCCCTCCAGGACCTTGACGGCGTGGACGAGCGCGGAGCCACCACCGGAGACGATGCCCTCCTCGACCGCGGCGCGGGTCGCGGAGATGGCGTCCTCCAGACGGTGCTTCTTCTCCTTGAGCTCGACCTCGGTCGCGGCGCCGACCTTGATCACGCAGACACCGCCGGCGAGCTTCGCCAGGCGCTCCTGCAGCTTCTCGCGGTCCCAGTCGGAGTCCGTGGACTCGATCTCGGCCTTGATCTGGTTGACGCGGCCCTTGACGTCCTCGGCGTTGCCGCCGCCGTCGACGATGACCGTGTCGTCCTTGGAGATCGTGACGCGGCGGGCGGTGCCCAGTACGTCCAGACCGGCCTGGTCGAGCTTGAGGCCGACCTCCTCGGCGATGACGGTGGCACCGGTGAGGGTGGCCATGTCGCCGAGCATCGCCTTGCGGCGGTCGCCGAAGCCCGGGGCCTTGACGGCCACGGCGTTGAACGTGCCGCGGATCTTGTTGACGACGAGGGTGGAGAGCGCCTCGCCCTCGACGTCCTCGGCGATGATCAGCAGCGGCTTGGAGCCACCGGCCTGGATGACCTTCTCCAGGAGGGGCAGCAGGTCCTGGATCGAGCCGATCTTGCCCTGGTGGATCAGGATGTACGGGTCGTCGAGGACGGCCTCCATACGCTCCTGGTCGGTCACCATGTACGGCGACAGGTAGCCCTTGTCGAAGGCCATGCCCTCGGTGAAGTCGAGCTCCAGGCCGAAGGTGTTGGACTCCTCGACGGTGATGACACCGTCCTTGCCGACCTTGTCCATCGCCTCGGCGATGAGCTCGCCGACCTGCTGGTCCTGCGCGGAGAGCGCGGCCACGGCGGCGATGTCGGACTTGTCGTCGATCGGGCGGGCGGTCGCGAGGAGCTCCTCGGACACGGCCTTGACCGCGGCGTCGATGCCCTTCTTCAGGGCGGCCGGGGAAGCACCCGCGGCGACGTTGCGCAGACCCTCGCGGACGAGCGCCTGGGCCAGCACGGTGGCGGTGGTCGTACCGTCACCCGCGATGTCGTTGGTCTTGGTCGCCACCTCCTTCACCAGCTGGGCGCCGAGGTTCTCGTACGGGTCGTCGAGCTCGACCTCACGCGCGATGGTGACACCGTCGTTGGTGATGGTCGGGGCGCCGAACTTCTTGTCGATGACGACGTTGCGGCCGCGGGGGCCGATCGTCACCTTCACGGTGTCGGCAAGCTTGTTGACGCCGCGCTCAAGGGCGCGACGGGCGTCCTCGTCGAACTTCAGGATCTTCGCCATGGAGCTTTTCAAGTCCTCTCGGAATTACGAACTGCGCAAAATGAACGACGCCCCCGGCCGCCCGGCGTGAGCGGGGGCCAGGGGCGCAGTTCTACCAATTGCGGGAAGTGAAGACTTCCCGGCCTGCTTACTTCTCGACGATGGCGAGAACGTCGCGGGCCGAGAGGACGAGGTACTCCTCGCCGCTGTACTTCACCTCGGTGCCGCCGTACTTGCTGTACAGCACCACGTCGCCGACGTTCACGTCGAGCGGCAGGCGCTCGCCGTTCTCGAAGCGGCCCGGGCCCACGGCGAGGACGACGCCCTCCTGGGGCTTCTCCTTCGCGGTGTCCGGGATGACCAGGCCAGAGGCCGTGGTCTGCTCGGCGTCGAGCGGCTGGACCACAATGCGGTCCTCAAGCGGCTTGATGGCAACCTTGGAGCTGGCGGTCGTCACGATCCGGTCTCCCCCTTCGGAGATCTCACGGGGTTAACAGTCTGGGGTGGCGACCAGGTGGATCCGTCGTCGCGGGTGCCGGACCTGCCCGTCGCTGTGTTGGCACTCTCCAGTGGTGAGTGCCAGAGCCGAGACTATGACGCGGTTAGCACTCGGTCAAGCGGAGTGCCAATTCAAGACCCCCGGGAGTGGTGGGACCCCGCGCCGGGGCGCGTGCGCGGCCGGTGGCGGAGGGTTTCCGCTGGCCTGGTGCGGGTCCCGGGGGGGGGCTCGGTACGGGTTCCGGGGGGCTCCGTACGGAGAACGTGCTGCCGTGTGATTCCGTTCCGCACGACGGTACGCACCATGCCCTCCGCCCCGGCCCCCGCGCCCGGCCGCTGCCGCCGCACGAGCCGCCGGGGCGACGCGGCGCCAACCCTCTTCGTACCTCTGCGTGAGCGGGGTCCCGGCGGTGGCCACCGTGACGGTCGTCGCCGTTGTTTCGCCGCAACGATTCACCGTGGCCCGCTCGATGAACGGCATCACACGCCGGAGGCGGCGACCCGCAGGTGCTCGCCCGGGTAGTCGCGGAGGACTACGGCGACCGACCGCCCGCCCACCCCCACGAAGGGCAACGCGAACGGAGTCGACAGCAACGCCCGCTTCTACGGCTTCGAGTGCGAGAACGCCGGGGACGGCCGCGCTCTCGACCGCCGGGCTGGCGGCTGTGCTCGCACCCCTGACCGCTGTCGCGACGTCCGAGGGGGGCGGAGGGGCCGGGGACCACGGAGACCGTCAGGGTGAGGCGGTGTCGCCGCCGGAACAGGTCGCCGTCGCCTCCGAGTTGGCCGAGCTGCGCAGGTCGGTGGACGTCGCCCGCATAGCCACCCTGGAACGGTCGCGGTGGCCGCTGCCGTCGATCGCCGTTCTTGCATCCCTTGGCGCTCTGGCCCTCGCCCTCTACCAACTGCCGGGAAGTAGCCGATCCGCTGCGGTTGGTCTGGGCGGGTGGGCATACTCCAAGTTGCGAGATTCAATCGCTGTTGGTGGGAAACCTGCTGGTGGCGGAGGGTGCTCCCCGCGCATGCGGGGCTGGTCCCGGGCCCGGAACGCGTTCCGCGAAGGTCTCCCAGTGCTCCCCGCGCATGCGGGGATGGTCCCGTGCTGCACCGCATCGAGATCTACACCCGGACGTACTCCCCGCGCATGCGGGGCTGGTAAGGCGATCGCCCCCTGTCTGGCCTTCGGGCCGGGCAGGGGGCTTACGTCATGTCCAGACCTAGCGCGCAAGCTCCGAGGCGATGCGCAACGCGTACGACCAGGGATAGTTGCTCAACTGCTCGCCACCCGTCCCGGGCTCGTGTGGCTCCCACTCACCCTTCCCGTAGAGCACCCGCACGCCCCACTCACGCAGCACGCCCACGGACCGACGCGTCGACGGGTGTGCATCCAGCGCCGTGGACCAGAAAGGCAGTGCCACGACCGGAACTCCTACACCCACCATCTCGGTGATGAGGCCGAGTGCGTAGGTGTCGGAGATGCCCGCGGCCAGCTTGTTCGCCGTGTTCATGGTCATCGGTGCGCACAGCACAGCGTCCGCCTTCGGGTTGCTCTTCTCCTCGCCGGACCGGCGCCACGACGAGCGGACCGGGCGCCCCGTCAATTCGGCGAGCTTCTCCTCGTCCAGAAATCCGCCCTCCACCGCAGTCGGTGTTCCGATGACACAGACGTCCCAGCCCGTCTCGACCGCCTCGTGCACCAACTTCGTCAGCTCCGAGGCAGGTCCGGCCGCACAGGAGATGACGTACAACACCGGTGCCGTCATACCGGCACCGCCGCCCGCACAGCGAGCTTCCGCAACTCGGGCAGCCTCGCCGCCCGATCCCGGGCCACCATCTCGCCGATCAACTCCTTGACCGCCGGTCGCGACAAGACCTCTTCCTCCGCTTCCTTCTCCGCCGTCAGCAACGCGGTCACCGCCTTCTCCGGCTGCCCACACAGGTGCAGGGCACGCGCCACGTCCATCCAGTACACCGCGCGCCGCTCGGTCACAGCGAGCTGTGTGACGTCGACCTGGCGGGCCGCGTCCAGGGCCTGCCCGGCGTTGCCCAAGGTCAAGGCAATCGAGAGTCGGTGTTGCTGCACGTTCTGCTGGCCAAACGCCGTCCACTGCAAGTTGCTACTTTCGTCGAGCAACTTCGCCGAGCGGCCAGCGCTGTCGAGCAGCTCGCCCGACGTGTCGGCGTCCCCTGCCACCGCAGCCGCCCATGCACCCCGAAGCAGGAGAGCGCCGAACACCGCGGTCCGCGCGGGTGTCCGCTTCGACACCTGCCCACTGAGCTGGTCCACGCCGACGATGACGATCCTGATTGCCTGCTGCCTGTGGCCAACCGCTGCGACTGCCTGCGTGAGACTCCGCGAGGCGGCTGCGATGAGAGCCGGATCGTCGACACGACGGGCAGCCGACATCGCACGCTCGGCAGCGACCCATGCTGAAGCGGAGTCCTCTGCTTTCAGGAGCAGGGATGCCGCGACGTGGAAGGCGTGCACTTCCGCGATGTCGATCTCTCGCTGCTCCGCCTCCACCTCGCGCGGCTCACCGAACTCGACCAGCAACCCGGGCAGCCTCGCCGCCAACTGCGAGTACCGGCAGGCTTGAATCTGTCTCTTCGCCGAGGCGGTTGCCTGGACGATCGCCTCGACGCTGCTCGGTTGCGCTGGTCGCACGAGGGTGCCGGTGAGGACATCTCGAACTCCAGAGACGGGGTCGGTCTGCGGGGCGGAGAGGAGATCGTGGGCTGAGGCCGGCAACATGCTGGCTCCTGCCGCGGTCACGGTCCGGGCCATGAAGACGCGTCGATTCACGTCTTCATCGTGTACTGGCCCCAGGCCGCTGGACGCCGCGAGATTGCGAGGCCGCTCACGGAAGCCGAGCTCCTCGGGAGATCGTCCGAGTAGGGCGGTCAGCACGGTACGGGCGGGGGGATGCGGCCATCCGGGCTTGCTGGACTCCCAGCGCCTGATCTGTCGCACCGTCACGGTGGCATCGACGCCCAGTTCAGCGGCCGTGCGCTGGAATTCCTCGACGAACTTCTCCTGGCTGAGGATTCCGGCGGCAACGCGCGCCTGGACGAGAAGGGGGTTTCCGGGCGGCGCTGGCATGGTGGGCCTCCACGTGCGTGTCTCACACACGGTAGCCATCGAGTGAACCTGGCGTCTCGAAAATGTCCTCTGAAATGTCCTGCGAAGCGTCCTGCGAGATGGCCTCGTCTTGACATCAGGTCTGAGGTGTCCTGAAGACATGAAGACCACTGGTCAGACGCCACTTCGCAGAGCGCCGGTCACTGCGTGGCTTGCCCGCACGCACGCCGACCCCCACGTGGTCGAGGAGGAGTGGCGGGCGCTCGGCCGCGCGCTGCTCCCGCTCGGCATCCGCTTCGACGCGGTCCGCATCCCCACCACGATCATCCACACCGCGCTGGGCACCGACAGCCGCGCCGAGGTGGGTCCCTTCCTTTCCCAGCTCCTCGACGGCGGACCGGTCGTCCAGGACAGCGACACCATGTACGCGCTCGTCTCACCCGGCCAGGCCGGGAAGTGGGCCGCTCCCACGGGAAGCTACCGGGGCCGAGGATGGCTGACCGTACCTTGTCCCGACCAACTCGCAGGGCCAGGACTGCACTGGCTCACCGAGATGTCCCGGCCGGGCCGGCTCTGCGACCTGAGCGAGGTCCAGAGGCTGGTCGTCCGGGGGTTCGCCGCGCTGCCCAAGGGGCGAGGGTGATGGACGGCGAGCACGGCACGATCCTGGACCAGGCCGAAATCCCGCCCGAGTACGACGCCCTGATGGAGCACGGGTGCGAGTGCGCCGTGTGCCTCGACGGGGCTCAGTGCGCGGAGGGCGTGCAGCTGATGGCCGCATGGGAGGCCCACCGCCCCTGGCGGCGGAGGGCGGCATGACCGCGACGACAACCAGTCCCGACCACTCGCTCGACGCAACCGCACTGCCATGGCGGGCGACCGAGTACGAGGCCGTGCGGATGCCGCCCGCCCTGGTGCACGCCGCCGTACGCAGCACCGATCCGCGCACCCTCGCCCAGCGCCTCGATTGGTTCCTGGAAGGGCCGGTGGCCTGCGCTCCGGCCGCTGGCTGGTACCTGGCCCTGACCCGCCCGATGAGACCGAAGTGGTACCAGCGCTGCGACCGTGTCGGGCTCGGCGATTTCGTCCGGCCTGCCGAGGTGCTGCCCCTGCCACACCCACTCTGGGTCTCCCCCGCCAGCGAGCCACCGTTCTGCTCTCGGACTGTCCAACCCGGGGCCCTGTCCGAGGCGTTTTCCGTGGCGCTTCTGCTCGGCATGGGGATTCACGAGCTGTACTGGCAGGCCCGTCACTGCAACCAGCGTGGCGAGGCAACGTACGCGTCGCACAACGGCCGGCGGATCCTGGTGAGCAACCTGGGGCCGACGTCATGACCCGCTGCCCGAGCCGCGACGGCGGCGGCCACCCGTTCCCCTACGAGACCGAGTCGGGCGCGTACTGCGAGGAGCACGAGGTGACGCTCCTGTACTACGGCGACCCGATCACCGACGACGACCTCACCCCCACGGCTGCCCCGGACGAGTCCGAGGAGTAGCCCCTCCGTGCACCCGCCCCCACCGCCTGAGCCCTGCTACGGACGGCGGCCGGGACGGGCCTCATGCACCACCCACTCACCGAATGGGAGGCGCCACATGAGTACCACCGCCTGTGCACCGGCAACCAGGGATGCCCGATCCCCGCTGGTCACCACCGAGTTCGAGGCGGTCACCCGCACCGTCCTCCGCGCGAACCCCGGGATGGAGGACGGACTCGCACAGCGCATCGTCACCGAGGCGCTGAAGTTCGTGGCCACCGCAACCGCCGCCGCGCGGCCGCGGTCCGGCCCCGGCCTGGCGCCGTCCCGGGTCGTGGATGAGGGCTGGCACGCGCTGATCCTGCACACCCATACGTACGCCCGGCTCTGCCGGTCCCTCGGCGGCCGGTTCGTGCACTACGTCCCCCAGCCCCCGGACCCGACCCGCGCGCCGGGCATCCTGTCCCGGACGGTGGCCGCGATCGAAGCGGCCGGGTTCACGGTGGACGTCGACCTGTGGATACCGGCGGAGGACCGCACGTTCGTCGTGGCGGCCGACTGCCAGCACTCAGAGACCAACTGCACAGACTGCAATTGCAGTGAGGTTTCCTGCCAATCGGGCGATAACCAACCGAACCGACCTCTACGCTGCTGGCATAAACGAGCAACAGTGGGCCGCCGTCGCGGCGTTCAAGTCCGTGAAGGCACGCGCCCGGGCGAAGAGCCCGGACGGGAAGCGTCCGCGTCATCAGCGCGGGTGCCCTGGCCGTGGCTTCACCGTCATGGTGACGCCGACCGGGCCCGTGACGGTGCCGTGCGTTTGCTGCGGCAGCGGCAGCGGCAGCGAGTAGCGGTCCTGATTCCAGGTGTCCGCCGGTGTCGCACTCAGCGCACACCCGGACGACAGGGGCCCGTGTCCCCGTGTCACAGCTTCCGTTCCGACGTCCCACCCCACCAGATCAGCACGTGATCGCGGGACATGCCGAGCGTCTCCCGCAGAGCGGTCATCTCCCGCTCCACGGCACGGCCCGACAACCCGACGCGGGGACCGACTCGGGTCTGTACGCAGCCAGCCTCCAGCTCGCGCAGGATGCAGCGCTGGACGGGCGTGGTGACGGCGGTGCCCTCGTCCTGGTGGCATCGGCGTTGCCGGCCCCGGGCGACCTACTGGAGGTAGTCCTCCAGGCGGGCGATGGTGAAGCCCTGGTCCTGTATGCGGCGGAGCATGCGGGTCGTCATCTCGGTGATGGTCGAGCCCTTGAGCTCGGAGGGGCCGCGGAAGTGGGCGAGGACGATGTCGCCGGGCTTGAGGCGCTTGCCCTCCGCGTACTGCATGTTGTGGATCTGCATGGACTCCCGCCACAGGACGAGGGCCTGCACCCCGCAGGTCCCGGCGGCGCGCACGGTGTCCTTGTTGTAGTTGCCGTACGGCGGGCGGAAGAGGGTGGGGCGGGTACCGAAGTGGCGTTCCAGGCGGTCCTGTTGGTCGCAGATCTGCTTGCGCTGGGCCTCGTAGGAGAGGGTGCGGAGGTTGGCGTGGCCGGTGGTGTGGTTCTGGATGGTGCCGTTGCCCGCGTCGCGGAGCTTCTTGAAATGGTCGTAATTGCTTCCGGCGACGCTGTCCGTGAGGAACATGCTGAGCGGCAGCTTGAGGTCGGCGACCATTTTGACGAATGCCGGGTCCTTCTCGGCACCGTCGTCGTAGGTGAGGAAGACGACCTTGTCGGTGGTCTTCACCCGGTCGAGGACGACGGGGGGGCCGGAGGGGTGGAGGGCGGGGGTGCGGTCCGGGGTGGTGGGGGGTGGGGTGAGGGGCTTGGGGAGGCCCCAGCGGGTGTAGGCCTTGGCCTGCACTCCCCGGGCGTCGACCTGGGGGGCGGCCGGGGCGGGGTGGCCGGGGGCGGTGTGGCCGGGGGCGGTGGTCCCGGACGTCGAGTGGTCGGCCGTCTTTGAGGGCCCCTCCCCCACCCCCTCCCCGGAGCCTCCTCCGGAACAGCCGCTCGCCCCCACGGCCAGCACACCCGCCGCCAACGCCCCCGCCACCCACAGCCCCGACCGGCGCACCCGTCCTCCGCTCACTGCATTCCTTCGCCTACGACAACGACCCGGCGCACTCTGCCGGAGGGCGTGCGATTCCCGCTCCCGCGCTGCCAGAGGGAATCCGGCCCCCACCCGTTCCCTCGCGCCCCCTCCGACCTGGAACGAAGGAGTCCGCCCGCACGGCCCGCCCCGCCGGGACCCGTCAGCAGGCCCCGGCGGGACCGGTCGCGGAACCCGGCGGTCCCGGCCGCCGGATCACACGTAGTCCTCCAGCTTGGCCACGGCGTATCCCTTCGCCGTGATGGTCTTCATGACCCTGCGGATCATGTCGGGCATGGAGCCCTTCCAGTCGTCCGGCCCCCGGAAGTGCGTGAGGACGATGTCGCCCGGGTGCAGGTCCCTGTCCCACTCCCGCCACTCCATCCGGTCGGGGAAGGCCTCCGCCGCCCACAGCGGTACCGCCTTCACCCCGCAGGACTTCGCGGCGACCAGGGTGTCCTTGTTGTAGTTGCCGTACGGCGGGCGGAAGAGCGGCGGCCGCTTGCCGTAGTGCTTCTCGATGTTGGCCTGCTGGCCGCAGATCTCGCGCTTCTGCTGCTGGTAGGTCAGGCCGGGCAGGTAGCGGTGGTTGAGGGTGTGGTTGTGCAGGGCGACGCCCTTGTCCTGCATCTTCTTGAAGTAGCCGTAGTCCTCCTTCACCAGGTAGTCGGAGAGGAACGAGCTGTACGGGATCTTCAGCTCGTCCATCATCCGGAGCAGCTCGGGATCCTTCTCCGCCCCGTCGTCGATGGTCAGGAACACGACCCTGTCCTTGACGGGCACCGTCGTGAACACCGGCGGCAGGCCCTCCTCCACCTGCCCGTCCACCTCGAAGCCCTTGCGGGCCGTGATCCTCGGCCTCACCTTCGGCGGCGCGGGGGCGGTCAGCGGCGTCTGCACCAGCCCCCAGCGCCTGGCCGCCGCCACTCTCGCCGCCTGCGCCTGCTGCGCCGCGACCCGCTCGCGCCGTGCCTTCTCCGCCGGTGAGAGCAGCGCGCCGGCCGCGCCGTCGACCTTCCTCCCGTGCCCCTCGTGCCCCTCCTTGCCGACGCCGGACCCGCCCTGTCCGCCCGTCTCCTCTGCCGGGGTCGCGCACCCCGAGGCGATCGCGGCCGTGATCAGAACCGCTACGGCAATGCTGCCCCTTTTCCGTCCGACACCTCGGGAGTTGTCCACAAAGGGGCCTCTTTCTTCGTTTTGTCGTACAAGTCGCATGGCGCCGCATCCTGTCAGCGCCGCACACTCCGAACCGGACGACACCGCGAGCGGGTACGCACCGTCGCCCACTCGGCCCACAGCGAAGGGCCTCCCATGCCGCTCCCGTGTCGCACCCACGCCGCACCCGCACCACCCCCGCGCAGCGGCCGCTTCCCCCCGGCTGGCCCACAATGGACCAGGTGAAGACCCCCTCCGCCGACGCCGCCCCCGCTCCGGACGCCGCCCCCGCTCCCGCCCCCGACGCGGCCACCGCCCCCGAAGCCGCCCTTGCCGCCCTCCTCACCCCCGAGGGCCAGGCCCTCCTCGCCGAGCTGCGCGACTACGACCCCGCCCAGGCCCTGGCCCTCGCGACCCGGCTGCGCCGCGACCACTCCCCCGAGCTGGTGTCGGCGGCCCTCGCCCAGGCCCGGCTGCGCCAGCGGGCGGCCGCCAAGTTCGGCCCCGAGGACGCCCAGCGGATGTACTTCACCCCCAACGGCGTCGAGCAGTCGACCCGCAGGTCCGTCGCCGACCACCGCGCGACCCGCTTCCACGCCATCGCCGCCGAACAGCACGCAGGGCAGCACGCAGAACAGCAAGCCGAACAACACGAGGCCCCCACCCCCACCCCCCACACCATCGACCTCTGCTCCGGCATCGGCGGCGACGCCCTCGCCCTGGCCCGCACCGGCCTGCGCGTCACCGCCGTCGACCTCGACCCCGCCGCCTGCCTCGCCGCCCGCGCGAACGCCGAGGCCCTCCTCCCCGACCCCGCCGCACTCCGCGTCGTACAGGCCGACGTCCTGACGTACGACACGACCGACGCGCACGCGCTCTTCCTCGACCCGGCCCGCCGGTCCACCAAGCGCGGCCGCATCTTCGACCCCGAGGCCTACTCCCCGCCCCTCTCCTTCTCCGTCGACGCGGTACGGAAGGTGGGCGCGGGCGCGATCAAGATCGCCCCCGGTATCCCGCACGAGCTCGTCCCCGACGACTTCGAGGCCGAGTGGATCTCCGACGGCGGCGACGTCAAGGAGGCCGTCCTCTGGCACGCGCCGCCCGGCAGCCCCCACCTCACCCCCGGCGGCCGCCGCGCCACCCTGCTCCCGTCCGGCGCGAGCCTCCTCGGCCGCGGCCTGCCCGACCCGGACGTGCGCCCCCTCGGCCGCTACCTCTACGAGCCCGACGGCGCCGTCATCCGCGCCCACCTCGTCGCCGAGGTCGCCGCGGACCTCGACGGCGGCCTGATCGACGAGACGATCGCGTACATCACGGCCGACGAACTGCGCCCCACCCCGTACGCCACCCCCTACACCATCACCGACCAACTCCCCTTCGGCGTCAAGAAGTTGAAGGCCCTCCTCCGGGAGCGCGAGGTCGGCATCCTCACCGTCAAGAAGCGCGGCTCCGCCGTCGAGCCCGAGGAGCTGCGCAAGAAGATGAAGCTCTCCGGAAAGAACTCCGCGACCGTCTTCCTCACCCGCGTCGCAGGCGCCCCCACCATGCTGATCGGCCACCCCGCGCAGGAGTGGACCCGGAGCGCCGGAGGGTAGGCGAAGGCCCATGACCCACATCGAGGAAGCCCTCGCCGAGTTGCAACGCGTCCTGGAACCCCATGCCGACACCCGCGACTGGTCGCTCCCGGCCGGTCCGCCGGAGCAGCCGATGGAGTGGTCCTGCTGGGACACCGCCGCGCACATCGCGCACGATCTGGCCGCGTACGCAGGCCAGTTGGCGGCGCTGCCGGAAGACGTCTACCTGCCGTTCGACCTGGTGGTACGTCCCGGAACTGCGCCCCGCGAGGTGCTCCGGGTGATCCGCGCGGCCGGGGGCATGCTCACGAGCGCCCTCGCCACCTCGACCCCCGACGCGCGCGCGTTCCACTGGGGCCCGTGCGACCCGACGGGCTTCGAGGCGATGGGGGTCGCGGAGACCGTGCTGCACACGTACGACATCACGCAGGGCCTCGGTGTGCCGTGGACGCCCCCGGCCCGCTCGGCGACCCTCGTGCTGGAGCGGCTCTTCCCGGATGCCCCGTCGGCCCCGGCCTCCGACCCGGCCGAGGTGCTGCTGTGGTGCACGGGGCGCGGGGAACTGCCGGGCCACAAGCGGCTCACGTCATGGGTGTGGCAGGCGGCACGCGAGGGGTGACGTCCCTCCACGCGCCCTTACATCACATCCCCCGCACCGCCCACCGGTAGTGCCCCACCGCCTTCACCATCCCCAGGAGCCCCACCACCCACATCACACACCCCGCCCCGATGAAGAACGCCGCGTCGGCGTACGTGTCAGCCCCCGGCCTCGCCGCAGCCGCCCAGCCCACCGAGGTCCCCAGCCCCAGTGCCGCCAGCGCGAACGACGGCAGCAGCCACGCGAGGCTCCGCCCGGGCGCCCGCACCCGGGCGTCCACCGCCGGGTCGGCCCCCAACTCCCGCCACTGGCTCAGCCTCTGACGTATCGTCCGATCCCGCCTCACCCCGAGCCCGAGCAGAATCGCGGCGGGCACGATCGCACCCACGCCCAGCACCAGGAAGATCCCGCCGATCAGCACGTCGGGGAACAACCCCTGCTCGAAGGTCTGCAACGCGACCCCCACGCACCCCCACCCCACCGCCAGCAGCAGCGCGTACAGCCAGAACCCGACGGCGGCGGGCGCCCCCAGCGCCCTGCGCCCCAACTCGCGCATCGCCCGCGCCCGGTCGGCCCGCATCGCCTCCGGGTCCGGCCAGGTCCGGTACGGCACGGGGGGCGGGGGCGGCGGCAGGGGCGGGCGGGGCATGCGGGTGCGGTTTCCTTCGTACGGGTAGGACTTCGGGCCTGATCGGCTCCGAACGCTACCGGGCCCCGCCCGCGCCCCTCACGCGAGGTCGGTCAGCTCGTCCGCGTACACCTGCGACAGCGGCTGCGGCCCCACGTACTGCTGGCAGTTGCACGTCCCCGCCTCGAAGCGGACCGGCTTCTTGTTCTCGTCCCAGGCGGTCGGCTTCTCGACCGACTCGTGACACTTCCCGGCCTTGTCGTGCTTGGCGAGGTGGTGCGTGCAGCCGCAGATCGGCTCCGGCGGCTTGCTGGCCGCCTCGACGGCCTGCCGTTCCTTGCGCTGGATCTCGATGCGCTCCAGCTGGCGCGCGTGACGGGTGGCGAGGGCCTGCCTGCCCATGTTCGCGAGGCCGCCGAAGCCGCCCATCATGAAGAAGATGAATATCCACCAGTACCAGGCCATCGCGCGCCCCTTTCCCCCAGTGCGGCAAGTACGACCAGAGTACGACGCATCGGCGCACCGGGGTCAGAGCCCCAGAAGCTGCCCCGCGTCCCCGGTGACGGCCGCCCGCTCCCCCTGCGTACGGTACGGATAGCCGCTGCCCGCCAGCAGCCGCTCGGGCCCGAACGTCACCGCCGCCCGCCGCAGCCCGTCCGCGTCGGCCACGGCGTGGTGGTGCAGCGGGTTGAGGGGGCGGTCCGGCGGGACCTCGCCGACGGTGATCAGGCGGATGTTCGGGTACGAGGTCAAGTCGAGCCCCTGGTAAGCCTGTTGGGAGCCCTCCCCGCCCGTCGGGTGCACCAGTAGCACGGCGCCCCGCCGCTCCAGCGCGTCGAAGAGCGGCACGAACTCCGGGTCGGACAGCGGGCGTCCGAGGACCGTACTCGTCACGGCGGCCCCCAGGAACCCCAACTCGTCCATGGAACGCCCGAGTTCGTCCCCCGCCGCCAGCCCGTTGGGAAGCGGGAGCGCGGCGAGGGCGCGGAAGCGGGTGGGGTGGGCGCGTACGAGATCCACGCAGGCGGCGTTGGCGACCCGGGCCGCACCGAGGGCCTCGGCGGCGTTGTCGGCGTACGGGACCTGGGGCGTCACCGAAATCACCTGCACATCGGTCCCGGCGGCGTCCATCGCGGCGAGCCGCGCCCCGATCTCGGCGGGCGTGCTGCCGCCTCCGCCACCGCGCAGCCCTGCGGTGCCGCCCGGCGAGCCGTGGCAGGCGTCCAGCATGTCGAGGTACAGCTCGGGAAAGTAGTGCGCGTGGACGTCGACGCTGGTCATGGCCTCGTTCTCCTCCATTGCGGTCTGGTACGAGGCTGCCACGGGCCGGTGCGGGGCGCGCGGCGAGCGGGCGCCCCGCCGGGGTACGCGGACGGGCCGCCCGGCTGGGTGCGGGGCGGCCCGTGGTGGGGTACTGCTGCGTCGGCTTCCGGGTCAGGCGGGGAGGCAGACGCCGTAGACGGTGAAGGGGATGCCGGCGGCAGTTGTGTTCTCGGCACCGACGATGAACTGGTTGGCACCGACGTTGGGGTAGGCATCGGTCTTCAGCACGCCCTGGTCCCAGGCATCCTGGTACCAGCCGCCGCTGATGATCTGCGTACCGGCAGGGCAGGTCGGGCTCTTCATCGTGACCTTCGAGTTGGCGGCAAGGGTCTGCTTGTACTCCTTGATGATGGGGGTACCGACACTGCCGGTGGCACCCTTGTCGCCCTTGTCGCCCTTGTCGCCCTTGGCCCCGGCAGGACCGGCGACGGTGCTCGCGGCCCCGGCGGGACCGGCAGCCCCCGGGTCACCCTTGTCACCCTTGTCGCCCTTCGCTCCGGCGGGACCGGCAGGACCGGCAGCACCGGTGGGCCCGGCAGCACCATCGTCACCCTTCACTCCGGCAGGACCGGCGGGACCAGCAGCGCCGTCGTCCCCCTTGTCGCCCTTGTCGCCCTTCGCACCGGCGGCACCCGCAGGACCGGCAGCACCATCGTCCCCCTTCGCCCCGGCAGGACCAGCGGGACCGGCAGGACCGGCAGCACCATCGTCCCCCTTCGCCCCGGCAGGACCGGCCGGACCAGCGGGACCGGCCGCGCCATCGTCCCCCTTGTCACCCTTCGCTCCCGCAGGACCTTCAGGGCCGACCGCGCCGTCGGCACCGGCGGCACCCGCCGGGCCAACGGCGCCGTCGTCACCCTTGTCGCCCTTCGCGCCCGCTGCGCCGGGGTCACCCTTGTCACCCTTCACCTTCGCCAGCTCCTCCGGCGTCGCGGTGGTCGGATTCCAGGAATCGCCCTTGTCACCCTGGTCGCCCTTGACCTTCGCCAGCTCCTCCGGCGTCGCGGTCGTCGGGTTCCAGGAGTCGCCCTTGTCACCCTGGTCGCCCTTGGGCCCGGTCACCTTGGCCAGCTCTTCGGGCGTCGCGGTGGTGGGGTTCCAAGAGTCACCCTTGTCGCCCTTGGGCCCCTTGACCTTCGCCAGCTCCTCCGGCGTCGCCGTGCCCGGGTTCCAGGAGTCGCCCTTGTCGCCCTTGTCGCCCTTGTCGCCCTTCGGGCCGGGAGGGCCTCCGGGCGTACCCGGGTCGCCCTTCTCGCCCTTGAGCTCGGCCTTCTCCTCGGCCGTCCAGTCCTTCGGGGTGCTGAGCGGGCCCGCAGGCCCGGCCGGACCGGCCGCACCGTCCTTGCCCGCAGGCCCGGCGGGCCCCGCAGGCCCCGGCGCCCCGTCCTTACCGGCAGGCCCCTGCGGCCCCGGTCTGCCCATCGGGGCCTGCGCAGGACCGCCCGGCCGCAGGTGCTCCCCGTTGCCGCCCGGCTTGCCGCCGAGCCAGTTGCCGTGGCCGTCCACGCCCGCGCCGACGCACCAGCGGACGGTGCCCAGGTTGCGTACGTACCGGGCGCTCATCCAGCCCGTACGGTCCGCCAACTTGTACCAGATCGCGTTGCCCGCGACGTTCTGCGCCCGCACCTTGCAGACCAGGCCCATCCGCGCGTGCGAACGGTACTGGCCCAGCGAGCCGCCGTACGTGTTCGGCGTCGGCCGCACGTGCTGGCCGATCCGCGAGGTCACCTGACCCTGCGCGGACGCGGGCGTCGCCGCGGCGAACGTCGGGGACAGCGAGTGCGACAGGGCCGGTGCGGCCTGCGCGACCACCGGCAGGCACAGCGCCAGGCTCACGCCCAACGACATGGCACCGAGGCCGAGCGGACCGGCCCTCAGTTCTCCGGACAAGCTGGACGGGCGGGACGGGCGGGACGGACTGGACAAGGCCGGACTCCTTCAGGACATGAGGTTCACGACGTGGGCGTGGAGGCACGAGCCATGAGCCACGAGCCTCTGACTTGCCCGAGTTTCGGGGGATTGTCATGAAATACGCCTGCGCCACGCAGAGGGGTACGTCGTACGGCGCAACGCGACAGGGCCGTCGCCCGGAACAGAGGTTCCGGGCGACGGCCCTGATCACAAGAACGGGCGAGCGAGCATCAGGCCGGGAGGCAGACCCCGTAGACCGTGACGCTCACCGGGGAACTGCCCTTGTTGATCCCGGCGACCCGGTAGTAGTTGCTGGCGGTCACCGGGTAGTCGTCGATCTTGTGGAAGTCGGTGCTCCAGCCGCTCTGGTAGTAGCCGCCGCTGATGATCTGGGTACCGGCCGGGCAGGCGGGGCTGTTGATCCCGGTGTTGACGTTGGGCTGGACGTCCATGGTGGTTTCCTTGATCACCGGCGTACCGATGCTGACGCCCTTGTCACCCTTGTCACCCTTGTCGCCCTTGGCCCCGGCAGGCCCCGCCGCGCCCGCCGGACCCGGGGCGCCCGCAGGACCGGCCGGTCCCGGCTGGCCCGGGTCACCCTTGTCGCCCTTGGGCCCACCCGGCGTGCCCGGGTCGCCCTTCTCGCCCTTCATCTCGGCCTTCTCCTCGGCCGTCCAGTCCTTCGGGCTGGTCTTCGGCCCGGCAGGACCCGCAGGACCGGCGGGACCCGCCGGACCCGCGTCGCCCTTCGGCCCCTTCTCGCCCTTGCAGACGGAACAGTGCCCGCCCGGCTTGTGCCCGCCGCCGGGCTTCCCGGGGCCGTCCGCCAGCACGGCACCGGCCGCGCGGTGGCCGTGGCCGCACCAGCCCACGTACCCGAAGTTGTGCACGTACTTCGCGCTCAGCCAGCCCGAGCGGTCCCACAGCTTGTACCAGAGGGCGTTGCCGTGGATGTTCTGGCCGCGCACCTTGCAGGAGAGGCGCACGATCGCGCCGCCCCGGTACGAGCCGATCTTCCGCGACGAGGACGTGGGCCGCTCCCGTACGAACTGGCCGCCGTGCGCGGTCACCTTCCCGCCGACACCGTGCATCGCGACCGCCTGTACGGCGCCCACCTGGGCGGACGTGACCGGAGCGGAGGCGGAAGCGGAAGCGGTCGGCGCGCACACTCCGAGCGCCACCGCCATGGACACTGCACCCAGTCCGGCCCGGGCCACCTTCAGCTGTACGGACATACTCCTGCGACTCCTTCGCGACGACGAGGGGTGACCCCTGGCATCGCCGAGTCTCAAGTCGAATTGTCCGAAAAGCGGTTAACGCCACTCAGGAGTAAGCCGAATGGCTCAGCCCTGCTCGACCGATTCGAACCGCCACCGGTGCACGGCCCGCGTGATCAACTCCGCGTCCGGCTCCGGGAGTTCGGGCAGCTCCGCGTCGTACGGGGCGTCCCACCAGGTCAGTACGAGAACCCGGTCCTGTGGCGCGCGCAGGATTTCGCGGCGAAGGGGCTCGGTCGCGAGCACCTGTGCCTGGGCCCGCGCCCACTCCAGCAGTTCGGCGCCCCTGCCCTCGACGGCACGGGCCTCCCACATCAGCGCGACGGTCATGAGTAGAGGTTGTCCTTGCTGATCTCGTGAACGTGGTCGTGGTCATGAGAGTGACTGTGACTGTGACTGTGCCCCGGCACGTGCGGCTCCGTCACCGGAAGCGACGAGTCCGCCGACAGGTCCCAGTCCGAGGCCGCCCGGCCCCTGGCCACCATCTCCGCACCCAGCGCCGCGACCATCGCCCCGTTGTCCGTGCACAGGCCGGGACGCGGGACGCGCAGCGTGATGCCCGCCTTGTCGCAGCGTTCCTGGGCGAGCGCCCGCAGCCGGGAGTTCGCGGCGACGCCGCCGCCGATCATGAGGTGGTCGACGCCCTCGTCCTTGCAGGCGCGGACGGCCTTGCGGGTCAGTACGTCCACGACGGCCTCCTGGAAGGACGCCGCCACGTCCCGCACCGGAACCTCCTCGCCCGCGTTGCGCTTCGCCTCGATCCAGCGCGCGACGGAGGTCTTCAGGCCGGAGAAGGAGAAGTCGTACGCCGGGTCGCGGGACCCGGTCAGGCCGCGCGGGAAGTGGATCGCCTTCGGGTCGCCCTCGCGCGCGAGCCGGTCGATGACCGGGCCGCCGGGGAAGCCCAGCTGGAGCACCCGGGCGATCTTGTCGAAGGCCTCGCCCGCCGCGTCGTCGATGGTCGCGCCGAGCGGGCGGACGTCGGAGGTGATGTCGGGGGCGAGCAGCAGGGACGAGTGCCCGCCGCTGACCAGGAGTGCCATGGTCGGCTCGGGCAGCTTGCCGTGTTCGAGCTGGTCGACGCAGATGTGCGAGGCCAGGTGGTTGACGCCGTAGAGGGGCTTGCCGAGGGCGTACGCGTACGCCTTGGCCGCCGTCGTGCCCACCAGCAGCGCCCCCGCGAGCCCCGGACCCGCGGTGACCGCGATGCCGTCCAGGTCGGAGGCGGCGATTCCGGCGTCCTTCAGGGCGCGCTGGATGGTCGGGACCATCGCCTCCAGATGCGCGCGGGAAGCGATCTCGGGGACGACGCCGCCGAAGCGCGCATGCGTGTCGACACTCGACGCCACCGCGTCCGCGAGCAGCGTCGTACCGCGCACGATGCCGACGCCGGTCTCGTCGCAGGAGGTCTCGATGCCGAGGACCAGGGGCTCGTCGATGCCGCTGACAAGGTTCATGGCTGGATCTCTTCTGTCTCTTCGGTCGTCGTACGACGCATCACGAGGGCGTCGACGTTGCCCGGCTGGTAGTAGCCCTTGCGGAAGCCGATCGGCTCGAAGCCGAAGCGTTCGTACAGCTTCTGCGCGCGCGTGTTGTCGACCCGCACTTCGAGCAGCACCTCGGCGCACTCGAAGGCGGTCGCGTGCTTGAGGAGGTCGGTGAGCAGGCGGGCGCCGAGGCCGGTGCCCCACTGGTCGCGGGCGACCGCGATGGTCTGTACGTCGCCGAGGTCACCGGCGGCGGCCAGGCCCGCGTACCCCACGAGGCGGCCGGTCGCCGGGTCCTCGGCGACGACGTAGCGGCGGGTGGCGCGGGGGCCGCGCGCGTACGCCAGCTCGGACCAGAACATCCCCGGCGACCAGGCGTCCTCGGGGAACAGCTCGTGTTCGAGTTCGAGTACGGGATCGATGTCCCACCAGCGCATCTCGCGCAGGACGGCGGCCCCGGTGCCTTCTGCCGAGGTCACTTGGGGGTGACCACCTTGTAGTTCTTCGGCACCTGTGCGTCGGGGCGGCGCAGGTAGAGCGGCAGCGGCGGCAGGAAGTCGCTCCCGGCGGCCAGCTTCTCGGCGGCCAGGGAGGCGAGGGCCGATGCCGCTACGTTCTCGGGCTCGCGGGCGTCGGGGAAGGCCTCGGGGTAGAGCAGCGCGCCCGCGCCGACGACGGGCAGGCCCGCGAGGGACGCGGCGATCTCGGCGGGGCGGTCGACGGCGGGCTCGGTGGTGCGGGTGCGCGCGTCGTCGTACCGCGCCCAGTAGACCTCCTTGCGGCGGGCGTCCGTCGCCACCGCGAAGGGCCCGTCGAGCTCGGTGGCGTACGCGAGGGCGTCGAGGGTGCACAGGCCGTGCACCGGGACGCCGAGCGCGAAGGCGAAGGTCTCGGCGGTCGCGAGGCCGACCCGCAGTCCGGTGTACGGGCCCGGGCCGACGCCGACGACCAGGCCGGTCACGGCGTCGAGCTTGCGGCCCGCCGAGCGGAGGGTCTCGTCGATCAGGGGCAGCAGCAGTTCCCCGTGCCTTCGGGCGTCGACGCGGGTGGTCTCGGCGACGACGGAGTCCCCGTCGTGGAGGGCGACGGTGACGGCGGGGGTGGCGGTATCAACGGCGAGCAGGAGCACACGAACAGCCTACGGCCCGTGCGGCACGGACACGGCGTCCGTCCACAGGGGGCGGCGGCGGTCCGCGGCCGGAGTCCCGTCGGCGCAGGGAACTCGCGCGTCGCTCCGTGCGTTCTCCCCGTACATTCCGACAACGTGTCGGGAAGATGTTGCATCGGGGGTGCACTGCATGGTCACATGGGACTCAAGACACAAGTTAGGTCTACCTAACCACCCCGCTGCGCCTGCTCCCGTCGCCCCAGGAGGCGTCCATGTCGGCACCGGAACGAGAAGTCGAGAAGCCCATGACGCCTGCCGCCCCTGCCCCGGCTCCCGTCACGATGAGCGCCCTGCTCGCGTCCTGCGCCGCGGCCACCGCGGTCTCCACCCCGCCCGCGCGGACCGCGTCCCGGGACAGCGAGAAGGGGACCCCCGGGCAGCGCGAAGCCGCCTAGGAAGTCCCCTCGATCGGGTGGGGGAGTCGTTACGGGACGACGACGACCTTGACGCCGCCCGTCGCGAACTCCCAGACCTTCGTGCCGTCCTCGCGGCTCAGGCGCACCGCGCCCGTGCCCTCCTGCGGCTTCACGCCGGGGGTCGGCATGGTGCCGTCGACGGCGGCGCTGAAGCCGATCGTCACCCCGTCGACGTTGGCGAACCGCACCACGTGCTCCACCGGCTTGCCGTCCGATCCGGTGATCCGGTTCGAGCGGGTCGTCACGCGATAGGTGTCCGGGGTGGGGCTGACCGCGCTCGGCGCGACCACGAAGGTCGGCGGTTTGGTGCCGGGCCCGGCCTCGGGGTCCACCAGCCAGATCCGCTTGCCGGAGAGCGAATACACCACCCGGGTGCCCTTGCCGGAGTCGGCGGGCAGCTCCAGCGGTGAGCGCGGCGTGGCCTTCTCCTTGGCGCCGGGCTGGGTGGGCGCGGTGGAGGCGCTGGGCACGGCGACCGAGTCGGGTGCGTTCGCCGACGCCTGGTAGGCGAGGAAACCGACGACGGCGAGGGCCCCCGCGGTGAGCCCGGCCACGATTCCCGAGCTGCTGCTAGCCACCTTGCTGCACCTTTCGATCAACGCTTCGGTCACGTCCCCGCATGACGTGTCGTGACGGTAGCAGCAGCGGCACGGCCCGCCCGGACGCCGTGCTTCCGCCGGGAACGGGTGTTGCGCGGCCCGGGGCCGGTCAGCCGCCCAGGTCAGCCGCCCAGGCCCGCCAGGTCCGCGTCCGCCCAGCGGGTGCCGATGCCGCTGAGGCGTACCGTCCGTACGTCGTCGTCCGTGTCGCCCGTCGCACGGTCGATGACCACGTGCAGCCGGTCCTCCGACAGCTCCTCGACCTTGCCGTCGCCCCACTCCACGACGATCACCGACTCGGGCAGCGAGACGTCCAGGTCGAGGTCCTCCATCTCGTCCAGACCGCCGCCGAGCCGGTACGCGTCCACGTGCACCAGCGCGGGCCCGTCGCCCAGCGGCGGGTGCACCCGGGCGATGACGAAGGTCGGCGAGGTGACGGCCCCGCGCACGCCCAGGCCTTCGCCGAGGCCGCGGGTCAGCGTGGTCTTGCCCGCGCCGAGTTCGCCGGTGAGCATCACCAGGTCGCCGGGGCGCAGCAGCTTCGCGAGCGCGCGTCCCAGGTCGCCCATGGCGGCGGGGGAGGTGACGGTGAGGGAGTGTGAGGCGGTGACCGGGCCGTGCTCAGCGGCCCCGCTGCTGTGCGGTGCGTCCATGGGAGCCCACGGTAGTCGGCGGCACGGCCCCCGCCCGACCCAGCAGCTCTTCGAGCCGTCCCGTCACCAGTTCCGGGTGTTCCAGCATCACCAGGTGGCCCGCGTCGGGGACGATCTCCAGTTCGGCGTCGGGCAGCAGGGCGGCGATGGCCTCGCTGTGCGAGCTGGGGGTGACCAGGTCCTTCGCGCCCGCCAGGACCAGCACCGGGAGCTGGGCGAAGTGCTGGAGCGCGGCCGTCTTGTCGTGGTCCTGGAAGGCCGGGTAGAACTCCGCGACCACGTCGATGGGGGTGCCCTCGATCAGCCGCTCCGCGAACCGGGCCACCGCCGGGTCGACGTCACGGGACCCGAAGGAGTACCTCTTCACGATCCCCGCGAACAGGTCCGCCGTGGCCCGCCGCCCCCGCTCCACCAGCTCCGCCTGCGAGCCCAACGTACGCAGCACGCGCGGCAGGACGCGGCGCACCGCGTTCATCCCCGCGACCGGCAGCCCGAAGTTGACCTCGCCCATCCGCCCCGACGACGTGCCGACGAGCGCGACACCGAGCACCCGTTCGCGGATCAGCTCCGGGTACTGGTCGGCCAGCGCCATCACCGTCATGCCGCCCATCGAGTGCCCCACCAGCACCAGCGGTCCCTCGGGGGCGGCCGCGTCGATGACGGCCTTCAGGTCCCGGCCGAGCTGGTCGATGGTGACCTGCTCCCCGTCGGCCTGCGCGGAGCCGCGGGCGGAGCGGCCGTGGCTGCGCTGGTCCCAGTGCACGGTGCGCACGAGGCCGCGCAGGGCGGCGCGCTGGAAGTGCCAGGAGTCCTGGTTGAGGCAGTAGCCGTGGCTGAAGACGACGGTGACGGGCGGCGCGGCGCTCTTTCGCCCGAACAGCTTGCGGCGGGGCGTGCCGTTCCCGCGCCGGTCGGCGGCGGGGCCGCCGTCGGGCCGGCCACCGGCGGTGCCTGAACCGCCCTTGCGGCCGGTGGGACCGTTGCCCGTGGTGGCGTTGTCCGTGGGGTCGCCCCCGGTGCGGCCGTCGGCCGAGGCCTGGCCGCCGATGAGCGGGGTCCCGGGCGTCCCCGCGACGCGGCTTCCCGCGCCGAGGGCGCCGAACGGACCCGGCCCGCCCGTCGCACCGCCGTCCGCGCCCGCGCCCGTGCCCGCGCCCGCGCCCGCGCCCGTGCCCGCGCCCGCGCCCGTGCCCGCGCCCGTGCCCGTGCCCCGAGGGTCGTCCACCTCGTAGTACAGCTCCGTGCCGTCGTCGGCCAGCGCCGTGCCCGGGGTGCCGCGCAGTGCGCCGTACGGGCCCGCCGCGTCCAGGGCGAGCCGGGCCTTCTTGCGCATCCCCCGCCCGACGGTGAGCCGTTCGACGGCCACCCCCGCCGCCGCACCGGCGGCGATCACGCCTATCGCGGCCCCGGCGAGTCCCGCCCGGCGCCAGCTGCCGGGGGCCGCCGCGTCGGCCGCGTCGGCCGCCGTGCGTGCCGCGGCGGCGACGCCCTCCGCGCTGCTCCTGCTCACGTGCCGCTCCTCGCTGGTGCCTGCCGGGGCCCGGAGTCCACCGGTCCGCCGGATCTAGGGGATCATCCAACGCTCCCGCCCACGGGTCCAGGTCCGCAGTCCCACCGCGGACTACCGGTCCGGGGACGGGTCCTCGTTCACCAGGACGCGCGGAACGCGTGCGCCGATGCGCGTGACGATCTCGTACGCGATCGTGTCCGCCGCCTGCGCCCAGTCCTCCGCGGTCGGCTCGCCCCGCTCGCCGGAGCCGAACAGGATCGCTTCTGCCCCCGGTTCGACCCTTTCACCGCCGAGGTCCACCACGAACTGGTCCATGGCGATACGTCCCCGGGCGCGCCGCCACCGCTCCCCGACCAGCACCGGGCCGCGCCCGGAGGCACTGCGGGGGATGCCGTCCGCGTACCCGACGGGGATCAGCCCGAGGGTGGTGTCCCGTTCGGTGACGTAGTGGTGGCCGTAGCTGACGCCGTGTCCGGCGGGGACCTCCTTGACCAGCGCGACCGAGGCGGCGAGCCGCATCACCGGGCGCAGGCCCAGCTCGGCGGGGGTGCCCAGTTCGGGGCTCGGGGAGATGCCGTACATCGCGATGCCCGTGCGCACCAGGTCGAAGTGGGTGTCGGGAAGGGTCAGCGTGGCCGGGGAGTTGGCGATGTGCCGCACCTCGGGGTCCAGGCCCTGCTTCTCGGCGTACGCGACCATCTCGCGGAACGCGGTGAGCTGGAGGCCGATCGAGGGGTGGCCGGGCTCGTCGGCGCACGCAAAGTGCGACCACAGGCCGGTGACCTCGACCAGGCCCTCGGTCTCGGCGGCGCGGGCGGCGGCGACCAGGGCGGGCCAGTCGGCGGGCTGGCAGCCGTTGCGTCCCAGGCCCGTGTCGGCCTTGAGCTGGATCTTCGCCGTACGTCCCAGGGCGCGGGCGGCGGCGGTGACCTCCTCCAGTGCCCACATGCCGCTCACGCCCATGTCGAGTCCGGCCGTGATGCCCTCGGCCCACGGGTCGCCGGGGGTCCACAGCCAGCACATGACGCGGGCGTCGGCCTCGGTGATCCCGCCGGCGCGCAGGGCGAGCGCCTCCTGCGGGGTCGCCGTGCCGAGCCAGGTGGCACCGGCCCGGAGGGCGGCGCGGGCGCAGGGCAGCGCCCCGTGCCCGTACGCGTCGGACTTCACGACGGCCATCAGTGCGGCGTGCGGGGCGCGCTCGCGCAGCGAGGCGACGTTGGCGCGCAGCGCGGCGAGGTCGATCTCGGCGCGGGCCCGCAGGGGTGGGGCCTGTGTCACCGACTGGGTCATCGCCTGGCTCATCACGTCGTTCGGCACGCCGTGCGGCGCGGTGCCCGGCGCGGGGAGGGGCGCGCCGGTCGCCGCGGTCGTCACGGTCTCGGTCTTCACGGTCATCGCCACCAAGTCTCGCAGAGGGGTACGACAGGGCCGGTCAGCCGGACCGGGCGGCGGCCCGGGCGTGACCGACGCCACGTGCGACCGCGTACGGCCGGGTGCTGCCCCGTGCGGCCACGTGCCGCCGTGTACGCGCCTTCTCACGGAACGTCACGCGTTCGGCCCGCACTTTCACCCGCTCGGCAGGCCGTGCCTGGCGGGGCGGGCCTCGCGGCCGCCCGATGGAGGTAACCGAGGGGCCCGTTCCCTCCGGTCCGCCGCATGCCGTCCGCCGCATGCGGTCCGCGCATGCTGGAGGAGTTGAGGAACCATGAAGCGCGCCCCCCTCATCCGTACGACCGCCCTGGCCGGTGTCGCCGCCGTCGCGCTCAGCGCCCTGCCCGTGACGGCCGCCTTCGCCGCACCCGTCGCCGCCCCGGCCGCGCTGAGCGCCCCGGAGCCTCCGTGCACGGCCCCCACGGGCCCGTACCAGAAGGAGCTGGAGCGCAAGCTGAAGCTCAAGGTCGACGGCAAGCAGTCGGCCGCGGACTGCGTGGCCATCCGCAAGCTCCAGCAGCAGCTCAACATCGACCCCGCGGACGGCACGGCCACCGTCCAGACGCACGGTCTCCTGCTGGTCCGCGAGGCCCGCAAGAACCCGAACGCGGCGGGCCAGTGCCCCGTCCGCAGCTACTCGGTGACCTGCGTGGACCTGCGGCGTCAGCTGTTGTGGGTGCAGGTGGGTCGGAAGGTGACCTTCGCGCCGGTGCCGATCCGCAGCGGCATCCGGGGGCTGGAGACGCGGGTCGGCTGGCACCGGGTGTACTGGCGGCACAAGGACCACTTCTCCACCATCTACGACGGTGCGCCGATGCCGTACAGCCAGTTCTTCAGCGGTGGTCAGGCGCTGCACGGCACGTACGGCGACCTGTTCGAGGCGGGTTCGGGCGGCTGCGTGAACCTGTACGTCGAGGACGCGGAACGCCTCTGGAAGAAGCTGGGCGTGGGCAGCCAGATCTACGTCTGGGGCGCGAAGCCGGGCACGAACGTGCGCTACCGGGACGCGCACCGCCCCACGGACGAGGAGCTGATCGTCAAGTACTCCGGCAGCGAGAACATCCCCGTCTCCTGGGACCTGAACACCCCCCTCTCCTCGTAGCCCCCTCGGGCGCCGGGGCCGCCCCTCCCCACCCCAGCCCCCTTGGGCGGCGGGGCCGCCCCCCGGGGGCGGGACGGGCGGGCAAGGGGGCGGCCCCTCCCGCTCCCGGCCCACCCCGGTGCCGCCCCGGCCCAGCCCCTGCGCCGCACGCACCTCGCGCAGGGGCCCCGGCCCCGCCCGGTGCCGCCCCCGCCCACGCCCCCGCCCCGCACGCACCTTCCGCAGGGCCCCCGGCCCCTACCGCTCCCCCACCACACTCCCCCACGCCGCCCCCAGCCCCTCCGCCACGTCCCCCGCCACCACCGGCACCCCCGGCCGCACCAACCGTCCCGCCAGCCCGTGCACGTACGCCCCCACCGACGCCGCGTCCACCGCCCCCAGCCCCGCCGCCAGCAGCGCCCCGATCACCCCCGCCAGCACGTCCCCGCTGCCCGCGGTCGCCAGCCACGGCGTCCCCGTCGGATTGACCCGCACCGGGCTCCCCCCGGACGCCACCACCGTCGTGGACCCCTTCAGCAGCACCGTCGCCCCGTACCGCCCCGCCAGCCGCCGCGCCGCGTCCAGCCGCCGCCCCTCGACCTCCTCCCGCGAGATCCCGAGCAGCCGCGCCGCCTCCCCCGCGTGCGGGGTGAGCACCACCGGCGCACCCCGTTCCCGTACCGCGTCCGGATCGAGCGCCCCCAGCGCGTCCGCGTCGACCAGCACCGGCACGTCCGAGGCCAGCACCTCGTCCAGGGCCCCGGCCACCCCGTCGTCGAGCCCCGGCCCGATCACCCAGGCCTGCACCCGGCCCGCCCCGCCCGGCGTCCCGTCGTGCACCAGCACCTCGGGGTGGCGGGCGAGGACCGCGTCCCCGCCGCCGCCCACGTAGCGGACCGCGCCCGCCCCGCCGCGCAGCGCCCCGCCGACGCACAGCACGGCCGCCCCCGGGTACTTCGCCGACCCGGCGACGATCCCGACGACCCCGCGCCGGTACTTGTCGCTCTCCGCGTCCGGCGCGGGCAACAGCCGTGCCACATCGGCGTGTTGGAGCGCCTCCACGTCCGCGGGCACCGAGAGGTCCAGCCCGATGTCGACCAGCCGCACCACGCCCGCACGCGTGCGCGCCGGGTCGACGAGCAGTCCCGGCTTGTACGCCCCGAACGTCACCGTCGCGTCCGCCGTCACGCACTCCCCGGCGACCTCACCGGTGTCCGCGTCGACGCCGCTCGGCAGGTCCACGGCGACCACCACGACCCCCGAGTCGCGGGCCGCGCGGGCCAGCGGCACCGCCTCCGCGCGCAGTCCGCCGCGCCCGCCGATGCCGACGATCCCGTCGAGGACGAGGTCGGCGCGGGCGAGCACCTCGTGGGCGCCGTGCCGTCCGACCACGTCGCCGTCGACGCCGTCGTGCGGGCCGGTGAGCACCCGGCCGCCCGCCGCCCGCAGCGCGGCGAGGCCGCCCGGGTGGGTGCGGTCGGGGGCGAGCAGCACCGCCGTCACCCCGGCGCCGCGCCGGGCCAGCCTGGCCCCCGCGTACAGCGTGTCGCCGCCGTTGTCGCCGCTGCCGACGAGCAGGACGACGCGCGCCCCGTACACCCGCCGGTCCAGCAGGTCGGCGCAGGCGGCGGCCAGTCCGGCGGCGGCGCGCTGCATCAGCGCGCCCTCGGGGAGCCTAGCCATGGCCTCCCGTTCGGCGGTCCTCACGGTCTCGACACGGTGTGCGGTTCGCATGCCTCCGAGTGTGCCGCAGAGGTCCGACACCCGCCCGGCACGGAAGGGCCCTCGGCCAAGTCGCCGCGATCGCCTGCGGGTTGACGCGCGATCATTTCTTTACTTAGGTTTGCCTAACCTAAGCACTCCTGCCGTCCGAAGGGTCCCTCCGCCATGTCCAGAACCGCCCGCGCCGCCCTCCCCCTCGTCGGTGCCCTCGCGCTCACCGCGGCCCTCGCCTCCCCCGCCTCCGCCGCCACCGCGAACCGCACCACCGTTGAGGGCGGCCAGACCTACAACCTCGCCCTCACCGCCCCGAACACCGCCGCCGCCTCCGGCGCCAACGTGACCGTCTCCGGCACCGGCTACAACCCCGACCAGGGCGTCTACGTCGGCCTCTGTGCGATACCGGCGGGCGTCGACACCGCCAACCCCGCCACCTGGAACAACAAGCCCACCCCCTGCCTCGGCGGCCAGGACGAGTCCGGCACCACCGGCGCCTCGCACTGGGTCAACTCCGACTGGTACTGGCTCTCGCCGAACAACTCCTCCCCGTACACCGAGGCGGCGGGCCGCGGCTCCTTCTCCGTGCAGATCCACGTCAAGGCCAAGCTCTCCGACACCGTCACCTGCGGCCAGTCCGGCGTGAAGTGCGCGATCGTCACCCGCGCCGACCACTACGACAGCGCGGACCGCACGTACGACGTGTACGTCCCCGTGACCTTCAACTAGCCCTGCCGCGCCCCCGGAGGTACGCGTCCCATGCGCCCCGCACCCCGAAGACCCGCACGCGTCCTGCTGGCCGCGGCCTCCGCGGGCCTGCTCACCACCGCCCTGACCGGCCTCGCCCAGGCCGCCCCCGACGACCCCAAGCCGAAGCCCACTCCGGGCACGGCCACCGGGCCCACCGGCCAGACCCTCACCGTCTCGAACACCAAGGACCTCGACCCGGAGAAGGAGAAGGTCACCGTCACCGGCTCCGGCTACGCCCTCGACAAGGGCGTCTACCTCGCGGTCTGCGTGCTGGGCAAGGAGGGCGAGGCCCCGTCCCCGTGCCTGGGCGGCGCGGACCTGTCCGGGGCGTCCGGTTCCTCGTACTGGATCTCCAACAACCCGCCGGACTACGCCAAGGACCTGGTGAAGAAGTTCACCGAACAGGCGGGCGGCAAGGGCGGGTTCACCCTCGACCTGACCGCCCGGGTCAAGGACAGCGGCGCCGACTGCACCGAGCAGCGCTGTGCGATCGTCACCCGCGCCGACCACACCCACGCGGGCGACCGCGACCAGGACGTCATCGTCCCGATCACCTTCGGCGCGGGCGCGGTCGTGCCCCCCGAGGTACCGGCGGGCACCGTCAAGCACACCGTCGTCCGCGCCTACCCGACCACCGGCGGCGGAGCCACCGACGCCGAGGCGGACCCGGCGAACGGGCGGCTGTACGTCGCCCGCAACAGCGACAAGGGCGCGTCCCTGACCACGTACGACTCCACGACCGGCGAGCCGGTCGGCACCCCGGTCCCCCTCCCCGCCAGCGCCCAGGTCCTCGCGCTCGATGCGAAGACCGGCATCCTCCACCTGGGCTTCACCGACCGGATCGGCACGTACGACACCAAGACCGGCACGCTCGTCGAGGAGTGGGCGGCCCTCCCCGGCAACATCAACCACCTCGCCGTCGACCCGGCCAGGGGGCGGCTGTTCGTCGGCAACCAGACGGCCCGCTCCATCACGGTGTACGACACCGCCACCGCCAAGCCGGTCGGCGAGCCGGTGGTCCTGCCCCGCTTCCCCGGCGGCCTGGCCGTCGACACGGCAACCGGCACCGGGTACGCCACCCACATCAACAGCCAGTCGGTCGACGGCGCGGTCGTCTTCAGCAACATCCTCACCGCGGTCGACGGCGCCACCGGCAAGGCGACCGGCACGCTGGAGCTCGGCAACACGGCGCTCGGCAGCATGGGCGTCACCGTCGACCCGACGTCGTCCACCGGTTACGTCGCCAACCTCGGCGTGGGCACGGTCTTCACCGTCGACCTCAAGGCCAACAAGGTCACCGGCACGCTGACGGTCGGCGGCAACCCCAAGGCGATGGTCCACGACGCGTCCTCGCAGACCCTGTACGTCGCCCAGACCACCGCCGGTACGGCCGCCGCCGTGGACCTGAAGACCGGCAAGGTCACCGAGACCCTCCCCACCGGCAACCAGCCGACGGCCCTGGCCCTGGACCCCGCACGCCGCGCCCTGTTCTCGGTCGCCTCCGGCACGGTCACCCAGACCGCCCGCCACACCGCGGCCACCCCGACGACGAACCCGGCCCCCACAACGGTCACCGCGGGCGCGAAGGCCACCTTCACCGCGGCGGCCACGGGCTTCCCGGAGCCGACCGTCATCTGGGAGACCAGCACGGACGCGGGCAAGACCTGGACCCGCGTCCCCGGCGCCACCACCCCCACCCTGACCCTCACCACGGCCCTCCCCCAGTCCAACTCCCTCTACCGCGCAGCCTTCAGCAACCCGGCGGGCACGGTCCGCACACCGGGCGCCCTGCTGACGGTCACGCCGGGTACGGGGAGCACCGGGGGAACGGACACGTCCGGGGGCACGGACACCGCCGGAGGCACGGACACGTCCGGAGGAACCGACACGTCCGGCGGAACCGACACCGCTGGTGGGTCGGACTCCACGGGCGGAACGGACACCGCTGGCGGGTCGGACACCACCGGCGGTACGGAGACCACGGGAGGCACCGACACCACCGGAGGCTCCGACTCCGGTACGTCGGGGACCACCGGCGGCGACTCCACGACCGGGACCACCGGGACCACCACCGGCGACGACACGTCCGGCGCGGGCACGGTCGGCGGCGGCAGCGTCGGCGGAGCGGACACCGGTGGCAGCGTCGGCGGCTCGGCCGGTGGGGGCGGTGTCGGCGGGGCCACGGGGCCCCTCGCCGCCACGGGCAGCGCCGCCGTCCCTCTGGGGGCGGCAGCGGTCACCCTGACCGCCCTGGGCGCCCTCACCCTGGCGGCGCGCCGCCGTGCGGGGAGGGTCCGAGGTTGACCTGACGGTGCGGTGGCGGGCTCCCGGCACCGACGTCGCCCGCGGCGAGGCCGCCCCCTCCCCCCACCCCACCCCAGCCCCCTTGGGCGGCGGGGCCGCCCCCCGGGGGCGGAACGGGCGGGCAAGGGGGCGGCCCCTCCCGCTCCCGGCCCAGCCCGGGAGCCCCCGCCCAGCCCCCGCACCGGCCGCGCACCCGAAGGACCCCCGGCCCACCCGTACCGGCCGCGACGCGATCACCCCTCCGCGATCACCACCGCCGAAGCCACCCCCGCATCATGGCTCAGCGACACATGCCACGACCGCACCCCCAACGCCTCCGCCCGCGCCGCCACCGACCCCCGCACCCGCAGCCTCGGCTGCCCGCTGTCCTCCACGTACACCTCCGCGTCCGTCCACAGCAGCCCCGCCGGCGCCCCCAGCGCCTTCGCCAGCGCCTCCTTCGCCGCGAAGCGGGCCGCCAGTGACGCCACCCCCCGCCGCTCCCCGCTCGGCAGCATCAACTCCCGCTCCACGAACAGCCGTTCAGCCATCTGCGGCGTCCGCGCCAACGCCGCCCCGAACCGCTCGATCTCGGCCACATCGATCCCGACCCCAACAATCACGCGCCCACTCCAGCCAGCTCATTGCGAGCTCATTCCACGGTCACGGACTTCGCCAGATTCCTCGGCTGATCCACCTCATTGCCCCGCGCCGTCGCCAGTTCGCACGCGAACACCTGCAACGGCACCGTCGTCACCAACGGCTGAAGAAGCGTAGACGTCCGCGGCACCCGCACCAGATGGTCCGCGTACGGCACGACCGCCTCGTCCCCCTCCTCCGCGACGACGATCGTCCGCGCCCCCCGCGCCCGTACCTCCTGGATGTTCGACACGACCTTCCCGTGCAGCACGGGCTGCTCCCGCACCGACGGCACCACGACCACCACCGGCACCCCCTCCTCCACCAGCGCGATCGGCCCGTGCTTCAGCTCCCCGGCCGCGAAGCCCTCCGCGTGCATGTACGCCAGTTCCTTCAGCTTCAGCGCCCCCTCCAGCGCCACCGGATACCCGACGTGCCGCCCCAGGAAGAGCACGGTGTCCTCGCCCGCCAGGGACCGGGCCAGTTCCCGTACCGGCTCCATCGTCGCGAGCACCTTCTCCACCGCCCCGGCGATCCCCGCCAACTCCCGCACCACGCGCCGCACTTCCTCGCCGCCGTCGACCCCGCGCACCTGCCCCAGGTGCAGCGCCACCAGGTAGCAGGCGACCAGTTGGGTCAGGAAGGCCTTGGTCGAGGCGACGGCGACCTCCGGCCCGGCATGGGTGTAGAGCACCGCGTCCGACTCCCGGGGGATCGTCGAGCCGTTCGTGTTGCAGACGGCCAGCACCTTCGCCCCCCGCTCCCGGGCGTGCCGCAGCGCCATCAGCGTGTCCATGGTCTCGCCGGACTGCGAGATCGCGACCACCAGCGTCCGCGCACCCAGGATCGGGTCCCGGTAGCGGAACTCGCTGGCCAGTTCCACCGCGCAGGGCACACCCGCCCACCGCTCGAACGCGTACGCGGCGATCATTCCGGCGTGGAAGGCCGTCCCGCACGCCACCACGACGACCTTGTCGACCTCCCGCAGCACGGCGTCCGCGATCCGCACCCCGTCCAGCGCGAGCCGCCCGCCGCCGTCGATCCGCCCGAGCAGGGTGTCCGCGACCGCCTTCGGCTGCTCGGCGATCTCCTTGAGCATGAAGTGGTCGTAGCCGCCCTTCTCGGCCGCCGAGGCGTCCCAGTCCACGTGGTACGCCCGTACGTCCGCGGGCACACCGGCGAAGTCGGTGACGGTGACCGCGTCCCGCCGCAGCTCCACCACCTGGTCCTGCCCCAGCTCGATCGCGGACCGCGTGTGGGCGATGAACGCGGAGACGTCCGACGCCAGGAAGGACTCACCCTCTCCAACGCCCACCACCAGCGGAGAGTTCCGCCGCGCCCCCACCACCAGGTCCGGCACGTTCGCGTGCACCGCGACCAGCGTGAACGCCCCCTCCAGCCGCCCGCACACCCGCCGCATCGCCTCCGCGAGGTCCTCCCCGCACCCGGCGAAACTCTCGGCCAGCAGGTGCGCCACCACCTCCGAGTCCGTCTCGGAGGTCAGCTCCCGCCCCCGCGCGAGCAGTTCCTCGCGCAGCTGCGCGAAGTTCTCGATGATCCCGTTGTGGACGACCGCCACGCGCCCGGCACCGTCGAGGTGCGGGTGGGCGTTCGCGTCGGTGGGCCCGCCGTGCGTCGCCCACCGGGTGTGCCCGATGCCGGTCCCGCCGGCCCGCAGCGGCCGCTCCAGCAGCTCCTTCTCCAGGTTGACCAGCTTCCCGGCCTTCTTCGCCGCCACCAGCCCGCCGTCCGCGAGCACCGCGACCCCGGCCGAGTCGTACCCCCGGTACTCCAGCCTCTTCAGCCCCGCCACCACGACGTCCAGCGCCGACTGACCGCCCACATATCCCACGATTCCACACATAAGGGGCAGGGTAAGCCGCGGGCCCTCCGCACTCCGTCCGGGACGCGCCTGCACAGGACCCCGCCCCGCCACGTGACCCACCCCACCCCTCCCACCCCGCGACAACCCCGCCCCAGCCCCGACAATGGACTGTGTGATCACTTCGCCGCCACGAAGCTCCCACCGCCGGGCCGAGTCGTCCCCCTACCTGGACCTCACCCGCGCCGAGTGGAGCGCCCTGCGCGAGAAGACGCCGCTGCCCCTCACCGCCGAGGAGGTCGAGCGGCTGCGCGGTCTGGGCGACGTCATCGACCTCGACGAGGTCCGCGACATCTACCTCCCGCTCTCCCGCCTGCTGAACCTCTACGTCGGAGCCACCGGCAACCTGCGCGGCGCCCTCAACACCTTCCTCGGCGAGAAGGGCGCCCAGCGCGGCACCCCGTTCGTCATAGGAGTCGCGGGCAGCGTCGCCGTCGGCAAGTCCACCGTCGCCCGCCTCCTGGCGGCGCTGCTGGCCCGCTGGCCGGAGCACCCCCGCGTCGAGCTGGTCACCACGGACGGCTTCCTGTACCCCATGCGGGAGCTGGAGAAGCGCGGCCTGACCGCCAGGAAGGGCTTCCCCGAGTCGTACGACCGCCGCGCCCTGACCCGCTTCGTCGCCGATGTGAAGGCCGGGAAGGACGAGGTCACCGCCCCCGTCTACTCCCACCTGATCTACGACATCGTCCCCGGCGAGCGCCTGACCGTGCACCGCCCGGACATCCTCATCGTCGAGGGCCTCAACGTCCTCCAGCCGGCCCTCCCGGGCAGCGACGGCAAGACCCGCGTGGGCCTCGCCGACTACTTCGACTTCTCGGTGTACGTCGACGCGCGCGAGGAGGACATCGAGCAGTGGTACCTCAACCGGTTCCGCAAGCTCCGCGCCACCGCCTTCCAGAACCCCTTCTCGTACTTCCGCAAGTACACCCAGGTCTCCGAGGAGGAGGCCCTGGACTACGCCCGCAACACCTGGCGCACCATCAACCGCCCCAACCTCCTGGAGAACGTCGCCCCCACCCGCGGCCGCGCCACCCTGGTCGTCCGCAAGGGCCCCGACCACAAGGTCCAGCGCCTCTCCCTGCGCAAGCTCTAGAGGCTCCGGTACGTGAGAGGGCCCGGCCGGAATCGCTTCCGGCCGGGCCCTCTCACGTACCGCTCACAACCCTTAGCCCAGCGCGGACTTGACCACGTCCGCCAGGCGGCCGGCGACGGCCTTCGCCTGGTCGATGTCCGCGGCCTCGACCATCACGCGCACCAGCGGCTCGGTGCCCGAGGGGCGCAACAGCACCCGGCCGGTGGAGCCCAGCTCGCGCTCGGCGTCGGCGACGGCGGCGGCGAGGTCGGCGGACGTCCCGACCCGCGACTTGTCGACGTCCCGCACGTTGATGAGGATCTGCGGCAGCCGGTTCATGACCCCCGCGAGCTCCGCGAGGCTGCGGCCGGTGGCGGCGACCCGCGCGGCCAGCATGAGGCCGGTGAGGGTGCCGTCGCCGGTAGTGGCGTGGTCGAGGACGATCACGTGGCCGGACTGCTCGCCGCCCAGCGCGTACCCGTGCTCCTTCATCGACTCCAGCACGTAGCGGTCGCCGACACCGGTCTGCACGACGTCGATGCCCTCGCCCTCCATGGCCAGCTTGAAGCCGAGGTTGGACATGACCGTGCCGACGACGGTGTTCTTGCGCAGCTGACCGGCCTCGCGCATGGCGAGCGCCAGCACGGCGAGGATCTGGTCGCCGTCGACCTCCTCGCCCTTGTGGTCCACGGCCAGGCAGCGGTCCGCGTCGCCGTCGTGCGCGACACCGAGGTCGGCGCCGTGCTCGACGACGGCGGCCTGCAGGCGCTCCATGTGCGTGGAGCCGTAGCCGTCGTTGATGTTGAGGCCGTCCGGCTCGGCGCCGATGGTGACGATCTCCGCCCCGGCGCGCGCGAACGCCTCCGGGGAGACGCGGGACGCCGCGCCGTGCGCCTCGTCCAGGACGACCTTCAGGCCGTCGAGGCGGTTCGGCAGCACGCCCATGAGGTGGGCGATGTACTTGTCGAAGCCCTCGTCGTAGTCCGTGACGCGGCCGACGCCGGCGCCCGTCGGGCGGTCCCAGGCCTCGCCGCTGCGGTGCTGCTCGTAGAGGTTCTCGATGCGCACCTCCAGCTCGTCCGCCAGCTTGTGGCCGCCGCGCGCGAAGAACTTGATGCCGTTGTCGGGCATCGCGTTGTGGCTCGCGGAGAGCATCACGCCGAGGTCGGCACCCAGCGCACCGGTGAGATACGCCACCGCGGGGGTGGGCAGCACACCGACGCGCAGGACGTCCACGCCCGCGCTCGCCAGACCCGCCACGACGGCGGCCTCCAGGAACTCTCCCGACGCCCGCGGGTCCCGCCCCACCACTGCCGTCGGCCGATGGCCCGCGAAAGTGCCCGCCTCGGCGAGCACGTGCGCGGCCGCGACCGACAGACCGAGCGCCAGCTCCGCCGTCAGATCCGCATTGGCCTCGCCGCGCACACCGTCCGTGCCGAAGAGTCGTCCCACAGCTTGTCCTCCGTAATGCCGTCGTGCTTCGAAAACGCAATCCCCTGAGCGCTTCGTGCCCGTTATACGCCCGAGAGAGTCCAATTAGCGTCAGAAAAAGGTGATAGATCGAACTAAACGAACGCCCCGGCGGCACGAGAGTGCCACCGGGGCGAACGGTGATGCCGTGATGCAGCCGGACCGCGCGAGCGGACCGGGCAGGCGCGTGACTAGCGCTTGCTGTACTGCGGCGCCTTGCGGGCCTTCTTGAGACCGGCCTTCTTGCGCTCGACCGCACGGTCGTCGCGGGAGAGGAAGCCGGCCTTCTTCAGCGTGGCGCGGTTGTTGTCGACGTCGGCCTCGTTCAGCGCACGGGCGACACCCAGACGGAGCGCACCGGCCTGGCCGGACACGCCGCCACCCGAGATGCGGGCGATGACGTCGTAGCGGTCGTCGAGCTCGAGCACCTTGAAGGGCTCGTTGACTTCCTGCTGGTGGACCTTGTTCGGGAAGTAGTCCTCGAGCGTACGCCCGTTGATCTTCCACTTGCCGGTGCCCGGAACGATCCGGACGCGGGCGATGGCGTTCTTGCGACGGCCAAGGCCGGCGGCGGGCTGCGGGTCGCCGAAGCGGGACGCCAGCGACTCGCTGGTGTACTCGCCCTCGACGGGAACCTCCGACTCGAAGGTGGTCACCTCAGCGAAGGTCTCTTCGCCCTCGGTGCCCTCGACGGGGTTCTCAACAGTGGTCTCGGCCACGATTCTCCTCAGATCTTTCTGTACGTCTTAGGGGGTGGCCGGAACTACTGCGCGACCTGGGTGATCTCGAACGGGACCGGCTGCTGAGCAGCGTGCGGGTGGGTGTCGCCCGCGTAGACCTTCAGCTTCGAGAGCATCTGACGGCCCAGGGTGTTCTTGGGGATCATGCCCTTGATGGCCTTCTCGACGGCCTTCTCCGGGCTCTTCTCCATGAGCTCGTCGTAGCGCATCGAGCGCAGACCGCCCGGGAAGCCAGAGTGGCGGTACGCCATCTTCTGGGTCTTCTTGTTGCCCGACAGGTGGATCTTGTCGGCGTTGATGATGATGACGAAGTCACCCATGTCCATGTGCGGGGCATAGGTCGGCTTGTGCTTGCCTCGCAGGAGGTTCGCTGCCGTGGTCGCCAGACGACCCAGGACGATGTCCTGCGCGTCGATGATGTGCCACTGGCGAGTGACATCGCCGGGCTTGGGGCTGTACGTACGCACTTCGTAGCCTTCGCTTCTTCAGTGGATGGGATTCCAGACACACCTGAAGCGATCATGCAGCTGGGGACCACACTGCCGGGAACACCGCCCGTATGTGAGCCACTGGTAACTGCTCCAGGGAACCTGCGCAAAGACCCTTCGCGTCACAAGAACGCGCAAGCCAATACGCATAACAAACGGCAACATTACCCGCGCCCCCCTCACGGGTCAAAACGCCCCCGCCCCCTCGGGCCGCAGAGCCGCCGCAGCCCCCTGGGCGGCGCAGCTTCCCTCCGCCCCCTTGGGCGGCGGGGCCGCCCCCCGGGGGCGGAACGGGCGGGCAAGGGGGCGGCCCCTCCCGCTCCCGGCCCAGCCCGGTGCCGCCCCTGGCCCCGCCCCCACACCGGACGCACGTCCAAGGGGGCCCGGCCCGCCCCGGCAGCCCCGCCCAGGCCCCTACCTCGCCCTCTCCACCCTCCGCTCATCCCACACCGGCTCCGCCGTCTCCCGCACGACCCCGTCCGCCCCGAACACCAGATACCGGTCGAAGGACTTCGCGAACCACCGGTCATGCGTGACCGCCAGCACCGTCCCCTCGTACGCCTCCAACCCCTCCTGAAGCGCCTCCGCCGACTCCAGGTCCAGGTTGTCCGTCGGCTCGTCGAGCAGCAGCGCGGTCGTCCCCCGCAGCTCCAGCAGCAGAATCTGGAAACGCGCCTGCTGCCCACCCGACAGCCGGTCGAACCCCTGATCCCCCTGCCCCTCCAGCTCGTACCGCCGCAGCACGGACATCGCCCCGCCCCGGTCCTTGGAGTGCTCCGCCCACAGGATGTCGACCAGCGTGCGCCCCATCAGCTCCGGATGCGCGTGCGTCTGCGCGAAGTGCCCGGCGACGACCCGCGCCCCGAGCTTCCACATCCCGGTGTGCTGGACGTCGTCCCCCGCCAGCAACCGCAGGAAGTGCGACTTCCCGGACCCGTTCGACCCGAGAACCGCGACCCGCTCCCCGTAGAAGACCTCCAGGTCGAAGGGCTTCATCAGCCCCGTCAGCTCCAGGCCCTCGCAGGTGATGGCCCGCACCCCGGTGCGCCCGCCCCGCAGCCGCATCCTGATGTCCTGCTCGCGCGGCGGCTCCGGCGGCGGCCCGACCTCCTCGAACTTCCGCAGCCGCGTCTGCGCCGCCGCGTACCGGGAGGCCAGCTCATGGCTGATCGAGGCCGCCTGCTTGAGGCTCAGCACCAGCTTCTTCAGCTGCGCGTGCTTCTCGTCCCACCGCCGCCGCAGCTCCTCAAAACGAGCGAACCGCTCCTTGCGAGCCTCGTGATACGTGTCGAAGCCACCCCCGTGGATCCACACCTCCGACCCCGTCGGCCCCGGCTCCACGCTCGCGATCTTCTCCGCCGCCCGCGACAGCAGCTCCCGGTCGTGGCTGACGAACAGAACCGTCTTCCGCGTCTCCTTGAGCTTCCCCTCAAGCCAGCGCTTGCCCGGCACATCCAGATAGTTGTCCGGCTCATCCAGCAGCAGCACCTCGTCGGGCCCCCGCAGCAGCGCCTCCAGCACGAGCCGCTTCTGCTCACCGCCACTGAGCGTGCGCACCTCGCGCCACTGCGCCTTCTCGTACGGCACCCCGAGCGCGGCCATGGTGCACATGTCCCAGACGGTCTCGGCCTCGTACCCCTGGACCTCCGCCCAGTCGCTCAGCGCCTGCGCGTACTCCATCTGCGCGGCCTCGTCGTCGCGCTCCAGAATCGCGGCCTCGGCCTTGTCGACGGCGGTGGCGGCCTCGCGAATCCGCGGCTGCGCCACCGACACCAGCAGGTCCCGGACCGTCCGCTCGTCCCGTACGGACCCCACGAACTGCCCCATCACCCCGAGCCCACCGCTCACGGTGACCGACCCCCCGTGGGCCTGGAGCTCGCCCGCGATGATCTTCAGCAGCGTGGTCTTCCCGGCCCCGTTGGGCCCGACCAACGCCACCACGGCGCCCTCGCCCACCCGGAACGAGACGTCGCCGAGCAGCACCCGCCCGTCCGGCAAGTAGTACTCGACGTGTCCGACCTCAAGATGTCCCATACGGGCATTCTCGCCGCCCGTCCCTCCCCGCCCCAACCGCTTTACGCCCCCACCCCACCGGCGGCGGTGTCATTAGGATGCGGCCCATGAGCATCGGGCATGGGGGACCCTCGGACGCCCCCGGGGCAAACCCCCCTCACGGCACCCCTCAACCACCCACCCCCCAGGGCCACTTCGGCCCACCCCCCACACCTCACGCCCCTGCGGCCCCCACACCCCACGACCCTGCGCCCCCCACGCCCCACGTCCCTGCGGCCCCCACCCCCGCCGACCCCCCTGCGGGCCCTACCCCCGCCAGCCCCCCTTGGGCCGGACCGCCCAGCCCCTCTCGGGCCGCCGGACCGCCCAGCCCCCCTTGGGCGGCGGGGCCGCCCCCCGGGGGCGGAACGGGCGGGCAAGGGGGGCGGCCCCTCCCGCTCCCGGCCCCGCCCGGCGCCCTCCGCCCCACCCCCGACACCGCCACGCCCTACACCGCCCCCAGCACCCCCACCCCGCACAACCCCTACGCGGGCCCGCCGCCCACCGGCCACTCCGGCCAGCCCAGCCACCCCGGCCCGCCCGGCCACCCCGCCCACCCGGGCCCAGGCGCAGGCCCAGGCCCGACCGCCCAGGTCAACCCCACCCCCACCCCCACCCCCTCCCCCGACTGGTCCGCCCTCGCCGACGCCGCCGCCACCCGCACCCGCCGCAAACGCCTCCTCTACATCGGCGGCGGCCTCCTCGCCACCCTCACCGTCGCCGCCCTCGTCACCACCGCGATCGTCTCCTCCGGCACGACCCCCTCCGACGGCAAGAACACCTCCCTGCCCTCCCCGGAGTCCCTCCCCACCGGCCCCGGCGCCCCCGCCCCCTCCTTCTCCCCGGTCGCGCCCCCGCCCCCGCCGGACCCCAAGGAGTTCATCTCCAGCGCCGAGAAGGACAAGGCGCCCCTCAGCGCCGACACCCTCTTCCCCGGCACGTCCCTCACCCTGGAGGGCCGCACCTACGCCAAGGGCGCCACGAACCGCGTCACCGCCTGCGCCTCCGGCACCCAGGGCCGCCTGGGCGGCATCCTCAACGCCAACGGCTGCACCCAGCTCATCCGCGCCACCTTCACCAAGGACGGCGCGGCCGTGACCGTCGGCGTGGCGGTCTTCCCCACCGAGGCCCAGGCGCTCAAGGCCAAGAACCAGGTGAAGGACGGCGTCGCCTCCCTCCCCGGCTCCGGCGTCCCCACCTTCTGCCGCAACGGCACCATCTGCCGCAAGACCGCCAACTCCTACGGCCGCTACGCCTACTTCACCGTCAGCGGCTTCACCGACAACAAGCGGAACGTCACCACCCAGGACAAGAACGTCTTCGCCCTCGGCGACGACGCGGCGAAGTACACCTTCCTCCGCATCGTGGAGCGCGGCCGGGTCCAGGCCTCCGCCGCGGCCACCGCCGACACCACCGCCAGCAGCTGACGTCCACCGCCGGGGTCTGTGTCGATGCCGTACAGGCCCCGGCCCGCCCCTGGCGACCCATCCGCCCCCTGACTACCCTGGCGCCGGGCCGCAACAAGGGCCCGCCACCATCGGGGAGCTGGAGCACATGAACACGGGCAGGAACGAAGAACAGCGCACGCCGGACACCCCTGCCCCACCGACGTCCCCCACCAAGCCCGAACCCACCAAGCCCTCGAACCCCACCCCCGAGGACCGCACCCCGCCCACCGACACCCCTCTCCCCACCCCGAAGCCCCGCACCTCCAAGACCCCCGAAACCCCGGAGCCCTCGCAGGAGAAGCACCCTCCCTACCCGGACTCCGCCCAGCAGCCCACCCCGAAGCCCCGCACCCCCGAAACCCCGAAGACCTCAGGCACCCCGAAGACCTCGGACACTTCCCAGCTCACCACCGCCACACCCCGCCGCAGCTGGCCCCAGGCGGTCCCGCACCAGCAGTCCCCCGCCGCCCCGCAACCCCCCACGCCGACCACACGCCCGGCCCCCGCCGCCCGCCCCGCTCCGGCCACCCGCCCCGCACCAGCACCCGGCCCCGCCGCAACGCCCAACCCGGCCTCCGGCGCCACCTCGGCCGCCCGCCCCGCACCCACCCCCCGCCGTGCCACGGCCTCCACCCCCGCCGCGGCCTCGGCCCCGGCGCACCAGGACACCCGCACCCCGCCCCCCGCCCCGGGACGCGCCTGGGCCCACACCCCGTACCCCGGCATCAGCACCGCGACCCCGCACTACAGCCAGCACCGCCAGCAGTCCGACGACGCCCCCGAACCGGCGCCCCTCCCCGACGCGCCCTCGACCCCGGACGAGCGCCGGGCCCTGCACCGCGCCCGCGCCACCGGCTTCACCACCGGCATCCTGCACGCCCTGGGCTTCACCCTGCTCGCGGTGTACGAGTTCTACCGGACCTCGGTGCACAACCTCACCGAGGTGCAGCGCGCCGCAGGAGGCTCCACCGGGCTGCGCGAGATCGCCAACCTCCAGGCCGACCTGGTGCAGCAGAGCGTGTACGGCGTCATCAGCGACGTCGCCCGCGTCCTCACCTTCGGCCAGCCCCGCGCCGCCCTGTGGACCGCGGTCTTCCTGGCCGTCCTGGTCCGCCTCAACCACAACGGCCCCGCCCGCGTCCAGCTGGGCATCTCTGTCCTGGCCGCCGGGTACTGCGCCCTGCTCGCCCTGCTCTGGTTCCCGTTCCTCTACGCGCTCGGCAGCATCACCTTCGTCGCCATGGCCGCGACCGGGGTCGTCCTCTGGGCGGCCACCCGCCGCTGACCCCCCTCCGAGAAGGGGCCGCCGGCCTCAGCCCCGGTAGACCATCGTGCAGAGCAACGTCTCGTCGCCCTTCACCCGCCAGAACCAGTAGAAGGTCTTGTCGTCGAGGGCCCTGCTGCACCCGGTCCTGCCGGTCTCCGGCCCGTACACCCCGGTGATGTGCAGCACGGTGTCGTAGGGCTTGACGAGCTTCTTCGCCTTGCAGTCGACCGCCGTCATGGACCCGAGCCGCATGGTCGCCCCGGCCGCCCCGGTGCCCTTCTCGGCCAGGACGCAGTACCCGGCCTTGTACTGCCGGGTCAGACACAGCACCCGCTTGCCCTTGTCCGAGCGGTGCACCACGTACGACAGTCCGTCCCCCGCGGGGCAGGCGCTCCACCCGGTGCGCACCGCGCTGACCCGGGTCAGCCCCGCGTCCCCCCCGCAGCCGACCTTCTGGGGTATCCGGGTGTTCCACCCGCCGCCAGTGTCGAAGAGGGCCAGGCAGTCCCCGGTACGGACGGCCGCGAAGGCCTCCCCGATCGCCGCCCGGTCCGCCTCCTTCTCCTCCGAACCGTCGCCCGCACCGTCCCCGGACGCCTCGCCGCCCCCCGTGCTCCCCGGCACCGGACCGCCGCCCTTCGCCGCGTCGGGCGCCCCCTTCGCCGCGTCCTCCCCGGACTTCTTGGGCACGCCCAGCGACACCCCGGCCGCCTGGGACGGCCGGTCGTCCCCGTCCTTGGACAGGACCCGCGGCACAACCAACGCCGCGAACAGTGCCACTGCCACCAGCAGCACCCACACCCCGCTCTTCTTCGCCCCCGTCATCACAGCCCCCGTACGCCACCCGATTCGATGTCTGAAAACACCTTCGCACAGCCCACTGACAATGAGCCCGGACAAGTCACCACAAGCCCCCTCACCACCTGCCTCCCTCACGCCCCCTGTCCCACATCAGCAACAACCACCCCCACCCTCCCCACTTCCGGACACGCTCCCCGGCAGCGTCCGCACGTTCCGCGCCTCGACAGCCCGCGCCGCGAGCAGCTCGTCCGCCGGGTAGGCGACCTCCTCCAGCGTGAGCCCGTGCGCCTTCACCACGTGCACCGCCGAGTCCCGCACCCGCGCCGCCAGCACCTTCGCCGGCCACTCCACGTCCCGGTGCCCGTCCCCGACGTACAACAGCGCACCCACCAGCGAACGCACCATGTTGTGGCAGAAGGCGTCCGCCCGCACGGTCCCGGTGACGACCCCGTTCGCCCCGCGCTCCCACCACAGCTCCTGGAGGGTACGGATCGTCGTCGCGCCCTCCCGCTTCTTGCAGTACGCCGCGAAGTCGTGCTCCCCGAGCAGCAGTGCGGAGGCGGCGTTCATCTTCTCGACGTCCACCTCCCAGTCGTGCCACAGCACATGACTGCGGATCAGCGGATCGACACCGCCCGGATGGTCCGTCACCCGGTACTGGTACCGCCGCCAGATCGCCGAGAATCGCGCGTTGAACCCCTCGGGCGCCCGCGCCACGCTCCACACCCGCACGTCGTGCGGCAGCCGCCCCGCGAGCCGCCGCAGCAGCTTCTCCTCGTGCTCCGCCCACACCGCCTCCGGCAGGTCCACGTGCGCCACCTGCCCGCGCGCGTGCACCCCGGAGTCGGTCCGCCCGGCCACCGTCAGGTCGAAGTTCGTCTCCGACCGGGTCACCGTCCGCAGCGCCGCCTCGATCTCCCCCTGCACGGTCCGCCGCCCGCTGGGCTGCTTCGCCCACCCGGAGAAGTCCTTGCCGTCGTACGAGAGGTCCAGCCTCACCCGTACGAACCCGTCCGCCACCTCGTCAGCCACAACCAACCTCCACGCTCACCACGGAACACGACACACGAAACCCGGCACCCCACAGCAGAACGGGCCCGCCCCCAGAAAACTGGGAACGGGCCCGAACCTGTACTACCAAGTACTACTTGGACTCGTCGCCCTCGGGCTTCGCGTCCTCGACGACCTCGGCCTGCTCGGCCTTGGTGTCGTCTTCCTTCACGGCGCGCTTCGTGGCGGCCTCGGCCTCGCCCACAGCGTTCTGCTGCACGGTGAGGGCCTCGACCAGCTCGATGACGGCCATCGGGGCGTTGTCGCCACGACGGTTGCCGATCTTGGTGATGCGCGTGTAACCACCGGGGCGGTTCTCGTAGCGCGGGGCGATCTCGGTGAAGAGCGTGTGGACGATGCTCTTGTCCGTGATCGTCTGGAGCACCAGGCGACGGTTGTGGATGTCGCCCTTCTTCGCCTTGGTGACGAGACGCTCGGCGACGGGGCGCAGGCGGCGGGCCTTGGCCTCGGTCGTCGTGATGCGGCCGTGCTCGAAGAGCGACTTCGCGAGGTTCGCGAGGAGCAGCTTCTCGTGCGCGGCGCTGCCGCCCAGACGGGCACCCTTTGCGGGACGCGGCATGGTGTTTCTCCTTGTGATCTGCACCGGCCGTATCAGGTACCGGTGTCAGGGCCCCGCGAGCGAACGCTCACGGGCAGTCTGTGCCGGGCGCGCTCCGCACGAAACGGGGAGCGCGCCCGGGGCAAAGCTCTTAGTACTGCTCGGTCTCCACGAAACCGGCATCCGCGTCGTCGTCGGCGCCGAAGGCGTCGGCGGCGGCGGTCGGGTCGAACCCGGGGGGCGAGTCCTTGAGGGCCAGGCCCATGCCGTTGAGCTTCATCTTGACCTCGTCGATCGACTTCGCACCGAAGTTGCGAATGTCGAGCAGGTCCGCCTCGGAGCGGGCCACGAGCTCGCCCACCGAGTGGATGCCCTCGCGCTTGAGGCAGTTGTACGACCGAACGGTGAGCTCCAGCTCCTCGATCGGCAGCGCCAGATCGGCGGCCAGGGCGGCGTCCGTCGGGGACGGGCCCATGTCGATGCCCTCGGCGTCGATGTTGAGCTCGCGCGCCAGACCGAACAGCTCGACCAGGGTCTTGCCTGCGGACGCCATGGCGTCACGCGGGCGCATGGCCTGCTTGGTCTCGACGTCGACGATCAGCTTGTCGAAGTCGGTGCGCTGCTCGACACGGGTCGCCTCGACCTTGTACGTGACCTTGAGCACCGGGGAGTAGATGGAGTCGACCGGAATACGACCGATCTCCTGGCCCACCTGCTTGTTCTGGACGGCGGAGACGTAGCCGCGACCGCGCTCGACGGTCAGCTCCATCTCCAGCTTGCCCTTGCCGTTGAGCGTGGCGAGGACCAGGTCCGGGTTGTGCACCTCGACACCGGCCGGGGGCGCGATGTCGGCAGCGGTGACCAGGCCGGGACCCTGCTTGCGCAGGTACATCACGACCGGCTCGTCGTGCTCGGAGGAGACGACCAGCTGCTTGATGTTGAGGATGAGGTCGGTGACGTCCTCCTTGACGCCCGGCACGGTGGTGAACTCGTGCAGGACACCGTCGATGCGGATGGACGTGACCGCCGCACCCGGGATCGAGGAGAGGAGCGTACGACGCAGGGAGTTACCGAGCGTGTAACCGAAGCCCGGCTCCAGCGGCTCGATCACGAACCGGGAGCGGTACTCGTCGACGACCTCTTCGGTCAGCGACGGGCGCTGAGCAATAAGCATGGGGTTCCTTTGTTCTTGGCGCCCACTATTTGACGCCAACTACCACAAGGGTACGGGCGGTACGGCCCCAAAGAGGCTGCACCGCCCGAAACGCGAGGCGAGCGGACCACGGAGGTCGGTCTCCGCAGTCCCACTCACCACACGGGTACTTCACGACACCGCTGTCACCAGCGGCGACGCATCAGACGCGGCGACGCTTCGGCGGACGGCAGCCGTTGTGCGGCGTCGGGGTGACGTCCTGGATCGAACCGACCTCGAGGCCCGTGGCCTGGAGGGAGCGGATCGCGGTCTCACGGCCGGAGCCGGGACCCTTGACGAAGACGTCGACCTTGCGCATGCCGTGCTCCTGCGCGCGGCGGGCGGCCGACTCGGCGGCCATCTGCGCGGCGAAGGGGGTGGACTTGCGCGAGCCCTTGAAGCCCACGTGGCCGGCGGAGGCCCACGAGATCACGTTGCCGGTCGGGTCCGTGATGGACACGATCGTGTTGTTGAACGTGCTCTTGATGTGCGCGTGGCCGTGAGCGACGTTCTTCTTTTCCTTGCGGCGCACCTTCTTGGCAGCGCCCTGACGTCCCTTGGGGGGCATGTCTTAACTCCAGATGGAGAGGGAGGTGGTCGGTCCTACAGCGAAGACCGCTTGGTAAGCGTGTCCGCTAAGGACTACTTCTTGCCCGGCTTCTTCTTACCGGCGATCGCGCGACGCGGGCCCTTGCGGGTACGCGCGTTGGTGCTGGTGCGCTGACCGTGGACCGGGAGACCGCGACGGTGACGCAGACCCTGGTAGCAGCCGATCTCGACCTTGCGGCGGATGTCGGCCTGGATCTCGCGACGGAGGTCACCCTCGGTGCGGAGGTGGGCGTCCACGTACTCGCGGATCTTGACCAGGTCCTCTTCGGCCAGGTCACGAACGCGGGTGTTGGGGTTCACGCCGGTCTCGGCGAGAATCTCCTTGGACCGGGTGCGCCCGATACCGAAGACGTAGGTGAGTGCGATCTCCACGCGCTTTTCGCGCGGGATGTCAACACCGGAAACGCGTGCCATTCAATGGCTCCAGTTGTTATTTCGGGGGTCTTCCACAGAGCTGCTCCCGACCGCCGACCGCATCACGCTGGATGAGGTGGTACGTCCGGGTCCCCGGCCCCCGCCGGAGGTGCCGCCGGCCTCGATGGACCGGTCGTGCTCTGCGTATGTACGAATTGCTTGCGTCGCGCGAAGAACTGCGAGATGCAGGAAAGGTCGTGCGTCAGCCCTGGCGCTGCTTGTGGCGCAGGTTTTCGCAGATGACCATGACCCGGCCGTGACGGCGGATCACCTTGCACTTGTCGCAGATCTTCTTGACGCTCGGCTTGACCTTCATGGGATGTCAGGTTCTCCGGGTCAGTGCCACATGCCCCCCGGAAGGGGCGCGGCAAGATCTACTTGTACCGGTAGACGATCCGGCCGCGCGTCAGGTCGTACGGAGAGAGCTCCACGACGACCCGGTCATCCGGGAGGATGCGGATGTAGTGCATACGCATCTTGCCGCTGATGTGCGCGAGGACTTTGTGACCGTTCTGCAGTTCCACCTTGAACATTGCGTTCGGGAGGGACTCGATCACGGTGCCCTCGATTTCGATGGCACCTTGCTTCTTGGCCACGCTTCGCCCTTCGAATCGGCTACCTTGATCGACTCTTGCACTCCGTATGCAGGCATACGGATGCACGCGAGCCGACGAGTCAGTCTACGTCAGGCCACCCGAAAAGACGAATCCGTCAAGTTTGCCCAACACTGATGATCGTTATGCGGCATTCACCCCACCGGGGCGAACCCTTCACGCCGACCGGCCGCAGGCGTTACGCCAACGGGTCCGGAGCGGCGGTGATGCCGTACTCCGCCAGCTTGGCCTTGCCGCCGTCGACGGCGGTCAGGACCAGCGGGCCGTTCTCGGTCAGGGCGATGGAGTGCTCCCAGTGCGAGGACCAGGTGCCGTCCGTCGTGATGACCGTCCAGTCGTCGGCGAGGGTCTCGGTCTGGGCCGTGCCCAGCGACACCATCGGCTCGATCGCGAGGCAGACACCGGGGACCAGCTTGATGCCCTTGCCGCGCTTGCGCGTGACGTAGTTCAGCAGGTGCGGGTCCATGTGCATCTCGGAGCCGATGCCGTGCCCGCCGAAGTCCTCGATGATCCCGTACTTGCCGGTCGCCGGACGCGGCTGGCGGCGGATGTAGCCCTCGATGGACTTCGAGATGTCGACGAGCCGGTTGCCCTGCTTCATGGCGGCGATACCGGCCCACATGGACTCCTCGGTCACCCGGGAGAGCTCCAGGAGCTCCGGCGCGTGGCCCGAGCCGACGAAGGCGGTGTACGCCGCGTCGCCGTGCCAGCCGTCCACGATGGCCCCGCAGTCGACGGAGATGATGTCGCCGTCCTTGAGGACCGTCTTCTCGTCCGGGATGCCGTGCACCACGACCTCGTTCACCGAGGTGCAGATGGTGGCGGGGAAACCGCCGTACCCGAGGAAGTTCGACTTCGCGCCGTGCTCGGCGAGCACTTTGCGGGCGACCTCGTCCAGGTCCTTGGTGCTGGCGCCGGGGACGGCCGCCTCGCGGGTGGCCGCGTGAATGGCGGCGACGACCAGGCCCGCCTCACGCATCTTCGCGATCTGCTCGGGAGTCTTGATCTCCACCATGGGTGTGCCTTCCACGCTCGTATGACTTCGGTTTCCACAGTACGGCCACAACAGTGAGGCCGCGGCGCCCTGAGGACACCGCGGCCTTCACCGTCGTACGTATTGAGCCGGGCGGCGATTAAGCGCCCTGGCCCTCTTCGGGGCGCTCCTCGCGGGCCCGCTTCAGGGCGTCCATCGCGCGCTCGGTCACCTCGGCGACCTTGCCTTCCGCGGAGAGGGTGACCACCAGGCCCTGCGCCTTGTAGTGGTCGATGATGGGCTCGGTCTGCGTGTGGTAGACGTCGAGCCGCTTGCGCACGGTCTCCTCGGTGTCGTCCGGACGCTGGTAGAGCTCGCCGCCGCAGACGTCGCAGACGCCCTCGGTCTGCGGCGGGCTGTACGTCGCGTGGAAGACGTGCGCGGAATCGTTGCGGCAGATGCGCCGGCCGGCGATCCGCTTCACGACCTCTTCCTCGGGGACCTCGAGGTCGAGTACCGCGTCCAGCTTCTGCCCCTGCTCCTTCAGCGCGGCGTCGAGCGCCTCCGCCTGGAAGACATTGCGGGGGAAGCCGTCGAGCAGGAAACCGCCCTCGGCGTCGCTCTGGGCCATGCGGTCCAGCGCCATGCCGATCGTGACCTCGTCGGGGACCAGATTTCCGGCGTCCATGATCGCCTTGGCCTGCAGGCCGAGCTCCGTGCCCTGGCTGATGTTGGCCCGGAAGAGGTCACCCGTGGAAATGTGCGGGATCGACAGGTTCGTGGCGAGGAACGCGGCCTGCGTTCCCTTGCCCGCGCCCGGCGGCCCGACGAGGACGATACGCATCAGCGGAGGAACCCTTCGTAATTGCGCTGCTGGAGCTGGCTCTCGATCTGCTTCACGGTCTCCAGACCAACACCCACGATGATGAGGATGCTTGTGCCGCCGAACGGGAAGTCCTGGCTGGCACCGAAGCCGGCCAACGCCATCGTCGGCACGAGAGCGATCAGACCCAGGTACAGCGATCCCGGCCACGTGATGCGGTTCAGCACGTAACTCAGGTACTCAGCAGTAGGTCGACCTGCCCGGATGCCCGGGATGAAGCCACCATACTTCTTCATGTTGTCCGCTACTTCTTCGGGGTTGAACGAGATCGCCACGTAGAAGAAGGCGAAGAACACGATCAACAAGAAGTACGTGACGATGTAGTACGGGTGATCGCCCTTGGTCAGGTTGGTCTGGATCCACTGTGCCCAGGGCGCGGTGGAACCGGAGAACTGAACGATCAAAGCAGGAATGTAGAGCAGCGAAGAAGCGAAGATGACGGGAATCACACCCGCCTGGTTCACCTTCAGCGGGATGTACGTGGACGTACCGCCGTAGGACTTCCGGCCGATCATGCGCTTCGCGTACTGCACGGGGATGCGGCGCTGGGCCTGCTCCACGAACACCACGAGGGCGACCATCGCGAATCCGACCAGGATCACGATGCCGAACTCGATCCAGCCGTCGGCCATCTTGCCGCCGTCCTTGATGGCCCACAGCGACGCCGGGAAGCCCGCGGCGATCGAGATGAACATCAGGATGGACATGCCGTTGCCGATGCCGCGGTCGGTGATGAGCTCACCGAGCCACATGACCATCGCGGTGCCGGCGGTCATCGTGATGACCATGACCGCGGTGGTGAAGATCGACTTGTCCGGCACGATCTGCGAGCGGATCGCCTCCGGGCAGCCCTGGAAGAGCGCGCCCGAGTTGGCGGTGGCGACGAGGCCGGTGCCCTGGAGGATGGCGAGCGCCACGGTCAGATAACGCGTGTACTGCGTGATCTTCGCCGTGCCCGACTGCCCCTCCTTCTTCAGGGCTTCCAGCCGAGGGATGACCACGGTGAGCAGCTGAAGGATGATGCTCGCCGTGATGTACGGCATGATGCCGAGCGCGAAGATGGTGATCTGCAACAGCGCGCCACCACTGAACATGTTGACGAGGCTGAAGAGCCCGCCGCCGCCGTCCTTGGCGACGTCGATGCACGTCTGCACGTTCTTGTAGTTGACGCCCGGGACAGGAATGTGCGCGCCGAGCCGGAACAGCACAATGATGCCGAGTGTGAAGAGCAGCTTCTTGCGCAGGTCGGGCGTCTTGAACGCCCGGGCGAACGCGGTGAGCACGGTGCCTCCTGCGACCCCCGCGCTACTGCGTCGAAGGGTGACGGTATTGAGGATCGACGAATACGTATCAGTCAAACAACGAGCGGACAGCGTTGTGGGCACACCGCGCGAAAGTTAACAGTGCACGCCACCATACCGGCGGACCCCGCCCCCTAGGAACGACCAACCGGGGATGCCCCATATGAGAGGCATCCCCGGTCGGATGTTCAAGCCATCAAGCTGTCTCAGACGAGCTCGGTGACGCTGCCGCCAGCGGCAGCGATCTTCTCCTTGGCGGAGGCGGAAGCGGCGTCAACCGAAACCGTCAGTGCCACGGAGATCTCGCCCTGGCCCAGGACCTTGACGAGGTGGTTGTTGCGCACGGCGCCCTTGGCGACCAGGTCGGCCACCGTGACCTCTCCACCCTGCGGGTAGAGCTCGGCCAGCTTGTCCAGGTTCACGACCTGGAACTCCGTGCGGAACGGGTTCTTGAAGCCCTTGAGCTTCGGGAGACGCATGTGGAGGGGCATCTGGCCACCCTCGAAGCGCTCCGGAACCTGGTAACGGGCCTTCGTGCCCTTGGTACCACGGCCTGCCGTCTTACCCTTCGACGCCTCACCACGACCCACACGGGTCTTGGCGGTCTTGGCGCCCGGAGCCGGACGGAGGTTGTGGACCTTCAGCGGGTTGTTCTCCGCCATGTCAGTCGACCTCCTTGACCGACACGAGGTGACGGACGGTGTGCACCATTCCGCGGAACTCGGGGCGGTCCTCCTTGACAACCGTGTCGTTCAGGCGCTTGAGCCCGAGCGAACGCAGGGTGTCGCGGTGGTTCTGCTTGCTGCCGATGTACGACTTCGTCTGCGTGATCTCGAGACGGGCCATTACGCACCCGCTCCCGCACGCGCACGAAGCAGAGCCGCCGGAGCGACGTCCTCGAGGGGCAGACCACGGCGAGCCGCGATCTCCTCGGGACGCTGCAGACCCTGGAGGGCCGCGACGGTCGCGTGCACGATGTTGATCGCGTTCGAGGAACCGAGCGACTTCGACAGAATGTCGTGAACGCCGGCGCACTCGAGTACGGCACGCACCGGGCCACCGGCGATAACGCCGGTACCGGGGGAAGCAGGCTTGAGCAGGACGACGCCCGCGGCCTTCTCGCCCGTGATCGGGTGCGGGATGGTGCCCTGGATACGCGGAACCTTGAAGAAGCTCTTCTTGGCCTCTTCAACGCCCTTGGCGATGGCCGCGGGAACTTCCTTGGCCTTGCCGTAACCGACACCTACGGTGCCGTCACCGTCTCCGACCACGACGAGCGCGGTGAAGCTGAAGCGACGACCACCCTTGACAACCTTGGCAACGCGGTTGATCGCGACAACGCGCTCAACGTAAGCGGTCTTCTCGGCGGCAGCGCCACCGTCGCGACCCTTCCGGTCCCGCCGCTCGCCGCCACCGGCACCGCTTCCGCGGCGCTGGGGTCCAGCCATTGGATTTACCTCTCTCTGTTACGTCCGTTAGTCCCGGAACCGGGGCTTAGAACTTCAGCCCGGCTTCGCGGGCGGCGTCAGCCAGAGCGGCAATGCGCCCGGCGTACCTGTTGCCACCACGGTCGAACACGACGGTCTCGACGCCGGCAGCCTTCGCACGCTCGGCGACGAGCGCGCCAACCTGCTGGGCCTGGGCGCTCTTGTCGCCCTCGCCGCCGCGGATCGAAACGTCCAGGGTCGACGCCGACGCGAGCGTGTGGCCCGCGATGTCGTCGATGACCTGGGCGGTCACGTTGCGGTTGGACCGCGTCACGACCAGGCGAGGACGCTCCGGCGTGCCGGAGACGTGCTTGCGGATGCGGATGTGGCGACGCTTGATGGCAGCGCGCTTGTACGCGTCACCCTTGGCGATCTTTACACCGTATGCCATGGCTTACTTACCCGCCTTTCCGACCTTGCGGCGGATGACCTCGCCGGCGTACTTGACGCCCTTGGCCTTGTACGGGTCGGGCTTCCGCAGCTTGCGGATGTTAGCGGCGACCTCGCCGACCTTCTGCTTGTCGATGCCCTCGACGCTGAGCTTCGTGGGCGACTCGACCTTGAAGGAGATGCCTTCCGGCGCCTCGATCACGATGGGGTGGCTGTAGCCCAGGGCGAACTCCAGGTTGGAGCCCTTCGCCTGGACGCGGTAACCGACACCGCTGATTTCGAGCGCCTTGCTGTATCCCGCGGTCACGCCGGTGATCATGTTCGCCACCAGCGTGCGGGACAGGCCGTGCAGGGCCTTGTTCTGACGCTCGTCATTGGGGCGGTTGACGTTGAGTACGCCGTCCTCGCCCTTAACAATCTCGATCGGAGCGGCAACGGTGTGGGAAAGGGTGCCCTTGGGACCCTTCACCGAGACCGTGCGACCGTCGATGGTGACGTCCACACCAGCGGGAACCTGGATGGGGAGCTTGCCGATTCGCGACATGAGCTTTCCTTCCTTTCCCGACTACCAGACGTAGGCGAGGACTTCCCCACCTACGCCCTTCTTGCCTGCCTGCTGGCCGGTCAGAAGACCGTGCGACGTGGAGATGATCGCCACGCCGAGGCCGCCGAGGACCTTGGGCAGGTTGGTGGACTTCGCGTACACGCGCAGACCCGGCTTCGAAATACGCTTGATGCCGGCGATCGAACGCTCGCGGTTCGGACCGAACTTCAGGTCGAGAACGAGGTTCTTGCCGACCTCGGCGTCCTCGACCTTCCAGCCGGTGATGAAGCCCTCCTGCTGGAGGATCTCCGCGATGTGCGACTTGATCTTGCTGTGCGGCATCACGACGGTGTCGTGGTACGCCGAGTTTGCGTTACGCAGACGCGTGAGCATGTCTGCGATGGGATCAGTCATGGTCATGAAGTGGCCTTCGGCCTCTCTCGCCGGGGTTTCCTGTATGCGCCATCCCTCTCCCCACTCAGAGGCGGGACGGGTGCGGTGCGGGGACCTACGGCGTAGTAAGTCGTTATGGGCGGCAGGCGCCCAACCCTTCTAGCCTACGGCATTCGGGGTGGGGCTCCTGCCGACCAGATACTTACCGAGAGCTCCAGAAATCCGTACGCCCAAAGGGCAGTACTGGATTTACCAGGAGCTCTTGGTCACGCCCGGGAGCTCGCCACGGTGAGCCATCTCACGAAGGCACACGCGGCAGAGGCCGAACTTGCGGTACACGGAGTGGGGACGACCGCAGCGCTGGCAGCGCGTGTAGGCGCGCACACCGAACTTGGGCTTGCGGGCAGCCTTCGCGATAAGAGCCTTCTTCGCCATCTCGCTTACGCCTCCTTGAAGGGGAAGCCGAGGTGACGAAGGAGGGCGCGGCCCTCGTCGTCGTTGGTCGCCGTGGTGACCACGGTGATGTCCATACCCCGGGTACGGTCGATCTTGTCCTGGTCGATCTCGTGGAACATGACCTGCTCGGTGAGACCGAAGGTGTAGTTGCCACGGCCGTCGAACTGCTTCGGCGACAGACCACGGAAGTCACGGATACGCGGCAGCGCGAGCGACAGCGTACGGTCCAGGAACTCCCACATGCGGTCACCGCGGAGGGTGACGTGGCAGCCGATCGGCTGACCCTCGCGCAGCTTGAACTGCGCGATGGACTTGCGGGCCTTCGTGACGGCCGGCTTCTGACCCGTGATGGTCGTCAGGTCCTTGATGGCCCCGTCGATCAGCTTCGAGTCACGGGCGGCGTCGCCGACACCCATGTTGACCACGATCTTGACCAGACCGGGGATCTGCATGACGTTCTCGTAGGAGAACTCTTCACGCAGCTTGCCCGCGATCTCCTCGCGGTAGCGCAGCTTGAGGCGCGGTGCGGTGGTGGCAGTCATCAGATGTCCTCACCAGTCCGCTTGGCAACGCGGATCTTGTTGCCCTCGTCGTCAAAGCGGTAGCCGACGCGGGTAACGACCTTGTTGCCGTCCTTCTCCACAACCAGCTGAACGTTGCTGACGTGGACCGGAGCCTCGGTCGTCACGATGCCGCCGGCCTGGTTCTGGCCGGCCTTCGTGTGCTTCTTGACCCGGTTGACACCCTCGACCAGGACGCGGTCCTCGCGGGGGAAGGCCTGAACGACCTTGCCCTGCTTGCCCTTGTCCTTACCGGTGATGACCTGAACCAGGTCGCCCTTCTTGATCTTCATGCTTACAGCACCTCCGGCGCGAGCGAGATGATCTTCATGAACTTCTTCTCGCGCAGCTCACGGCCCACCGGGCCGAAGATACGGGTGCCGCGGGGGTCGCCGTCGTTCTTGAGAATGACAGCGGCGTTCTCGTCGAAGCGGATGTACGAGCCATCCTGGCGACGACGCTCCTTGACGGTGCGAACGATGACCGCCTTGACGACGTCACCCTTCTTCACGTTGCCACCGGGGATTGCGTCCTTGACGGTGGCGACGATGACGTCACCGATGCCCGCGTAGCGGCGACCCGAGCCACCGAGAACACGGATGGTGAGAATTTCCTTCGCACCCGTGTTGTCGGCGACGCGAAGTCGCGACTCCTGCTGGATCACGTCTATCTCCTGAATCGTCTGCCGGTTCCCGGTGGGGCCGTATCGCTACGGCCCCACCGAGCCTGGCGGAACTACTTAAAGGGAAACCCCTTTAAGACGTTGCACTTGGAATTCCCTTGCGGGAATTTCCTACTTGGCCTTCTCGAGGATCTCGACGATGCGCCAGCGCTTCGAGGCCGACAGCGGACGCGTCTCCATGATGAGGACGCGGTCGCCGACGCCTGCGGCGTTGGACTCGTCGTGAGCCTTGAGCTTGTTCGTACGGCGGATGACCTTGCCGTACAGCGCGTGCTTCACGCGGTCCTCGACAGCGACGACGACGGTCTTGTCCATCTTGTCGCTGACGACGAGACCCTCACGGGTCTTGCGGAATCCGCGCTGCTCAGTCGTCTCAGTCACATTCTTCTCGCTCATCAGGCGCTCTCCACCGTCTCGATGCCGAGCTCGCGCTCACGCATCAGGGTGTAGATCCGGGCGATGTCCTTACGGACGGACTTGAGCCGGCCGTGGTTTTCGAGCTGTCCGGTCGCCGCCTGGAAGCGGAGGTTGAACAGTTCTTCCTTGGCCTCACGGAGCTTCGCGACGAGGTCCTCGTCGTTCAGCTCGCGCAGCTCAGTCGCCTTCGTACCGGCCACCATCACGACTCACCTGCCTCGCGCCGAACAATCCGGCACTTCATCGGAAGCTTGTGAGCAGCGCGGGTGAGCGCCTCACGAGCAATCTTCTCGTTCGGGTAGGACAGCTCGAACATGACCCGACCCGGGTGCACGTTCGCGATCCACCACTCGGGAGAACCCTTACCGGAACCCATGCGGGTCTCGGCGGGCTTCTTCGTCAGCGGACGGTCCGGGTAGATGTTGATCCAGACCTTGCCGCCACGCTTGATGTGGCGGGTCATCGCGATACGAGCCGCTTCGATCTGGCGGTTCGTCACGTACGCCGGGGTCAGCGCCTGGATGCCGTACTCGCCGAATGCGACCTCAGTGCCACCCTTCGCCATACCGCGGCGCTTGGGGTGGTGCTGCTTGCGGTGCTTGACCCTACGAGGGATCAGCATGTCGGTCAGGCCTCCGTTCCGGTGCTCTCAGCCGGAGCAGCGGCGACGGGAGCGTCGGCCTTGGGGGCCTCGGCTGCCGGCGCGGACTGCTGCGGCTTGCGGCCGCGGCCGCCACGCTCGCCACCACGGCCACCACGGGCCGGGCGGTCGTTCGCACCAGCACCACGGGCCGGGCGGTTACCCGCACGGGCCGCGGCGTTCTCGGCACGAACCTCGGCGATGTTCTTGACGTCGCCCTTGTAGATCCAGACCTTGACGCCAATGCGACCGAAGGTCGTCTTGGCCTCGAAGAAGCCGTAGTCCACGTTCGCGCGGAGCGTGTGCAGCGGCACACGACCCTCGCGGTAGAACTCGGAGCGGGACATCTCGGCGCCGCCGAGGCGACCGCCGCACTGGATCTTGATGCCCTTGGCGCCGGCCTTCATGGTGCCCTGCATGCTCTTGCGCATGGCACGACGGAAGGAGACGCGGGAGGAGAGCTGCTCGGCAACGGCCTGGGCAACCAGCTGAGCGTCCATCTCGGGGTTCTTGACCTCGAGGATGTTCAGCTGGACCTGCTTGCCCGTGAGCTTCTCGAGGTCACCGCGGATGCGGTCGGCCTCGGCGCCACGGCGGCCGATGACGATGCCCGGACGAGCGGTGTGGATGTCCACCCGCACACGGTCACGGGTGCGCTCGATCTCAACCTTCGAGATGCCGGCGCGCTCCATGCCGGACGTCATCATCCTGCGGATGGCGACGTCTTCCTTGACGTAGTCCTTGTACAGCTTGTCGGCGTACCAACGGGACTTGAAGTCCGTGGTAATGCCGAGCCGGAACCCGTGCGGGTTTACCTTCTGGCCCATTACCGGGTTCCTTCCTTGCTGCTGACGACCACGGTGATGTGGCTGGTCCGCTTACGGATCCGGTAGGCACGGCCCTGAGCACGCGGACGGAACCGCTTCAGGGTCGGGCCCTCGTCCACAAACGCCTCGCTGATGAACAGCGAAGAGGCGTCCGAGTGGTCGTAGTTGTGTGCAGCGTTGGCAATGGCGCTGTCCAGCACCTTGCCAACCGGCACGCTCGCGGCCTGCGGGGCGAAACGCAGGACCGCCTGAGCCTCCGTGGCATCCATGCCACGGATAAGGTCCACCACTCGGCGGGCCTTCATGGGCGTGACGCGGATGTACCGCGCCTGGGCCCTGGCTTCCATGGTTGTCCCTTCGGTGTCGTTCATAGTCATCGCACCCCGCCTTAGCGGCGCTTCGACTTGCGGTCGTCCTTGACGTGGCCGCGGAAGGTGCGGGTCGGCGCAAACTCGCCGAGCTTGTGGCCGACCATCGACTCGGTGACGAACACCGGGACGTGGATCTTGCCGTTGTGCACCGCGATGGTGTGACCCAGCATGCTGGGGATGATCATCGAGCGCCGGGACCAGGTCTTGATGACGTTCTTGGTGCCAGCTTCGTTCTGTACGTCCACCTTCTTTACGAGGTGTCCGTCGACGAAGGGCCCCTTCTTGAGACTGCGCGGCATCTAAACCCGCTCCTAGCGCTTCTTGTTCGACTTGCGGCGGCGGACGATGTACTTGCTCGAAGCCTTCTTCGGCGAGCGAGTACGACCCTCCTTCTGACCCCACGGGGAGACCGGGTGGCGACCACCGGAGGTCTTACCCTCACCACCACCGTGCGGGTGGTCGACCGGGTTCATCGCCACACCGCGAACGGTCGGGCGAACGCCCTTCCAGCGCATGCGGCCGGCCTTGCCCCAGTTGATGTTCGACTGCTCGGCGTTGCCGACCTCGCCAATCGTGGCGCGGCAGCGGGCGTCGACCAGGCGAATCTCGCCGGAAGGCATACGAAGGTGGGCCATCGTGCCCTCCTTCGCAAGAAGCTGCACGGAGGTACCGGCGGAGCGGGCGAACTTCGCACCGCCGCCGGGACGCAGCTCGATGTTGTGGATGGTGGTACCAACCGGGATGTTGCGCAGCGCGAGGTTGTTGCCCGGCTTGATGTCGGCCGTGGGGCCGTTCTCAATCCGGTCACCCTGCGACAGGCCACGCGGGGCGAGGATGTAACGCTTCTCGCCGTCCGCGTAGTGCAGCAGCGCGATGCGCGCGGTGCGGTTGGGGTCGTACTCGATGTGCGCGACCTTGGCCGGCACGCCGTCCTTGTCGTGACGACGGAAGTCGATCACGCGGTAGGCGCGCTTGTGGCCACCACCCTGGTGGCGAACAGTGATCCGACCGGCGTTGTTACGGCCGCCCTTGCTGTGCAGAGGGCGAACCAGCGACTTCTCCGGCGTGGACCGCGTGATCTCGACAAAGTCGGCTACGGAGGAGCCACGGCGGCCCGGCGTAGTCGGCTTGTACTTGCGGATTCCCATTTCTCAGTCCTCGTCCGATTCCGGACGATCCAGACCGCCGTCAGGCGGTCGGACCGCCGAAGATGTCGATACGGTCGCCCTCGGCGAGGGTCACGATGGCGCGCTTGGTGTCAGCGCGCTTGCCGAAACCGCTCTTGGTGCGCTTGCGCTTGCCCTGGCGGTTGATCGTGTTGACCCCCGTGACCTTGACCGAGAAGACCGCTTCCACGGCCTGCTTGATCTGGGTCTTGTTGGAGCCGGGCGCGACGATGAACGTGTACTTGTTCTCGTCGAGCAGCGCGTAGCTCTTCTCGGAGACAACCGGCTTGACAAGAATGTCGCGGTGGTCCGTGAAGGTCTTGCTGGTAACGATCGCGGTCATCAGGCGTCGCTCCCTTCGGTCTCATCGGCCTTGGGGCCAGACACGAAGGACTCGAAGGCGGCCTTGGTGAAGACCAGGTCGTCCGAGACGAGCACGTCGTACGTGTTCAGCTGGCCCGGCTCCAGGATGTGCACCTGGGGCAGGTTGCGGGCGGAGAGCCACGCGGCCTCGTCCGAGCGCTCGGCGACCAGGAGCACGTGCTTGCGCTCGCTGATCTTGCCCAGCAGGGACTTGGCGGCCTTCGTGGAAACCGCACCGTCGACCACGCCGGTGACGACGTGGACGCGCGCGTTGCGAGCCCGGTCCGTGAGGGCACCGCGCAGGGCGGCGGCCTTCATCTTCTTCGGGGTGCGCTGCGAGTAGTCACGCGGCTGCGGGCCGTGGACAACGCCACCGCCGGCGAACTGCGGGGCGCGGGTCGAACCCTGACGGGCGCGGCCGGTGCCCTTCTGGCGGTAAGGCTTCTTACCGCCACCACGGACCTCGCCGCGACGCTTGGTCTTGTGCGTGCCCTGGCGGGCAGCGGCCAGCTGAGCGACGACGACCTGGTGGATCAGCGGAATGCTGACCTTGGCGTCGAAGATCTCCGCGGGGAGCTCGACGGTCCCGGTCTTGTCGCCTGCCGGCGAAAGGATGTCAATGGTGCTCATCGGTTCCTCAAACCCCCTTGGCCGCAGTGCGGACCAGGACGAGGCCACCGTTGGGGCCGGGGACGGCGCCCTTGATGAGCAGCAGACCCTTCTCGGCGTCAACGGCGTGGACGGTCAGGTTCTGGGTGGTGACCCGCTCGTTACCCATGCGACCCGCCATGCGCATGCCCTTGAAGACACGGCCGGGGGTGGCACAGCCACCGATGGAACCAGGCTTGCGGTGCACGCGGTGGGCACCGTGCGAGGCCTTGCCGCCGTGGAAGTTGTGACGCTTCATCACACCGGCGAAGCCCTTGCCCTTGCTCTTGCCCGTGACGTCAACCTTGACGCCGGACTCGAACACCTCGGCAGTGATCTCCTGGCCCAGCGTGTACTCGCTGGCGTCCGGGGTGCGCAGCTCCACGAGGTGGCGGCGCGGGGTCACGTCGGCCTTGGCGAAGTGACCCTTGAGGGGCTTGTTCACCTTGCGCGGGTCAATCTCGCCGAAGGCGATCTGGACCGACTCGTAGCCGTCGTTGTCGTTCGTACGTACCTGCGTCACGACGCACGGACCGGCCTTGACGACGGTCACCGGGACAACCCGGTTGTTCTCGTCCCAGACCTGGGTCATGCCGAGCTTCTCGCCCAGGACGCCCTTGATGTTCTTGCTCATCTCGGCCCGTCCCTTCAGAGCTTGATCTCGATGTCGACGCCCGCCGGCAGGTCGAGACGCATCAGCGAGTCAACCGTCTTCGGCGTGGGGTCGAGGATGTCGATGAGGCGCTTGTGCGTGCGCATCTCGAAGTGCTCGCGAGAGTCCTTGTACTTGTGCGGCGACTTGATGACGCAGTACACGTTCTTCTCAGTGGGCAGCGGCACCGGGCCCGCGACCGACGCACCAGTGCGGGTCACCGTCTCGACGATCTTCTTCGCCGAGGAGTCGATGACCTCGTGGTCGTAGGCCTTGAGCCGGATGCGGATCTTCTGTCCCGCCATGGCTACTAGTAGTCCTTTGTCTCTTAACGCTCTGGAACCCGGGCGGCTGCGCTCTGAACGCTCAGCACCGTCCTTCTCCGACCCACGCGGTCGGGCGTGTCGCATCCTCGCCAGGAAGAAATCCCGAAGGTTTTCCCTGCTGTAGGGGATACGGTCCGCGACCGCAAGCCGGGGGAAGAACACCCACCGGGTGCCTGGTCAGCACCGCGCTAACACTTCCCGAAAGATTCCCGTACGTCCGCCCCATTGCTGCCCGGAGGCAGATAAAGGCGACGAGTACTGTGGGACTCGCTTCCAGTCCTCCCGGCGGGAGGCGTGCAGCATCGATACTCAACCGAGCAACCCCGACAGTCTGCCATACGGGGCACGGGGCGCGCCAATCGGGCGGAAGAGATTACCCGCAGCGTGACGGAGGTCAAACCCGGGTCCCCCACCCGAACGGGTGATCAGCGGTCGTCGCGGTACGACGCCGGTCCCCCCGAGCCGACCCTCCCGGCCCCGCACCCGCCCCCCGGCGCCGCCCCGCCGCTCGGCCGGCAGGGGCCCCGGGCCTACCGTCGCGGCATGACCACCGACTGGGCCGCAGAGTTCGCCCGCCTGGAGCGGGGCCGCCGCCACGCTCCGGCCGGACCGCCGCGCGCCACCCCTCCGCCGCCGCTCAGCGAGGCCGAAGTAGCGGACGCCGAGAGGGACTTGGGGATCACCTTCCCCTCCGCGTACCGCCGCCACCTGCGCACCCGCAGCGCCGGGGGCAAGCCCAACCGGCTGGTCAGGGGCGCACAGGGCTGGGGCTGGGACGGTGACAGCCTGACCAACTACGCCCTGCTCACCACCCCCTTCCCGCACCCCGACTCCTACCGCGCCCTCGACGACGAACTGGACGGCCGGGAACCGCCCCACCAGGACGCGGCCGCCTGGCGGGCCTGGGACCACGAGTGCGGGGTCCTCCAGGAGCGGAAGACGGCGGGCGCGGTGTTCGTGCGGGAGGGCGGCTGCGGCTTCTCGACCCTGCTGGTGGTCACGGGCCCGCACCGGGGCGAGATGTGGTTCGACGCACGGGCCACCTGCGAGCGGATCCTCCCGCTCACCCTGCACGGCCGGCAGGCGACCTTCGACGACTGGCCGGCCCACGCGGACCTGCTCCACCGGTGAGCACCCGCCAGGCAACCGGCACCCCTCCCCCGCCGTCTAGCTGACCGCAGCGAGTCGGCGGCACCTGCCCGTACCGACCCGCGATCATCGACCAGACGCAGCGCCATGACCACCGCTGCGGGGGAAGCGGACGGAGCGCGAGGACACATGCACAGCGGTACGGGGCCCGGCCTGCCCGGAAGACTGCCCAGACGCATCCTGCTGGCCGCCGCCGCGGGCCTCCCCCTGGCGGCCTGTACGGTGCCGTCGCCCCCGCGCCGCCGGGACCCGGGGCCCGATCCCGCGCCCGGGCGGCCCATCGCGCACGCCGGGCGGTCGCTGCTGCTCCAGATGCTCGCGCACCCCGACGACGACCTGTACTTCATGAACCCGGACACCCGGCGCCTGCTGGAGGCCGGGACCCCGGTCGTCTCCGTGTACGTCACCGCGGGCGAGGCGGACGGCATCAACCACGCCCAGGGGCACCCCCGCCCCGCCTCCGACAAGAACGCGTACGTCTCCGCCCGCCAGCAGGGGCTCCGTCAGGCGTACGCGACCCTCCTCGGGCTGCCCAGGTTCACCCCGTGGGAGCGCACCGTCCTCGACCTGCGCGGCGGCAAGCGGGCCGAGCTGGACACCCTCGCGCACGACGGCAAGCAGGTCCGGCTGGTGTTCCTCAACGTCTCCGTCACCTCGTCCCGCAACCGGCCCTCCCTGCCCGCCCTCTGGGGCGACCGGGGCATGCGGCAGCGGACCATGGTGGCCGACAACTCCCCGCTGAAGGAACCGGGTTCGTACGACTACGACGAGCTGGTGGACGCGCTGACCGGGCTGTTGGACCAGTACCGGCCGACCGTCGTGCAGACCCTCGACCCGGACCCCGACATCCAGCACAGCCCGGCGCGTGTGCGTACCAAGAACAGCGAGCAGCCCGGTTACTCCGACCACCGCGACCACACCGCCGTCGCCTGCTTCAGCTGGGCGGCGCTGATCCGCTGGGTCGCCGAGAAATCCGCGAACGGCGAGCCGCTCCCCCGTTTCACCACCACCGCCTTCCGCGCCTACTACAACCGGCACTGGCCCAAGAATCTCCCCGCATCCATCGTCCGGGAGAAGGCCGAGCCCCTCTTCGTGTACGGCGGGAACCCGGACTGGGACTGCGGCAACCCGGCCGGCTGCGGGGACTACGGCGTCGGCTTCGGGCGCCCGCTGAAGAACCCCAAGGGCTGGATGCGCTCCACCAACTACCGTTACCCGGGGCCCCAGTTGGTGATAGAGGGTACGCAGGCCGCGTACGGCGTCGTCGGCCTGCGGCTGGTCCGCTGGGCGGCGAGCGGCGTCGGCTGGGGCGCCCCCGAGGACCTGGGCGGCGGACCGCTGGCCCCCGGGCTCGGGCAGGCCGTGACGAAGGACGGCGGCCAGTTGCTGTTCGCCGTGCGCATCGCCTCGCTCGTCGGCCACGGCGGGGCGAACCGGCGCGAGGTCGTCCAGTACGACGGCCGGGCCTGGACCTCGCTCGGCAACCCCGAGCGCCACCCGGACCGGGGGCGGCGGATCGGCGTACCGGTCGCCGTCACGTCGGGCGACGGCAGCGTCCACCTCTTCGTGCGGAACGCGGCGAAGAGCGTGAGTACGCGGGTGCGGGACGCACGTGGCAGCTGGGGGCCGTGGCGCGCCCTGGGCGGCCCGAACGGGGACGGCATGGGCGACGGCGACGGCATCCAGGACGGGCTGTCGGCGGCCGTGGACGGGCGGGGGCTGGTGCACCTGTTCGCCGCCGCGCGGACGTCCGTACGGCACTGGGCGCAGCCCTCCCCCGGTGCGCCCCTCGCCCTGCGCCCGCCCGCGATGCCCGCCCCCGGCACCCCGCCGCAGGCGTTCGCGCGGCCGGACGGCTCGCTCGGCGTCGCCTACCGCGCCCCGCACTCCCCCGCACTCGTCGCGGTCCGCCCGGACGGCTCGCCGCTGCCCGGGCTCACCTTCCAGGGGTACGGTCCGGTGTCCGCCGGGGAGGGGCCGGTGCTGCTGGGGCGGGGCGAGCGGGGGGAGGTCCAGCTCCGGGACGCCCGGGGGGCGGTGAAGCGGCACCGGGGGGTGTGCGTGGGGCCGCCGGCCCTGATCCGTACGAGCGCGGGCGCGGTGGTGGCGGGGCTGGGGGCGGACGCGGTGCCGTGGCTCTGGCGGGCGTAGGACCCGTACACGTACAAGAACGACTCGTACACCTACGGAAACAACAAGAAGGGCCCCGGCACCCACCGCTTGCGCGATGGGGCCGGGGCCCTTCCCTTGGAGCTGGGAGCTGTCGCTACCGAGCTACCAGGTCAATCACCGGGTAATTACTTGGTGATCTTGGTGACCTGGCCGGCGCCGACGGTCCGGCCACCCTCACGGATGGCGAACTTGAGGCCCTCCTCCATGGCGACCGGCTGGATCAGCGCGACCGACATGACGGTGTTGTCGCCCGGCATGACCATCTCGGTGCCCTCGGGCAGCGTGACGACACCGGTGACGTCCGTGGTGCGGAAGTAGAACTGCGGGCGGTAGTTGTTGAAGAAGGGGGTGTGACGGCCACCCTCGTCCTTCGACAGGATGTACGCCTGCGCCTCGAACTCCGTGTGCGGGGTGACCGAGCCCGGCTTGATGATGACCTGGCCGCGCTCGACGTCCTCGCGCTTGATGCCACGGAGGAGCAGACCGACGTTCTCACCGGCCTGGCCCTCGTCGAGCAGCTTGCGGAACATCTCGATGCCGGTGACCGTGGTGGTGGTCTTCTCTTCCTTGATACCGACGATGTCGACGGTCTCGTTGACCTTGAGGACACCACGCTCGATACGGCCGGTGACGACGGTGCCACGACCGGTGATCGTGAAGACGTCCTCGATCGGCATCAGGAACGGCTTGTCGACGTCGCGCTCGGGCTGCGGGATCGACTCGTCGACGGCGGCCATCAGGTTCAGGACCGACTGGCCCCACTCCTTGTCGCCCTCGAGCGCCTTGAGCGCCGAGACCTTGACGACCGGCAGGTCGTCGCCCGGGAACTCGTACTCGGAGAGGAGCTCACGGACCTCGAGCTCGACGAGCTCCAGGATCTCCTCGTCGTCCACCATGTCGGCCTTGTTCAGCGCGACGACGATGTAGGGGACGCCTACCTGGCGGGCCAGGAGGACGTGCTCCTTCGTCTGCGGCATCGGGCCGTCGGTGGCGGCAACCACGAGGATCGCGCCGTCCATCTGCGCGGCACCCGTGATCATGTTCTTGATGTAGTCAGCGTGACCCGGGCAGTCGACGTGCGCGTAGTGACGCGACTCCGTCTGGTACTCGACGTGCGCGATGGAGATGGTGATACCACGCTGGCGCTCTTCCGGCGCCTTGTCGATCTGGTCGAAGGCCGAGGCCTCGTTCAGGTCCGGGTACGCGTCGTGCAGCACCTTGGTAATGGCGGCCGTGAGGGTCGTCTTACCGTGGTCAATGTGACCGATGGTGCCGATGTTGACGTGCGGCTTAGTCCGCTCGAACTTTGCCTTCGCCACTGGGTCCTCCTGCGGAGTGGTTCTGTACGCCTTGCTTCATCGGCGCCAGGTGATCTTTGCTGGGATGCCGGCGCCCGGGGCATTCGGCACGGATTGCGCTGAATGCCCCAGTGGCTCCGGTGATAAGCCTAAAGCGTGTGCTCGGACGGGTGAGAACCCGTCCTCGCGGCAGGCGGCCAACCTCGCGGATGGCCGCCCGGTGAGTGACTCGAAGAGTTACTCGCCCTTGGCCTTCGCGATGATCTCCTCGGCGACGTTCCGCGGAACCTCGGCGTAGGAGTCGAACTGCATCGAGTAGCTTGCGCGACCCGAGGTCTTGCTGCGGAGGTCTCCGACGTAGCCGAACATCTCCGAGAGGGGCACGAGGCCCTTCACGACGCGAGCGCCGCTGCGCTCCTCCATGGCCTGGATCTGGCCACGGCGGGAGTTCAGGTCGCCGATCACATCGCCCATGTAGTCCTCGGGCGTGGTGACCTCGACGGCCATCATCGGCTCAAGGAGCACGGGAGAGGCCTTGCGGGCACCCTCCTTGAAGGCCTGCGAACCGGCGATCTTGAAGGCGAGCTCCGAGGAGTCGACCTCGTGGTAACCACCGTCGAGAAGGGTGACGCGGACGCCGACCATCTCGTAACCGGCCAGGATGCCGAACTGCATGGCTTCCTGGGCGCCCGCGTCCACCGACGGGATGTACTCCCGGGGGATACGGCCACCGGTGACCTTGTTGACGAACTCGTACGACGCGTCGCCACCCTCGATGGGCTCAAGGGCGATCTGCACCTTCGCGAACTGGCCGGTACCACCAGTCTGCTTCTTGTGCGTGTAGTCGATGCGCTCGACGGTCTTGCGGATCGTCTCGCGGTACGCGACCTGGGGCTTGCCGACGTTCGCCTCGACGCGGAACTCGCGCTTCATGCGGTCGACGAGCACCTCGAGGTGAAGCTCGCCCATACCACCGATGATGGTCTGGCCGGTCTCCTCGTCCGAGTGGACCTGGAAGGACGGGTCCTCCTCCGAGAGACGCTGGATGGCTACACCCAGCTTCTCCTGGTCACCCTTGGACTTCGGCTCGATGGCGACCTGAATGACCGGCGCCGGGAAGTCCATGGACTCCAGGATGACCGGGTTCTTGTCGTCGCACAGCGTCTCACCGGTGGTGGTCTGCTTGAGACCCATCACGGCGATGATGTCGCCGGCGCCCACCGATGCGATCTCCTCACGCTTGTTCGCGTGCATGCGGTAGATCTTGCCGATGCGCTCCTTCTTGCCCTTGACCGAGTTCAGCACGGAGCTGCCGGCCTCGAGGCGGCCCGAGTAAACCCGGACGAAGGTGAGCTTGCCCAGGTGCGGGTCGCTCATGATCTTGAACGCGAGGCCCGAGAAGGGCTCGTCGTCCGACGGCTTGCGCTTGACGACCGTCTCCGGGTCCTTCACGTCGTGGCCTTCGATGGCCTCGACGTCCAGGGGGGAGGGGAGGTAGCGCACCACGGCGTCGAGCAGGGGCTGAACGCCCTTGTTCTTGAACGCCGTACCGCAGAACACGGGGCTGACGGTCACCGAACCGGCGCCGCCCTTCGACGCGAGGGTGATGCGACGGATGGCCGCCATCAGCTGCTCCTCGGTGGGCTCCTGGCCCTCGAGGTACAGCTCCATCATCTCTTCGTCGTGCTCGGCGACGGTCTCCAGGAGCTTCCCGCGCCACTCGTCGGCAGCCTCGGTGTGCGTGTCCGGGATGTCGACCGTGTCGTACATCTCGCCCTTGGCGGCCTCGGCGGACCACACGAGCGCCTTCATCGACACGAGGTCGACGACGCCCTTGAAGTCGGCCTCGGCGCCGATCGGGAGCTGCATGACGAGCGGGACCGCACCGAGGCGGTCGACGATCATGTCGACGCAGCGGTGGAACTCGGCACCCGTACGGTCGAGCTTGTTGACGAAGCAGATGCGCGGCACGCCGTAGCGGTCCGCCTGACGCCAGACAGTCTCGGACTGGGGCTCGACACCGGCGACACCGTCGAACACGGTGACAGCGCCGTCGAGGACGCGGAGCGAACGCTCCACCTCGACGGTGAAGTCGACGTGACCCGGGGTGTCGATGATGTTGATCGTGTGATCGACATCGTTGAGCGGCCAGTGGCAGGTCGTCGCGGCAGACGTGATCGTGATGCCGCGCTCCTGCTCCTGCTCCATCCAGTCCATCGTGGCAGCGCCGTCGTGGACTTCACCGATCTTGTAAGACACACCGGTGTAGAAGAGGATGCGCTCGGTGGTGGTCGTCTTGCCCGCGTCGATGTGGGCCATGATCCCGATGTTGCGGACCTTGGCCAGGTCAAGCGAAGTGGTGGCCATAAGGCTCAATCTTCTCTCGGTCTCGAAGTGGGTAACGACTACCAGCGGTAGTGCGCGAAGGCCTTGTTGGACTCGGCCATCTTGTGGGTGTCCTCACGCTTCTTGACGGCAGCGCCAAGACCGTTCGAGGCGTCGAGCAGCTCGTTCATGAGGCGCTCGGTCATCGTCTTCTCGCGGCGGGCGCGGGAGTAACCCACGATCCAGCGGAGCGAGAGGGTGGCGGCGCGACCGGGCTTGACCTCGATCGGCACCTGGTAGGTGGCGCCACCGACACGGCGGGACTTGACCTCGAGCGAGGGCTTGACGTTCTCAAGCGCGCGCTTCAGCGTGATGACCGGGTCAGCGCCGGTCTTCTCGCGGAGGCCTTCCATGGCGCCGTACACGATCCGCTCGGCGGTGGAACGCTTGCCGTCGAGCAGGATCTTGTTGATCAGCGACGTGACAAGAGGAGACTGGTAAACCGGGTCAATGATGACCGGGCGCTTCGGGGCGGGGCCCTTACGAGGCATTCTTACTTCTCCTTCTTGGCGCCGTAGCGGCTGCGAGCCTGCTTACGGTTCTTGACGCCCTGCGTGTCGAGGGAACCGCGGATGATCTTGTAGCGAACACCCGGCAGGTCCTTCACACGACCGCCACGCACGAGCACGATCGAGTGCTCCTGCAGGTTGTGGCCCTCACCCGGGATGTAGGCCGTGACCTCGATGCCCGAGGTCAGGCGCACACGCGCGACCTTACGGAGCGCCGAGTTCGGCTTCTTCGGGGTGGTCGTGAACACACGCGTGCAGACGCCGCGGCGCTGGGGCGAACCCTCAAGCGCGGGCGTCTTGTTCTTCTCGACCTTGTCCTGCCGGCCCTTCCGGACCAGCTGCTGGATCGTAGGCACTACTTCTCCGGTTTCTGTGTGCCGATCACTGTGAAACTAACCTGGAACATCCCCGACCCACGCGGTCGGGTGTGTCGGACCCGGCACACTCCGCCGGAAGCGGAGAACGACGCGAATCACGGGGGCCCCGTAAAGACAGGCTCACTCTGCGGCTGTAGACACGCACAGGAGCCCAGGCACACCCCAGGCACAAGGTCTGAGCGTACCTACCTCATCGACCTGGGTCAAAACAAATGCTGTCCACCCCCGGAAGCGCACCCTCCGGCGGGCCGCCCCCGCACTCAGCCCCAGATCATCAGGGCGCCACCTCCGACGAACAGCGCGCCGACGGCGTACAGCACCGTGGAGAAGGTGAGGAAGCGATTCGGCATGGCCTCCAGCCGTTCCACCACACCCGAGTGCCGGGCGTCGTAGACGAGGGCCACGCGGTCCCCCACCTCCGGGAAGTCCGGGTGTGCGTTCACCATCCACCGGCGCTCCACGCCGGTCTCGTCCACGTGCGAGCACAGCACGCGCTTCGGCCGCTGGTCGTACCCCCGCCCGTCATGGACGCGCTCCAGGCACACCGCCTCCACAGGGACCCCGCGGTTCCTCAGCCCCCGGTCGCGGGAGGCCGCTCGCGTCCCCAGCCAGATCACGAACAGCCCGAACAGCGCCAGAACCATGACTCCCCCACCATTCCCGCGCCCCGCCCGGCGCCCCGCCGCATCCTGTCACGAAGATCCGGTACGGGGGCGGGTCGCGGGGAGCGCACGGGCACCCCAACAGGCCGCGCCCACACCCGAGTTCCCTTCCCCCACCCCGCACGTTCCCCCACCTCCCCCGGACCGCTTCCAGTAGCTTGGCCGATGTCATGAACACGGTCGGTCGGAAGTCGAACACGGGGAGCGACGGAAATGGGCCCGAGCTCAGGCACACCAAGCGACGACGAGGGGCTCGGCGACCGGGTCCCGTTCCTGGCCCGCCTGGAACCCGAGGACCGCCACGCGCTGCTGGCCCTGGGCCGGCCGCTGCGGTACGCCCCGCGCAGCACGGTGCTCCGCCAGGACGAGCCCTCCACGTACATCCTCCTGCTCCTGCGCGGCTGGACGAAGGTGACGGCCGCCGCGGTCAACGGGTACGAGGCGCTGCTCGCCCTGCGTGGCCCCGGCGACATCGTCGGCGAGGCGGCCGCCCTCAGCGGTCGGCCCCGTACCGCCACGGTGACCGCCCTGGAGGCCGTCGACGCGGTGTCCGTCGACCGGGAGCGGTTCACCGCCTTCCTCGCCGAGGCACCCCGGGCCGCCATGCGGCTGCTCGACCTCACCACCGACCGCATGCACAAGGGCGACCAGCGCCGCCTGGAGAACGCGGCGCTGACCGTACGGGAACGCTTCGCCGTGCTCCTCCTGGAACTCGCCCGCACCCACGGCAGCCGCACCGAGCTCGGCATCGAGCTGTGCGTCCCGCTGAGCAAGCAGGAGCTGGCCGGCGCGATCGGGGCCTCGCGGGAGATGGTCCAGCGCCTCCTCAAGGACCTGCGCGAGCGCGAGGTGGTGCTCACCGGCCGCCGTACGCTCGTCATCCTGCGGCCCGACATACTGCGCCGGATCGGCCACGGGGGCTGATTCCGCCCCTCCTCAGTGCACACGGTCACACTTCGAGTGCGTCATCCGCCCTCACGGCGGCCCGCCCCGCCGGGCCACTCTGCCGTGCATGACACCCAAGGGCACGACCCCGAAGAAGTCCGCGGCCATCCGTCCCCAGGACCCGGTCAGCCGGACCATCCTGCTCCTCGACATCGAGCGCTACAGCGACCGCGACGACGTCGAACAGGCCTACCTGCGGCGGATGTTGTACGAGATCGCCGACCGCACCCTGCTCGCCGCGGGCATCGACGCCACCCGCCGCCTGCGCGCCGACCGCGGCGACTCCGTGATGGAGCTCATCGACGCGAACGCCTCCCTCATCCCCCTGCTCCGCGCCCTGCTCAGCGAGACCCCGATCCAGCTCCGGGCCACCAACCGCAAGGCCTCCACCAGCGCCCAGATCCGGCTGCGCGCGGTCCTCGCCACCGGCTACGTGGCGATCGACGAGAACGGCTGGGTGGGCGCCGACCTCAACTTCGCCTGCCGCCTGCTCGACGCCCAGCTCCTGCGGGACGCCCTCAAGCGCAGCGCGGACGACTTCGCCCTGTGCGTCTCGGACCCGGTCCACCGGGGCATCGTGCGGCACAACCATCCCGGCATCCCGGCGGAGAGGTTCCATCCGGTGGTGCTGGACGGGAAGAACGGGGCGATGGAGGCCTGGCTGTACGGGACGGCTCCGGCCGGTGGCCACGAGAGCCCGGCCCCGCCGCCCGCTCAGGAACGTTCCGCAGAAGGGACCGAAGAGGCCTCCCCCGGAGTCCCCGGTGAAGACGCCCCCGCCGCCCCGACCTACCAAGGCAGCAAGATCAAGGGCAACCAGACCGGCATCGCGGGCGGCACCTTCCACGCCCCGATCAACTTCGGCGGCATATACCGGGACGGCCCACGGTGAGCCCACAAGGAGCACCCGAGCCGGCGGCCACCCCCGACCGGGCCCGGGGCGCTCGCCCCAGGGGCGGTCAGGGCCGAGGGAAGGACTCCGTACGCCCGGACGATCCGCGCGAGAGCAAGGGCGAGCAGGACCGGCAGGACGGCCAGGAGCAGCAGTCCCCGGCCGAGCCCGCCGAGGCGCAGGACGCCCGCGCCGCCCGCCGTGAACTCGTCGACCATCTGCCCGAGTTCATCGCGGGCACCGGCCCCACCTTCGGCGGCTCCCGTGTCCGGGGCGACCAGCACGGCATCGCCGGAGGCGCCTTCCACGGCAAGGTCCACATGGGCGACGTCGTCCATCACCACAGCGCCCCGACGGGTCCCGTGTACGCCTCCGGCACCATCCCGCCCGAAGCCCTGGACCGGATGGCCGGCGCGTTCGCGGAGGGCCCCGTCTTCGCGGCCGCGCTGAAGCGGCTCCGCGAGGAGAAGGTGCTCGTGCTGTCGGGCCCGCACTCCTCCGGCAGGAAGGCCGCCGCGACCGTACTGCTGCACCGGCTGGGCCACTCGTCCGTCCGGGCCCTGGACTCCGGTGCCTCCCCGGCGGCACTGCTCGGACGGCTCACCGAAGGGGCCGGCCACCTGGTGTGCGACCTCCCGACCAGCCGGACCCGACCCTTCACCCATGTACAACTTCTCTCCCTCCAGGAGGAGTTGAAGGCGCACGGTGGCCACCTCGTCATCACGACGGGCCCGGCCGCCAGCCTCGTCGACGTGAAGCCGACGGCCTGGGAGCCGCCGTCCGCCGCCGAGGCGCTGCGCGCACAGCTGAGGCCGCTGGTCGGCGAGGAGGCCGCGGGGCGGCTGTCGGTGGACGAGGAGGCCGCTGAGTTCCTGGACGGCGGGCACCGGATCGGCGAGGCCGAGGCGTTCGCGGACCTGCTGGTGCGTTACCACCGGGCCGAAGTGTCCCGGTCGGCGCTCGCCGCCTTCGGCCGGTCCACCGTGGAGAAGCAGATCCGCACCTGGTTCGGCGACACCGAACTCCCTCTGCGCGAGAAGGGGTTCCTGCTGTCGCTGGCCGTGTTCGACCGGGCTCCCTATCCGCTGGCGGCCGAGCTCGCCGATCCGCTCTTCGTGGGGCTGAAGAGGATCGCGGAGCCTGACGAACCGCCCGACCTGCCGGTCTTCGGCCCGTCCCCCACCGACCGGCTGCGGCAGGTGAGGGCGCAGGCCTACGAGGGCGAGGAGTCCACCGCATGGGGGCCGGTGCCCCAGACGATGGCGCGGTACGAGAACCCGCTGACCGCACCCGCCCTGCTCACCGAGGCCTGGGTGCGCCAGCCCTCCACCCGGCCCGCGCTCACCGACTGGATCCAGCGTCTCGCCGAGGACGAGCGGCCCCTGGTCCGCACCCGGGCCGCGGCGGCGACCGCCGCACTCGCCCACGCGGACCTGTCGTCGGCGATGGCGCTGCTGATCGAGCCGTGGGCCGGCTCCGCCGCGTACGGGGACCGGCTCGTGGCCGCCAACACCCTCGTCCTGAGCGAGCTGTTGGGGGTGGCGGCCGTACGGCACATCATGAACCAGTGGTGCGCGGACACCCGCAGCGACGGACTGCGCTGGACCGGCATCCGGGCCTGGGCACTGCTCGCCGGGCTCCGCCCGGAGCTGGGCCCCGATGCGCTCACCGCACTGGTCAGGCGGGCCCGGCAGGAGCATTGCGGGGAGCAGGAACAGAAGCACTTGGCTGCTTCGGCGGCGCTGCTGCTGACCTCCTCCGGCGACACCGCCGCGATGGTGCGCGAACTGGCCGTGCTGCTCGACGCCAAGGAACCGGCCGTACGGAAGCTGGCGCTCGACGCGTTCCTGAAGGCCTGCGACGAACTGGGTGCCGCCGAGGCGGAGGCAAGCGTCCTCGACTGGTACACCGACACGTACGCCCAGTGGCGGACGACGTCGCCCGCACCCGACGGACCAGCCGTGCTCCCCGACATGGCCGCGCTCTGGAACGGCGTGCTGGACGACCGCGCACACGGCCGACGCGCCCTGGACGCCCTCCACCAGTGGGTGTACGAGGCCGACCGGAGCCCCGCCGCCGAGACGGCCCTCGCCTCCCTGCTGCCCGCGCTGACCCGCACGCCCCTGGGTGGGCACCGGATCGACCACCTGCTGCGGACCATGCCCGGCGAGGACGGCGGCCCGCCTCCCCCGGTGGCCGACCGGCTCCGTCGGACGCCCGGGTTCCGTGCCCCGCCCACCTCCGTACCCGCCCCCCTGCGCCACGGAAGGAGCAGCTGATGACCACCACCACCTTCGACCAGTCCGACCCGTTGGAGCCGCCCGGCCCCCTCCCCCGCCGCCTCCAGGGCCGGCAGGACCGGTTGAACGACGCGGTGCTGAGCGTCCGCAGCCTCGGCCGGTACGAGTACGCCGCCCGGCGGCTGCCCGCCGGGGCCGACCACGCCCTGGTCCTCACCACCACCGCAAACCTGTACCGCACGTACCTCCCGCCGTACCGGCCGAGCAGGTCGGACATCGCGAGCGGCAGGTTCACGGCGATGTACGAAGTGGACATGGGCGTGCAGCGGTTCAGCAAGGACCTGAAACTCCCCAGCGACGACCGTTCCTTCTCCTTCGACGCACGCGCCGACTTCGAGTGGCAGGTGCGCGACCCGCAGGCGTACGTCGTCTCCGGGGAACGGAACGTCCCGGCCCTGCTGATGGGCGCACTGCGCCGGGCAGTGCACCCGGCCACCGCCGCCCACGGCGTACGGCACGCCGAGGAGGCCGAGGCCTCGGCACGGACCGCTCTGGAGAAGGCCGGTCCGTTCGGGGCCGAGCAGGGGCTGCGGGTCCGGTGCGACCTGTGGCTGTCGGTGGACGCCCAGACCCGGGCCCACGCGACGGCCCGCCGCGACCAGCACGACGCGAACGAACTCGCGGAGCTCCACGAGCAGCAGGAGAAGGCTCTGCGCACGTACCTGGACGAAAAGGTCGCCTACTACCAGCAGTACCTGAACCGGGGCGAGGTCACCGCCTGGGCACTGCACCTCGCCGAGCACCCCGATGACACCCAACTCGCCTTCGACAGCCTGTCGGAGCAGCAGATCGAATTGATCAGGAGCCAGTACGACGTCGTCAGGGAGCTCCTGACCAGCGACAAGCTGGAGGCGTACGAGCTGGAGGCCCCGAAGCAGTTGCTGCTCCGGTTCGTCGAGGGCGTCTTCGCGCAGTCCCTGCCGCCCGGCCTCGTCCCGCTGCCCGCGCTGGACGTCACCGAAGGCTCCGCGGACCGGACCGGCACGGAGTCCGCCGAGGCTCCGTACCGCAACGACGACTTCTTCCCGGACGACCGCCCTCAGCCGGACGGCCCGGACGCGTACCGCGACTGACGCCCTCCCGCTGCCGCCCGCCGCTCGCACCCCACCCGCGCACACTCCCCGCCAGGAGTCCACCCATGAACAGGACACCACCGCCCGAGCCCCCTCCCGACGCCGACAAACGCACGCAGCCCCCGGCCTCGCGGGACCTGCCCGATCTCGCCAAGGTCAGGGACACCGTCCCGCAGCCGGCCTCGCGTCCGGCGGGCAAGGACCGCGGCACACCGGCCGAGCGGCGTGCGGCCCGACGCACCCCGGCTCCGCGTGACGGCCGTACGAAACGGGAGCGCCCGGCCCCCGGACGCCGCCGCACCCGTCCCTCCCCCGCCAGGCCCCCGAAGCCCGCGCGGCCCGTCGAACCGCCCGAGGAGCTGCCCTACCCCGAGCCCCCGGAGGGCTTCCAGCAGTGGGAATTCACCTCGCTGTCCCTGAGCGAGACCCACCTGGTCCCCCCGGACGCCCCCCTTCCCCGCCTCGACGAGCCCGCAGCCGCTCCCGACCGTCCCGTTCCCGCCGCGTTCCACGACGACCCGCACCAGCAGCGTCTGCGCCTCACCACCCGCCGCCGACGGCTGGACGCCACCGCTCTGGGGCAGCTCCTGCTGCACCTCCCCTGGGCCCTGTGCTCGGCGCTGCTGATCGGCAAGGTGTCGTTCCTGTTCCTGGGCCCGCTCGGCTGGCTGCCGCTCCTGGCCTGGCTGTCGACCGGCGCCCTGGTCTTCCACCGGCCCACCGAGGACCTGCTGTGCCGATATCTGCTGCGGCTGCGTCGCCCGTCCCTGTACGACCGGGACAAACTCGACCCGGCCTGGCGGGAGGTCACCGCCCTCGCCGGTGTCGACGGCGACAGGTACGGGCTCTGGGTGGAGGAGAGCGAGGAGCTCAACGCCCTGGCCGCCGGGGGTCATGTCGTCGCCGTCACCCGTCGGGCGCTGGACGTGCTCGAACCCCGCCAGCTGGCCGCCGTGCTCGCGCACGAACTGAGCCACCAGCAGGAGGGCCACACCTGGGCCTACCTGCTGGGCCGCTGGTACGGGCTGCCCGCCCGCAAGCTCTGGGACTTGCTGCGGCTGCTGCTTGTCCCGCTGTGGCACAGCGCCAGGTCCTGGCGGTACGACGATGACCTGGAGTACGACACGTACGAGCGGTACGACCGCCTGCGCGGGCGACGTCACCGGTCGGACCGGCGCGACCGCTCCGACGACCGGTACCGCAGCCGCTCCCGCCCCGCCACCGCAGCGGCCGTCGCCCTGGTCGTCCTGGCCCTGTTCGCCTGGTTCTTCACCACGGCGACGTACGGCCTCCCGCTCGCCATGCTCGCGGCCCCGTTCCTGATCGGAGCCGCCGCCCGCCGGGCCGAGTTCCGTGCCGACCGGTACGCCGCCCGCCTCGGATACGGGCACCCGCTCGCCGACGTACTCGAAGCGGCACTGGGAGACGAACGCGAGCGCCCTGTGGAGCGCGCGCCCCTGGTCACCCGGCTGCTGGCCGAGCACCCGCACACCAGCGACCGCCTGCACCGACTGCGCGCGCACCTGACCGCTCCCTGAAAACGCCGAAGGGCGGCCACCCCTCTCGGGGTGACCGCCCTTCGTACGTACTGCTACACGCTCTTACTGGTTGTACGGACCGTAGTCGTAGTCCTCCAGCGGAACGGCCTGGCCGGAGCCCGTGCCGAACGGCGAGTAGTCGATGTCGTCGTAGCCGACGGCCGAGTACATCGCGGCCTTGGCCTCTTCGGTCGGCTCGACCCGGATGTTGCGGTAGCGGGACAGACCCGTACCGGCCGGGATGAGCTTACCGATGATGACGTTCTCCTTGAGGCCGATCAGGGAGTCGGACTTGGCGTTGATCGCCGCGTCCGTCAGGACCCTGGTCGTCTCCTGGAAGGAAGCCGCGGACAGCCACGACTCCGTCGCCAGCGAGGCCTTGGTGATACCCATCAGCTGCGGACGGCCGGAGGCCGGGTGGCCGCCTTCCGTGACCACACGACGGTTCTCGGTCTCGAACTTCGAGCGCTCGACGAGCTCGCCCGGCAGCAGTTCCGCGTCGCCGGACTCGATGATCGTCACGCGGCGGAGCATCTGCCGGATGATGATCTCGATGTGCTTGTCGTGGATCGACACGCCCTGGCTGTTGTAGACCTTCTGGACTTCGCCGACCAGGTGGACCTGGACCGCGCGCTGACCGAGGATCCGGAGCACGTCGTGCGGGTTGGTCGCACCGACGGTGAGCTTCTGGCCCACCTCGACCGGGTCGCCCTCGCCGACCAGCAGACGGGCGCGCTTGGAGATCGGGAACGCCGTCTCCTCGCTGCCGTCGTCCGGGGTGACGACGATCTTCTTGGTCTTCTCGGTCTCCTCGATCCGGATGCGGCCCTTGGCCTCCGAGATCGGGGCGACACCCTTGGGCGTACGAGCCTCGAAGAGCTCGACGACACGGGGCAGACCCTGGGTGATGTCGTCACCGGCCACACCACCGGTGTGGAAGGTACGCATGGTGAGCTGCGTACCCGGCTCACCGATGGACTGGGCGGCGATGATGCCGACCGCCTCACCGATGTCGACGAGCTTGCCGGTGGCCAGCGAGCGGCCGTAGCAGAAGGCACAGGTGCCGACCGCGGACTCGCAGGTCAGGACCGAGCGGGTCTTGACCTCCTCGACGCCGTGCATGACCAGCTGGTCGATGAGCACGTCACCGAGGTCGACGTTGGCAGGCGCGATGACCTTGCCGTCGATCACGACGTCTTCCGCCAGCATGCGGGCGTAGACGCTGGTCTCGACGTCGTCGGTCTTGCGGAGGATGCCGTCGGCACCCTTCTCCGCGATCTTCAGCTTGAGGCCGCGGTCGGTGCCACAGTCCTCCTCGCGGATGATCACGTCCTGCGAGACGTCCACCAGACGACGGGTCAGGTAACCCGAGTCGGCGGTACGCAGCGCGGTGTCGGCGAGACCCTTACGGGCACCGTGCGTGGAGATGAAGTACTCAAGGACGGAGAGGCCCTCGCGGAACGACGCCTTAATCGGCCGCGGGATCGTCTCGTTCTTTGCGTTCGACACCAGACCACGCATACCGGCGATCTGACGCATCTGCATCATGTTTCCTCGGGCACCCGAGTCAACCATCATGAAGATGGGGTTCGTCTTGGGGAAGTTCGCGTTCATCGCCTCGGCAACCTCGTTGGTCGCCTTGGTCCAGATCGCGATGAGCTCCTGAGTGCGCTCTTCCTTGGTGATCAGACCGCGCTCGTACTGCTTCTGGACCTTCTCGTCCTGCTCCTCGTAGCCCTTGACGATGGCCTTCTTGGCCTCGGGCACGACGACGTCGGAGATGGCCACGGTGACGCCCGAACGGGTCGCCCAGTGGAAGCCGGCCGCCTTCAGGTTGTCGAGCGTCGCCGCCACGATGACCTTGGGGTAGCGCTCCGCCAGGTCGTTGACGATCTCGGAGAGCTGCTTCTTGCCCACCGAGTAGTCGACGAACGGGTAGTCCTCGGGCAGCAGCTCGTTGAAGAGCGCACGGCCCAGGGTCGTACGGAGACGGAAGGAGTCACCGGTCTGCCACTCGGGCTCGCCCTCCTCCGCCACCGGCGGGGTCCAGCCACGCGGCGGGACGGTGCCGATCGGGAAGCGGATGTCGACCTTCGCCTGGAGCGAGAGCTCGCGGGCGTCGAACGCCATGATCGCCTCGGCGGTGGAGCCGAAGGACCGGCCCTCGCCGATGACCTTGCGCTCTTCCTCGTCCGTGGTGAGGAAGAACAGGCCCAGCACCATGTCCTGGGTCGGCATGGTGACGGGACGACCGTCGGCCGGCTTCAGGATGTTGTTCGAGGACAGCATCAGGATGCGGGCCTCGGCCTGCGCCTCCGCGGAGAGCGGCAGGTGGACGGCCATCTGGTCACCGTCGAAGTCCGCGTTGAACGCGGTGCAGACGAGCGGGTGGATCTGGATGGCCTTGCCCTCGACCAGCTGGGGCTCGAAGGCCTGGATGCCGAGGCGGTGCAGGGTGGGTGCACGGTTCAGCAGCACCGGGTGCTCTGCGATGACCTCTTCGAGGACGTCGTAGACGACGGTGCGGCCGCGCTCGACCATGCGCTTGGCCGACTTGATGTTCTGCGCGTGGTTGAGGTCCACCAGGCGCTTCATCACGAACGGCTTGAAGAGCTCCAGCGCCATGGCCTTCGGCAGACCGCACTGGTGCAGCTTGAGCTGCGGGCCGACGACGATCACGGAACGCGCGGAGTAGTCCACACGCTTGCCGAGAAGGTTCTGACGGAATCGACCCTGCTTGCCCTTGAGCATGTCGGACAGCGACTTCAGCGGACGGTTGCCGGGGCCCGTGACCGGGCGACCACGACGGCCGTTGTCGAAGAGCGCGTCGACGGCCTCCTGAAGCATGCGCTTCTCGTTGTTCACGATGATCTCGGGGGCGCCGAGGTCAAGGAGTCGCTTGAGGCGGTTGTTGCGGTTGATCACGCGGCGGTACAGGTCGTTCAGGTCGGAGGTCGCGAAGCGGCCACCGTCCAGCTGCACCATCGGACGCAGGTCCGGCGGGATGACCGGGACGCAGTCCAGAACCATGCCCTTGGGGCTGTTGCTGGTCTGCAGGAACGCGGAGACGACCTTGAGGCGCTTGAGCGCACGGGTCTTCTTCTGGCCCTTGCCGGTACGGATGATCTCGCGGAGGCGCTCGGCCTCCTCCTCGAGGTCGAAGGACTCCAGGCGCTTCTGCAGAGCAGCCGCACCCATGGAACCGTCGAAGTACGTGCCGAAGCGGTCACGCAGCTCGCGGTAGAGGAGCTCGTCGCCCTCCAGGTCCTGGACCTTGAGGTTCTTGAAGCGGTTCCACACCTCGTCGAGGCGGTCGATCTCGCGCTGGGCGCGGTCACGGAGCTGCTTCATCTCGCGCTCGGCACCTTCGCGCACCTTGCGGCGCACGTCGGCCTTGGCGCCCTCGGCCTCCAGCTCGGCGAGGTCCGTCTCGAGCTTCTTGGCGCGGGCCTCCAGGTCGGAGTCACGACGGTTCTCGACCTGCTGACGCTCGACGGAGACGTGCGCCTCCAGCGAGGGCAGGTCGCGCGTCCGGCGCTCCTCGTCCACGAAGGTGATCATGTACGCGGCGAAGTAGATGACCTTTTCGAGGTCCTTCGGCGCGAGGTCGAGCAGGTAGCCCAGGCGCGAGGGAACGCCCTTGAAGTACCAGATGTGCGTGACCGGGGCGGCCAGCTCAATGTGGCCCATCCGCTCACGACGCACCTTGGCGCGAGTGACCTCGACGCCGCAGCGCTCACAGATGATGCCCTTGAAGCGGACACGCTTGTACTTGCCGCAGTAGCACTCCCAGTCCCGGGTCGGACCGAAGATCTTCTCGCAGAAGAGTCCATCCTTTTCGGGCTTGAGCGTGCGGTAGTTGATGGTCTCCGGCTTCTTCACTTCGCCGTGGGACCAGGTCCGGATGTCGTCCGCGGTGGCGAGGCCAATCCGCAGCTCGTCGAAGAAGTTGACGTCGAGCACTTGTCGTCAATCCCTCTTTCGGGGGTTCGAGCCCCTCGCGTTACGCGAGATAAATGGGCACTTCAAATGGTCTGAACGGGTCCGGGGAGGGCCGGGGGTCTTCGTCTTACGGAAGACCCCCGGCCGGCCCGTCAGACCTCTTCGACGCTGCTCGGCTCGCGCCGGGACAGGTCGATACCGAGTTCCTCCGCTGCGCGGAAGACGTCCTCGTCCGTGTCACGCATCTCGATGGACATGCCGTCCGAGGACAGCACCTCCACGTTGAGGCAGAGCGACTGCATTTCCTTGATGAGCACCTTGAAGGACTCGGGAATGCCGGGCTCCGGGATGTTCTCGCCCTTGACGATGGCCTCGTAGACCTTCACGCGGCCGGTCACGTCGTCGGACTTGATCGTCAGGAGCTCCTGGAGGGCGTACGCGGCGCCATAAGCCTCCAGCGCCCACACCTCCATCTCACCGAAGCGCTGACCACCGAACTGCGCCTTACCACCCAGCGGCTGCTGCGTGATCATCGAGTACGGGCCGGTCGAACGGGCGTGGAGCTTGTCGTCGACCAGGTGGTGCAGCTTGAGGATGTACATGTACCCGACCGAGATCGGGTCCGGGAACGGCTCGCCGGAGCGGCCGTCGTACAGCTGCGCCTTGCCGGAGGGCTGCACCAGGCGGTCGCCGTCGCGGTTGGGGATCGTGGCCTCGAAGAGACCGGTGATCTCGTCCTCGCGGGCGCCGTCGAACACCGGGGTGGCGACGTTGGTGCCGGGCTCGACGCGGTCGGCGCCGATGACCTGCAGGCGCTGAGCCCACTCGTCACCGAGACCGGAGACGTCCCAGCCGCGGCTGGCGAGCCAGCCGAGGTGGATCTCCAGGACCTGTCCCGGGTTCATTCGGGACGGCACACCCAGGGGGTTCAGGATGATGTCGACCGGGGTGCCGTCCTCCAGGAACGGCATGTCCTCGATCGGCAGGATCTTGGAGATAACACCCTTGTTGCCGTGACGGCCGGCGAGCTTGTCACCGTCGGTGATCTTGCGCTTCTGGGCCACGTAGACGCGGACCAGCTGGTTCACGCCCGGGGGAAGCTCGTCGCCCTCTTCGCGGTCGAAGACGCGGACGCCGATGACCTTGCCGATCTCACCGTGCGGCACCTTCAGCGAGGTGTCGCGCACCTCGCGCGCCTTCTCACCGAAGATCGCGCGGAGCAGGCGCTCCTCCGGCGTCAGCTCGGTCTCACCCTTGGGCGTGACCTTGCCGACGAGGATGTCGCCGGCGACGACCTCGGCACCGATACGGATGATGCCGCGCTCGTCGAGGTCGGCGAGGACCTCTTCGGAGACGTTCGGGATGTCCCGGGTGATCTCCTCCGGGCCGAGCTTGGTGTCACGGGCGTCGACCTCGTGCTCCTCGATGTGGATCGAGGAGAGGACGTCGTCCTGCACGAGGCGCTGCGACAGGATGATCGCGTCCTCGTAGTTGTGACCCTCCCACGGCATGAAGGCGACGAGGAGGTTCTTGCCGAGCGCCATCTCACCCTGCTGGGTGGCGGGACCGTCGGCGAGGACCTGACCCTCGATGACCCGTGCGCCCTCGTTGACGACAACCTTCTGGTTGACCGAGGTGCCCTGGTTCGAGCGGGAGAACTTGGCGATCCGGTACGTGGTGTACGTGCCGTCGTCGTTGGCGACGGTGACGTAGTCCGCGGAGACCTCCTGGACCACACCCGCCTTCTCCGCCTTGATGACGTCACCGGCGTCGACCGCACAGCGGTACTCCATGCCGGTGCCGACGAGCGGCGCCTCGGACGTGATCAGGGGCACGGCCTGACGCATCATGTTCGCGCCCATGAGCGCGCGGTTGGCGTCGTCGTGCTCCAGGAAGGGGATCATCGCGGTCGCGACCGACACCATCTGGCGCGGCGAGACGTCCATGTAGTCGACGTCGTCGCCCGGGATGTAGTCGATCTCTCCGCCACGACGGCGGACCAGGACGCGCGACTCGGTGAAGCGCATGTCCTCGCCGAGGATCGCGTTCGCCTGGGCGATCACGAAGCGGTCTTCCTCGTCGGCCGTCAGGTAGTCGACCTCGTCGGTGACGACACCCTCGGTCACGCGGCGGTACGGGGTCTCGACAAAGCCGAAGGCGTTGACGCGGCCGTACGAAGCCAGCGAACCGATCAGACCGATGTTGGGGCCTTCAGGCGTCTCGATCGGGCACATGCGGCCGTAGTGGGACGGGTGCACGTCACGGACCTCGAAGCCTGCCCGCTCACGGGACAGACCACCGGGACCCAGTGCCGAGAGACGACGCTTGTGCGTCAGACCCGACAGCGGGTTGTTCTGGTCCATGAACTGCGACAGCTGCGAGGTGCCGAAGAACTCCTTGATCGACGCCACCACGGGGCGGATGTTGATCAGGGTCTGCGGCGTGATCGCCTCGACGTCCTGGGTCGTCATCCGCTCGCGGACGACGCGCTCCATACGAGCCAGACCCGTGCGGACCTGGTTCTGGATGAGCTCGCCGACGTTGCGCAGACGACGGTTGCCGAAGTGGTCGATGTCGTCGGTCTCGACGACGATGTTCCGGCCCGACTCGCCGACCGTCTCGGTCTCGCCCGCGTGGAGCTTCACCAGGTACTTGATGGTGGCGATGATGTCGTCGGTCGTGAGCACACCGGCGTTCAGCGGCTCGTCGGCGCCGAGCTTCTTGTTCACCTTGTAGCGGCCGACCTTCGCGAGGTCGTAGCGCTTCGGGTTGAAGTAGAGGTTCTCGAGCAGCGTCTGAGCGGCCTCACGGGTCGGCGGCTCGCCCGGACGCAGCTTGCGGTAGATGTCGAGCAGCGCGTCGTCCTGGCCCTGGGTGTGGTCCTTCTCCAGGGTGGCGCGCATGGACTCGTACTCGCCGAACTCCTCCAGGATCTGCTCGGTCGTCCAACCGAGGGCCTTGAGGAGAACGGTGACGGACTGCTTGCGCTTGCGGTCGATGCGGACACCGACCATGTCGCGCTTGTCGATCTCCATCTCCAGCCAGGCACCCCGGGACGGGATGATCTTGGCGGAGAAGATGTCCTTGTCGGACGTCTTGTCGATGGAGGAGTCGAAGTAGACACCCGGCGAGCGGACCAGCTGGGACACCACGACACGCTCGGTGCCGTTGATGACGAAGGTGCCCTTGTTGGTCATGAGCGGGAAGTCGCCCATGAAGACCGTCTGGGACTTGATCTCGCCGGTCTCGTTGTTGGTGAACTCGGCGGTGACGAAGAGCGGGGCGGCGAACGTGAAGTCGCGCTCCTTGCACTCGTCGATCGAGTTCTTCGGCGGCTCGAAGCGGTGGTCGCGGAACGTCAGCGACATCGACCCGGAGAAGTCCTCGATCGGCGAGATCTCTTCGAAGATCTCCTCCAGACCGGACTTCGTGGGGACGTCCTGTCCACTCTCGAGAGCGGCCTCGACGCGACCCTTCCACGCGGCGTTGCCGAGCAGCCAGTCAAAGCTCTCGGTCTGCAGCGCGAGGAGGTTCGGAACCTCGAGGGGCTCCTTGATCTTTGCAAAGGAGATGCGCAGCGGGGCGGTGCTTGCGCCGTTGTTCGTATTGGAGGTCGAGGCGTTGCGCGAGGCGGCCAAGAGGGGGTCCTTCCGAGGGCTCGGACTCACTACGCGCGTACCGGTCCCACATGGACACAGAGACAGAAAAGCCCAGATCAGGGCGGTTCATTCCTCGGTGGCCAAACAGTGGGCATGCCCCTGGTGACGGGCAGGAGGCAGCTAACAGGCAGCGCAAAGGGTCAGTGTAGCCACTTGGCCCACTGATGTCCAGAGCGGGTTTTTGGGGACCCTCATCGGCCTCTTTGTTCTTCTCAACGCCACTGCCACGAATTACGTTGCGCCTGCTGTGCGTCTTGCCGTGCGTCCTGCTGTCGTCCTACGCCTCGGGCGAGCCCTCGCGCCCTGCGAACGCACCTCATTACTGCCCTCCGCGTCGCCGATCCATGCCTCGGAGTCGGATCGATGTGACGACGCGTCCTGAGAATTGCGCGCTGCGTGCCGTTCGTCAAGGCCCCCCGCCCCCTCAGAGCCTCGGTCACCTGCCCGGACCGCCCCAAGGGCGTACAACGGGCGCACAGCGCGTCTGCGGGGCGCACGACGAAGATCACCCTACTCGTCACGGGGCGATGCGCACAGCCGCCGTGGAAACGCCGAAAGGCGACCACCCCATTGGGTGATCGCCTTTGGCTGTGCCAGCGTTACGCCCGAGAGCGTTTTCCGGCCAAAAGAGTCAGAGACTCAGGAGGTCACTTGACCTCAACGGCCGCACCGGCGCCCTTGAGGGCCTCGGCGGCCTTCTCAGCGGCGTCCTTGGCGACCTTCTCGAGGACCGGCTTCGGAGCGCCGTCGACGAGGTCCTTGGCCTCCTTCAGACCCAGCGAGGTGAGCTCACGCACGACCTTGATGACCTGGATCTTCTTGTCGCCGGCACCCGTGAGGATGACGTCGAACTCGTCCTGCTCCTCGGCGGCCTCGGCAGCCGGGCCACCCTGGGCCGGGCCCGCAACGGCGACGGCCGCGGCGGCGGTGACGTCGAACTTCTCCTCGAAGGCCTTCACGAACTCGGAGAGCTCGATGAGGGTCATGCCCTCGAACTGCTCGAGCAGGTCTTCCTGAGACAGCTTCGCCATGATGGCGTCCTTCCACTAATTCGGCAGGTGCCGGATGTAAATGTCGGCGGGCGTACAGTCGGCCCGCTGCGGTCGTCTCCCTAGCGGGCTACGACCATTGCGCGAGCCGAGTTACTCGGCACCGCCCTGCTCTTCGAGCTTGACGCGAAGCGCTTCCGCAGTGCGGACGAACTTCGACGGGAGCGCCTGGAAGAGCTGCGCAGCCTGAGTCTGCTTGCCCTTCATGGCACCCGCCAGCTTGGCGAGCAGAACCTCGCGGGACTCGAGGTCCGCGAGCTTCTTGATCTCATCGGCGGACAGCGCCTTACCGTCAAGGACACCGCCCTTGATGATGAGGTTCGGGTTCTCCTTGGCGAAGTCACGAAGACCCTTCGCCGACTCCACCGGGTCACCGGTGATGAAGGCAACCGCCGTCGGACCAGTGAACTGGTCGTCCAGCGAAGTGATCCCGGCCTCGTTGGCCGCGATCTTGGTCAGCGTGTTCTTCACCACGGCGTACTGGGCGTTCTCACCGAGGGAACGACGCAGCGTCTTGAGCTGCGCCACGGTGAGACCCCGGTACTCGGTCAGCACGGCGGCGTTCGAGCTGCGGAACTGGTCCGCGAGCTCGGCTACCGCGGCAGCCTTGTCGGGCGTCGGCATAGAGCGTCGGCCTCCTTCCGGGTGATGAGGACCGCTCAGAAGGGGCTGTAAAAACGAAAACGCCCCGGCGCAAGCGCACGGGGCTGAGCTCAACCAGAATGAACCGGGAACTTTCCACGAACACCTGCGCAGGTCGTCCGCGTGTCTCTAGCGGATCCTTCGGCCACCACGCCCTCGAACGAGCACGCAGCAACGACCAGCGGTCTTTGGCTTCCTCGGAAGAGTACGCGACGGGGCGAGCGTCAGGCAAATCGGGTCGTACGGACATGGTTCCGCCGCCGTCCCCAGGTGATCCCGGGGCCGCCCGGATCCCGTCCCGGGCGGCCCTTCAGGCAGCTCAGAGGCCTGCGGAGGCTCCGCTGCCGCCCTTGCTCATCTCTTCCTTCAGCTTCTTCATGAAGTCGAGCGTCTGGTCGGCCGGCGGCGTCTCGACGGAGGCCTTGGTGCCGTAGTCCGAGTACGTCATGGAGATGTCCACGCGGCCCTTGGCCGAGTCCATCCCGACGACCATCTTGGCCGGGTAGCCCTTGTCGTCGACCCAGACGTCGGTGTCGTAGCCCTTGATGCCCGCCTTGTTCATGTTGGCGAGCAGTTCCTCGCGCTGCTTGCCGGTGAGCTGGCGGTCGGCGTCCTTGTTGGTCTTGAGCATCTCCGCGACCGTGAGGGTGCCCTTGTAGTGCTGGGTCGCGACGCCCCCGACGTTCTCGGCGCCGATGTGCTGGAGGTTCGGCGACTCCAGGAGCATGCCGATCTGCCGCGAGGGGTCCTGGTTGGCGTTGTCCATGCCGCCGGTGAGCGCTCCGGCCCCGGCGCCGCCGTCCTTGGCCGCGGCGCTCAGGTCCATCTTCATCCAGCGCTTGCCGTCCATCGAGGCGGCGGCCTCGGCACCGAGATCCATGTACATGACGTTGTCACGCATGATCATGCGGATCTGGTCGGGCCCCTTGTCCCCGGCCTTCGGCTTCAGGGCGCCGGTGGGCTTCATCGTCATGTCCAGGACGGTCGGGTCCCAGCCGAGCGTGCCGGTCATCTCGACCGTGCCGCCGCCCTGTACGGAGGCGGGCATGCTCATCGTCATCTTCACCTTGGCCGACTTGGCCTCGGCGGTCTTCTTGTACGCGGCCTTCAGCGTCCGGGCCGCCCCCGCGCGGTCCTGCTTCTGGGGCGCCGCGTCCCCCGCGGCCTTCTTGCCGCCCTGGCCGTCCTTGCCGCCGTCGCCCTGACAGCCCGCGAGACCGACCACCGCCGCCAGCGCGACCGCCGATATGCCTGCCCGCTTCCAACCCACTGCGTTCATCCGTACCCGCCCCTTGTGCGTCTTCTGTGATTGCCGCGACGGTAACCCACCCCACTGACACCGGGCGATCACATATCCCGGCCCGGAAGGGGGCCCGAACGTTTCCGGACACCGGCAGTGGGGCTCGCGCAGGGCGGGAGGGACGGCAGGTACGACAAAGCCGCCCCCGCGCCTCGCAAGGAGGCGTGGGGGCGGCTTCGTACGCGAAAACCCGCGACTGCTGTCGAGTCAGGAGACTCAGACGGCGGCCGGGTCCTCCTCGGCGAGGAGGTTGCGGGTGCGGTTGGCGTCCAGCGGGATGCCGGGGCCCATCGTGGTGGCCAGCGTGGCCTTCTTGATGTAGCGGCCCTTGGCGGCGGACGGCTTCAGACGGAGGACTTCCTCCAGCGCCGCTGCGTAGTTCTCCACCAGCTTGGTCTCGTCGAAGGAGACCTTGCCGATGATGAAGTGCAGGTTCGAGTGCTTGTCGACGCGGAACTCGATCTTGCCGCCCTTGATGTCCGTGACAGCCTTCGCCACGTCCGGGGTGACCGTTCCGGTCTTCGGGTTCGGCATCAGACCACGCGGGCCGAGCACGCGGCCGAGGCGGCCGACCTTGCCCATGAGGTCCGGGGTGGCGACGACGGCGTCGAAGTCCAGGCGGCCCTTGGCCACCTCGTCGATCAGTTCGTCGGAGCCGACGATGTCGGCGCCAGCGGCTTCCGCGGCCGCAGCACGGTCACCGGTCGCGAAGACCAGGACCCGGGCGGTCTTGCCGGTGCCGTGCGGAAGGTTGACGGTGCCGCGGACCATCTGGTCGGCCTTGCGCGGGTCGACACCCAGACGCATGGCGACCTCGACGGTGCCGTCGAACTTGACCGAGCTGGTGTCCTTGGCGATACGGACGGCCTCGAGGGGGGCGTACAGACGCTCCCGGTCGATCTTGGCGTCCGCAGCGCGGAGAGACTTGCTGCGCTTCACTGCTGCTCCTGTGTCAGGTATTCACCATGCGGCTTCCGCCGCGTGGCAGGTGTGGAGTCGTGGTGCGGGCCGGCGCGTGGCCCTACCACTGTCGTACGGAAAGGGGCTTCCGTACGGGAAGGGGCTGATCAGCCCTCGACCGTGATGCCCATGGAACGGGCGGTGCCGGCGATGATCTTGTCGGCGGCGTCCAGGTCGTTGGCGTTCAGGTCGGGGAGCTTGACCGTGGCGATCTCGCGGACCTGAGCGGCCGTGAGCTTCGCGACCTTGGTCTTGTGGGGCTCGCCCGATCCCTTGTCCACACCTGCGGCCTTGAGGATCAGCTTGGCGGCCGGCGGGGTCTTCGTCACGAAGGTGAAGGAGCGGTCTTCGTAGACCGTGATCTCCACCGGCACGACCATGCCACGCTGCGACTCGGTCGCGGCGTTGTAGGCCTTGCAGAACTCCATGATGTTGACGCCGTGCTGACCGAGCGCCGGGCCGACCGGCGGGGCCGGGTTGGCGGCGCCCGCGTTGATCTGGAGCTTGATAAGCCCCGTGACCTTCTTCTTCTTGGGAGGCATTGCTCTCTCCGGGTCCTAGTGAGAGTTTCGGCCGACCATCCGATCATCCGGATGGAGGCATACCGCACAACGATAACGGGTATAGACGTGCGGCTAAAAACCGAGCAGGTCAGACCGGCTTTGGAAGCCCGATCTGACCTGTTCGGAAGCTCTTGTCAGAAGTGCCTGAGTTGGCGTCAGTTCTTCTGGATCTGGTCGAAGCTGAGCTCGACCGGAGTCTCGCGGCCGAAGATCTCGACGAGGCCCTTGACCTTCTTCGAGTCGGCGTTGATCTCGTTGATCGTGGCCTGCAGCGTGGCGAACGGGCCGTCGGTGACGGTGACCGCGTCGCCGACCTCGAAGTCCAGGACCTCGACGGTGACCTTGCGGGCCGGTGCGGGCTTGCCCTCGGCCTCGGCGGCCTCGCGGGCGGCCTTCTCCTCGGCCTCCGGGGCGAGCATCTTGACGATCTCGTCCAGGGTCAGCGGGTACGGGTCGTAGGCGTTGCCCACGAAGCCGGTGACGCCGGGGGTGTTGCGGACGACGCCCCAGGACTCGTTCGTCAGGTCCATGCGCACGAGCACGTAGCCCGGGAGCTTGTTCTGACGGACGTTCTTGCGCTCGCCGTTCTTGATCTGAACGATTTCCTCTTCAGGCACCTCGGCCTGGTAGATGAACTCTTCGACGTTCAGGGAGACGGCGCGCTGTTCCAGGTTGGCCTTCACGCGCTTCTCGTAACCGGCGTACGTGTGGATGACGTACCACTCGCCGGGCAGGAGGCGGAGCTCCTCGCGGAGCGCCTGGATCGGGTCCACCGGCTCGGAGGGCTCCTCGGCCTCTTCGGCCTCGGCGATCTCCTCGGCCTCGGCATCGACCCCGTCGGCGTCCGCGACGGCCTCTGCGGCAGCCGCGTCCTCGTCGGTCTCGGCGACGGCGACAGCTTCGACATCCTCGTCGGACTCGACGTGGAGGGCAGCCTCCTCGGCGGGCTCGCCCGCGGCGGCGTCGGCAGCTTCGGCCTGGTCGGGCTCCACAGCGTCCGCCGCCTCAACGATGGCAGTCTCGTCCTCAACGGACTCGACGGCGCCCACCGTCGGCTCGCCGGCGTCGTTCAGGTTCGGGTCAGACACGGTGGCTGCTTCTTCCTGGATACAAAATGGTTGGAACGCGCGAAAGGGGCGCCCGAGGCAGGCGCCCTACGCGAGTACTGCTTTAACCGAAGAGGTACTTCACGGCTGCGGCGAAGCCCTGGTCGATCACGGTCACGATGCCGATCATGATCACGACGAAGACGATGACGACCGTGGTGTACGTCGTCAGCTGGCTGCGCGTGGGCCAGACGACCTTGCGGAGCTCCGCGACGATCTGGCGGTAGAACTGAGCGAGGCGGCCCAGCGGGCCCTTCTTGCCCCGCTTGCCGCCCTTGCGTGCCTTCTTCGGCACCTCGTCCTGGGCATCAGGCATGTCGATGGAGCCCACGGCGTCCGTCACGCTACTCACCTGATTCCGGGTCGTGGCCGTGCCGCGCCCGGTGGAGCCGCACGACAAATGCAGAGAAGTACGTACATGCGCACACATCCTGGCGAAGGAGTGTGTAGCAGGGCCGGAGGGACTTGAACCCCCAACCGCTGGTTTTGGAGACCAGTGCTCTACCAATTGAGCTACGACCCTTTGTGGTTCCCCCAACCTACCGCATCCGACTGAGTGCACGGAGTGCGCTCGGTGGAGACGGGCTGCTGTGGGCCAACGACAGGTGAGTGTACGTGCTCCTGGGCCCGACGTCGAACAGAAAGGGGCCGGACGTGGCCCCGCCCAGTCCGTGAAACCCCTGTACGTGGGCCCCCGGGGGTCTGGGACGATGGGCCCCATGAGCGCTGCTACCCCTCCGACCGAGCGCCGGGTGTCCGCCCGCGTCGGTGCAATTTCCGAGTCCGCCACCCTTGCCGTGGACGCGAAGGCGAAGGCCCTCAAGGCCGCCGGACGCCCGGTGATCGGCTTCGGCGCGGGCGAGCCCGACTTCCCGACGCCGGACTACATCGTCCAGGCCGCGATCGAGGCCTGCTCGAACCCGAAGTACCACCGCTACACCCCGGCGGGCGGGCTCCCCGAGCTGAAGAACGCGATCGTCGCCAAGACGCTGCGCGACTCCGGTTACGAGGTCGACGCCTCCCAGGTGCTGGTCACCAACGGCGGCAAGCAGGCCATCTACGAGGCGTTCGCCGCGATCCTCGACCCGGGTGACGAGGTCATCGTCCCGGCCCCGTACTGGACGACGTACCCCGAGTCGATCCGGCTCGCGGGCGGTGTGCCGGTGGAGGTCGTGGCCGACGAGACGACCGGCTACCGGGTCTCCGTCGAGCAGCTGGAGGCGGCGCGCACGGAGCGTACGAAGGTCGTGCTCTTCGTCTCCCCGTCGAACCCGACCGGCGCCGTCTACAGCGAGGCGGACGCCGAGGCGATCGGCCGCTGGGCGCACGAGAAGGGCCTGTGGGTCCTCACCGACGAGATCTACGAGCACCTGGTCTACGGCGACGCGCAGTTCACCTCGCTGCCGGCGATCGTGCCCGAGCTGCGCGACAAGTGCATCGTGGTCAACGGCGTGGCGAAGACGTACGCGATGACCGGCTGGCGGGTGGGCTGGATCATCGGCCCGAAGGACGTCGTGAAGGCCGCGACGAACCTCCAGTCGCACGCCACCTCCAACGTCTCCAACGTGGCGCAGGTCGCGGCGCTGGCCGCCGTGTCGGGGCCGCTGGACGCGGTCGACGAGATGAAGACGGCCTTCGACCGCCGCCGCAAGACGATCGTGCGGATGCTGAGCGAGATCGAGGGCGTCGTCTGCCCGACGCCGGAGGGCGCGTTCTACGTGTACCCGTCGGTGAAGGGGCTGCTCGGCAAGGAGATCCGCGGCAAGCGTCCGCAGACCTCGGTGGAGCTGGCGGCGCTGATCCTGGAGGAGGTGGAGGTCGCGGTCGTTCCGGGCGAGGCCTTCGGCACCCCGGGTTACCTGCGGCTCTCCTACGCGCTGGGCGACGAGGACCTCGTCGAGGGCATCTCGCGCATCCAGAAGCTGCTCGCGGAGGCCCGCGACTAGCACCACGTGCGGTGTGCGTTTTTCGCAGAACCGAGCGCCTCTATGAGGTGCGAGCGACGGTCCCCCGGCCCTGGTGGCCGGGGGATCGTTTCTGCGTTCGGGGGCGCACCCGTTGGAGAAAAGGCGCTTCCGGGCGCGTCGCGCGTACGGCAAGATCCTGGGATGGAACGCGTACGTGATCTGTCTCTGCTCCCCAAGGCTCATCTGCACCTGCACTTCACCGGCTCGATGCGGCCCTCGACCCTCCTGGATCTGGCCGACCGGCACGGGGTGCACCTTCCCGAGGCGCTGACCAGCGGTGAGCCGCCGAAGCTGCGGGCGACCGACGAGCGGGGCTGGTTCCGCTTCCAGCGGCTGTACGACGCGGCGCGGTCGTGTCTGCGGACCCCGGAGGACATCCAGCGGCTGGTGCGGGAGGCCGCCGAGGAGGACGTCAGGGACGGCTCCGGGTGGCTGGAGATCCAGGTCGATCCGACGTCGTACGCCCCGCTGCTCGGCGGTCTGATCCCGGCGCTGGAGATCATCCTGGACGCGGTGGACAGCGCGTCCCGGGAGACCGGGCTCGGGATGCGGGTGCTGGTCGCGGCGAACCGGATGAAGCATCCGCTGGACGCGCGCACGCTGGCGCGCCTCGCGGTGCGGTACGCGAATCGCGGGATCGTCGGATTCGGACTGTCGAACGACGAGCGACGCGGCATGGCGCGGGACTTCGACCGGGCGTTCGCGATCGCGCGCGAGGGCGGGCTGCTGGCCGCGCCGCACGGCGGCGAGCTGACGGGTCCTTCGTCCGTACGGGACTGCCTGGACGACCTGCACGCCTCGCGGATCGGGCACGGGGTGCGGGCGGCCGAGGACCCGCGGCTGCTGAAGCGGCTCGCGGACAAGGGCGTGACCTGCGAGGTGTGCCCGGCGTCCAATGTGGCGCTCGGGGTGTACGAGAAGCCCGAGGACGTGCCGCTGCGGACGTTGTACGACGCCGGGGTGCCGATGGCGCTGGGGGCGGACGACCCGCTGCTGTTCGGGTCGCGTCTTGCGGCGCAGTACGAGCTGGCGCGGGAGCACCACGGCTTCACGGACGCCGAACTGGCCGAGCTGGCGCGGCAGTCGGTGCGCGGGTCGGCCGCGCCCGTGGACGTACGGGACAAGCTGCTGTCCGGGATCGACGCGTGGCTGGCCGACTGAGCTAGCGCGCGATGCCGGTCAGCAGGGTGCGGGTGAGGGCGGCGGCGAAGGCGTCGACGTCCTGCGGGGGGCGCCGGCCGATCGTGCCGTCCGCGTCGTAGGCGAAGGCGCGCTGCGCGCAGGCGCCCAGGAGGAGCGAGGCGGCCGCGAAGGTGTCGGTGCCGGGTGCCAGGCGTCCGGCGTCGCGTTCGGCGCGCAGATAGGCGTCCAGGCTCTCGATGGGCATGTGGGGGCCGGTGCCCATGTCCCGCATGGCGGTGTCGTGGCGGGCCTTGAGCTTGGTCTCGGCGTACAGCGAGGCGGCGATCGGGAAGCTCTCGGCGTAGAAGAGCACGGCCTGGTGGGCGATCTCGGTGAGGTTCTCCTCGACGGTGCGCGCGCCGGGGTCGGCGACCAGGTGGTGCAGCAGGGGGGAGAGCCGGGGCAGGCGTTCGTCGAGGACGGCGACGAAGAGGTCCTCCTTGCTCGTGAAGTGCTTGTAGAGGGCGGCCTCCGAGCAGCCTGCGGCGCGGGCGATCTCCTTGGTGGTGGCGCGGGAGAGGCCGAGGGTGCGCATCAGCTCGTGGGCGGCGTCGAGGATGCGCTCTCGGGTGGGCTTGTGCACGGGGGCTCCGGGGTTGACGGGTGAGTGAGTGCTCACCCACTCTAGAAGAGGGTGAGTGAATACTCACCCACCTTGTTGGGAGGGTGTGCGATGAGGCTCACGGTATTCGGTGCCACAGGCGGCATCGGGCAGGAAATCGTCACGCAGGCGCTGGCTGCCGGGCACGAGGTGACGGCGGTGGTGCGCGATCCGGCGCGGTTCTCCGTCACCGGTGAACGGCTGACCGTCTTCCGGTCCGCCCTGACGGACCCGGAGCAGGTGCGCGAGGCCGTGGCCGGGCGGGACGCGGTGCTCTCCGGTCTCGGTGCGCGCAGCCGGGGGGACGCGGGGATCACCACGAAGCTCACCCGTACGGTGCTGGGCGCGATGGACGCCGAGGGCGTGCGGCGGCTGGTGGTGGTGAGCGCCGCCCCGGTCGGTCCCGCGCCGGAGCGGCAGCCGTTCGTCGACCGGATCATCGGGAAGCTGGTCAGCGCGGCCCTGAAGCCCGTGTACGTCGATCTGACGGCCATGGAGGGCGAGTTGGCCCGCTCGGCCACCGACTGGACCTCGGTACGCCCGCCCAGGCTCCTGGACGGGCGGCTGACCGGGACGTACCGCACGGTCGTCGGCGGCACCCCGGCCAGCGGCCGCACCATCTCGCGGGCCGACACGGCGCACGCGATGCTGGCGGTGGTCGAGGACCCGGCGACGGTGAAGCAGGGTGTCGGGGTGGCGTACTGAAAGGGCCGCTCAGAGGGCGCAGTTGACCGTCACGGGCTCGTTCACGAGGGTCACGCCGAACGCGTCGTGGACACCGGCGACGACCTCGCGGGCCAGCGCCAGGAGGTCCTCGGTGGTGGCGTCGCCCCGGTTGGTGAGGGCGAGGGCGTGCTTGGTGGAGATGCGGGCGGGCCCCTCGCCGTACCCCTTGGTGAAGCCCGCGCGGTCGATGAGCCAGGCCGCGGAGGTCTTGGTGAGCCCCTCCCCCGCCGGGAAGGCGGGCGGCGCGGTGTCGGGGCCGAGCCGGTCGTGGACGCGGGCGAGGAAGTCCGCGAACCGGGCGTCGTCGAGGATCGGGTTGGTGAAGAAGGAGCCCGCCGACCAGGTGTCGTGGTCCTCGGGGTCCAGCACCATGCCCTTGCCGGCGCGCAGACCGAGCACCGTCTCGCGCGCGACGGCGGCGGGGACGCGCTCCCCGGCCTCGACGCCCAGGGTGCGTGCGGTCTCCGGGTACTTGATCGGCGCGGAGAGGCCGCCCGCGTCCTCCAGCTCGAAGCGGACCCGCAGCACCACGTAGCGCTCCGGGTCCTCCTTGAACCGGCTGTGGCGGTACGAGAAGGCGCACTCGGCGTTGGTGAGGGTGACCCGCTCGCCGGTGCGGCGGTCGTAGGCGTCGACCTCGGTGAGGGTGCTGGAGACGTCCTGGCCGTACGCGCCGACGTTCTGGATCGGGGTCGCGCCGGCGGAGCCGGGGATTCCGGCGAGGCACTCGATGCCCGCGAGACCGGCTTCGACGGTGCGGGCGACGGCGTCCGTCCAGACCTCGCCCGCGGCCAGCTCCAGCTTGGTGCCGTCGAGGGAGAAGCCCTGGGTGGCGATGCGCAGGGCGGTGCCGTCGAAGCCCTTGTCGCCGATGACCAGGTTGCTGCCGCCGCCGACGATCAGCAGCGGGGTGCCGGAGGCGTCGGCCTCGCGGACGGCGGCGATCACCTCGTCGTCGGTGGTGGCCGTGACCAGGCGGGTCGCGGGACCGCCGAGGCGGAAGGTGGTCAGGGGGGCGAGGGGGGCATCGTGGAGTTCCTGCACGGGGTCCAGCGTACGAGAGCGATCGTGGGGCCCCGATCGGGCACGCGTAAGGGGCGGCCTCCGGGAGGCCGCCCCTTACTCTCCGTACACCTGCTCAGCCGAGCTGCACCACCGCGCGGGACATGCCCAGCACCTTCTGGCCGGCGCTCGTGGCGACGAGGTCCACGCGGACCTTGTTGTCGTCCAGGAGGGCGGCGACCTTGCCGGTGACCTCGATCACGGCGCCATGGTCGTCGTTGGGGACGACGACAGGCTTGGTGAAGCGCACCCCGTACTCGACGACGGCGGCCGGGTCCTGGGCCCAGTCGGTGACCACGCGGATCGCCTCGGCCATGGTGAACATGCCGTGCGCGATGACGTCCGGCAGGCCGACCCCGACCGCGAACTTCTCGTTCCAGTGGATCGGGTTGAAGTCCCCGGAGGCGCCCGCGTACTGCACGAGCGTGGCGCGGGTCACGGGGAAGGACTGGGCGGGCAGCTCGGTGCCGACCTCGACGTCCGCGTAGGCGATCGTGGCAGCCATCTCATGCCTCCTCGGCGGCGGCGCGCGCCACCAGCTTCGTCCAGGCGGTCACGACGTGCTCACCGCTCTCGTCGTGGACCTCGCCGCGGATGTCCAGGATGTCGTTGCCCGCCATCGACTTGATCGCCTCGATGGTCGAGGTGACCGACAGGCGGTCGCCCGCGCGCACCGGGCGGGTGTAGGTGAACTTCTGGTCGCCGTGCACCACCCGGCTGTAGTCGAGACCCAGCTGCGGGTCCTCGATGACCAGGCCCGCGGCCTTGAAGGTGATCGCGAAGACAAAGGTCGGCGGGGCGATCACATCGGGGTGGCCGAGCGCCGTGGCGGCTTCCCGATCGGTGTACGCGGGATTGCGGTCGCCAACGGACTCGGCGAACTCGCGGATCTTCTCCCGGCCCACCTCGTACGCCGAGGTGGGCGGATAGGACCGCCCCACGAAGGACTGGTCGAGCGCCATGGGACTCGTACCTCCTGTGAATGGTGGTGACCTGGGTGACCTGAAGGATCAGCGACGTGAATCGTCGTGACATACGACACGAGGCCGCCCCCAGTAATTCGGGGACGGCCTCGTGTACGAGCCTGTGCTTAGCGCGTTTCGCGGTGCGCCGTGTGCGAGTTGCAACGCGGGCAGTGCTTCTTCATCTCCATGCGGTCCGGGTTGTTACGCCGGTTCTTCTTGGTGATGTAGTTCCGCTCCTTGCACTCCACGCAGGCCAGCGTGATCTTCGGGCGGACGTCGGTGGCAGCCACGTGAGTGCTCCTTGGACGGACGGATGTACGGATGAACGCAAAAAAGAGTAGCCGATCGGAGGACCGACCCTACAATCGGCTACTGCGCGTAGCGGTGACCGGACTTGAACCGGTGACACAGCGATTATGAGCCGCTTGCTCTACCGACTGAGCTACACCGCTTTGATGTCTGGATCACCTCCCCCGAGGGGGAGGATCTCCGAACACCAGAGCCCCAATGCGGAATCGAACCGCAGACCTTCTCCTTACCATGGAGACGCTCTACCGACTGAGCTATTGGGGCGAGCGATGAAGACATTACACGGGTCTGCGCCGATCCCCCAAATCCATATCCGGGGCCCACTTCGACCCCCTCCCGGGCGGGTCGCCGTCACCCGTCACGTAGGCCACCGGAGGTCACTCCGGTACGACTATTCCGCTCCTCCTCGAAGCCTCGGAGGCGGGCCCCTAGGCTCGATCGAACGCTGCGTGATCTTGGGCGCCGGCCGCCCCGCGCCGACGCGCCCCTCTCCGCCCGAGCCCCCGCCAGGAGCGCGATGTCCGACAGCCAGCCGCAGCCGTCCCGCCGCCCGGGGAACCCCGAACCGGGCACCGGCGCCGGTGCCGGCGGAGCGGAGCGCACCGAGGCCCTGCTGCTGAGCGGGGCCCGGCTCACCGACGGGCGCACGGTGGACGTGCGGCTCCGTGACGGGCGCATCGAGGCCGTCGGCACGGCGGGCAGTCTTCCGGCGCTGACCGCCTCCCGGGTGGACCTCTCGGGCTTCCTGCTGCTTCCGGCGCCGGTGGAGCCGCACGCGCACAGTGACACCGCCCTGACGGCCGACGACGGCGGCCCGGTCTCGTACGCCCGGCAGGACGTGCAGCGGCGCACCACGCAGGCCGCGCTGCTCCAGCTCGGGCACGGGGCGACGGCGCTGCGCTCGCACGTGCGGATCGGGGACGTGCAGGGGCTCGGGCCGATGGAGGCGGTGCTCCAGGCCCGGCGCTCGCTGCGTGGGCTGGTGGACCTGTCGGCGGTGGCGGTGCCCCGGCTGCTGACGGGGGTGGCGGGGGCGGACGGGCTGGCGATGCTGCGGGACGCCGTGAAGATGGGCGCCGGTGTGGTGGGCGGCTGCCCGGACCTGGACCCCGATCCGGCGGGGTACGTGGAGCGGGTGCTGGAGGTGGCCGCCGAGCACGGGTGCCCGGTGGACCTGCACACCGAGGGTGACGATCCGGCGCGGCTGGCCAGGCTCGCGGCGATGGCGGGCGGGCTGCGGCCGGGGGTGGCGATCGGCCCGTGCGGCGGGTTGTCGCGGCTGCCGCTGGAGGTGGCGACGCGGGCGGCGGACCAGTTGGCGGCCGCCGGGGTGAGCGTGGTGTGCCAGCCGCAGGGCGGCTGCGGCGGGGTGGAGGCGCGCGGAGTGGCGCCGGTACGGCTGCTGCGGGCGGCCGGGGTGCGGCTGGCGGCGGGCAGCGGGGCGCTGCGGGACCTGGCGAACCCGGTGGGGCGCGGCGACCCTCTGGAGGCGGCGTACCTGCTGGCCTCGCAGAGCGGGATGCGCGCCCCGGACGCGTACGACACGGTGGCGGCGGGCGCGCGGGAGGCGATGGGGCTGCCGGAGGTGCGGCTGGAGGCGGGGTTCCCGGCGGAGCTGGTGGCGGTGCGGGGCGAGGGGCTCGCGGGGGCGCTGTCGCTGGCGTACAGCAGGATCGTGGTGCACCGGGGGCGGATCGTGGCGCGCACCAGTGCGGTGCGCGAGTACTGCGACACGGTGGCGGCCGTGGAGCTGGAACTGCCGCGTCAGGGAAGGCCGGAGACGGGGCCCTGAGCGCATGGGGCGCCCTGCACCCGGCCCCGGGTGCGTTCGCGGGGCCCGAGCGCCCCTGGGGCGCGTGAGGCGCCCGTGCACCGGCGCTGGTGTGTGCGCGGGGCGTGTGCGCGTCTGGGGTGTGTGAGGTGCCCGTCCGCCGACCTTGGTGCGTGTGCACGTCTGGGGTGTGTGAGGTGCCCGTGCGCCGGCGCTGGTGCGTGCGTGCCTGGGGCGGATGGGATGCCGTGCACCGGCCCCGGTGCGTTCGCGGGGTGTGTGCGGCGTTCTGAGCGGGGGCGGGCCGGTGGGCGTACGGTCGACAGCATGCGCACTGTCATCGCTGGTGGACACGGTCAAATCGCGCTGCGGCTGGAGCGTCTGCTCGCCGCACGCGGAGGCGAGGTCGCGGGGATCGTCCGCGACGCGAAACAGAGCGAGGGCCTGCGGTCGGCGGGTGCCGAACCGATCGTTCTCGACCTGGAGTCGGCGTCCGTGGAGGAGGTCGCGGCGGCCCTGGAGGGGGCCTCCGCGGCGGTCTTCGCGGCGGGTGCGGGACCGGGCAGCGGGGCCGGTCGCAAGGACACCGTGGACCGGGACGCGGCGGTGAGGTTCGCGGACGCGGCCGAGCGGGCGGGGGTGCGCCGCTATGTGGTGGTGTCCTCGATGGGCGCCGATCCCGAGCACCCCGGTGACGAGGTCTTCGACGTGTACCTGCGCGCCAAGGGGGCCGCCGACGCGGACGTACGGGCCCGGAGCGGCCTGGACTGGACGATCCTGAGGCCCGGTCAGCTCACGAACGACGCGGGCACCGGGCTGGTGAAACTGGGCGCCTCGACCGGGCGCGGGCCCGTGACGCGGGACGACGTGGCGGCCGTACTGGCGGAGCTGCTGGAGACGCCGTCGACGGCGGGGCTGACGCTGGAACTCGTCGGCGGCAGCGTGCCGGTGTCGGTGGCGGTCAAGGACGTGGCCGGGAACTGACCGGCCCAACAGGGCGGCGGGACCGATGAGTTCGGTGCCGCCGCGCAGTCGTCACCCGTGACGCCCACCCGCGGGTGGGCGACGGACTTCGAGGAGTGGCATGCGGTACGAACCCGAGATCGTGGAGTGCGGCGAGCAGCCGTACGCGGGTGTCCGGCGGCGGGTGCGGAGGGATCATTTCGCCCCGGTCGCCGACCGGATTCCGGAGCTCATCGGCTGGCTCGCGGCGCGGGGAACCGAACCGGCCGGCGGTCCGTTCCTCCGGTACAACGTGATCGGTACGGACGGGGAGTTGGAGGTCGAGGCGGGGGTTCCGGTGGCGGTCGCGCCGGAGCCAGAGGGCGATGTGCGGGCGGGGGTGCTGCCCGCGGGGCGGTACGCGACGCTGACGCACGTCGGCCACCCCGACGAGCTGGCCGGCGTCACGGAGGAGCTGATCGCCTGGGCGGGCGCGCGGGGGCTGGAGTGGGACATGACGGAGGCCGGTGACGGCGAGCACTGGGTGGGGCGGACGGAGACGTTCCTGACGGACCCGCGGGTGGAGCCGGACCTGAACAAGTGGCAGACGCGGCTCGCAATCCGGCTCGCGGACGGGTAGTTCCGGCTCGCGGACGGGTGGAGGGTGGTCAGGGGCGGCTCGCGGGCGGCCTGGTGACGGTCAGTGGGCGGCTCGCGGGCAGCCGGCGGCCGACCACTGGCGCAGGCCCTCTCCGTACCGGGAAAACCCGAAGGCCCCCGGCCAGCGTTTCCGCTGATCAGGGGCCTTCTTTTGTGGCGGCGCCAGGATTCGAACCTGGGTAGGCTAAGCCGACGGATTTACAGTCCGTTCCCATTGGCCACTCGGGCACACCGCCATGGGATGTCACCTGGAGATCTTCGCCTCGCGGCGCTTTTCCCTGGGGACGACGTAAACAATACCTGATGACCAGGGGTGCTCCGCCACTCGATTGATCCGCGCCCGCTGCCGGTCCGGGTGGCTAGGCTTTGTGGCGTACGCCCAGGTGTACGCCGAGGGGACGGCACCGCACCCGTGCCGCGCCCGCGCCGTACCCGGCACCCATCCGTCACCCACATCAAGGAGCCACAGGACATGGCCGACTCCAGTTTCGACATCGTCTCGAAGGTCGAGCGGCAGGAGGTCGACAACGCCCTCAACCAGGCCGCCAAGGAGATCTCGCAGCGTTACGACTTCAAGAACACGGACGCTTCCATCTCCTGGTCCGGCGAGAAGATCCTGATGCAGGCCAACGGCGAGGAGCGCGTGAAGGCGATCCTCGACATCTTCGAGACCAAGCTGGTCAAGCGCGGCATCTCGCTGAAGTCGCTGGACGCGGGCGAGCCGCAGCTGTCCGGCAAGGAGTACAAGATCTTCGCCTCCATCGAGGAGGGGATCTCGCAGGACAACGCCAAGAAGGTCGCCAAGATCATCCGCGACGAGGGCCCCAAGGGCGTCAAGGCGCAGGTGCAGGGCGACGAGCTGCGCGTCAGCTCCAAGAGCCGTGACGACCTCCAGGCCATTCAGGCGCTGCTCAAGGGCAAGGACCTGGACTTCGCGATCCAGTTCGTGAACTACCGGTGATCGTGGACCGCTGCTGAGTCTTCGCGCTTCACGCGGGCCTGCGGACGGGGGCGGTGGGCGGCTTCGGGCCGGCTCCCGCCCCCTTCGCGCACCCGGCCCCAGCGTGGTGTCCGAATTCCGCCAGCCCGGGGCCGGGCGGGGGCGCAGACTCGACGGCGAGAAGCGTGGTGAGCACTGCGCGGAGAGGATGGGGTCATGAGCGCGAGCACGGTGTACGCGACCCTCGACAGCCCGTTGGGCGAGCTGCTGCTGGTGGGCGAGGAGTCCGCCGGGGCGCCCGGCGGGATCGCGCTGCGGTCGCTGTCGGTGCCGGAGCAGAAGGGCGGGGTCGTCGTCCGGGACGGGTGGCGGCGGGCGCCGGAGCTGTTCGGCGGGGTGGCGGAGCAGCTGAAGGCGTACTTCGCCGGGGAGCTGACCCGGTTCGACCTCGGGTACGCGGACGGGGTGGGGACGGAGTTCCAGCGCCGGGTGTGGCGTGCGGTGGAGGACGTCGCGTACGGGGAGACCACTTCGTACGGGAAGCTGGCCGAGTCGATCGGGGCGTCGCGGGCGGCGGTCCGGGCGGTGGGGACCGCGATCGGGCGCAATCCGCTGCTGGTGGTGCGGCCCTGTCACCGGATCGTGGGGGCGGACGGGTCGCTCGTCGGGTACGCGGGCGGGCTGGAGCGCAAGCGGCTGCTGCTGGAGCTGGAGGGCGGCCCGGCGCGGTGAGCGAGCTGTTCGAGCTGGACCGGGAGCGGGCCGAGGTGGCACCGGGGGCGGTGCACGTGCCGGGGTGGCTGTCGCTGGCGGAGCAGCGGGAGTTGGTGGTGGCGTGCCGGACGTGGGCCGCCGGTCCGGTGCCGCTGCGGCACACGCGGCTGCCCGGGGGCGGGGTGATGTCGGTGCGGTCGGTGGGGCTGGGGTGGCACTGGCAGCCGTACCGCTACTCCCGGACGGCGGGCGATGTGAACGGTGCGCGGGTGGCGGAATTCCCGCAGTGGCTGGGCGACTTGGGGCGCCGGGCGCTGGTCGACGCGTACGAGGACGAGCGGGCCGGTGACGGGTACGCGCCGGACGCGGGGCTGGTGAACTTCTACGACGGCGACGCCCGGATGGGGATGCACCAGGACCGGGAGGAGCGGTCGTCGGCGCCGGTGGTGTCGCTCAGCATCGGCGACAGTTGCGTGTTCCGGTTCGGGAACACGCAGGGGCGTGGACGCCCTTACACGGATGTGGAGTTGAGGTCGGGGGACCTCTTTGTGTTCGGGGGCGCGTCGCGGTTCGCGTACCACGGGGTGCCGAAGGTGCTGCCCGGGACGGGCGATCCGGCGACCGGAATGGCCGCCGGACGGCTGAACATCACGCTGCGGGTGACGGGGCTCGCCGCGTGAGCGGGGTCAGTGGCGTGAGCGGGAGTGGCCGAAGAGGATGCGGTACGCGATGAGCAGGACCAGTGAGCCGCCGATGGCGGCGAGCCAGGTCGGGCCGTCGTAGAACTGGTTGGCGATCTCGCGGTCCAGGAACTTGGTGGAGATCCAGCCGCCGATGAACGCGCCCGCGATGCCGATCAGCGTGGTGCCGATCAGCCCGCCGGGGTCGCGGCCGGGCAGCAGGATCTTGGCTATGACGCCGGCGATCAGGCCGAGGACGATCCAGCCGAGGATGCTCATGAGGGTCCCCCCGTGGGTGCGATGTGCTGGGTGATGCGTGCGGGCAGTGGTGGTGCGTGTGCCCGCTCTCGTACGGGAAGACGCATCGCGCGCCGGGAAGGTTGCCAGGTCAGCCGGGAGGGGCGACAGGGGTGACTAGGAAGGGCGGCGTGGTCAGCGGCCGGCGAAGGGCTGGTCGGTCGGGACGATCTCCTTGCCGAGCGGCAGCAGGGACACCGGGATCAGCTTGAAGTTCGCGATGCCGAACGGGATGCCGATGATCGTGATGCACAGGGCGATGCCGGTGAGGATGTGGCCGAGCGCCAGCCACCAGCCCGCGAGGACGAGCCACAGGACGTTGCCGACGCAGGAGGGGGCGCCCGCGTCGCGGCGGTCCACGACGGTCTGCCCGAAGGGCCACAGGGCGTAGATGCCGATCCGGAAGGCCGCGAGGCCGAAGGGGATGCCGATGATGGTGATGCAGAGCAGGAGGCCCGCGACCAGGTAGCCCAGGAAGAGCCAGAAGCCGCTCAGGACCAGCCATATGAGGTTGAGGAGTGTCTTCACGGTCGGTGGCCTGCCATCTGTTCGAGTCGGGCGATGCGTTCCGCCATCGGCGGGTGGGTGGAGAAGAGCTTCGCCGTGCCCTCGCCGGGGCGGAACGGGTTCGCGATCATCATGTGGCTCGCGGTCTCGATCCGGGGCTCGGGGGGCAGCGGTAGTTGCTTCGTACCCGCGTCCAGCTTGCGCAATGCGCTCGCGAGGGCGAGAGGATCGCCGGTGAGCTGGGCGCCGGAGGCGTCGGCCTCGTACTCGCGGGAGCGGCTGACGGCGAGCTGGATGATCGAGGCGGCCAGCGGGCCCAGGATCATGATCAGCAGCATGCCGAAGATGCCGGGGCCCTCGTTGTCGTTGGACCTGCCGACGGGGATCAGCCAGGCGAAGTTGACCAGGAACATCACCACGGAGGCGAGCGCTCCGGCGACGGACGAGATCAGGATGTCGCGGTTGTAGACGTGGCTCAGCTCGTGGCCGATGACGCCGCGCAGTTCGCGTTCGTCGAGGATCTGGAGGATGCCCTCGGTGCAGCAGACGGCCGCGTTGCGCGGGTTGCGGCCGGTGGCGAAGGCGTTGGGGGCCTGGGTCGGCGAGATGTAGAGGCGGGGCATGGGCTGGCGGGCGGCCGTGGAGAGCTCGCGGACCATGCGGTACAGCTCGGGGGCCTCGAATTCGCTGACCGGGCGGGCGCGCATGGCGCGCAGGGCCAGCTTGTCGCTGTTCCAGTACGCGTACGCGTTGGTGCCGAGCGCCACGAGGAGCGCGACCAGCAGTCCCGTACGGCCGAAGAAGCTGCCGATGACGAGGATCAGCGCGGACAGGCCCCCGAGGAGTACGGCTGTCTTCAACCCGTTGTGCCGGCGGTGCACGGTAGGCCCTCCAAGTAGTGCGGCAGGGGAACTCCTGACCGGGTGGTGCTTCCACGTTCAGTGGACCCTTCCTTACTGGTCAACGCCAGGCGAGGGTCTCTAGTTCCCTTGTGCACCGGTGAGCGGGTTAGGCCGTCCGGGGAGTGCGACTGCTGCGGCTACTGGAAGAGCGAGCCCGTGATGAAGCGGAGGATCAGCTGCGGGGCGCCGGAGAGGACGACGGCGGCGACCAGGGTGAGGACGATCGCGGTGCCGAGGGGGGCGGGGAGGCGGCGGGGCGCGCGCACCGGTCGTGGTGCTTCTTCTGTCGCCGGTCGTGGTGGTGCGTCTGTCGCCGCTTGTGGTGCTTCTTCTGTCGCCGCTCGTGGTGCTGGGCGGAAGAGGAGGGCCGTCCAGCGGAGGTAGTAGTACAGGGCGATCACGACGTTGACGGCCATGACCACGGCGAGCCAGGCCAGGCCCGCGTCGACGGCCGACGAGAAGACGGTGACCTTCGCGACGAGGCCGATGATGCCCGGCGGGAGTCCGGCCAGGCACAGCAGGAAGAAGCCGAGGGCGAGCGCGGCCAGGGGGCTGCGGGCGTAGAGGCCCTGGTAGTCGGTGAGGCGGCCGCCCGGTGACGTACGGGAGACGAGGGCGGCGACCGCGAAGGCGCCGAGGTTCACGACGGCGTACATGAGCGCGTACGCGACGGTGGAGCCGATCTGGGCGTCGCTGGAGTACGCGGCGGCGGCGATCGGCACCAGGAGGTAACCGGCCTGGCCGACGGAGGACCAGGCGAGGAGACGGATCGCGCTGTGGGCGCGGGTGGCGCTCTGGCGCAGGGCGGCGACGTTGCCGACGGTCATCGTCAGGGCGGCCAGAACGGCGAGCGCCGGGCCCCAGACGTCGGCGTACGACGGGAACGCCACGACGGTGACCAGGATGAGCCCGGAGAAGCCGACCGCCTTTCCGGTGACGGAAAGGTAGGCGGCGACCGGGAGGGGGGCGCCGACGTAGGTGTCGGGCACCCAGAAGTGGAAGGGTGCCGCCGCCGTCTTGAAGGCGAAGCCGACGAGGGTGAGGGCGACGCCCGCCTGGGCGAGGGTGTCCAGCTGGGCCGGGACGTTGTCGAGGCGAGTGGCGATCTCGGTGAGGTGCAGGCTGCCGGTCGCGGCGTACACGAAGCTGACGCCGAGGAGCATCACGGCGGTCGCGGTCACGGAGGACAGGAAGAACTTCAGGGCCGCTTCGGAGGAGCGCCGGTCGCCGCGGCGCAGGCCGACGAGGGCGAACGCGGGCAGGGAGGCGACTTCGAGGGCGACGACGAGGGTGGCGAGGTCGCGGGCGGCCGGGAGGAGGGCGGCTCCGGCGGCGGAGGACAGCAGCAGGAACCAGTACTCGCCCGCGGGGAGGTTCGTGTCGTCCTGGGCGAGGGTGAGGGACAGGAGGGCCGTCACCAGGGCGCCGACGAGGACCAGGGCCTGGATGACCAGGGCGAACTGGTCGGCGGCGTAGCTGCACACCGTGGCGTCGGCGACGAGGCAGAAGGTCTTGTGGCCGCCGCCGCGCAGGGGCAGCAGGGCGGCCAGTGCCACGACGAGGCCCGCGACCGCGCCGAGGCCCAGGAGGTGCTTGCGCTTCTGGGGTACGAAGAGGTCCGCGACCAGGATCAGGAGGGCGGCGGCGGCCGCCACGACGGGCGGGGCGATGGCGAGCCAGTCGACGGACTGCACGAGGTTCGCGGCCGGGGCCGCTGCGCGGACGGGTTCGGCCGCCTGCGCGGCCAGGGTCACGGCGTGGGCGGCCACGGTCACGACTTGCCTCCTGCGAGGAGCTTCTGGACGGCCGGGTCGGTCAGGCCGAGGAGGACTGCGGGCCAGAGGCCGGCGAGGACGGTGAGGGCGACGAGCGGGGTCCAGGCGGCGTACTCGTAGCCCTGGACGTCGGCGATCGCGGTGGCCTCCTCGCGCCGCTCCCCCATGCAGACGCGGCGGACGACGATCAGCAGGTACGCGGCGGTGAGCAGCGTGCCGAGACCGGCGAGGGCCATGAAGGTGAGGAAGGCGGGGCGGCTGAGGCCGGGGGCGGGGTCGAACGCGCCGAACATCGTCAGCATCTCGCCCCAGAACCCGGCGAGTCCGGGCAGGCCGAGCGAGGCGACGGCGGCGAAGGCGAGGAGGGCGCCGAGGCGGGGGGCGCGGCCGTAGAGGGCGGCGCCGGTGGCTCCGGCGAGGGTGTCGAGGTCGGCGGTGCCGTAGCGGTCCTTGAGGGCGCCGACCAGGAAGAAGAGCAGGCCGGTGATGAGGCCGTGGGCGATGTTGGCGAAGAGCGCGCCGTTGACGCCGGTGGGGGTCATGGAGGCGATGCCCAGGAGGACGAAGCCCATGTGGCCGACGGAGGAGTACGCGATGAGGCGCTTGAGGTCGCCCTTGTTGCCCTTGCGGGCGAGGGAGAGGCAGGCGAGGGAGCCGTAGAGGATGCCGACGACCGCGAAGGCCGCGAGGTACGGCGCGAACGTGTGCATGCCCTCGGGGGCGATCGGCAGCGCGATGCGGACGAAGCCGTAAGTGCCCATCTTCAGGAGTACGCCGGCCAGCAGGACCGAGCCGACGGTCGGGGCGGCGGTGTGGGCGTCCGGGAGCCAGCTGTGCAGGGGCCACATCGGGGCCTTCACGGCGAGGCCGACCGCGATCGCCAGAACTGCCGTGACCTGCACGGATGTTGTCAGCCCACGGCCGTTGTCAGTGGCGAGTGCCACCATGTCGAATGTGCCGGATTTCAGGCCGATGAGGAGGAGGCCGAGCAGCATCACGACGGAGCCGAGCAGGGTGTAGAGGATGAACTTCCAGGCCGCTTGCGTGCGGTGGGCGCCGCCCCAGCGTGCAATGAGGAAGTACATCGGGATGAGGACCATCTCGAAGGCCAGGAAGAACAGGATCAGGTCGAGGACGGCGAAGGTGGCGAGGGTGCCGGTCTCCAGGACGAGGAGGAGGGCGACGAAGGCCTTGGGCGACGGGCCCTGGGGCATTTTGAAGTAGCTGTAGAGCGCGCAGAGGAAGGTCAGGAGCGCGGTCAGGAGGAGAAGGGGGAGCGAGATGCCGTCGATGCCGAGATGGATGCGGACGTCGAGCGCCGGGATCCAGCTGATGTCGGTGCTGGCCTGCATCGTGGCGGGGTGGTCGCGGTCGAAGCCGAGCCCGAGGACGATCGCGGCGATGAGGATCACGCCGGTGACGACGACGCCGTGGCGGAGCACGGCCTGGTCCGGGGACTTTCCCTTCAGCCCGGGCGGGGCCGGGAGGAGGGCGGCGACGGCGCCGATGAGCGGGCCGGCGACGATCAGTGCGAGAAGGAACTGCATCACGGATGTGCTGATATCGATCATGGCTCACGCTCCGGCGGCGGCGACGAGGACGGCGGCGATCGCCAGGACGACGGAACCGGCGAGCAGGGCGGCCAGGTAGGTCTGGACGTTGCCGGTCTGGGCGCGGCGGACGGCGATGCCGAGCCAGCGCGGGAGGGTTCCGGCGGCGCGGACGTAGGTGTCGACGACCTCGCGGTCGAGGAACCGGACCAGTTCGCCGCCGGCGCGCACGGGGCGGACGAAGAGGGCGGCGTAGAGGGCGTCCAGGTGGAAGCCGGTGGCCGCGTGGCGGTGCAGGGGGCCCAGGAGGAGACGGCCGGGGTCGCCGGGGTCGGGGGCGGAGGCGATGTCTCCGTACGCGGCCTCGTGGGTGGCGATGGCCTCTTCCTCGGAAGTCGCCGGGTCGGCGTCCGGGTGGGCCGCGACCGCGCCCAGCGGGATGTTGGTGCCGGCCTTGTAGCGCAGGGCGCGCCAGGAGGCGTACGTCATGATGCCGCCGACCGCTGCGACGCCGGTGCCGAGGACGGCGGTGGTGACGGTCGGGGTGAGGGCGTGGACGTCGAACCAGCCCGCGAGCTGTCCGACGGCCAGGCCGAGGGCGAGGGAGGGGACGGCCAGGACCCAGAGGACACCGCTCATGGCGATCGGCTGGCGGCCGTGGTCCGGGGCGGCGGGGCCGCGGCCGCGGAAGGCGAGGAGCCAGAGGCGGGTGGCGTAGGCGGCGGTGAGGAGGGCGGTGAGCAGACCGGCGATCAGGACGATCCAGCCCGCGCCCGAGGGGCTGGTGGCGGAGTCGCCGAGGGCGGTGTGCTCGGCGGCGACCAGGACGGCTTCCTTGGAGAAGAAGCCCGCGAACGGCGGGATGGCGGCGAGCGCGAGGAGCGCGATCGTCATCGTCCAGTAGGCGTCCGGGATGCGCTTGGGGAGGTCGCCCGTGCGGGACATGGCGGCCAGGGAGTTGGTGCCCGCGGCGTGGATGATCACGCCGGCGCCGAGGAAGAGGAGCGCCTTGAAGGCGCCGTGGGAGAGGAGGTGGAAGACGGCGGCACCCCGGTCGCCGACGGCGAGGGCGCCGGTCATGTAGCCGAGCTGGCCGATCGTCGAGTACGCGAGGACACGCTTGATGTCGTCCTGGGCGAGCGCGGCGAGGGCCGAGCCGACCATCGTGACGGCGGCCATGACGGCGAGGACGGTCATCGCGGCGGCGGAGGTCGCGAAGACGGGCAGGAGGCGGGCCACGAAGTAGACACCGGCGGCGACCATCGTCGCCGCGTGGATCAGCGCGGAGACGGGCGTGGGGCCGGCCATCGCGTCCGGGAGCCAGGTGTGGAGGGGGAACTGGGCCGACTTGCCCGCCACGCCCGCGATGAGCAGGAGGGCGATCAGGGTCGGGTGGTCGAGGCCGCCGGTGGCGACGGCGTCGAGGATGCCGGTGATGCGGAAGGTGCCCGCGTCGGCGGCCAGCGCGAACAGGCCGAAGAGGAAGGGGACGTCGCCGAGCTTGGTGACCAGGAAGGCCTTGAGGGAGGCGGCGCGGGCTTCGGGCGTCTCCCAGTAGTGGCCGACCAGGAAGTACGAGCAGATGCCCATGATCTCCCAGCCGACCAGCAGCACCATCAGGTCGCCGGAGTAGACGACGAGCAGCATCGCGGAGGTGAAGAGGGAGACGAGGGCGGCGTACGAGGCGTAGCGCGGGTCGTCGCGCAGGTAGGCCGTCGAGTAGACCTGGACGCAGGTCGCGACGACGGTCACCAGGACGGCGACCAGGGCGGCGAAGCCGTCGATGTGCAGGGCCAGGTCGATGGGTACCGAGCCGGTCGGGGTGAGGCGGGTGGCGGCGTCGATGGACCTGCCGCCGCCCTGGTGCACGGCGACGGTGATCGCCAGCGCGAGGGCGGCGACGGTCGGCAGGATCGCCAGGGGGCGGACGAAGCCGGGGGCGGTGCGGCCGAGGAGCAGGCCCGCGGCCGCGCCGAGGAAGGGGAGGAGGGGGACGAGGACGGCGAGGGTCGTGGTGGTCACGCGGCGGCCTCCGCTGCCTTCGGGGCCTTCGGTGCCGGGGTGCCGGTGGCTGCGTCGTCGGTGTCGTCGTCGGTGGGGTCGGTGGGGTCGTCGTCCGCCGCGGCTTCGGCGGTGTCGCGGAGTCGGTCGACGTCCGAGGTGCCTCGGTTGCGGTAGACCATCAGGACGATCGCCAGGCCGATGCCGATCTCGGCGGCGGCGACGGCGATGGTGAAGAGCGTGAGGGCCTGGCCGCCGTGCAGGGCGTCGCGGAGCCAGACGTCGAAGGCGACCAGGTTGAGGTTGACGGCGTTGAGCATCAGCTCGACGGACATCAGGACCAGGATCGCGTTGCGGCGGGCGAGGACTCCGTAGAGGCCGACGCAGAAGAGGAGGGCGGCGAGGACGGCCGGGTAGGCGAGGTGCATCAGCGCTGCTCCTTCTTCGGTCCGGTCGCCGGGGCTTCGGCTGCGGCCGCCGCCGTGTTCTTGCGGGAGAGGACGATCGCGCCGACCAGGGCGGCCAGGAGCAGGACGGAGAGGGCCTCGAAGGGCAGCACCCAGTGCTGGAAGAGGATCTCGCCGGTCACCTTGGTGGCGCCCTGGACGGGTCCTTCGAGGTCGATCCAGGTCGTACGGAACGCGTCGACGACCACCCAGACCAGGGCGGCGGCCGCGGCGACGGCCACCGCGAGGGCGACCGGGCGGTTGCCCGAATCGGCGTCCGGGGAGCGGCCGATGGGGGCCTTGGTGAGCATGAGGCCGAAGAGGAGGAGGACGACGACCGAGCCGACGTAGATCAGCACCTGCACCCAGGCGATGAACTCGGCGGTGAGCAGGAGGTACTCGACGGCGAGGCCGCCGAGGGCCACGACCAGCCAGAGGGCGGCGTGGACCAACTGCTTTGTGGTGACCGTGACGACGGCCGCGCCGAGGGTGACGAGGCCGACGAGGAGGAAGGCGATCTCGACGCCGGTCGGGGAGAGGAAGCCGGGGCCGGTGGCGGCGAGGGTGGTGGTCGCGGTGATCACGCCGGTCCCTCCTGCTCTGCCTGGGCCTCCGCCTGCTGCGCGGCTTCGGCCTGCTGCGCGGCCTCGGCCTGCTGGGCGGCGGCGAGTTTGTCGGCCGTCTTGCGGGCGGCCGCGATCTCCTTGGGTTCCTCGGCGCCGGGGTCGAGGGCGGGCGGTTCGGGGACGGTCCACATCCACTCGCGGAGCTTGTCGCGCTCGTGGGTGAGTTCGTGGATGTCGGTCTCCGCGTACTCGAACTCCGGCGACCAGAAGAGGGCGTCGAAGGGGCACACCTCGATGCAGATCCCGCAGTACATGCAGAGCGAGAAGTCGATGGCGAAGCGGTCGAGGACGTTGCGGCTGCGCTCGCGGCCGCCGGGGGCGGCGGGCGGCACCGTCTCCTTGTGGGAGTCGATGTAGATGCACCAGTCGGGGCACTCGCGCGCGCACAGCATGCACACGGTGCAGTTCTCCTCGAAGAGCCCGATCACGCCGCGCGTGCGGGGCGGGAGTTCGGGCTGCTTCTCGGGGTACTGCGCGGTGACGGTCTTCTTCGTCATCGTGCGGAGGGTGACGGCGAGGCCCTTGGCGAGGCCGCTCCCGGGGATGGGGGGTGCCATGACTACTGGATCGCCACCTTCACGATGCCGGTGAGCGCGATCTGCGCGAGTGCGAGCGGGATGAGTACGGTCCAGGAGAACTTCTGGAGCTGGTCCTCGCGGAGCCGGGGATAGCTGACGCGGAGCCAGATGACGACGAAGGCGAGGACGGCCGTCTTGAGGAGGGTCCAGACCCAGCCGAGGCCGTCGGCGCCCCACGGACCGTGCCAGCCGCCGAGGAACAGGACGGTGGTCAGGCCGCAGACGATGACGATGCCCGCGTACTCGGCCAGGAGGAAGAGCGCGAAGCGCAGTCCGGTGTACTCGGTGTACGCGCCGAAGATGATCTCCGAGTCGGCGATCGGGGCGTCGAACGGGGGCCGTTGCAGCTCCGCGAGTCCGGCCGTGAAGAAGACGAACGCGCCGATGAGCTGCCAGGGCAGCCACCACCACTGCCAGGCGTCGAGGATGCCGGGGAGGGAGAGCGTGCCCGCCGCCATGGCCACCGAGGCGGCGGCCAGCAGCATGGGGAGTTCGTACGCGAGGAGTTGGGCGGCGGTGCGCAGGCCGCCGAGCAGCGAGAACTTGTTGGCCGAGGCCCAGCCCGCCATGAGCGAGCCGAGGATTCCCACGCCCATGACCGCGAGTACGTAGAAGATGCCCGCGTCGATCTGCTGGCCGACGGCGGATTCGCCGGGGCCGATGGGGATGACGAGGAGGACCAGGAGGTACGGGAGGAGGGCGACGGCGGGAGCGAGCTGGAAGATGCGGCGGTCGGCGCCGGTGGGGACGACGTCTTCCTTCTGCGCGAACTTCACGCCGTCGGCGACGAGCTGGGCCCAGCCGTGGAAGCCGCCCGCGTACATGGGGCCGAGGCGGCCCTGCATGTGGGCCATCACCTTGTGCTCGGTCTGGCCGACCAGGAGGGGCAGGACCAGGAAGAGCACGAAGACGAGGAGCAGGCGGAGGGCGACGTCGAGTACGTCGTTCACGCGGGATCGCCTCCGGCGGGGGGGTCGGATTCGGGGGTGGTGGCTTGGTGGGGCGCGGGCTTGGGGGTGGCGGGCCGGCCTTGGCGGTCGGGGTCGTCCTGGGCTGGGCGGGCTGGTGAGCCGTCGGGCTCGGGGGGTTCTTCCCGTACGGGTACGGATTCGGGCTCGGGCTCCGGCCCGGGTACGGGCTCCGGCCCGGGTACGGGCTCCGGCCCGGGTACGGGCTCCGGCCCGGGTACGGGCTCCGGCCCGGGTACGGGCTCCGGCCCGGGTACGGGCTCCG
>NZ_JBIUXN010000002.1:0-11574 GCF_044744005.1 Streptomyces sp. NPDC087440 | reverse complement strand
GTACGTCCGGCCCGGCGGCCTCGAAGGCGGGGCGGGCGTGGTGCCAGGGGGCGTCGGAGCTTGCCGGGGCGCGGCGCGGGGAGGCCGGGTCGGGCGTCGGCCCGGGGGCGGCGGGGGGCGCGGCGGCGTCGGGCGTCGGCCGGGGGGTGACGGGGGGTTCGGCTCCGCCGGGGGCCGCCCCCTTGCCCACCCGTTCCGCCCCCAGGGGGCGGCCCTGGTGCCCAAGGGGGCTACCGGGGGTGGAGGGGGTGCTGGGGGCAGCGGGGGTGGAGGGGGCAGCGGGTGCGGCGGGGGTGCTGGGGGCGGAGGCGGTGCTGGGGGCGGAGGGGGTGCCCGGGGCGGTCTGCGAGGCCGAGCCGTCGCTCGCACTGCGGGAGCGGCGGGCCGGAGCCCCCGGAGCAGCGGAAGGGGTGACCGGGGCAGCCTCGGGGGCCGTCGGGGCAGCGGAGGGCTCCCCCGGGGCGGTCTGCGACGCCGAACCCTCGCTGGCACTGCGGGAACGGCGGGCCGGGGCGGCTCCCCCCGCCTGCGACGCCGAGCCGTCGCTCGCGCTGCGGGAGCGACGGGCCGGGGCACCCGGGGCAGCGGAGGGGGTGGCCTGGGCCGTCTGCGAGGCCGAACCCTCGCTTGCGGTGCGGGAGCGGCGGGCCGGTGCACCCGGGGTGGGCTCGGGGGTGCCCGGGGTGGTGGAGGGCTCCGCCGGGGTGGAGTCGGGAGTGCTCGGGGCGGCGGGGCTCTCGGCCGGGGTGACCTGCGAGGCCGAGCCCTCGCCGGCGGTGCGGGAGCGGCGGGGCGCAGGGGTGGCGTCCGGTGGGGAGGCCGAGCCGTCGGAGACGCTGCGGGTGCGGCGGGCGGGGCGGTCCGCCGCCGGGCCGGCGCCCGCCGCGCGGGCGCCCCTCGCCGGGCGGGCCGGGGCGGCCGGGAGCTGGCCCTTGAGGGGTCCCCACTCGTTCGGGTCGGGGACGCCCGGGGGCAGCATCTGGCGGCGCTTGGGGCCGCCGTGGTCCGACTCGCCCGGCTCCTTCGCCCCCGGCCAGGCCTTCGCCACGCGGGCTGCCAGGACGAAGTCCTTGCGCAGGGGGTGGCCCTCGAAGGTGTCGGGGAGCAGGAGCGGGGCCAGGTGGGGGTGGTCGGTGAAGTCGATGCCGAACATCTCGTGCGTCTCGCGCTCGTGCCAGGCCGCACCCGCGAAGACCTCCACGGCCGTGGGCAGCACGGGGGCGGAGTGCGGGACGGTGGTGCGGAGCAGGAGGCGGCGGACCGTACGGCCTTCGAGGGAGGCGAGGTGGGCGGAGACGAGGAAGCCCGTGCCGGGTTCGTCGACCGCGCTCAGCCAGTCGAAGTAGGTGCAGGCCAGCTTGTCGCGGGCGATTTCGAGGGAGGAGATCCACGCGCCGAGGGGCACGTCGACCGTCAACAGGTCGTACGCGCGCTCGGCGCGGGCCTCCTCGCCGAAGACCTCGGCGGCGTTGTCGGGCAGGCCGTCGTAGGCGCTCATCGGGCCTCGCCTCCGGGAGTGTCGGTGGTTCCGGCACCGGATTCCGGCCCGCCCGACGGGGCGGTCCCCGGGCCGGGGACGGACCCCGTGCCGGAAGCAGCACCGGCACCCGATGCGGGTCCGCCGGACGGAGCGGCCCCCGAGCCCGGGGCAAAGTCCGTGCCGGGAGCAGCACCCGTACCGCTGGAGGCACCACCGGCACCCGATGCGGATCCGCCGGACGGAGCAGCCCCCGAGCCCGGCGCAGAGTCCGTGCCTGAAGCAGCACCCGTACCGCTGGAGGCACCACCGGCACCCGATGCGGATCCGCCGGACGGAGCAGCCCCCGAGCCCGGCGCAGAGTCCGTGCCGGAAGCAGCACCCGTACCGCTGGAGGCAGCACCGGAATCCGGCCTGCCGGACGGGGCGGTCCCCGCGCCGGAAGCGGAGTCCGTACCCGAAGCAGCACCGGCACCCGATCCGGGTCCGGCGGACGGGGTGGGCGGAGGCGGCACCAGGCCGCTCTGCAAGGAGGAGACGGACGGGCGGGAGGAGGAGGCGGCGTTTCCGTAGCGGTCCGCCAGGGACTCGCGGGCGATCTTCTCCTGGAGCTTGAGGATGCCCTGGAGGAGCGCCTCAGGGCGGGGCGGGCAGCCCGGCACGTAGACGTCGACCGGGATGATCTGGTCGACGCCCTTGGTGACGGAGTACGAGTCCCAGTACGGGCCGCCGCAGTTGGAGCAGGCGCCGAAGGAGATGACGTACTTGGGCTCCGGCATCTGCTCGTACAGGCGCTTGACGGCGGGGGCCATCTTGTCCGTGACCGTGCCCGAGACGACCATCAGGTCGGCCTGGCGCGGGCCCGGCGCGAAGGGGATCACGCCGAGCCGGATGAAGTCGTGACGGGCCATCGACGCGGCGATGAACTCGATGGCGCAGCAGGCCAGGCCGAAGTTGAAGACCCAGAGGCTGTAGCGGCGGCCCCAGTTGAGGACCACCTTCATCGGCTCGGGGGCCAGGCGGGAGAGGACTCCGAGACGCCGGGGTTCCGGAAGGAGTTCGGGCTCGGGGGAAGCCTGGGGCTCCCGGGAAATCCGGGGCTCAGGGGTCACGTCCATTCGAGGACGCCCTTCTTGTATGCGTACAGCAGACCCACGGCCAGGAAGCCGAGGAAGATGAACATCTCGACCAGCGTCGTGGCGCCGTACCCGGGCGCCGCGAACACCGTCGCCCACGGGAAGAGGAAGATCGCGTCGACGGCGAAGATGACGTACAGGAACGCGTAGACGTAGTAGCGGACCTGGGTGTGCGCCCAGCCCTCGCCGACGGGGTCGACTCCGCACTCGTACGTCAGGAGCTTCTCGGGGGTGGGGACCACCGGGCGCAGCAGGCGGCCCGCGCCGAAGGCCACGGCGACGAAGAGCACGCCGATCACGGCGAGCAGGCCGACGACCGAGTAGCTCTGGAAGTAGGAGGCGGCGACCACCGCGTGGTCGGCCGCCGGCTCGATCGGCACGGTCGGTTTCGGCACGTCCCGAACCTCACTCCCTGGCCTCGCGGCGCCCGCGGTGTGGGCGCCGTCCGTCGTCGATCTGTACGACAGGGGAGTCTAGGGCCTGTGATGGGGCCTCCCCTGTTCGAGCGGAGCCGAGAACGTGGGGAAGCCTCGGCAAGCAGTCGTGCACGGGCCGGGGGCCCGGGGGTGGGGTTGTCCCCACCCCCGGTGGCCCGCCCACCCCATGGCGTCGGTGCAGCCGCACACGGCAGGCTTGAGCCATGACCGCAAGCTCCGGTGCGCACACGCCCGGCACCCCGCCCCCGCCGCCGTATCCCCCCGACGCGCCGCCCCCTCCGCCCGCCGTGCTCGCCTTCGGCAGGCACACCTGGAAGGAGGTCGCGCAACTGCTGCTCAACTTCCCCGTGGCGCTGGTGGGGTTCGTGTTCGCGGTGCTCGTCGTCTCCCTCGGCGTCGGGCTCTCCGTGACGGTGATCGGGCTGCCGCTGCTGGCCGGTGGGCTGATGGGCGCGCGACTGATCGGCCGCTGGGAGCGGGGCCGGGCGCGGGCGCTGCTCGGGGTGCGGGTGGAGGAGCCCAGTCCGCTGCGGGCGGCCCGTGCGCAGAACGGTTTCTTCGCGTGGCTGTGGTCGACGCTGAAGGACCCGGTGGCCTGGCGGACCGTCCTGTACTCGGTGATCCGGCTGCCGTGGGGCGTGCTGACGTTCGCGGTGACGCTGGTGAGCCTCATCGCGCTGTGGCCGGTGCTGGGGTTCCTGGCGCGGGGCATGGCGAACGTCGACCGGGCGATGGTGCGCGGGCTGCTGTTCCCCTCCGGCGAACTGGAGCGGCGTATCGCCGAGTTGGAGTCGGACCGGGGGGTCGTCGTGGACACCGCCGCCGCCGACCTGCGCCGCATCGAACGCGACCTGCACGACGGGGCGCAGGCCCGGCTCGTGGCGCTCGCGATGGGGCTCGGGCTCGCCAAGGAGAAGCTGCTGGAGGACCCGGAGGCCGCCGCGCTGATGGTCGGCGAGGCGCACGGCGAGGTGAAGCTGGCCCTCCAGGAGCTGCGCGACCTGGCCCGGGGCATCCACCCCGCCGTCCTCACCGACCGGGGTCTGGACGCCGCGCTGTCCGCGATCGCCTCGCGCTGCACGGTGCCGGTGAAGGTCAGCGCCGACCTGGCCGAGCGGCCCGCGGAGGCCATCGAGGGCATCGCGTACTTCACCGTCTCGGAGCTGCTGCAGAACGTCAGCAAGCACAGCGGGGCGCGTACGGCCTCGGTCGAGGTGTGGCGTTCGGGTCCCCGGCTGCTGATTCAGGTACGGGACGACGGGCGCGGCGGCGCCAGCCTGGACGGGGGCACCGGGATGTCCGGGCTCGCGGAGCGGCTGGGTGCGGTGGACGGGCTGTTCACGGTGGACTCGCCGCCCGGCGCCGGGACCACGGTGACCGCCGAACTGCCGTGGCGGCCGCGTACCGCCGAGAGCGGCGCAGGTAGGGAAAACCCCCGTAGAAGACGGTGACTGACCGCATGGTCCGGGCCGTCCCGCACCCGCAGTCTTGAGACGTCACCATCCGCGGGAAGCGCACCACCTGCGGGAAGCCCACCACCTGCGGGAAGCGCACCACCCGCGGGAAGCCCACCACCCGCGGGAAGCACACACCGCGCACGACGCACCACCCGCTTGAGACGCACCATCCGGCGTGGCACCCCACCGCCGGGCACCCGGTCGAGCCCCCAGAGGAAACGGACCCGAACCATGGCCACGGACTACGCACCCAGCACCCGGGAACACCTGCCCCGGCGCCACCGCGTCCCGGCGGTGCTGCGCGCGCCGTTCGAGGCCCGCGCCTGGAGGGAGCTGCTCTACGTGCTGCTGAGCCTGCCGCTCGGCATCGTCGGCTTCACCTTCGCGGTCACCACCCTCTCCCTGGGGGCCGGCCTCCTGGTGACCTTCATCGGCATCCCGGTGCTGGCGGCGGGCCTGATGACGCTGCGCGGTCTCGGCTCGGTGGAGCGGACCCGGGCACGGGCGCTGCTCGGCCTCGACGTGGAGGCGCCGCGTCCGGTGCGCGGCGCCAAGCCGGGGCCGATGAGCTGGATCGGGGCGGTGCTGAAGTCCGGGGTGTCCTGGCGGCATCTGCTGTACGGCTTCCTGCACATGCCGTGGGCGATCTTCTCCTTCACCGTGGCGGTGGTCTTCTGGTCCGTCGGCCTGGCCGGGGTGACGTACCCGCTGTACGGCTGGGCCGCCCCCGACGACAGCGGCATCTCCCTCTACTCCGACCGCGACGGCGCGGTCTACCTGGACACGCCCCTCACCATCCTGCTGACCTTCTCGGTCGGCGTGGTCGTCCTGCTGGCGGCGCCCTGGGTGACCCGGGGTCTGGTCTCGGTGGACCGGCTCGCGGTGGCCGGGCTGCTCGGGGCGTCGGCCCTGGACCACCGGGTCAGCGAGCTGGAGTCGGACCGGGGCGTGGTCGTGGACACCGCCGCCGCCGACCTGCGCCGCATCGAACGCGACCTGCACGACGGGGCGCAGGCCCGCCTGGTGGCCCTGGCCATGGACCTCGGCCTCGCGAAGGAGAAGCTGGCCCAGGACCCCGACGCCGCCGCGAAGATGGTCGACGAGGCGCACGGCGAGGTGAAGGTGGCCCTCCAGGAGCTGCGCGACCTGGCCCGGGGCATCCACCCCGCCGTCCTCACCGACCGGGGTCTGGACGCCGCGCTCTCGGCGGTGGCGTCCCGGTGCACGGTGCCGGTGCAGGTGGAGGTGGACCTTCCGGCCCGCCCGGCCGCGGCGATCGAGGGCATCGCGTACTTCACCGTCTCGGAGCTCCTGCAGAACGTCAGCAAGCACGCGCAGGCCACCCGTGCCTCGGTCGACGTGTGGGAGACGGGCGGCCGCCTCATGCTCCAGGTCTCCGACAACGGGCGGGGCGGCGCGGACACCTCGCGCGGCTCGGGTCTCGCCGGGCTCGGCGAGCGGCTGGACGCGGTGGACGGGGTCCTGGTGGTGGACTCCCCCACGGGCGGCCCGACCACGATCACCGCCGAACTTCCCTGGCGGGGCTGAGCCCGTACCCGTACCGACACAAGCCTGGGCCCTCCGGAGTTGTCCGGAGGGCCCGGGCCGTATGTACGGGAGGCGTGCGCACGGGGGCGCGCGGGTCCGGATGCTGGGATGCTGGCCCCTGAACGGATCGCGTGTGCGGTCCGCTGAACGGGCCGTGCGTGCGGTCCGCCGGTTACTGGGGGCAGGAAGAGACGTGGTCGTGGGAGACAGGGTGCGCGTGGTCATCGCCGAGGACTCGGTGCTGCTCCGGGAGGGTCTGACCCGGTTGCTGACCGACCTGGGCCACGACGTGGTCGCGGGCGTCGGGGACGGGGAGGCGCTGGTCAAGACGGTCGCCGACCTCGCCGCGCAGGGGGAGCTGCCGGACGTGGTGGTGGCGGACGTCCGGATGCCGCCGACGCACACCGACGAGGGGGTGCGGGCCGCGGTGCGGCTGCGCCGGGAGCACCCGGGCATCGGGGTGCTGGTGCTGTCGCAGTACGTGGAGGAGCAGTACGCCACCGAACTGCTGGCCGGGTCCAGCACCGGGGTCGGCTACCTGCTGAAGGACCGGGTCGCCGAGGTGCGGGAGTTCGTGGACGCCGTCGTACGGGTGGCCAGGGGCGGCACCGCCCTGGACCCGGAGGTGGTGGCCCAGCTGCTCGGCCGCAGCCGCAAGCAGGACGTGCTGGCCGGGCTGACCCCGCGCGAGCGGGAGGTCCTGGGTCTGATGGCGGAGGGGCGGACCAACTCGGCGATCGCGAAGCAGTTGGTGGTGAGCGACGGCGCGGTGGAGAAGCACGTGAGCAACATCTTCCTGAAGCTGGGGCTCTCGCCGAGCGTCGGGGACCACCGGCGGGTGCTGGCCGTCCTGACGTACCTCAACTCCTGACCTGCGGGGTCGTCCGGCCGCTGGATTTCTGACGGGGCGTCAGTTAGTAAGGTCCAACAGCCTTGCGCGCGGGGGACTTTGGGACCAGAACCAAAGGATGAGGCGGGGCGTCTTCCCCTCCGGGGGTACTCGGAGGGGAAGAGGGGGGCGAGACCATGCGAAATCAGGACAGTTCGATGTCTCAAAAGCATGTTCAACCTGTGAGCGGCCCCCGGTGGCGACCCCGTACGGACGTAGGGTGGCCACGGGCGGCCGGTCGGCCGGTCGCCCCGGAACAGCCGCCTCTGAGGGAGGTCCAGTTCAGTGACCAGCCAGGTCAGTAGCCCGGCCGAGCAGGCCGAAGGTGACGACGGGGACAACCGGCCCGCAGCGGGCGGGGACCACCGGCCCCCGGAGCCCCCCGCGAAGGAAGTCCGCCGTCTGGACCGGGTGATCATCCGCTTCGCGGGCGACTCCGGTGACGGCATGCAGCTCACCGGCGACCGCTTCACGTCGGAGACCGCGTCGTTCGGCAACGACCTGTCGACGCTGCCGAACTTCCCCGCCGAGATCCGCGCCCCCGCCGGGACGCTGCCGGGCGTCTCGTCCTTCCAGCTGCACTTCGCCGACCACGACATCCTCACCCCGGGCGACGCCCCCAACGTCCTGGTCGCGATGAACCCGGCCGCGCTGAAGGCGAACATCGCCGACGTGCCGCGCGGCGCCGAGATCATCATCAACACCGACGAGTTCACCAAGCGCCCGATGGCGAAGGTGGGCTACGAGACGTCCCCGCTGGAGGACGGCTCACTGGACGGCTACAGCGTGCACCCGGTGCCGCTGACCACGCTGACGGTGGAGGCGCTGAAGGACTTCGGGCTCTCCCGCAAGGACGCCGGCCGCTCGAAGAACATGTTCGCGCTGGGCCTGCTGAGCTGGATGTACCACCGCCCCACCGAGGGCACCGAGGCCTTCCTGCGGCGGAAGTTCGCCAAGAAGCCCGACATCGCCGAGGCCAACGTCGCCGCCTTCCGGGCGGGCTGGAACTTCGGCGAGACCACCGAGGACTTCGCCGTCTCGTACGAGGTGGCTCCGGCGACCGCGGCGTTCCCGGCGGGCACGTACCGCAACATCTCCGGGAACCTGGCCCTGGCGTACGGGCTGATCGCGGCCGGGCACCAGGCGGACCTGCCGCTCTACCTCGGCTCGTACCCGATCACCCCGGCCTCCGACATCCTGCACGAGCTGTCCCGCCACAAGAACTTCGGCGTACGGACCTTCCAGGCCGAGGACGAGATCGCCGCGATCGGCGCGGCGCTCGGGGCGGCCTTCGGCGGCCAGCTCGCGGTGACCACCACCTCGGGTCCTGGCGTGGCCCTGAAGTCGGAGACCATCGGCCTCGCGGTCTCCCTGGAACTGCCGCTGCTGGTCGTGGCGATCCAGCGCGGCGGCCCCTCCACCGGGCTGCCGACCAAGACCGAGCAGGCGGACCTACTCCAGGCCATGTACGGGCGCAACGGCGAGGCCCCGGTGCCGGTGGTCGCACCGCGGACCCCCGCCGACTGCTTCGACGCGGCGATCGACGCGGCGAGGATCGCGCTGACCTACCGGACGCCGGTGTTCCTGCTGAGCGACGGTTATCTGGCCAACGGCTCGGAGCCCTGGCGGGTTCCCGAGGTCGACGAACTCCCCGATCTGCGCGTGCAGTTCGCGACGGGCCCCAACCACACCCTCGCCGACGGCACCGAGGTGTTCTGGCCGTACCAGCGCGACCCGGAGACCCTGGCCCGCCCGTGGGCGATCCCCGGCACCCCCGGCCTCGAACACCGCATCGGCGGCATCGAGAAGCAGGACGGCACGGGCAACATCTCTTACGACCCGGCCAACCACGACTTCATGGTCCGCACCCGCCAGGCCAAGATCGACGGCATCGCGGTCCCGGACGTCGAGGTCGACGACCCGGACGGCGCCCGCACGCTGGTGCTGGGCTGGGGCTCCACGTACGGCCCGATCACGGCCGCCGTACGACGTCTGCGCACCGAGGGGCAGCCCATCGCGCAGGCGCACCTGCGCCACCTCAACCCCTTCCCGAGGAATCTCGAAGAGGTCCTGAGGCGTTACGACAAGGTGGTCGTCCCCGAGATGAACCTGGGCCAGCTCGCCACGCTGATCCGGGCCAAGTACCTCGTGGACGCGATCTCGTACAACCAGGTCAACGGAATGCCGTTCAAGGCCGAGCAGCTCGCAACGGCCCTCAAGGAGGCCATCAATGACTGAGACGGTCACGACGAGCGACCACGCCCACTCGCTGCTCTCCCTGGTCCCCCGGGCCGAGGCGAAGCAGTCCATGAAGGACTTCAAGTCCGACCAGGAAGTGCGCTGGTGCCCCGGCTGCGGGGACTACGCGGTCCTCGCCGCCGTCCAGGGCTTCATGCCCGAACTCGGGCTGGCGAAGGAGAACATCGTCTTCGTCTCGGGCATCGGCTGCTCCTCCCGCTTCCCGTACTACATGAACACGTACGGGATGCACTCGATCCACGGCCGTGCCCCGGCCATCGCGACCGGACTGGCCTCCTCCCGCCGCGACTTGAGCGTGTGGGTGGTCACGGGTGACGGCGACGCGCTCTCCATCGGCGGCAACCACCTCATCCACGCGCTGCGCCGCAACGTGAACCTCAAGATCCTCCTGTTCAACAACCGGATCTACGGCCTCACCAAGGGCCAGTACAGCCCCACCTCCGAGGTCGGCAAGATCACCAAGTCGACCCCGATGGGCTCCCTGGACGCCCCCTTCAACCCGGTGTCCCTGGCCATCGGCGCCGAGGCCTCCTTCGTGGCCCGCACGGTCGACTCCGACCGCAAGCACCTCACCGAGGTGCTGCGCCAGGCCGCCGACCACCCGGGCACGGCCCTCGTGGAGATCTACCAGAACTGCAACATCTTCAACGACGGCGCCTTCGAGGTGCTGAAGGACAAGCAGCAGGCGGAGGAGGCGGTCATCCGCCTCGTCCACGGCGAGCAGATCCGCTTCGGCACGGACGGCTCGAAGGGGGTCGTACGGGACGCGCGGACCGGTGACCTGAAGGTCGTCGAGGTGACGCCCGACAACGCGTCCCAGATCCTCGTCCACGACGCCCACACCACGTCCCCGACCACGGCGTTCGCCCTCTCCCGCCTGGCCGACCCGGACACCCTCCACCACACCCCGATCGGGGTCTTCCGCTCCGTCGAACGCCCCGTGTACGACACGCTCATGGCCGACCAGCTGGACACCGCCGTCGAGCGCGACGGCAAGGGCGACCTGGGCGCGCTCCTCGCGGGCAAGGACACCTGGACGGTCGTCGGCTGACCTTTCCACTGATCCTTCCGCTGCTCCTTCCGCAGCGCGCTGGGGCGTCCGGTCTTCACGACCGGGCGCCCTTTCGCGCTTCCGGGCGCTCTGTGATGGTCATGACCGTATCGCGGAACACACATGACATGCGGGCTCGGGCGGGCTTACCGTCGAACGTCAGGGTGTGTGTTCGGGGCGGGAGGCCAGGCCGGTGGAGAAGGAAAAGAACGAACAGCGGACGGGATTGCTGTACGGCATCGGGGCGTACGGGCTCTGGGGCGTCGTCCCGCTCTTCTGGCCGCTGCTGAAGCCGGCCGGGGCGATCGAGATCCTGGCGCACCGGATGGTGTGGTCGCTCGCCGTGGTCGCCGTCGCGCTGCTGGTGGTACGGCGCTGGGCCTGGGTGCGCGAGCTGCTCCGCCAGCCGAAGAAGCTGCGCCTGATAACGGTGGCGGCGGCCGTCATCACCGTCAACTGGGGCCTGTACATCTGGTCGGTCAACTCCGGCCATGTGGTCGAGGCGTCCCTCGGCTACTTCATCAACCCCCTGGTGACCATCGCGATGGGGGTGCTGCTGCTCGGCGAGCGGATGCGCCCCTTGCAGTGGACGGCGGTCGGGGTCGGCGCGGCGGCGGTACTGGTCCTGGCCGTCGGGTACGGCCAGCCGCCGTGGATCTCGCTCGCCCTCGCCTTCTCCTTCGCCACGTACGGACTGGTCAAGAAGAAGGTCAACCTCGGCGGCCTGGAATCCCTGGCCGCCGAGACGGCCGTCCTCTTCCTGCCCGCACTGGGTTATCTCCTCTTCCTCGGCACCTCGGGCACCCTCGCCTTCGGCGCGCACGGGGCGGGTCACGCGTCGCTGCTGGCGGCGACGGGCCTGGTGACGGCGGTGCCGCTGGTCTTCTTCGGGGCGGCGGCGGTGCGGGTGCCGCTGTCGACGCTGGGGCTGCTCCAGTACCTGGCGCCGGTGTTCCAATTCCTCCTCGGCGTCGTGTACTTCCACGAGGAGATGCCGGTGGAGAGGTGGGCGGGGTTCGCACTGGTGTGGCTGGCGCTGACGCTGCTGACGTGGGACGCGGTGCGGACGGCGCGGGGCGCTCGGGCCGCGAGGGCGAGGGCGCTGGCGGGGGCTCCGGCAGCTCCGGCGGCTCCGGCGGCGGAGACCGTCCCGGTCGCGGAACCGGGGGCGGTGGCGGACGCGTCGGGCCCGGGACGGTGAGGCGCGTCCGGCACAGGTGCGGGACCAGGGGCGGCACCCGGGTGGGCCGGGAGCGGGAGGGGCCGCCCCCTTGCCCGCCCGTCCCGCCCCCGGGGGGCGGCCCCGCCGCCCAAGGGGGC
>NZ_JBIUXN010000001.1:659746-1029685 GCF_044744005.1 Streptomyces sp. NPDC087440 | reverse complement strand
TCGCAAACCCATCCCGCACTCGGCACCGCCCCGCTACACTCCCCACACCCAAGCCGTTGACCAGGCAGTACATCAAAGTCCGGCTGGAGTACTAGCCCACCACGCTGTCCGCCGTGTACTGGGCGGCGGCCCATTCCGGTGCGCCCTGCACCGGCGTCAGGGTGACGCTGATCCTTCGTTTCCCACGGGTGGCAGCGGCGGGCAGTTGGTAGGAGTCCTCCAGCCAGCGGCGTCCGTGATTGCCGAGCGGCTGGTACCAGTCGGGCAGCACGGTTCCGTCGACACTCACCCGTGCCCGCTGTCCGGCCGCCAGCTGGTCGCCCGTCCTGCGCAGGACGACACCCTCGTTGGCCGGATCGACGGTCACCTCAAGCGTGACGGGGCGCCGGGTGTAGAACACCTTGGCGGTATGCCGCTCCGGGTTGACGAGTTCCCCCTCGAAGGTCGAGGCGACCTCCAGCGTCGACAGGAACCCACCGCTCTCGACGCGTGGGGAGTGGCTCACCGTGAGCGCCGCGGACACGGTGTGCGTGCGGTGCAGCCGACGTGCTTGCTGTCCGTACCAGTACGTGGTGGCCGCATAGGTGGCCGGAGCCTCGTTGGCCAGACCGTGTTCGATCGTGAACCGCATCGACCGGCCGAAGGGCACCGCGTCTGTGAGCAGCAGCCGGTACGCGCTGGAACAGTCCTCGGCCGCACCGCACCCCGACCCGTCCGTCAGACGAGCGGGATGACCGTTCAACGGCGCGGAGTAGGTCCCGTGCAGGAAGTACCAGCCGCCGCGGTAGAAGTCCTCGGTTCCCGTGCCGTGCACCTGCGGGGTGTGCGAGTCGTCGACGAACATGCGCTCGTCGCCCTCCATGTGCACTCGGCCTCCGTCGCCGCGCATGCTGTGCGAGACGCCCACGACCTTGCCGCTGCCCTGCGTCGACAGAAACTCCCAGCTGCGGTCGAGGACGGTGGCTGAGGCGTGCGAGGTGGCACGGAAGTGGCCCTCCGTGCCCTCGCGGACCGCCCGCGCATGCGCCGTGGAGGGGGTGGTACGCACCCAGGACGTCCCCTCCCGCAGGTTCACCTGGGAGCCGTTGTACACCTCGACGGTCGCCTCGCGCGCGTACGGCATGGGCCACCAGGCCGTGAACTCGCCCGATGCGGAGTCGAGCTGGAACATCAGCGAGCGTACGGGCGCCATCGTGTACCCCGACCCGAAGAATTCGCCGAGGGGCGCGTCCACGGTCCGTACCCCGTCGAAGGTCGCCCGCAGTCGCAGCCCGTGAAGGAGCTTTCGCGAGGTTGCCTCCGGCCCAGTGTCGGGCGTCGGGTAGTTGTAGGCGCGGGTGCCGAGCCAGATCGCGCCGCGGATACGGTATCCGTGGGAGAGCTCGGAGGCCGGGTCGCCGACATCGACGGTGTCCGTGGCGGCCCCCGCAACACCTCCGGCAGGACGGGCCCAGTAGGTGAACTCGTTGAAGTCCTGCCCTGCGGACCACTCCGTGCGGATCGCCAGTCGCGACTTGCCCGCCGTGAGCGCAGCGGGCAGTTCCAGACTCTCCTCGCCCCACCGTTCCGCGGCCCGGGGGCTGCCCGGCCACTCTCCCGCGAGTTCCCCGTCGACGTACACCCGCGCCCTCTGCCCGCCGATGGTCCGATCCAGCCGTCGCGTCAGCACCACGCCCCGGTTCGCCGGATCGACCGTCAGGCCGAACTCGCTGCCGCCGCCCCTTCCGTACGCCCTCCCACTGTCCGTGACGGGCTGCGGCTTGGGCGCGACGGTCTGCGGCAGCCGCAGCCGCAGGCCGCCGATCAGCCCGGGGACGGTGGAGTGGGCGAGCCGCTGGGTCTCGCCGGGCGCCAGCCGCAACGATGCGACCTGCTCGGTGGTTCCCGCCAGCGTGGGCTTGGGATCGGCGGCCGGTGCCCGGCTCATCAGATCCACCACGTCCTGTGCGCTCTCGCCCGGATCGAAGGTGCTGACCCCCTGCGCGTCCGCGAACGTCCGGTACATCACCTGGTACAGGCGCGGGTCGCGCTCGGTGGTGACGCGCATGGACTCCCGGTACGGCATGGGCACCGAGATCAGCGCCCCACCGGAGGTCTGCTTGTCATCCGCCACCAGCGGGTGGGTGAACGGCGCTCCGAGCTTCCCCGCCAGCACGTCCGCCAAGGGCGCGTCCACCACTTTCCTGCCGTCCAGTTCGACGGTGATCCGCCCGGTGTGGGCGAAACTCCCGGTCAGCCCTGTGTCACGGATCGGCCCGAGCCAGCGGGTGAACCAGATCGAGGAGATCTCCCCGGCCCCCACGTGCTCGGCGATCACGCACTCCTTGGTCCTGATGGGCAGACACGAGGAGACCCCGCCAAAACCGTCCCAGTTGCCGCCCTGCCGGTCGAAGCTGGAGAACATCTTCGTCTCCACGCCCCTCGGCAGGTGGGCCGCCAGGTCCAGCCGACGGTACGTCTCCCACCCCACCGGCCCCTTCCCTGCGGGCGCCGTTGTCGCGGCCCGTACTCCTCCCGGCTTCGCCCCGTCGTTCCCGCGCGGATCCCGTGCCTCCCGTTCTCCGCTCGCGACCGCCATCGCCATCGCCAACAGGGCGACGCACAGGAAGGCAGCCCACAGCGCGGGGGCACGTCGCATGACTTCTCCTGCTTCGATTCGACCGGGCTTTTGCCCTGCGTACTGGAGTCCGATGGCAGACCAGCATCGGCGCGGGACTCGGCAACGATGCTCAGGAACCTCCTGGGGCGCGCCGACAATCACCTCAGTGGCGGTTCAGCGGCGGTTCAGTGGCGATGAAATCCCTCGCGGAGAGGTCCCCGCCACGGCCTGAACCGGTTGTGCACGGTGGGCCGGGCCCCGAACCGGCCAGGCATCTCCCACCACTGCCCCCCCACTCGTCGTCCGTGTCCCGCTGGAGTACTAGCAGGGTCGGCCGAGGGCCGCCTTGCGGGCCCGGGGCGTGACGAACTCCAGGCGTACGGAGTCGGAGCGCGGCAGGACGACGGCGACGCCGGTCGTCGCGGTCCAGTTCTGCGGCAGCAGTACGAACTGGTTCGCCGACTGGATGACCAGGGTCAGGCCCTCGTACCGGTACGGATAGCCCGACTTGGCGTCTGCGCACCGGGTCTCGCGGATGCCGGGAGCGGAGAGGGCGAGGGCGCGGGTGCTATGGACGACGGCGGTGGTCGTGCCGGGAAGCCGCACAACGAGCTGCGCGGCGCGCCCCCGGCCGACGGCGGCGGCGTAGTCGGTGGCCGCCCACACAAGGCTGAGCCCGACCAGCACGAACACGACGGCCCACTCGGCCATGGCACTCCACTCGGGACGCGGGGGTGGGGTGGGGGTGGTTGGGGGTGCGGGGGGCGCCTGCGGCGGGCCGGGGCTGGGCTCGGGACGCGGGCTCGGCCCGGGTTCCGGACCCGGACCCGGACTGGGCTCCGGCGTCGGGCCGGGCTCGGGCGCCGGGCCGGGTTCCGGGCTTGGGCCGGGCTCGGGCGCCGGGCCAGGTACCGGGCGCGGGTCCGGGCCGGGGTGCGGATGCGGGTCCGCGTCGGGGCGCGGGTCCGGGTCGGGGGTGGGCTCGGGGTGCGGGGCAGGGTGCGGACCCGGGCCAGGCTCCGGGCTTGGGCGCGGGCTTGGGTGCGGGGCAGGTTCCGGAGGCAGGTTCGGGTCGGGGTGTGGATGCGGGCACTGGCCCGGGTTCGGGTTCGGGCCGGGCTCCGGACTCGGGCCCAAGTTCGGGCCGGGCTCCGGGCTCGGGTCCGGGTTCGGGTTCGGGCCGGGCTCCGGACTCGGGCCCAAGTTCGGGCCGGGCTCCGGGCTCGGGTCCGGGTTCGGGCCGGGTTCCGGGGGCGGTGTCGGGGCCGTGGCGGGGTGTGGCAGGGGGTTGGGGGGCGGTACGACGGGGGTGCGGGCCAGTGTGCGGCGCAGATGCAGGGTGTAGGCCAGGAGCACCACCCCGGCGGCCAGGCTGAGCGGCTGCAGCAGGAAGACGTCCGGGATCCACGCCGGGACCAGCACCTTCGCGAGGCCGAATCCGGCGAGGAGCGCCCCGAGCGCCCCCAGTACCGGGACCAGCACCCGCAGCACCCTCGGCCGGGCCCCGGCCGCGATGCGGGCGCGCAGGAGTTCGTGCCCCCAGAAGGCGACCAGGCCCCCGGCCGCGGCCACCACCATCGGCCGGAACAGCGCGTCCACGCTGATCATCAGGAAGTCCGTGGTGCCCAGGCCCAGCGCGGTCGAGTTCACGCCGAAGTAGTCGTAGAAGTAGTAGGCCTGGTTGAAGCCGAAGTAGTAGAGGAGCGCCGTCACGAAGCTGGTCGGCGCGATGACCGCGCCGAAGAGCGCTCCGAAGCGGTGCAGGCCGGGAGGGGCGGGAGCCGGGTCGGGCGGAGGTTCGCCGGTCATCGGGCGGCGCCGCCGGACGCGGTGGTGGACGCGGTGGGACTGCCCTCTCCGGTCGGGGACGGTGGCGAGGGGGACGGCGTGGACGGCGACGAGGGGGGTGGCGGCGGAGGCGGTACCGGCGACCCGGGAGGCGGACACGGCGCCTTCACCCGGATGCGGATCACATCGCCCCGGTAGAAGGGGACGCGGGGATACACCGCGCGGATGTACGTGCAGGGCTCCCCGTAGTCGTAGGGCACCGGATTCCGTACGAGCCGCACGCACAGGGTCTTGCCGCCGCACTGCGGGAGGAAGTAGCGCTCCAGCTGCTCCCAGTTGGCCGTGTCGCCGTACCCGAGCGGAGTCCCCTGGAAGTTGCTGATCTCCGGAATCGTCATCGGGGACCCCGGCTGCTGGGGTCCGCCGCCGTTCCCTCCCCCGCCCCCGACCACGCCGCCCCCGACGACACCGCCGCCGCCCCCGGGGCCGCCCCCGCCGGAGACCGAACCGCCGCCGCCACCGTCGGAGCCGGTGCCGCCACCCGACGTCGTACCGCCACCGCCCGAGCTCGTACCGCCACCGCCGGACATCGAGCCGTCGCCCGGAATCCCGCCGCCGAGGGGCGGTTGACCGGCCTGCCCGCCGGAGGAGCCCGAAGTCCCCGAGGGATCACCGCCGTTGCACGCGGCCACGCCGCAGCACGCGCACACCACCACGACCGGACCGACGGCACGCCACCGTATTTTCATGTCGACTCCCCGAGGACAGGCCCCACTTGTGAGAGTGACACGCACCCGACCCGGGGTCGATACGCAGGAATGCGCAGGAACACGCAGGAACACGCAGGACTGCACAGGGAGGGGCCAGGCGGCAGGGAAGCGCGGGGCGGAACGAGCGACGGCGGCCCGCCCCCTCCCCCGATGGTGAGGGCGGACCGTCGCGGCCCCGTCGCGTGCACCGGGTCGCCTCCGACCGGCAGTGCACCGCTGGGGAAGAAGTTACGGACGGTGAACCTCCGGTGCGACCCACGGGAGGTTGATCTCCTCTCCAACCAGCGCGGCAGTTCCGGGCGCCTCTACAACTTCCGCGGTATGCCGCTCGGTTGACGTCCCTCCGGACCTGCGGGATTACGCTGCGACGATGTACCGGTTCCGCCCTCCTCACGCCGACCTCCTGCTGGCCCTCGCACAGACCACCGTGGCCGTGCTGCTCGGGCAGGAGTCCGCCGCGCAGGGGTGGTCCGCACTCGACCTCACGGGGTATCTGCTGATCGGGCTGGTGAACCTGCCGGGGGCTTTCCGCACCCGGGCGCCGGTGACGCTGTGCCTGGTCGTGCACGCGGCGTGGGTCGTCTTCATCACCGCCGGGTACTGGCCCGTCGCGGGCAGCTTCGGCCCGATGCTCGCCGTCTACACCGTCGCCTCCCTGCGCCCGCTGCGCACGGCCGTGGCCTGCTCGGTGCTGATGGGCCTGGTGTGGGTGTACGCGGGCCTGCTCGCCCGGGACGCCTCCATGGCCGCGGTCGTGGCGCAGGCGATGGTGTGGCCGGCGGCGCTGTGCCGGTTCGGCGTGGTGGCGCGCCGGTCGGCGAAGCTGGCCCGCAGGCTGCGCGAGGAGCAGGCGGAACGGGCCCGCCGGGCGGTGGGGGAGGAACGCGGCCGTATCGCACGGGAGTTGCACGACGTCGTCGCCCACCACATGTCGGTGATCTCCGTGCAGTCGGGGCTCGCCCAGTTCGTCTTCGAGTCCGACCCGCCGACCGCGCGGGCGGCGCTGGGCACCATCGCCGACACCAGCGCGGAGGCCATGGAGGAGATGCGCCGGATGCTGCGCCTGCTGCGCTCCACCGACGACCGGGACGGCGATAACGCGCCGGACGCCCCGATGCCGGGCCTGGCCCGCCTCGCGGAGATGGTCGAGCGGGTACGGGCCGGGGGCGTGCCGGTGGAGCTGCGGGTGACCGGCACCCGGCGCCCGCTGGCCCCCGGGGTGGAGTTGTGCGCGTACCGGGTGGTGCAGGAGGCGCTCACGAACGTACTGAAACACGCGCCCGGTGCGCCCACCGTCGTGGAGCTGCGGTACGGACCGCACCAGGTGACGGTGCTGGTCGTGAACGAGGAGTCCGGTACGGGGGAGGGGGTGATTCCGGCCAAGGTTGCAGGGGGAACCGGTCATGGGTTGATTGGGATGCGGGAGCGGGCCAAGCTCTACGGCGGAACGATCAGCATCGGCCCGCACGGCGGCGCAGGCGGTTACGAGGTCCGCCTCGACCTGCCGACCTCGCCCCGGGCCGTACGACCGGAGGACGACGGGAAGCGATGACCCGACGCGGACGGCAGGCCCGATGAGCGCCCAGGAGGCGACGCGGGTCCTCGTCGTCGACGACCAGTTCCTGATCCGGGCCGGTCTGGTGGGGCTGCTGCGCGCGGCCCCCGGCTTCGCGGTGGTCGGCGAGGCCGCCGACGGCGCGGAGGCCGTCGAACTCGCGGCGGCGCTGCGGCCCGACGTCGTCCTCATGGACATCCGGATGCCCGGCATGAGCGGCATCGTGGCCACCGCCAAGATCCTCGCGGCGGCGGAGGACCCGCCGCCGCGGATTCTCGTGCTGACGACGTTCGATCTCGACGAGTACGTGTACGGCGCGCTGCGCGCCGGCGCTTCGGGCTTCCTGCTGAAGGACTCGGGGCCTGAACGGCTGCTTGCGGCGGTGAACGCGGTGCGCGGCGGCGACTCGCTGTTCGCGCCGAGCGTCACCCGGCGGCTGGTGGAGTCCTTCGCGGTCCGGGCCGAGGGCGGCGACGATCCGGCCCCTCCCCCGCAACTGCCGCCGGATCTGGACCAGTTGACGGGGCGCGAGGTGGAGGTGCTGCGGATGGCCGCGCGCGGCCTGTCGAACGCGGACATCGCGGAGCTGCTCTTCATCAGCGGGGCGACGGTCAAGACCCATCTCAACCGGGCGATGACCAAGCTGAATCTGGCCAGCCGGGCGCAGGTGGTGGTCATGGCGTACGAGACGGGGCTGGTGCGGCCGGGCGGGGCCTGATGCCGCAATGCCGCACGAAGGGCCTATGACGTCTCGGATATCTGTTCCGCGCCGTGCCCGGTGAAGTGGTCCAGGGTGCCGGTGATCTGGAGCAGCCGCTCCAGCGCCGGGGTGCGGGCGTCGAGGTGCAGCCGGACGTCGGCTGCCGTGGTGGCGCGGTGGACCATCAGCAGGACCGACAGGCCCATCGAGTCGACGCCCGCCAGCTCGGCGCAGTCCAGCCGCAGCACGCGCAGCCCGGGGCGCTCGGCGAGCTCCTCGCGGACGATGTCGAGGAGCAGCTCGGCGTGGTCGTAGTCGAGGTCGCCGTGCAGCGCGAGGCGCAGCGTGTGCTCGCCGTCGGGAGCGATCGTGAAGTGCAGGGGATTCGGGCGGATCGGGTGCGAGGGCATCGTCGTCATGCGGGCTTTCCGGGGCCGGAGCTGATGGGAGAGAGGGTACGGGAGATGTGTGCCGGGCGGGCCGCGGTCCGCCTACCTGGCTTTGAGGCCGTCCGCGGCGAGACCCAGGAGGCGGGTGGCGCGGGGGAAGTCCCGCAGTTCCTCGCCGAGGATGTCGAGCGTGGGGTTGAGGGAGTCCGCCGGGACGCCGCGGGCTTCGAGGATTCCGGCGGTCCAGAGCAGGAAGCCGGTGAAGAGTTCCGGGTCGTCGGTGTAGAGCGCGGTGGCCAGGAAGCTGACGATCTGGGCGAGGTCCTCGGCGGTGTGCTCGCGCTGCCGGTCGGTGTACGACCGCATGGCCGGGTAGCGCTCTTCGAGGCCGGCGAAGGTGGCCTTGACCAGCTCGGCGTGGGTGCGGGCGACCATCGTGTACTCCTGGTCGGCCAGGTGCGGCAGGTCGTCCAGGGGCTGGTGGCCGTGCAGCGGGCCGGGCAGCCGATCGGCGTCGAGGAGGTCGGCGGCGGCGCGGGCGTCGGGGGCCCAGGCGTCCGCGCCGAGCAGGCGCGCGTACCGGCCCTCGGGGCCGAAGGCGGCGCCGCCGACCAGGACGGGCACTCCGGTGGCCTGGCAGGCGGTGATGGTGGCGTGGGCGGTGGGCAGCCGGGTGGCGATGGAGCTGGACAGGGCGACGACGTGGGTCGCGGACCGGTGCAGGTGGCTGATCAGGTGCGGGGTGGGGACCTGGGCGCCGAGGTAGTCGACCTGCCAGCCGCGCAGCTTGAGGACCTCGGCGAGGATGCGGGCGGGCAGCGCGTGCCACTCGCCGTCCACGCAGGCGACGGTGATGCGGCCCCTGCCCGCGGGGGCCTCGGGGCGGGTGCGCGCGGCGGGGACGGTACGGGTCACCGCGTGGCCCGCGGCGTACCGGGCGGCGCGGCGGGCGGTCTCCTGCTGGGCGGCGGCGTGCCCGGCCGCCGAGCGGCGGATCGCCGCGTGCTGGGAGAGGGCGGCGACCGCGCGGTCGTTGATCGCGGTGGCGGTGTGTTCCTGGGCGACGTTGATGCGGTTGGCGGCCCATTCGACGCCGACCTTGGCCTGCACCGGGGAGATGACCTCCAGGAGGACGTCCTCGGCGGGCAGCCCGTCGTCCAGGGCGGTCAGGACGGTGTCGGTGGCCGCGTACTCGTCGCCCGCGGCGACGGCGTCCCACAGCTGGTCGACGTAGACGGCGGGCGGGTGGGGCGCGACGGCCTGATCGGGGCCGCCGGCGGCGTCGGAGGGGCGGGGGTGATCGGGAGCGATGTGCTGGCTCATGCGCTGAGCCTGCCCCGAGTGCGGGAGTTCACCGGGGGGCGCGCGGGCTCGTCCGTCGGCTCGCCCGGGGCGGTCTGCGCCCCCTCCCGCTGCCGGCCGATCCCCGGGGTGGTCCGCTGAACGGTCCGCTGGGCCGTCCTCGGGGCCGAGATGACCAGGACCGCCATGTCGTCGTGGCGGCCGCCGCCCACCCACTGCGAGGCCAGCATCTGGACGCGCTCCACGATGGCCTCGGCGGGCATTCCGGCGCACTCCGCGAGGGCCGCCTTGAGCCGGTCCTCGCCGAACATGGCGTCGCCGAGCGGGCCGCCGCGCGCCTCGGTGATGCCGTCCGTGTAGAGCACGCAGCTCTCGCCGGGAGCCAGCACCGCGTCCACCGTACGGGTCGGCACCCGGGGCATCGCGCCGACCAGGGTGCCGCTGGTGGCGGCCTCCTGGACGCTGCCGTCGGCCCGTACGAGCAGGGGCGCGGCGTGTCCGGCGCTGCTGAGCCGCAGTCGTACGCGGTCCTCCTCGCGCACGGCGGAGGCCAGCACCAGCGTGGCGAACCGGGCGTGGTGGGAGGTGAGCAGCGCCCCGTTGAGGAGGTCGATGACGCGTTGGTGGTCGTCGGCCATGGGGAGCAGGGCGTGCAGGGTGTTGCGGATCTTGCCGGTGAGGACGGCGGCGTCGAGGCCCTTGCCGCAGACGTCGCCGAGCACCGCGAGGGAGGCCTCGCCCTCGGACGCGGCGGGGTGGACGTCGTAGAAGTCGCCGCCGACCCGCTCGGTGTCCTGGGAGGGCCGGTAGCCGCCCGCGAACTCCATTCCGGCGACCTGGTGCAGCACGGGCGGGAGCAGTTCGCGCATCAGGGTCTCGGTGATGGCCGACTGCTCGGCGTACAGCCGCGCTGCCGACATGGCGGCACCCGCGCGCGAGGCGAAGAGCCGGGCGAAGACCTCTTCCTCCTCGCTGAAGGCACCGGCCCCGCCGGTGCGCCGCAGCAGGATGAGCGCGCCCGCCGGGACCCCGTGCCCGGGCAGCGGCGTCACCACGATCGAGCCGACCTCGCCGAACCCGTCGGGAACCACCCAGCCCGGGGCGGCCGCCGGGTCGATCCAGCGCGAGGGCACGGGCGGGAACCCCTGGAGCGCCTCCCCCAGGCCCGGCACCTCGTGCGGGTCGGCGACCTGGAGGGAGCGCACCGGGCTGCCGCCGCGCACGCACTCCACGGCGGGCAGCCGGTGCCCGCTGGCCGGGGCGACCACCAGGGCCGCGTCGGCGAGGTGCTCGGCGGCGAGCTGGGCGGTGGCGTCCATGCAGCGGTCGAGGTTGAGCGAGGACAGCAGCCGGTTGGAGGCCTGGGTGAGGAAGGCGGTGCGCTCGCGCTCCAGGCGCAGGGCCCGCCGGGCGAGCACCTGGTCGGTGTCGTCGACGAGCCACCACACGACGCCGGCGTCGTCGTCGGACCTGCTGGGGTGCGCCTCGAAGGTACGGTCCCCGACCGGCCCGCGCACGGCGTCGTCCGGGCGCTCCTGATGTGCACGGTCCTGATGTGCCCGGTCCTGAAGTGCCCGGTGCTGATGTGCCCGGTGCGCCCGCAGGAGCCAGTCCGGGACCACCTCGGCGAGGGGGCGGCCCGCACACGTACCCTCGAAGAGGGCTTCGGCGGCGGCGTTGGCGCGGCGGACGGTGTCGCGGTCGTCCACCACGAGTGCGGGGTAGGGCGCGGCGCGCCACGCCCCGTCGTCGTTGCGGGAAACGCCGGGGCCCGTCGTGTCTGCCTGCGATGTGCCTGCCTGCTGTGTGGAAGTCGCCAAACGTTGAAGGCCCGCTGGGCGGGCCCCTCACCCCATCGAGTAGAGGAAAAAGTCCGAGGCCCCAAAAAGTTGCCTCACGACAACACTCCTCCATTGACAACCTTTCTGGCAACCCGCTCCATGTGAGGACCGCCGCCCGCGTGTGAAGGTCTCCGGTTGACGGTCCGGGTCTTTCGTCCGCTTCTGGCAAGCCGTCAGGTCGCTTGCGGGCAACGCCTCACACCTTCTCCTCGTACGCCGCCCCGTCGTACTGCATCCCGATGCCGAGGGTGCTCTGCGCGGGGAGCAGTCCGGTGCCGACGATGTCGAGCACGAGGGGCAGCAGGAGTCCGGGGAGCCGGGCGGCCTCGTCGGGGGTGAGGGCGTCCCAGGGGGCGAGGGCGAGTTCGTCGGTGAGGTGTTCGACGGCGGTACGCAGCCGGAGACCCTCACCCGTGGCGGTGCCGTCGGCCTCCAACAGGCCCCGTGCGACGAGCCGTTGACGGGCGTCCTCCCACTCCGCCGCGCTCCACTGCCTGCTGTCGAACACCTCGCGCGGGGCGGCGCCGACCGCCGCGTGCGAGACGAGCGCTTCGGCGGGGCCGAGGCCGTGGGCCTGGAGGGCGACGAGGTGGCCGTCGCCGCGGTGCTCGCGCAGGACGGTGGCGGCGTGCCAGAGGACCAGGTGCGGGGCGTCCGGCCAGGGCAGTGCGGCGTTGGCGGCGGCCAGGGGGCGTCCGGCCGTGTCCGCCGCCTCGGCGGCACGGCGCAGGAGCCCTGCCGCCTCCCGGAGTTCCGGTGCGTCGATCCGGTCGCCGAACAGCCTGCGCAGGGCGCGGTCGACGGCCTCGCTCCGGGCCGCCAGCACCTGTGCGGGGGCGGCGGTCCGCCAGGCCGGGGTGACATACCTCTCCACCATGTGCGGGCTGAAGCTGTAGAAGAGCGCGTTGACCAGGTGCGGACCGGCGGGGCCGAGGGGTGCGGCGCGGTAGGCGAAGTAGGCGGGCCAGCGCTCGTCGACCGCGTAGCCGAGCTGCTCGGCGGCCCCGAAGGCTTCCGGTGCGTAGTAGAGGGTGGCGTGGACGGGCTCCAGGTGCTGCCACAACTGGCGTGCGGTGGCGGGGTGGTGGCGGTGGATGCGGTGGGTCATGACGGGTCCCCCTCGGGGCGTGGCGCGGAACGGGGCATGGCGTGGATGCACGACCGGGGACACGGACCTCATCTTGTCGCCGCCTAGATGCCCATTCCACCGCGCACCCCGCATCTTGTCAATGCCTACTTTCCACTGCCAAGATCCACGGGCTACCATCCCCCCATGCCCGCACCACCGAACACCGCGTACCACCACGGAGACCTCCGCAGGGCGGTCCTCCGCGCCGCCCTGGAGGTCATCGCGAGTGAAGGCGTCGCCGCGATCAGCCTCCGCGACCTCGCCCGCCGCGCCGAGGTCTCGCACGCCGCGCCCGCCCACCACTTCAAGGACAAGGCCGGACTCCTCACCGCGATCGCGATCGAGGGCTTCGACCTGCTGGCCGCCGCCGTCGACGCGGTACCGGCCGACGCCCCGCACCGGCTGCGCGAACTGGGCGCGGGATACGTGGAGTTCGCGCTCGGCCACCCGGCGCACTTCGAGGTGATGTTCCAGCCCCGGCTGCTGCACGCCGCGTCGCCGGACCTCGCCGCCGCCAAGGACCGTGCGTACGCCGCCCTGCGCGCCGACGTCGAGGACCTCCCGGACGCCTCGCGCATCCCGGACGCCCGGCGCGCCGGACTGGCCGCCTGGTCCCTCGCCCACGGCTTCGCGACGCTCCGACTGAGCGGCAGCGCACCGGAGTTGGACCCCGACCCGGTGGCCACCTTCCGCAGCCTGGTCGCCCCGCAGATCCCGTAACCCCAGCCATTCCCCAGGAGACCCCGATGCCCGAGCACCCCAGACACCCCGCGAAGTCGTGGTTCTCCGCGCGCACCGTCTACCGCCACCACGACCTGGAGACCTACGAGGAACGCATCACCCTGTGGCACGTCGCCGACGTCGACGCGGCGATGGCGGCCGCCGAGCGGGAGGCCGAGGAGCACTGCGCGATCCTGACCGGCACCGAGTACCTCGGGCTCGTACAGACCTACCATCTCGTCGACGAGACCCGTCCCGGCCACGGCAGCGAGGTCTACTCCCTGATGCGGGACAGCGAACTCGCCCCGGACGCCTACCTGGACCGGCACTTCGACACCGGCGGCGAACGGACCATGACGACGCCCTCCGATTGAGACGAGACGATCACCGCAGGACAGTCACCTCACCCCCTCCACGGAGACATCTGCGGAGGGGGTGAGGCTTCGGCGAGCGACACGATCGACGTCATCAGGAGGGGCGGAGCCCAAGGGGGCCTGGCAGAAGGGTCACCCCGGCCCCCGCGCCCCGCGCGGGCCCGCGTGGACCCCGTCCAGGGTCAGGGAGAGCAGCCGGTCCGCCTGCCGAGAGTCTTCCGAGTGCACCGTCGACAGGGCGACTCCGGTGAGGAGTTGGACCAGCTCTCCCGCTGTGAGATCGGCCCGCGCGCTCCCCCTCCCCTGCGCGTGCCCCAGCACATCCCCCGCCGCGTCCACGATGAGCCGATGGCAGTCGACGCCCACATAGTCGGAGCCCTCCAGCAACAGCGCCCCGCCAATGCCCTGTTGGGCCCGTGCATGCTCCAGGAAGGCCGCCGCCCACCGCGCCAGCGCCTCGTCGGCCGGTAGCGACGGGGCGGCCACCAGTTCCCCCGCCCGCGCGCACAGCGCCTCGACCCGGTCCGTGAGCACCGCCGCCAACAGTGCCTGCCGGTTCGGGAAGTGGCGGTAGAGGGTCCCTGGCCCGACCCCCGCCCGGCGGGCGATCTCGTTGAGCGAGGCCCCGGGGCCCGACGCCGCGAACACCTCGCGCGCGACGGCCACCAGGCGGTCCCGGTTCAGGCGGGCGTCCGTGCGGCGGGGCGGCGGCGCGGCACCGCCGGATGCGGTCGTCATCGGGATTCTGCCTTTCGGTCGTGCCCGGGCTAGCCAAGCGGAGAGGTTCTCCGTATCGTACCGTCCATCAAACGGAGAACCTCTCCGGTACGCCTCTCCACACGGCCGTACCGGGAATCGAAGGAGCTGTACATGCCTGACGGCACCACGACCCCCCATCCCGCCCCCGACCTCGGCCGCGTCGGCATCTGGACCTTCGCCCACGAGGGGCAGCCCGCCGGACGTGTGCGCGAATCGGCCGCGGAGATCGAGGAGTTGGGGTACGGGGCGATCTGGTACGGGGAGGCGTTCGGCCGGGACACGGTCGGCCAGGCCTGGCTGCTGCTGTCGGCGACCCGCCGCCTCGTCGTCGCGTCGGGAATCGCCAACATCGCCTTCCGCGACCCGATCGCCACCGCCACCGCGACCCGCACGCTCGGCGAGGCGTTCCCCGGCCGCTACCTGCTGGGCCTGGGCGGACACCGCGTCGACGAGGGCATGTCCGAGGTGGACGGCTATCCGGTACGAAGCCTCGGCCGCGCGGTGTCCACGATGCGCGCCTACCTGGACTCCATGGACGCCGTCCCCGCCCACGGCCCCCTGCCCGACCCGGCCCCGCGCCGCGTGCTGGCCGCGCTCGGCCCCAAGATGCTGGCGCTGGCCGCCGAACGCACCTGGGGCGCGCACCCCTACTTCGTCCCCGCCGAGCACACCGTGCGGGCCCGCGCGACCCTGGGCCCCGACGCGTTCCTGGGGGTCGAACAGGCCGTCGTCCTCGACACCGACCTCGACCGGGCCCGCGAGGTGGCGACGGCGCACGTCGCGATGTACGTGGCGGCCGCCCCGCACCAGCAGGCGAACGTCCGGCGGCTGGGCTTCGGCGACGCGGACATCATCGGCGGTCCGAGCCGTCGTCTGGTGGACGCGATCGTCGCGTACGGGGACGAGGAGGCGATCCGGCGTCGTGTGCAAGAACACCTCGACGCGGGTGCCGACCACGTCTGCCTGCAAGTACTGACCGCCGATCCCGCCGCACTCCCCGACCGCGAGTGGCGCGAGCTCGCCCCGGCACTGCTGCCCTGAACCAACCGGAGCCCGGAAGGACCTACCGGGCCCGGTCGAGTTCGCGCACGGCCCGCTTCAGCCCGGGGTCGCGCAGGTTCGCCAAGTCGGCCTCGGCGTAGACGGGTTCGGGGTGGGTGGGCGGAATTCCGGCACCGTCGTAGGTCGTGCCGCGGGCGGTGAGGAACTTCTCGTTGGGGACCGTCAGCACCCACCCGTTGGGCAGGTGCCACTCCATCGTGTCGGAGAAGACGCCCTGGGTGGGTTCGCCGATGCGGATCGGGGCCGGGGTGCGGGACATCAGGGACTGGGCGAAGGACTCCCCCGCACTGATGGTGAGCGGACCGCCGAGCACGGCGACCGGGCCGGTGAACCGGGGCCCCTCGGCCGGGCGGACCCGGATGGGCTGGGGCGCGGTCCAACTGCCCGGATCGTTCGGGTCATTGCGGGCGATCTTCGTGTACGCGGTGTAGGTGCGGCCCGTCAGCCGCTGGGCGATCTTGATGCCGAGGGCGTCCGAGCCACCCCCGTTGGCCCGGAGGTCCACGACCAGGCCGCGCATCCCGCGCACCCGCTCGGCGGTGAAGATCTCCGCCAGCGCCCGGTCCAGGACGGCGGCGTCCGCGTCGGCGTCGCGGGCCTTGGTGTATCCGGCGAAGGAGGTGATGCGGAGGTAGCCGATGCCGGGGGTGGAGAGGTCGGCGTACTGGATCTGGCCGCCTGCGAACTCATGCACCTTCTGCGGGAGTTGGGGCTTGCTCGCAGCAACGACACGGGCGAGGAACTTCTCGACATCGGCCGGGTACGGGGTACCGGGACGCATGTTCATGGTGCCGCGTTCGCCCGCGATGTCGCGGAGTTGGGTGTGCATGTCGTGCAGGGGCGCGATCATCGCACCGAGGATCTGGTAGAGGCGATCAGCGGAGGTGTTCTTGTTGACCTGGGGGCGGTACGTGTTCCGCATCGCGTCCCAGTCGACGCCCTTCTCGGCGAAGAAGGGGTAGTTCTCGTGCAGGGCCGACCAGAACACGTCGAAGGTGTGCACCGGGTCGGCGGCGGGCTTGCGGGTGCAGTCGGCGGGCAGGGCACGCACCCGCTCCAGGCTCCGCTCGCCGACCGCGCCCGAAGGAGCGAGCCGGGCGTGGCCCTCGCCGGTGGACCGGAGGGTGAGGGCCCGCACTCCGGCGGCGTCCCGGAAGGGGGTCCCGGCGGAGGTCGGCTTCTTGTCGGCGGTGAGGTCCGGCCCGCCGGGCAGACAGCCCGCCGCCGTGAACTCGTACGTACGCAGCACTCCTTGACGTACCGTCACATACTGCGCGTAGCCGTCACTGCGCCAGACCCCTTCGAGGGCGGTTCGCGCCTCGGGGTGCGCCTCCTGGGCCGCCGCACCGGTCGACACCACGGCCAGCGTCACCGCCGCGGCGGCTGCGGCACCCCAACGCCCCTTACTCCTGAACATCCTTGAGCCTCTCCCTGTACGGCCACTTCCTGCACCTCAAGGCTCGTGCACCGGGCTCACGGCCACCATCCGGCAACCTCCCGCCCCGGCCGGGGGCTACCCCCACCCCGGACTACCGGCCGTACACCCTCCCCAGCAGCTCCATCAGCCGCCCCCGCTCCTCCTCCCCCAGCGGCCCCAGCAGCTCCTCGTTCGCCGCCTCCGCCAGCACGGCGCACCGCGCGAGCACCGCCAGCCCCTCCGCCGTCGCCGTCACCGCGTTCTTCCGCCGGTCCGCCGGGTCCGGGGCGCGCACCACCAGGCCCGCACCCTGGAGGTGGTTCAGGATGCCCACCATGTCCTTCGGGTCCACCCCGAGCATGCGGCCCAACTCCGCCTGGGCCACCGGCCCGTACTCGGCCGTCGCCGCCAGCACCGCGTGCTGCATCAGCTTCAGACCCTCCTTCGCGAGCGCCTCCGCCACCAGGCCGCGGCCCTTCGCGGCCACGCGGCCCGCGAGCCAGCTCGGCAAGGACTGGATGTGCTGGAGGGGCAAAAGCCCGGACTGAGTCATGAGGGGAGCCTAGCCGGATTCGGCCAATCGTTGGACATCCCAACAGTAAAGTGCATACCGTTGGGGCCCCCAATGAATTACCGGGGCAGACCGAACGTCCCGACGAACGACCGGAGGCACCATGCTGCGCATCCACCATCACGTCGACCCCACCGCCCTCCTCCCCCACCGGGCCGACGTCCCCCGGCCCGGCCCCGGCGAGATCCTCGTCCACACCGAGGCCGTCGGCGTGACCCTGCCCAGCGTGCGGAAGGTCCGGGAGAGCCCGGTTCCGGTGACCCTCGGGGGCGAGGTCGCCGGGGAGGTCGTCGAGGTCGGGCCCGGGGTGGAGGGATTCGCCGTCGGGGAGCGGGCCACCGGGCTGTGCTTCGTCGACGCGTACGCCGAGTTCGCCGTGCTGCGCCACGACATGGCCTCGCGGATTCCGGCCCGCGCCCGCGCCGTCGACGCGGTCGCGCTCGTACGGAGCGGGACCGTGGCACGGGGCGCGTACGAGGCCGGGCACGTCCGGCCCGGGGAGTCCGTCCTCGTCACCGCCGCCGCCGGCGGCGTGGGCTCCCTCGCTCTCCAGCTCGCCGCGGCGGGCGGTGCGGGGCGAGTCGTCGCCGCCGTCGGGAGTGCCGAAAAGGCGGCATTCGTCAGGGAGTTGGGGGCCGATGACGTCGTGCTGTACGAGGAGTTGCGGGAGGAGGGCGGATCGTACGACGTGATCCTCGACGGTGTCGGCGGCGAGCTGCTCGGCCCGTGCGTCCGGTCGCTCACCATGGGCGGCAGGCTCGTGGCCTTCAGTTCCGGGGGCGGGACGGTCGAGGCGTACGAACTCCTCTTACGGGGAGCCACCATGACGGGGTTTCAGATCCGGGCCGTCGCCACCGGACGGCCCGAGACGTACGCCCGCTGGGTTCGCGAGCTCTGGGAGTCCTGGGGTGCGGGCGGACTGCGCACCGTCGTGCACGAGGAGATCCCGCTCGCCGAGGCCGCCCGGGCGCATGCCGTCGTCGAGCAGCGCCGCAACCTCGGCAAGGTGGTGCTGGTGCGGACCGCGCCGCGTGAGCCCGGCTGCGGGCGCGGGCCGCGGGGCGGCCAGGATGAGTCCGCCGGCCTCGGCTCCTTCAGCTCCTGGCAGCTCGGTCACGGCCGATACTGGCTGCGCCGAACGCCCCGGGGTGGACCTGCGCGAGAAAGTCGCCGGGGAATCCGAGAGTGAAGTCGGCGGCGGCCTCCAGGCGCCGTGTCTGTTCCCCGGACAGGGTTGCGTCGAGCGCGCCGAGGTTGTCGGCCAGCTGTTCGGCGGTACGGGCACCCAGGATCGGATGCACCGCCGCGGAACGTGACCGGGTCCAGGCGAGGGCCACCTGAGCGGGTGTGGCGCCGATCTCGTCGGCGACCTCGCGCACGGCGGCGACCACGTCGTGCTGCTGGGGGGTGAGGTCGGAGGGTCGGCCGGTCAGGATGCCGTGCGCCAGGGGACTCCACGCGGCGACGGTCATCCCGAACGCCTCGGCCATGGGGAGCAGTTCGCGCTCGACGTCCCGTTTCAGCAGGTTGTAGGGAACTTGCAGGCCGGCGAAGGGTGTCCAGCCTCGCCAGTGCGCCAGCGTATTGGCCTGGGCGACGACCCACGCGGGGGCGTCGGAGATCCCGACGTAGAGGATCTTGCCGGCGCGGACGGCGTCATCCAGCGCCCGCATTGTCTCGTCGACGGGGGTGCGCCGGTCCCACAGGTGCACCCAGTAGATGTCGAGGTAGTCGGTCCGCAGCCGCTTGAGGCTCTGTTCCAGGGACAGGGTGAGGCTCTTGCGGTGATTGCCCGCGGCGTTGGAATCGGTGATGTCGCGCGAGAGCGTGTACTTGCTCGCCAGGACGAAGCGGTCGCGGCGACCGTGCAGCAGGTCACCGAGGATGGCTTCGCTCTGCCCGTCGCGGTAGACGTTGGCGGTGTCGACCACGTTGCCGCCGGCGTCGTCGTACAGGTCGAGGATGCGGCGGGCCTCGTCGGGCGAGGCACCGCCGTCCCCGAAACTCATCGCACCCAGGAACAGTTCGGAGACACGGAGCCCGGTCCTGCCCAGCAGTCGGTACCGCATGACTCTCCCTGGTCTTCGTGGATGGTCCGGAACATGCTTGCCGCTACGCGGGGGCTGCCTGCGTGGCAGTGGTAGCCGTACGCAACGGCTTGAGCGCCCCGGACCAGGCGATGACCTCGTCCAGCAGTTCGTTCAGCGTCGGTTCCTGGTGGGGGCCCGGGGCGATGACGCCCGGCTCGGCCGGGTCGGTGATCTCGAAGTCGGTGAAGGCCGAAAGGGCGACCTGGGTACGCACGTTGGCGGCCTGGAGTTCGGTCATGGCCAGCCGCAGGTGCTCCACGGCGCGGGTGCCGCCGTGAACGCCGTGGCTGACGAAACCGGCCGCCTTGTTGTTCCACTCCGCGAACAGGAAGTCGATCGCGTTCTTCAGCGCGCCGGGGAAGGAGTGGTTGTACTCCGGGGTGACGAAGACGAACCCGTCGAACGAGCCGATGGTCTGTGCCCACCGGAGGGTGTGCGGGTGGCGGTAGTCCCCGAACATGGCCGGGAGCGGCTCGTCCAGGACGGGGAGCGCGTAGTCCGCCAGGTCCACGGTCTCGAAAACCACCTCGCCCCGGGTGACGGCTGCGTGCCGGGAGGCGACTTGTGCGACCCATTCGGCCGCGACGGCCGTCCTGCGGGAGGTCCGGGTGCTGCCGATGATGATGGCGATCCTGAGCATGTGTCTCTCCTCAATTCGACATGCAGGCGCAGCGGCGCATCGCGGTGCTGTGCCTCGACACCAGTTAAAGTACAACGGTCATGGCATTTAGTAAAACGGTCATTGCAAAAAAGCCTGGAGGGCTCAGTATGAACAGTCCGAACACCGCGACCGGCCGCCCCCGAGGCAGGTCGGCGGACAAGCGTCAGGCGATCCTCGGCGGCGCACTGACCGTCTTCGCCCGGGACGGCTACACCCGGGCCGGCATCGACGCCATCGCCACTGAGGCCGGGGTCTCCACGCGCACCATCTACAACCACTTCACGGACAAGGCCGAGCTCTTCCAGGCCACCATCCGGGAAAGCGCCGCTCTCGCCGCCGAAACCCAGCTCGCCGTCATCGACCGGCACCTGCGCAAGATCACCGACCTGGAGGCCGACCTCCTCGCCTTCGGCCGGGACTTCGCCACCCCGATGACCGCCGCGCACTCGGCGCACTTCGCACTCGTACGCCAGATCAACGCCGACGCCGGACACATCCCGCAGGCCGCCATCGACGCCTGGCAGGAAACCGGCCCTCTGCGGGTCCGCCGCGCACTCGCCGCGCACCTGCGCCAATGGTCGGACCAGGGGCTGCTGCGCACCGCCGACCCCGACCAGGCAGCCGTCCACCTCATGCTGCTGATCTCGGCCGCGGACCCCTCCCGCCCGGGCTCCGGTGCACCCACGCAGGAGGAGATCGACGACAGGATCGCCGCCGGCATCGATGTCTTCCTCAACGGCTACCGGCGCTGACCCTTCCCCGCGCTTCGTCCTGGTGCCGGCCGCTGCCCCAGTCCCGGCACTCGCACACCGCACTCGCACACGGCACTCGCACACGGCGCTCGCGCAGGGCCCGCGCCCCTCCCCCGACCTGCCGCGCCCGGGTTTCCGGCGGCCGGGGCGGGGCAGGGGCCCGGCATCCCGTGCTCGCGGGTCCGGCACACCGGTATAGCGTCGGACCGCAGTACGACCCCCGCACGAACCGGACGACCCGTACGACCCGCACGACCGGCACGACCGGCACGACCGGCACGACCCGTACGACCCGCACGCCCCGCACCGCCCGAGAGGAACCAGCACCGCCATGACCACCGAGATCAGCCCCGACAACCTCACCGGACTCCTCGACCTGGCCCGCCGGGACTACCGGGAGCTGGCGGGGCGCGGCCTCTCCCTCGACCTGACCCGGGGCAAGCCCTCGCCCGAGCAGCTCGACCTCTCCGAGGACCTGCTCAGCCTGCCCGGCGGGCGGCACACCTCCGCCGACGGCACGGACGTGCGCAACTACGGCGGTCTCCAGGGGCTGCCCGAGCTGCGGGAGATCTTCGCGGAGGTGCTCCAGGTTCCGGCCGCGCAGCTCCTCGCGGGCGGGAACTCCAGCCTGGAGCTGATGCACGACGCCATCGCGCACGCGCTGCTCGGCGTGCTGCCGGGGGCGACCTCGCGCTGGGCGGACCAGGAGCGGATCGCGTTCCTGTGCCCCGTGCCCGGGTACGACCGGCACTTCGCGCTCTGCGAGCGGTTCGGGATCGACATGATCCAGGTGCCGATGACCGAGAGCGGCCCGGACATGGAGGCCGTGGAGCGGCTCGTCGCCGAGGACCCGGCCGTCAAGGGCATCTGGTGCGTGCCGAAGTACAGCAACCCGGACGGGGTCTGCTACAGCGACGAGACCGTCGAGCGGCTGGCGACGATGACCACCGCCGCCCCCGACTTCCGGATCTTCTGGGACAACGCGTACGCCGTCCACCACCTCACCGACGAGCCCGTCGCGATCGCCGACCTGCTCGGCGCGTGCGAGCGGGCGGGCAACGCGGACCGCGCGTTCGTCTTCGGGTCCACCTCGAAGATCACCTTCGCCGGTGCGGGCGTGGGCTTCTTCGGGGCGTCCGCCGCGAACCTGAAGTGGCTGCTCGCCAACAACCAGAAGCGGTCCATCGGCCCGGACAAGGTCAACCAGCTCCGGCACCTCCTCTTCCTGCGCGACGCGGCCGGTGTCCGCGCCCACATGGAGCGCCAACGCGCGCTCCTCCAGCCGAAGTTCGAGACCATCGCCCGCATCCTGGAGACCGAGCTGGGCGGCACCGGACTCGCCACCTGGACCTCCCCCAAGGGCGGTTACTTCGTCACGCTCCAGGTGCCGGACGGCTGCGCGAAGGAGGTCGTGCGGCGGGCCGCCGAGGCCGGGATCGTCCTGACCCCGGCGGGCGCCACCCACCCGTACGGCGACGACCTGCGCGACGCGACCATCCGCATCGCCCCCAGCTACCCGAGCCTCACGGAACTGGAGCAGGCCATCGAGGGACTCGCGGTGTGCGTGCGCCTGGTGGGGTACGAGAAGCAGGCCGTCTAACGGTCGAAGGCGCGGCTAGGGCGTGCGCGTCGGGGTCCCCTGAGGTTCGGTGGCCGGGGACTTCTGAGGTTCGGTGGCCGGGGACCCCGACGGCGTCACCCGGTCGCTCCCCTCCGGGGGCACCGACGAACAGGCGCGGACGAAGACGTCCACACCGCCCGCGCCCACGGTGGCCTCGTGGCCGCCCGTGCGCCACGCGCCCAGGCAGCGGGCCTCGTCGGGGACGGCGTCCGCCGGTGCGACGCCCTCCTTGATCTTCGCGTCGCGGAGCCTCAGGCCGGTCATGTGCCCCTTGCCCTCGGCGCGCAGTTCCAGGACCGCGTACCGGTTGGGGTCCTCCAGTTCCGGCCGTTCGGTCGGCGTCCGGGTGCCGTCGTACCCCGATCTGTCCACCGTGCATCCGGTGCCGGTCCCGGCCAGCGCCGCCGCGAGCAGCAGGACCGCGACCGCTCCCCGTCGTGTCCCCCGTGTCCCCCATGTCCCCATGAGGGGCAAGGTAGCAGGGGGAGAAGCCGGTGTGTGCCGGTGTGTTCAGTCCAGGCCCGCGGCCTTCAGGAGGCGTTCGACGGTGCCCAGGACCCGGGTGGTGGCCGGGACTCCGGCGAGGCGTTCCACCTCGTTGGTCGGACTGCCGCCCGCCGCCCCGGCCCGGCTCGCGCGGAAGAGGCTCAGGACCAGCCCCTCGTACAGGCCGACGAAGTCGACGTTCCCCTTGGGATTCGTCCAGGGCAGGGTCAGGCCCAGCGGGGTTCCGCCGTCGAAGAAGGTGAGCGCCGGGTGGCGGTCGGGGTCGCTCGCACCGTACGCGGAGAACGGCAACTCGCGCATGATTCCGGCCAGTTCGGCGAGGTCGCGGACCATACCGGCGTCGGTGTATCCCGCTGCGGTACGGAGCCGGGGCGCGGCCTTCGTGACGACGCCGGTGGGGTCCTCGGCCGTGAACAGGACGGTGCCGTTCGTCTGGAAGGACCTGACGTCACGGGCCCCTGCCTCGGTCAGCGCGCCCTCCAGGGTGGCGCGGTCGGGGCTGTTGCGGTGGCCGAGATTCATGTTGCGGTAGAAGACCACGGAGGGGGGCGGGGTGGAAGGAGGTGTCATGCCAGGGACAGTAAGTCACGCGGCTGCGCCGTCGCCCCCTGTTTGTCCTACGACTTGTCCGTACGACTTGTCCGTACGACAACGCTCCCGGCGGCGCCGCGTCGCGCGACACCGGGAGCGTTGCCGGACGGCTTGACGGCAGGTCAGCCCGTCGGCCGGTCAGCCGGTCAGCCGGTCGACTGGTCAGCGGGTCATGACGAAGCGGTACGTCGTGTCGCCGAAGGTGATCGCCTTCGGCACGGTCGACCCCGCGTAGCAGGACACCGCCTTGCCCTGCGTCGCCGCACCGCCCGCCGTGACGGTCGGCCCGGAGGAGTCCGCGCGGTAGGTGCCGTGCAGCGCGCGGGTGCTGCCGCGGTTCTCCACCGCGACCTTGCCGCCCCGCTCGAAGAGGTAGGCCTTGGTGTCAGAGGCGTAGATGTGGCCAGCGTAGTCCGCGGCCTGACCGCCGCAGACGCTGCGGGCCGAGGAGGTCGCGGGGTGCTGTTCGGCGGCCACGGCGCCCGGGCTCGTCATACCGAGTCCGAGGGCACCGGCGAGAAGGAGGGTGGTCGTGATGCGGCGCATGTGCGGGTGCTCCAGGTCAGGGGAAGGAGGTGGTTTTCGAGGAACGGGAGCGTCAGCCCTGGAGCTGGTACGCGGGACCGCCGTCGATCTTGAACGAGGCGGGGGACGAGCCGCCGGACTCGCAGGTGCGGAGGGTGGCCGTCGTCCGGTAGCCCTGCGGGCTGGTGAAGGTGAGGGTCGAGGAGTCCGCGTCGTACGTGCCCTCGAAGGTCGCGCCGGAGGACTTCGTCATCTTGTACGTGCCGTCCTCGGCGAAGGCGATGCTGTCGGACTTGTCGGCCTGTACGTAGGTGCTGCCCGCGAAGTCGGCGGCGGCCTCGCCGCACGCGGCGTGGCCGAGGTCGGCGTGGTGGTCGGCGTGCGCGGCCGAGACCGGCAGGGCGGCGGACAGGGCGACGCCGAGGGCGGTGGCGAGAAGGGCGGTGCGGCGCATGGGTACTCCGTACATCGGTAGCGGTGTCGAGGAGGGGGCGGACCGCCCCGCGCTCCGTGAAGGGAGCGGGGAGGAGGCGGAGTCCGACCCTGAGCACCCTGCCGAGACCGCCCGCCCACCGCACCCGACACGCGCCCGGCACCCGCCCTTCTCCCCCGTACGGCCCTGCGATCGGGCGGGGAGACGGGACGGGAATCCACCCGTACGACCGCGAGGTGCCCGAGGGCCAGCCCCTCCGCCGCCTGACCCGCGATCTTCCGGGGCCGTCCCCCGCCACGGCCGCCCGTAGCGACTCCTCCCGCAGGGCGGGTCCCGAGCGCCTCCGCCAACTCCTGCACGGAACGGGTGATTTGGCGGGGGGTGCGGCCGTGGGGGGGGGGGGGGGGGGGGGGGGGGGGGGGGGCGGGCGGCTCCCCCCCCCCGCCCCACGGCCCGCGCTCACTTCAGGTGCCGGTCGAAGAACCGGCCCCCGTCCTCCAGCTCGAACCACGGGGTGCCGACGTGCCCGCCCATGTTGGCGTGCAGCGTCTTCTCCTTGGTGCCGAAGGCGTCGAACAGGTCGAGCGCCCGCTGCCGGGGGTTCCCCTCGTCGTCCCACTGGAGCAGGAGCAGCAGCGGTACGGAGACCTGCCGCGCCTCCTCCCGCTGGGCGCGCGGCACGAATCCCCCCGCGAAGAACCCGGCCGCCGCGATGCGCGGTTCGGTCGCCGCGAGCCGGATGCCCAGGGCCAGCCAGCCCGAGTACCCGACCGGGCCGCCGATCCCGGGCAGCGCGAGGAGGGCGTCGAGGGCGGTCCGCCATTCCGGGGCCGCCTTCTCGACCAGCGGGCCGACGAAGGACTCGAAGGCCTCGTCGGTCGCCCCGCCGGACTGCATCGCCCGGCGGAACTCCGCGCGGGCCTGCTCCTCGGCGGCCGTACGGGGCCGGTCGCCGCACCCGGCGGCGTCGATGGTGGCCACCGCGTACCCCTGCGCCACGGTGTGCCGGGCCCGGGCCCCGAGCCGGGCATCGCGCATGGGGAGGCCGTTGTTGTGTGCGATGAGGACCAGCGGAAGAGGCTGTTCCACGGTGGAGGATTCCGGCGTCCACAGGATGCCGGGGATGTCGCCGAGGGTGAATTCACGGGCGCGGACGCCGTCGTCGAGGCGCTGCTCGGAGGTGAATTCCAGAGATGTTCGGTGCATGGCCGTGCCTTTCGGGAGTGCGCTGCGGCGCTCCCGGACGACGACCTGCCTACCGTCCGACCGTGACCCCGGAGGGGAGCACCCACGTCGATTCTGCGTTCACGGGTACCACCTCCTCGTTCTCCTGCACGGCCTGGCCGAAAGGTAGCAGCGGTGCTTCGCGGCGCGCCACCGGGTTTCCTTCCCGGGGCTGGGCGCTGCGGCCGGCCCCATCGGGCCGGCCGCAGCGGGGCGACGTCACGCAGGGGCGCCGAGCGGCGGGTGCTCCAGCACGCGGGGCTTGTACTCGACCAGCTGGATGCCGCCGTCGAAGGTGCGGTGCTCGGTCATCTCGAGGGCGACGTCCGGATAGCCGTCGTAGATGCGCTCCTCGCCCGTGGCCCCGGTGATCACCGGGAACATCACGACCCGGAAGCGGTCGACGAGTCCGGCCCGCAGCAGGGACCGGCACAGGCTGAGGCTGCCGATCGTGCTGAGGAGCCCCGAGCCGCTCGACTTCATGGCGCGGACCTCCTCGACGGCGTCGTCCCGGACGAGCGTGGAGTTGGCCCACGTCAACGGCTCCTTGAGCGAGGAGGAGAACACCACCTTGGACGCCTGCGTGAGCTCGTCGACGGACGCCTCCTCCTCGGGCCTGAACTCGTCCTGGCCCGTCGGGACCTCGCCCGCGGCGAAGCCCGACATGAGGCGGTAGGTGTTCGCTCCCATCAGGTAGGTGACCTCGGGCTGCTTCCCGAGCCATGCGAGGTACTCCGGGCCCTCAAGACCCCAGTACCCGGGCCATCCCTCTCCCGACGCGTAGCCGTCGAGGGAGGTGATGAAGTCGACGAGAAGCTCTGACATGGCGGTGTCCTTTCCTGGAAGTGTCACGAGCTTGGACTGCCCGGGAGCCACAAACTCATCGGCCGCGCCGTGGAGCGACCTCATCGGCCGCGCCGCGGAGCGACGCCCGGGGCACCCGCACTTCCTGAATCGTACGAATGTTCGAGTCTGGTTTATGGTGGAAGTGAGTGAAGGGTGTGACCTGCCGACAGAGGCGGGCGACGAGACGGCTCGGGGACAGGAGCAAGCAGTGGCGAGGTGGTCCGGATGCGCGGGTTTACGCATCTGCGTGCCGTCTCCGGGTTCTCCCTGCGGTACGGGGCGTCCCACCCCGAGCAGCTCGCCCTGCGGGCCGCCGAGCGGGGCATGGATGCCGTCGCGCTGACCGACCGGGACACCCTGGGCGGCGCGGTGCGTTTCGCGAAGGCGGCGCAGCGGGTCGGGGTGCGGCCCGTCTTCGGGGTCGATCTGGCCGTGGCCCCGCCCGTGGAGGCGGCGGGCCGCACCGAGCGCCGGCGTGCCCCCGTGCGCGGCGGTGCCTTCGTCGACGAGTCGGCCCAGCGCGTGCTGTTCCTCGCCCGGGACGGGGCGCGGGGCTGGGGCGAGCTGTGCCGCCTGGTCAGCGCCGCCCACGCGGGTGGCCACGCGGGCGGGAGCGGGCGCACCCTGCTGGACTGGGACGCCCTCGCCGGCCCCGCGCCCGGGGTCGTGGTCCTGCTCGGGCCGGACTCCGACGTCGGCCGTGCGCTCGCCTCCGGCAGGCCGGACCGGGCCGCCCGCCTGCTCGCGCCCTGGCGGGAGCGGTACGGGAGCGACGCCCTCCGGATCGAGGTCGTCAGCCATGGGGCGCAGGGCACCGGGACCGGCTCGCTGCGCTGGGCCGCGCGGGCCCTCGGTTTCGCCGTGGACCAGAAGATCCTCCCCGCCCTCAGCAACGCCGTGCGCTACGCCGACCCCGGCCAGGGTCCGGTCGCCGACGTGCTCGATTCCGCGCGGCGGCTGGTGCCGATCGACCCCCGGGGCGTACTCGACAGCGGTGAGCGGTGGCTGAAGGCCCCGGCCGACATGTTCCGGATCGCCGAGCGGGTCGCCGAGGCCGCCGGGTACCGGTCGAACACCGCCCGGCGGCTGATCGAGGTCACCGAGGAGCTGGCCGCGTCCTGCCGGGTCGACCCGGAGGACGACCTGGGCCTGGGCAGCGTGCACTTCCCCGAGCCCGAACTCGTCGGCGCCGCCCGCACCCCGCCCGAACGGGTGCTGCGCGAGCGGTGCGCCACCGGCATGCGCAGGAAGGGGTACGAGAGGGACGCGCGCCACCGCGACCGGCTCGAACAGGAGCTGGGGCTGATCGAACGGCAGGGGTACGCCTCGTACTTCCTCACCGTCGCCCGCGTCGTGGAGGACACCCGCGAGCTGGGCATCCGGGTCGCGGCGCGCGGCTCGGGTGCGGGCTCGCTGGTCAACCACCTCCTCGGGGTGGCCAGTGCCGACCCGGTCGAGCACGGGCTGCTCATGGAGCGCTTCCTGTCGGAGCAGCGCGCCGAGCTGCCCGACATCGACATCGACGTGGAGTCCGCCCGCCGCCTGGAGGTCTACCGGGCGATCCTGGACCGCTTCGGGCCGGAGCGGGTGGCGACGGTGTCCATGCCGGAGACCTACCGGGTGCGCCACGCGGTACGGGACGTGGGCCTGGCCCTCGGGCTCGACCCCGCCGAGGTGGACCGGCTGGCGAAGTCCTTCCCGCACATCCGGGCCCGCGACGCCCGCTCCGCGCTGCGCGAGCTGCCGGAGCTGCGCGGCATCGACCCGGACGCGTACGGGCCCCGGATGTGGGACCTGGTGGAGGCGCTGGACAAGCTGCCGCGCGGCATCGCCATGCACCCGTGCGGGGTGCTCCTGTCGGACGCCACGCTGCTGCGGCGCACCCCGGTCGTGCCGACGAGCGGGGAGGGGCTGCCGATGTCGCAGTTCGACAAGGAGGACGTGGAGGATCTCGGGCTGCTGAAGCTGGACGTGCTGGGCGTGCGGATGCAGTCGGCGATGGCGCACGCCGTCGCGCAGGTCGAGCGGACGACCGGGCGGCGGATCGACCTGGACGACCCGCGGCAGGTGCCGCCGGGCGACCCGAAGACGTACCAACTCATCAAGTCGTCGCAGACGTTGGGGTGCTTCCAGACGGAGTCGCCGGGGCAGCGGGACCTGATCGCGCGCCTCCAGCCGGAGACCTTCCACGACCTGGTCGTGGACATCTCGCTGTTCCGGCCGGGGCCCGTCGCGGCGAACATGGTCGACCCGTTCATCAAGGCCCGGCACGGGCGGCAGGCCCCGAGCTACCCGCACCCGGACCTGGAGCCCGCGCTGCGCGACACGTACGGCGTGGTCGTCTTCCACGAGCAGATCATCCAGATCCTGTCCGTGATGACCGGCTGCGACCCTGCCTTCGGCGACTACACGCGGCGCGCGCTCTCCGACGCCGAGCGGATCGGGCGGGTGCGGGCGTGGTTCGCGCAGGAGGCGAAGAAGCGGGGGTACGCGGCGGAGGTCGTGGCGCGGACCTGGGAGATCGTCGAGGCGTTCGGCGCGTACGGCTTCTGCAAGGCGCACGCGGTGGCCTTCGCCGTGCCGTCGTACCAGTCGGCCTGGCTGAAGGCGCACCACCCGGCGGCCTTCTACGCGGGGCTGCTCACGCACGACCCCGGCATGTACCCGAAGCGGCTGCTGCTGGCGGACGCGCGGCGGCGCGGGGTGCCGATCCTGGGGCTGGACGTGAACGCGTCGGACGCGGACTATCGTATCGAACTGGTGTACGGGGATGGGGGCGGCCCTGCACTGCCCGGCGTCCGGCTCGCCCTGGGCGACGTGCGCGGAATGAGCGAGGGCGAGGCGGCCCGGATCGTCGCGGGGCGGCCGTACAGCTCGCTCCAGGACTTCCTGTCGCGGGCCCGCCCGTCCCGGCCGGTGGCCGAACGGCTCGCCCAGGTCGGCGCGTTGGACGCCTTCGGGCGCAACCGGCGGGACCTGATGCTGCACATCGCCGAGCTGCAGAAGGGCCAACGGGGTTCCGCACAGGGGCAGTTGACGCTCGGGGAGTCCGACAGCCGACCGCTGGAGGTCGCTCCCGCCCACCTGCCCGACCTCGACGACGTCGAGCGGCTCGGTGCCGAGCTGGGGGTGCTCGGACTGGACACCTCGCGCCATCTGCTGGGTGACCACCGGGAGTTGCTGGACGAGCTGGGCGCGGTACCGGCCCGGCGGCTGGCCGAGCTGAAGCACGGTCAGGTGGTGCTGGTCGCGGGGGCGAAGGGGTCGGTGCAGACGCCGCCGATCCGCTCGGGCAAGCGTGTCATCTTCACCACGCTCGACGACACCTCGGGTCTTGTGGACTGCGCGTTCTTCGAGGACAGCCACGACGCGTGCGCGCACACCGTCTTCCACTCCTGGCTGCTGCTCGTACGGGGAGTGGTGCAGCGGCGCGGCGGCGGCAGCGGCAAGGCGCTGACGGTGACCGGCTCCGCGGCCTGGGACCTGGCGGAGCTGGCCGAACTGCGGCACGAGGGCGGCCTGTCGGCAGTCACGGACCGGCTGACGGAGGCCGTGCGCCCCGCGCCCACGGCCGCCGCCAACGACCGCAGCATCCGGCTGGAGACCGGTTACGAACTCCACCCCTGGGCGGACCTGCAACCGCCCGGTGCGTCGGTCAAGCAGACCCGCAACCCGGGCCGCAAGCTGTGGCACCAGAGTCCGGGGTCCGCCGGTTGACGGGGGCCGCGCACGGGTGACGGGGACTGCGCCTGCTCAGTCGACCGCGTCGAGGGCGCGGCGGGCGGCGGTGCGCAGATGGTCGCGGACGGCCTCGTCGGCGTCCAGGGTGTAGTCGCAGCCGAGGCCGGTGAGGAGCTGCGCGATGCCGGGGAGGCTGTCGCCCGAGCAGTCCACGGTGCAGGCATCGGGACCGGCCGGCCGGATGCGGGCGGCCAGCGCCCAGGTGCTGCGGCGGACGGTCCCGGCGGGGGCCCGGACGGTGGCGACGGCGCGGTACCGGGCGGGAGCCGTGGCGATCTTGTCCGCGACGTACGAGGCGGGGTCGGCGCCGGGGTCCGGGCGCGGGGTGAAGCGGTGGCGGGTGGGGACGGGGCCGGTGATGCGGTCGAGGCGGTAGATGCGCCAGTCGTCCTTGCCGGTGTCGTGGGCGAGGAGGTACCAGAGCCCGCCGGAGGCGACGAGGTGGTGGGGTTCGACCCGGCGCGGTGCCCGGGTGTCGTCGCGGGTGGTGTAGTCGAAGGTCACCGTCTCGTGGTCGCGGCAGGCGGCCGCCAGCAGGGCCAGGGTCGCGGGGTCGGCGCGGGGCCCGCGCGGCCCCCAGTCGATGGTGGCGGTGGACTGCTGGAGGGCGGTGACCTGCGTGCGCAGCCGGTGGGGCAGGACCTGTTCGAGTTTGGCCAGCGCCCGCAGGGCGGACTCCTCGAAGCCGGTGACGTTCCCGGCGGCGGTGCGCAGGGCGACGGTGAGCGCGACGGCCTCCTCGTCGTCGAGCAGCAGCGGCGGCATGTCCGCGCCGGACGCGAGCCGGTAGCCGCCCGCGTGGCCGCTGACGCTGTCCACGGGGTAGCCGAGTTCGCGCAGGCGGTCCATGTCGCGGCGGACGGTGCGCACGGTGACGCCGAGGCGCTCGGAGAGCTCGGCACCGGACCATTCGCGGCGGGTCTGGAGCAGGGAGAGCAGGCGCAGCATGCGGGCGGGCATGTCGGTCGTCATGGCGTCCACTGTGCCCGACTTCGAGGACATTTGGTGTCCGCAAAGGGCTCTAGCGTGCAGGAAGCGACCGGGGCCGCAGCGCCCCACCCTCTCCCCCGCAGAACTGTGAAAGGCCCCCCATGAGCTTCATGACCCCCGGCAACGTCGTCTGGTTCGAGATCGGCACCGCCGCACCGCAGCAGGTCCAGGACTTCTACGGGTCCGTGCTGGGCTGGACGTTCGCCGTCGACCCGGACTCCTCCGTGGACGGCCGTACGTACACCCGGATCATGGCCCCGGGCGCGCCCTGGCCGATGGGCGCGATCCAGCAGGGCGACACGGGCGGCGATGCAGAGGGCAGCGAGGCGCAGGGCGGCGAGGCGGAGGGCGGCGAGGTCATCAACCTCTCCGTGCTCTCCGCGGACGTCTTCGCCGACGTCGACAGGCTCGCGGTGCTCGGGGCGAAGGTGCTCGTCCCGGCGACCCGGGTGCGGGAGGTCACCGTCTTCGCCCGCCTGGCCGACCCGCAGGGCAACACCTTCTCGCTGTTCTCCCAGGGCGCCTCCGCCGATCTCGCGGACCGCCGGGAGGCCACCGAACAGCACCTGGAGCAGGCCTCCTTCACGCCGGGGCCCGGCATGATGGCCGGATTCGAGATCGCCACCACCGACTCCGGGGCCACCCGCGGCTTCTACGAGGCGGCGTTCGGCTGGCGCTTCGTACCGCACCCGGCCGCCCCCGGCGCCTTCCTGGTCTTCACCCCCGGCGCGCAGTGGCCCGCCGGAACCCTGCGCGAGGACGCGGCCGACTTCGCGATCCCCGCGATCCTGTCCGCCGACGTGGCCGCGACCGCCGAGGCGGCCCTCGCGTACGGCGGCCGGGTGGACCAGGCCCCGGCCGCAGGAGCCGACGGCACCGTACGGGCCCGCCTCGCCGACCCGCAGGGCAACCGCTTCACCGTGCACGCCCTGCCGACGTACGCCGCCTGACCCGCCCCCTCGGAGGACCGATCCGTCATGACCGACCAGCAGCAGAACCAGCCGCCCCCGCACGGCGAGATCGTCCTCACCGGGGTGCGCGTGCACAACCTCAAGGACCTCTCGCTGCGCATCCCCAAGGGCGTGACGACGGTCTTCACCGGGGTGTCGGGGTCGGGGAAGTCGTCGGTGGTGTTCGACACGATCGCCGTCGAGTCGCAGCGCCAACTGGGCGAGACCTTCCCGGCGTTCGTACGCAACCGGCTGCCCCGGTACGAGAAGCCGGAGGCCGAGGCGATCGCCGGTCTGTCCCCGGCGATCGTGGTCGACCAGCGTCCGCCGGGCGGCGGCTCGCGCTCGACGGTCGGCACGATGACCGACATCGCCTCCCTGATCCGTCTGCTGTTCTCCCGGGCGGGCGAGCCGTCGGCCGGGATGTCGACGGCGTACTCCTTCAACGACCCCTCCGGGGCCTGCCCCGCCTGCCAGGGCCTGGGCCGTACCGTCCAGCTCGACCTGGACGCCTTCTTCGACCGCGAGAAGTCGCTGAACACCGGCGGGCTGCGCTTCCCCCTGTTCAACGTCGGCGGGGTGCAGTGGACGCTGTACGCGAAGTCGGGCCTGTTCGACAACGACAAGCCCCTGCGGGCGTACACGGAGACGGAGTGGCAGACGCTCCTGCACGGCAGCCCGGGCGGCGGCGAGGTGAAGATCGAGCTGGCCACGCGGACGGGGGTCCAGAACGTCACGTACGAGGGGCTGGTGGACCGGTTCCACCGCCTCTACCTCAACCGGGACCTGTCCACGCTGTCCCAGCGCACCCGTGACGCGGTCGAGAGGTTCACCACCGAGGGCCGGTGCCCCGCCTGCCACGGGGCGCGCCTGAACGGGGCGGCCCTGGCCACGAAGCTCGACGGGCTCACCATCGCCGACCACCTGGCCATGGAGATCAGCGACCTCGTCCCCGTCCTGGACCGCGTCGACCACCCGCTGGGCACCCCGCTCGCCCGGGCCGCCGCTCAGGCGCTCCGGCGGATCGAGGACATCGGGCTCGGCTACCTCCACCTGGGCCGCGAGACCGGCAGCCTGTCGGGCGGCGAGGGCCAGCGGCTGAAGATCGTACGCAGTCTCGGCTCCAGCCTCACCGGCATGACGTACATCTTCGACGAACCCTCCACCGGCCTGCACCCGCGTGACGTGCACCGCGTCAACCGTCTGCTGGCGCAGCTGCGCGACCAGGGCAACACCCTGCTGGTCGTCGAGCACGACCGCGACGTCATCGCGACCGCCGACCACGTCGTCGACATGGGTCCCGGCGCGGGCAGCCACGGAGGGGAGGTCGTCTTCGCGGGTACGGTCGAGGGCCTGCGGCGCTCCGGGACGCTCACCGGCCGCCACCTGGACCGGACCGTCCCGGTGAAGACCCGGGTCCGCACTCCCACCGGTCACCTGCCGATCAGGAACGCGTCCCTGCACAACCTCCGGGACGTGAGCGTGGACATCCCCACGGGTGTCCTCACCGCTGTCACCGGCGTCGCCGGATCGGGCAAGTCGACGCTGATCTCCCAGGTCTTCGTCGCCCAGCACCCCGACGTCGTCTACGTCGACCAGGGCGACATCGGCGTCAACTCCCGCTCCACCCCGGCCACGTGGACCGGGATCATGGACCCCCTCCGCAAGCTGTTCGCCGACGCCACCGGGGCCGCCCCGGCACTGTTCAGCTTCAACTCCGCCGGGGCCTGCCCGGTGTGCGGGGGCAGGGGCAGGATCACCGCCGACATGGCCTTCGCCGACCCCGTGACCACCGTCTGCGAGGCCTGCGCGGGCCACCGGTACAACGACAAGGCCCTCGCCCACCGGCTGCGCGGCCGAAACGTCGTCGACGTCCTCGCCATGACCTGCGAGGACGCCACCGCGTTCTTCACCCGCCCCGGGGAGGAGAAGATCGCCGCACCGCTGGCCGCGCTGGTCGAGGTCGGCCTCGGCCACCTCACCCTCGGCCGCCCGCTGTCCACGCTGTCCGGCGGCGAACGCCAACGCCTCAAGATCGCCGGGCAGCTCGGCTCCACCAGCGGCGTCTACGTCCTGGACGAACCCACCACCGGACTCCACATGGCCGACGTCCAGGTCCTCCAGCGGCTCCTGGACCGCCTCGTCGACGCGGGCAACACCGTCATCGTCGTCGAACACCACCTCGACATCGTCAAACGCGCCGACTGGATCATCGACCTGGGCCCCGAGGGCGGCCGCCACGGCGGCCGCATCCTCTTCACCGGCACCCCCGCCGCGCTCCTCCGCGACGACACGTCCTTCACCGCACAGGCCCTGCGTCAGGACGTCCGCCCGGGTCCTTGATGCGCCGGGCCGCGTTCGGGGTCAGCGGTTGTCGGTGAGCTCCTGGTGCAGCTGGGGTTCGGTGTCCTGGTCGGCGACGATCGCGGGCCGGAACACGTCGTTCTCGAAGCGGGTGGTCAGGATGCCGATGAACTCGGCCATCGGGTCCGCGCCGGTCAGCTTCTTGGCCGGGGCGCCGAGGAAGTCCTGGGCGTGCTGGGTGAGGATGCCCAGGCCGGTGGTGGCCAGGGTGACCGGGAGGTCGAGCGGGCTGCGGGGGATGTCGACCATGTCGGCGTACGTGTCGCCCAGCGCGGTGCGGACCATGGAGATGAAGGCGTCGGAGAGGCCCGGCGGCAGGAGCTCGCGGTAGTACTGCAGGGCGTAGCCGGTCATCCTGCTGCCTGCGGGGCTGGGCGCCCATTCCTTGTAGGTGTCGCGTTCGCGGGCCCAGACGCGCTCCCCGACGCGGGCGTCCTTGGGCGTGAGGAATTCCGGCGGGACACCCAGATAGTGGTCGACGTAGTGCCAAGCGGTGGCGAAGCCGTCGGCGTCCTCCGGGGTGACCTGGATGCCCAGGTTGCGCATCGCGGTCAGCACCTGGCTGCTGAAGACGAGGGAGGCGCCGGTCAGGAACTTCAGGGAGACGGGCTCGCCGTGGGCGGTGTAGTCCCAGTGCCCGGAACGCTTGTGGAGCTGGCGCACGCTGGCGTGCACGAGCCGGACCTTGGTCACCGACGCGGCCAGGGTGCCGTCCGTCATGGCACCCGGGTCGGACATGCCCATGAACAGCCGGGAGGACTGGGAGAGCCTGCGGGAGGGTCGGTCGAGCCGGTGGGTGCTGGAGAGCGTGTGCGCCCCGGTCGGCGCGAGGTAGCAGCCGATCAGCCCGACGGTGCCCTGCAGCATGTTGGGAACGGTGTGGTGGTGCCGGTAGAACTGCTCGGCCCGCGCGACGTCCTGTGCGGTCCAGCCCGGCGGTGGCGGCGCCGCATGGACGAGGAACTCCTTGAGGTCGTCGGGGAGCGCCTCCAGGTCCTTCTGGTCGGTGGAGGACAGTTTGCCGATGGTGCGGAACAGGTCGTTGACGTCGGCGACCTTTCCCTCGTCGAGGAGCTTGGCGACCAGCCGGTCGGCCGGCGGGTCGCCCATCCGGTTCGCTCTCACGATGTCGGCATGCTCAAGACGGGGCTCGACGGGCACGGGCCCGGCGGACTCCGCGGCGGCGGCGCTCGGCAGCGGGGCAGCCGCCGCGATGAGCGAGGCCAGCGCGGAAGCGGCGAACGTACGACGACGCATACGAAACACTCCTGTGTCTGTGGCTGTGGCTGTGGCTGTGTTTGTGAATGGACATGCCAGGCCAGAGCACCATGCCGACCGCACCCCGCCGGGGAGACGCTCCCGGAGAGCCGACCGACATCACCGCACCAGCGTCATTCGATTCGCACGCACGTTCGAACAACGTCTAAAGTGGGAGGACAGGAGAGAGGGGAAACGTCCGGAGGGAGGAGAGGTCGGGATGAAGGTCCTGTACATCCACTTCCACGAGCTACCGGGCGAGCCGCAGCTGTACGAGCACCTGCTCGCCCTGCTGTCCGAGTACACGCCCCTCGTCCAGGCCCTGCCGCCGGACGCCGCGCTGGCCGACCTCTCCGGCAGCCTGCGGTACTTCGGTACGGACGCCCCCGCGCTGGCCGAGCGCATCCGGGCCCGCACGGGCGGGCTGTACGGGCTGCGGTCGACGGTCGGGATCGCGGCGAACCCGTTGCTGGCCCGCATGGTCGCCGCCGACGGCCCGCCCTCGGCGGTGCGCACGCTGCCCGACGACGTCGACGCGGTCGCGGCCTTCCTCGCCCGCAAGCCGGCCGCCGCCCTGCACGGGGTGGGGCCCGCGACCGCCCGCACCCTGTCCTCGTACGGTCTGGACAGCGTGGGCCGGATCGCCGCCGCGCCGCTCGGCACCTTGCAGCGCATCCTCGGGATCACGGCGGGGCGCAAGCTGCACGACGCCGCCCGGGGCCTGGACCCGACGCCGGTGGTACCGGCCGCCGCGCCCCGTTCGATGTCCGTGGAGCAGCGCTTCCCCCGGGACGAGTGCGACCGCGACCGGCAGCGGGCGGCGCTGCTCGCGCTGACCGACCGGCTCGGGCTGCGGCTGCGCACCGAGTCCCAGGCGGCCAAGGCGCTCACCCTCACCGTCCGGTACGCCGACCGCTCGACCACGACCCGCACCCGCACGCTGCGCGAACCGACCGCGCACACCCAGGAGTTGACCTCGCTCGCCTACGAACTCCACGACCGGCTGGCCCTCCAGCGCGCCCGGGTGCGCACGGTTTCCCTGCGGGCGGAGGAGCTGATCGCCGCCGAACTGGCCTCCCGCCAGCTCCTGTTCGACCCGGCCGACGAGAAGGCGCGGCGCATCGAGGACGCGGTGGACCGGGCCCGGGTGCGCTTCGGGGCGGGGGCGGTGCGGCCTGCGGGGGCCACACCGGCCGCGGGAACGTCGCCCGATCACGTGCCGGGGCGGGAGACCGGTCAGGCGTCAGGTCGGGACGCCGCCTGACCGTCCGGTCCGGCGCCGGGCATGACCACCACCCGCTTGCCCCGCACCTCACCCCGCTCCAGCGCCCGCAGCGCGTCCGCCGTCTCGGCCAGGGGGTGGGTGCGGTCGACGGCCGGGGTGAGGCGGCCCGCCTCGGCGAGGCCCTTGAGGACGACGAGGTCGCGGCGGTTCTCGCGGCAGATGTACGTCTTCAGGCGCTGTTTCACGAAACGGTCGACGCAGAGCGCGCGGAGCTGCCGGTCGAAGCCGCTGAGCACCCGGCCGGAGGTCTCGCCGCCGCCGATCACGGCGGTTCCGGTCGGGGTGAGGGCCCTGCGGAGGCGGCCGAGGGAGGGATTTCCGGCCAGGTCGAGGATGACGTCGTACGTGTGCTTGCCGTCCGCGAAGTCCTCGCGGGTGTGGTCGATCACGTGGTCGGCGCCGAGCCTGCGGACCAGGTCGGCCTTGGCGGTGCGGCACACTCCGGTGACCTCGGCACCGTACGACCAGGCCAGCTGGACGGCGAAGCTGCCGACACCGCCGGAGGCCCCGGTGATCAGGACGCGCTGCCCGGCCTCGACCCCGCCGTGGTCGCGGAGGCCCTGGAGGGCGGTGAGCCCGGAGACGGGGAGCGCGGCGGCCTGCGCGAAGGTGAGGCCGGTCGGCCGGGGCACCAGTTTCTCGGCCGGGGCGCAGGCGTACTCGGCGAAGGTCCCCTCACCGATGCCGAACACCTCGTCGCCGCGGCTCAGTCCGGTCACCCCGTCGCCGAGCTCTTCGACGACTCCGGCCAACTCCCGCCCCAGGAAAGGCGACTTGGGGGTGCGTATGCCGGTGCCCGCGAGGCGCAGGGGGTAGGGGTGGCCGGTCAGGAAGTGCAGGACGCCCCGGTCGATCCCGGCCGCGTGCACCCGTACGAGCACCTGACCGGCCTGCGGGTGGGGCCGCTCGACCTCCGCGAGCCGCAGCACGTCCGTCGAGCCGTACGCGTACCGGACGATCGCCTTCATGACAGCCGCACCCTTCGTCGGACCCGGCGGCGGACGGGCTCGCGCCGGTCCGGCCCGCAGTGCCCCAAGTATGCTGCGCGGCGACCGGGTTGGACCCGGCCGCGCCCCCTCGGGACGGGGCGTGTGCGCGGGCCGCTCGGCCGCCGCGGGAACGGGCCGGGTGCGGGCTGCTGACAAGTTCGCTACTCGCGAGTAAGGTCGCGCGGACCGACGAACGGAGTCCCCATGCCCCGCACCTTCACCGTCTCCCGCAGCATCCATGTCGAGGCACCGCCGCAGTCCGTGTACGACCAGGTCAGCCGCCCCGCGCGGATGGGCCGGTGGAGTCCGGAGAACCTGGGGGCGACCGTGCCCGACGGCGAGGAGGACGCACCCGCCCGGGTCGGCCTCGTCTTCGCCGGGCACAACAGGCGCGGCGCGTTCCGCTGGACCACCCGCTGCACGGTCACCGAGGCCGAGCCGGGGCGGAGTTTCGCCTTCCGGGTGCATGCGATCGGGCTCAGGAACCCCCGGCTGAGCACCCCCATCGCGACCTGGCGGTACCGGTTCGAGGAGGCCAAGGGCGGCGGGACGAAGGTGACCGAGACCTGGACGGACGACCGCCGGTCCTGGCCCGCCTTCGTCGCGAACGCCTTCGACGTGATCGCGACCGGCGGTCACACCTTCGCCGTCTTCCAGGTCCGCAACATCGACCGGACGCTGAAGAACCTCAAGCGGGAGCTGGAGGCGGCGTAGGCCCTGCCCATGCGCAGGCAAACCGGTTCACGGAATGGCAAAACCGTGGAGGAATGGTCCAGTCCGCCGGGCGTACGCCTGCCTGCGGGCGGTCCTCGCGGTGGACACCCGGCACCGAAATTGGTCTAGTCCTGCATTGGTCCAGGCCATTGACCGGCCCCTGACGGCGGGGCTATTCCCTACTCACTGCCGCCGCACCACAGGGAGGCCGGCAGCCGTCCCCCACACCTTGGACCGCCATGAGAAGCAGACGCTCCGTCCGCGCCCTGTTCACCTCCGCCGTCGTCGCCCTGGCCGCCGCGGGCCTCACCGCCACGGGCCTCGGTACCGCTCAGGCCGCCGAACCCAGCACCGCCGCCCCGCTCCCCGCCCGCGTCTTCGCCCCGTACTTCGAGTCCTGGACCGGCGAGAGCCCCGCCGCGCTGGCCGCCCAGTCCGGGGCCAAGCACCTGACCATGGCGTTCCTCCAGACCGCCACCGCCGGGTCCTGCACCGCCCTCTGGAACGGCAATCCCGCCACCCCGATCGCCGCGTCCTCCTTCGGCAGCGACATCAAGGCCATCCAGGCGGCGGGCGGCGACGTCATCCCCTCCTTCGGCGGCTACACGGCCGACACCACCGGCACCGAAATCGCCGACAGCTGCACCGACGTCAACCAGATCGCGGCGGTCTACGAAAAAGTCATCACCACGTACGACGTCTCCCGCCTCGACATGGACATCGAGGTCGACTCGCTGGACAACGCGGCGGGCGTGGACCGCAGGAACAAGGCCATCAAGATCGTCCAGGACTGGGCGGCGGCGAACGGCCGCCAGGTCCAGTTCTCGTACACGCTCCCCACGACCACCAAGGGCCTCGCCGCGAGCGGCCTCGCCGTCCTGAAGAACGCCGTGACCAACGGCGCGCGGGTCGACGTCGCCAACATCATGACGTTCGACTACTACGACAACGCCACGCACAACATGGCCAACGACACCGAGACCGCCGCCCAGGGCCTGTACAACCAGCTCGCCAAGCTCTACCCGGCCAAGACGCCCGCCCAGCTCTGGGGAATGATCGGCGTCACCGAGATGCCGGGCGTCGACGACTTCGGCCCGGCCGAGACCTTCACCCTGGCCAACGCCACCCAGGTCTACAACTGGGCGGTGGCCAAGGGCATCAACACCCTCTCCTTCTGGGCCCTCCAGCGGGACAACGGCAGTTGCCCCGGCGCGCCCGCCGGTGACAGCTGCTCCTCGATCCCCCAGAACACCTGGGACTTCACGCACATCTTCGCGCCGTTCACCAGCGGTACGACGACCCCCGCCGACGACTTCTCGCTGACCGCGACACCCGCCAACGGGTCGGTGACGGCGGGGAGTTCGACCACGTCGACGGTGAAGACCGCCGTGACGAAGGGGCAGGCCAAGACGGTCGCGCTGAGCGTCAGCGGCGCACCCGCGGGCGTCACCGCCACCCTCAGCCCCGCCTCGGTGACCGCGGGCGGCTCCTCGACGCTGACCGTGAACACCACGGCGGCCACCGTCTCGGGCACGTACACCCTCAACATCACCGGCACCAGCCCGTCGGCCCTGCACTCCACGCCGTACGTCCTGACCGTCACCGGCGGCACTCCCCAGTGCACGGCCGCCCCGTGGGCGAAGGCGACGGTCTACACCGGCGGCCAGCAGGTCTCCCACAAGGGCCACACCTGGAAGGCCAAGTGGTGGACGACCGGCGAGGAGCCGGGGACGACCGGGGAGTGGGGGGTGTGGCAGGACCTCGGGGCGTGCTGAACACGCTGACCCCGTAGGTGAGTTGTCCATCTTGAGCGGCACCCGGCGGGCTCCCACCCCGCCGGGTGCCTTCGGCTGCGGTCAGGCGCCCCAGCGCAGGGCGACCGTGTCACCCACCTGGAGCGGGGTGGCGCGGTCGGCGGCGGTGAAGGCGGAGCCGTCGGTGCTGACCTTCCAGGTCTGGGAGCCGCTGTTGGCCTTGCCGTTGAGGGCGGTGACCGGGCCGGACGCGCCGGTGGCCGGGGTCACGGAGGTCACGCAGCCGGCCGGGGCTGCGGCGGTTCCGGCCGCCGTCAGGAGGTCGCCGAGCGTGGCCGTCGTACCGGACGGGGTGAAGGCGACGGAGCAGACCTTGAGGTTGCCCGTACCGTCGTCGACGCTCAGGGCGAGCTTCGTCGGCGTACCGGCGGTGAAGCCGGAGGCGGCCACCCACTGCGGTGCGCCCGCCGTGACCGGGGTCGGCGGGGCGGCGGTGAAGCCGCCGCCCGCGACGGCGCGCAGGCCGTCGATGGAGGCGTACGCCTGCGGGGCGGTGTCGGTCGGGAGGTACTTGAAGCCGCCGCCCGGGTTGAACTGCTGGGAGATCAGGAAGTCGACCGGGGTCTTGCCGAGCGGGGTGCGGAAGTCGCCGGTCTGCGGGTTGATGCCGCAGGCGTTGAGGCCGGAGACGGCCCAGCCGTTGGAGTCGGTGTTGATGCCGTACAGGGAGTTGAAGGCGCCGCTGTTGTTGACCAGTTTCGCCTTGAGGAAGGCCTTGGCCTGGAGGATGTCCGGGTCGGTGTTCGGTACGCCGGACACGCACAGGGCGGCCATCGAGGCGCCGGTCATGTCGATGTCGCCCGGGGAGTTGAGGGCGGTCGGGTCGCCCTCGGCCTTGCTGAAGGTCCAGCCGCCGTCGTTGTGCTGGTTGGCGCGGATACGGGTGACCAGCGCGTCCGTGAGCGCCTGGGGTATGCGCGCACCGCCCGCCTGGGTCTTCGCGCCGCCGAGGGCGAGGGCGGCGAAGACGGTGCCGTTGTAGAGGCTCGGGGTGCCGAAGTAGCCGGGCTGGGCGGTCTGCCAGTGGGCGTAGACGTCGGCGATCAGGTTGCGGGAGGCGGAGACGCGGGCCGGGTCGATGCCCGCCGCGTACGCGTTGAGGGTGCCGCGCTCGTAGTCGGTGACGACGGGGGTCGCGGACGGCCAGCCGGGGGTGGCGAGGAGGTTGCGGTACACGGTGCGGGCGTTCTTGGTGGCGTCACCGCCGGGGGTGACGTCGACGGCAGCCGTACCGGCGGCGGCGAAGGCGCTGAACGCCCACTCGTTGGAGAGCCCCGATCCCGCGTACGAACCGTCCGCCGCCTGAAGGGACTTGAGGTACCCGACACCGTTGGTCTTGGAGGTCCCGATCTGCGCGGGCGTCGCGGTGGCGGACGCCGACCCCACGGTGAGCACGAACGCGCCGAGGGCGGCGAGGGGGACGACGAGGGCGGTACGTCTGCGGGGCGAAGGCGTACGGGAGGTGCCGGATGCGGTGGCGCGCGGGGCGGTGGAGTGTGACGTACGGGACATGGCCGGGCTCCTGGGGTGGGGGACGCCGGTCGGGCACAGCCTCGTAACGGCGCGCGGAACGGCGCCTCGGGGGCTTCGACCGCCGTCCGGATCGCGTGGTACGGCTTCGGGAAATAGGGCCTGCCGCCTGGGCATTCGGGCTCGGGGCAGGCCTTCCGCCGCCCCACACCGCTGCGCGTCAGCCCCGGATTCGCACCGGGTTCCCCCACGTGGCGGGGCAGGACGTTACACGAACTCCACACGTTTCAAGGAACCTTGACGTGCGCACGGCGGCCGTGCTTCACTCCGGCTGCTATTCGCTCAGCCCAGCAGGGGAAGCCGGTCGAATTCCGGCGCTGACCCGCAACCGTAGATCCGTCGCCCTCGCGCGGCGGATGAGCCGGAATGCCTGCCGCTGAGTCATGAACGAGACGCCGTCGCGGACTACGGCGTGGTTCGACCGGCTTCCCCCTGGCGATTCCGTGCCCGGTGCGGCCGCTTTCGCCACGCATGCACCCGCTCGGCCGACACGAGGGGCCGCAGTGGGGACCGCAGAGCAGCAGAGACGTGAACTCGGGTACAGGCATGCCCTGTTGGGGCATCGGCCCGTGACGGGCTTCCTGTCCGCCGTGCTCGCGGCGCTCGTGTTCGTCGTCGGCGGTGCAGCCTTCGTGACCGGCACGTCGTCACCCGCCGCCGCCGACCCGGTCGAGAAGTGCACGGCCACGACCGGCGCGGTCGTCGTGGTCGACTTCCGGCCCTGGAAGGGCAAGGTCGTCCGGGGCTGCGGGGTGGAACTGACGACGGGTTACGACCTGTTGCACGCGGCCGGGTTCAGCACGGCGGGCACCAAGAAGGACGGGCCCGCCTTCGTCTGCCGCCTCGGCCACGGCACCAACGACGCCGGGAAGCAGTACCCGACCCCCGAGCAGGAGCCGTGCGTCGTCACCCCGCAGGCCACCGGCTACTGGTCGTACTGGCACGCCTCCCAGGGGCAGCAGAAGTGGACGTACAGCCAGTGGGGGGCGATGGCCCGCAAGCCGCAGCCCGGTGACGTCGAGGCGTGGGTGTTCGGCGGCACCGACATCGGCGGCACGAAGGGGCAGCCCTCCTTCACCCCCGACGAGGTCCGGGCGAAGGGCGGCGGGACCACTCCCCCGGACCCCGCCGACCCGCCCGCGCCGACCGTTCCGCCCGGCGCGGTGGACCCGGCGAAGGCCGTGACGTGGCTGAAGAGCAGGCTCACCGACGGCGAACGGGTCGTCGAGGAGGGGGCGACGGACCCGAACCCGTGGTTCACGACCGAGATCGCCCTCGCGCTGGCCGCGGTCGACGCCAAGTCGGCGGACCTCGCCAAGGTCACCGCGTTCCTGGTCAAGAACGCCGACGGGTACGCGTATCCGGCGGGCAAGGACCAGGCCCCCGAGACGAACGCCGCCGCCCGCCTCGCGCTCCTCGCGACCGCCACCGGCGGCGACCCGCGCGCCTTCGCCGGGCACGACCTCGCCGGTGACCTGGTGAAACATCTCTGCACAGCGGGTCCGGACTCCGGCACCCCGACGCCCGGCTGCTCCGCCAGGGGCGACTTCCCGAACGCCGGGTACAGCGACGGGCAGGCGCTCGGCGTGCTCGCCGTGCGGCGTGCCGGGCTCACCCCGCCCGCCGACGCGGTGAAGCGGCTCCTGGACGTCCAGTGCGACAACGGCGGCTTCACCAGCGTCCTGATCCTCCCCGGCCAGAACTGCGAGCCGGAGCCGTGGACCACCGGGCAGGTGGTGCTGGCGCTGCACGCGGTCGGCGGCCAGGACCAGGCGCTGGCCAAGGCCCGGTCGTACCTGAAGAAGACCCAGCTGCGCGACGGCGGCTTCCCGGCCGGTACCGGCATGACCGAGGGCAGCCCGTTCTCGACGGTGGTCGCGGCGCAGGCGCTGCGCGCGCTCGGCGACACGGCGTACGCGGACGCGGCGCTGGCCTGGGTGTCGCGGCAGCAACTCACCGACGGGGGGCTGGGGTTCGACGGCGGCACCACCTCCGAGATCTACCCGACCGTGCACGCGGTGTTCGCGGCGCGGGGCACGAGCCTGGAGACGCTGCCCGAGAAGGCCGCCCCGCCGGTGGTCGTACCGCCGGTCGACCCGCCGGCGGGCGAGGGCCCGGACCTGAAGAAGGGCGTGGGCTATCTGACCGCTCCGGCGAACCTGGTGCGCGGCGCGTACTACGCCGCGGACCCGGTCAGCGGGCGGGCCGACTTCGGGCTGACCATCGACGGCGCGTACGCACTCGCCGCGACCGGCCTGGACAACGCGAAGCTGCGCGGGATCGTGGACTTCCTGGACCGGGGCGGCAAGGACGCGGCGGGCCGAACGGTCCACGACTGGACGGCTGTTGGTACGAAGTACGCGGGCGGCGGTTCGATCGGCAAGACGGCGCTGCTCGCCCAGTCGGTGGGCCGCGACCCGCGGGCCTTCGGCGGGCAGGACCTGATCGCGGCGCTGGGCAAGGCGGTGTGCGCGGGGCCGAGCAAGGCACCGGACGCCGGTTGCGCGGCCAAGGGGGCCTACTCGTACGCCCCCTCCGTCTTCTCGCAGTCGCTGGGCATCATGGCGCAGCTGCGGGCGGGCGAGAAGGCGGCGGCACGGGAGCCGATCGCGTACCTGGCGAGCCTCCAGCACGCGTCGGGGGCGTGGCCGAGCCTGGTTCCGGCGACGGGCGACTCGGACGTGGACTCGACGGCGATGGCCGCGATGGCACTGGACCTGGTGGGTGACGCACCGTCAAAGTCCGCTGTCAACAAGGCACTTGGGTGGATCGCCGGGCAGCAGCTCGCAGACGGTGGCTTCCCGGGCGCGGCGGGCAACTCGGTGAACTCGGCGGCACTGGCGGTGCAGGGGCTGTCCCTGGACGCGCCGAAGTACGCGGCGCAGATCGCGAAGGCGCGGAAGTTCCTGGCGGGGCAGCAGAACGCGGACGGCGGGTTCAACGTGGCGAAGGAGGGCCAGAAGGGTTCGGACCTGAGGGCATCCACGCAGGCGGTGGGCGGCACGACCGGCATCTCCTTCGCCCGGCTGGAGCGGGACCTGACGGGCACGAAGCCGCAGCCGCCGGGGCAGACGAACGGCGGGACGTCCACGGGAACGTCGGCGGGCCCGACGGGCGGAGTCACGACCGGTGGTACGGCCTCCACCGGCGGCACCGGCGGCACCGACTCCACCGGCGGCGACTCCGCAGGCACCGCCACGGGCGGCATCGTCACCCCCGGCGAGGCATCCGGCGAGACCGGCGGCATCGTGGACACCAGCGCCGGTACGGACACGGGCTCGCCCGGCGCGGCGGACGCGGGGACCGGCACCACGACCGGCACGACCACCACCGGCACGACCGCCGCCACCACGACCGGCGGCATCGTGACCGCGGGCGCCCTGGCCGGAACCGGAACCACCGGCGGCCCCCTCGCCTCCACCGGCGCGCAGATCACCGGCGTCGCGGCCGCAGCGGCCCTCCTGGTCGCGGTCGGCTGGGCCGTCACCGCCACCGCCCGCAGACGCCGTACGGCAGCGATCGGCGCACCCTCGGCCGACCCGGCCCCGGCCGCATCGACCCTGACCGGAGGCGACCAGTGAGTACCGCCCGAACCGCCCGAAGGACGACCCGCGTGCTCACGCGCCTCACCGGCATCCTGGCGAACGTGAGGCGCTCCCGCCGCACACCCGGCACCACCACACGCACCGTGCCCCCCACCCGCACCTCCCGCGCGCCCGGCACCACCACACGCACCGCGACATCCACCCGCACCTCCCGCGCGCCCGGCACCACCACACGCACCGTGACACCCACCCGCACCCCCAGCACGCCCGGCACCACCACACGCCCCGCGACACCCACCCGCTCCCCCCGCATGCCCGGCACCACCGATGGAGTCCACACCACCCCTCACACCTCCCGCACCACAACCACCACCCGCACCCCCCTCGCCGTGACCACCACCCGCACCCTCTCCGCCCTCGCCCTCACCCTCGCCGCCCTCCTCTCCACCGCCGCCCCCGCGCACGCCCTCCCCCAGCCCATGAGCCAGTGCACCACCTCCTCCGGAGCCGTCCTCGCCGTGGACTTCAGCCGGTGGGGCGGGCCGATCTACCGGTCCTGCGGCACCACCCCGACCACCGGCTACGAACTGCTCAACCAGGGCGGCTGGGCCACCACCGGCACCGGGCACGACGGCCCCGCGTTCATCTGCCGCATCGGCTACAGCGGGTACCGGGGCGGCAAGCAGTTCCCGCCCCCGGAGCAGGACGACTGCGTGCTGACACCGCCCGCCTCCGCCTACTGGTCGTACTGGCACGCCAACCCGGGCCAGAACACCTGGGAGTACAGCCAGCTCGGCGCCATGCTCTACAAGCCGCGCCCCGGCAGCGTCGACCTGTGGATCTTCGGCGGCACCAACATCGAGGGCACCCAGGGCCGCCCCAAGGTCACCCCCGACCAGCTCCGCGCCAAGAACACCCGCCCCACCAGCAACAGGCCCGTCCCGAAGGACACCCGCACCGCCAAACCCCTGCCGCCGAACGTGAACACCGGCCCGGCCCCGGTGAATCCCCCGGCCGACTACACCCCGCCGCCCGCCGCCGCTCCCCCGGTACGCCGTGCGGCCCCGAATCCCGTACAGGAACAGCCCAACCAGCCGTCCCCATCGCCGAGTTCGCCGCCCGCGACCTCGGCGGTACCCACCCCCTCCACCCCGTCAGCCACCGTCGCACCCACCCCGACCCCCTCCGCAGCGGGCCTCGTCAAGGCCTCCGGGCCGAAGATCGCCGACGCGCCTCCGGCCGCCGAGGCCGCGTACGACGTGGGCTCCTACCTGCCCGCCGTCGGCACCGGCGCGCTGGTGCTGCTGATCGCGGGCGGCGCGGTGTTCACCGCCAAGCGCCGCCGCCGTACGTCCGAGTCGGGGTAGCACGGTGTCACGCACCCTCCCCGACGTGCGGGTCCAGGCCCCGGCCCCGCGCGACACCGGCGGCCGCCGCCTCCCCCGCACGCTGCACCCCGTCGCCTGGTGGATCTGGGCGCTCGCCCTGGCCACCGCGGTGAGCCGCACCAACAACCCGCTGCTGCTCTTCCTCGTCCTCGCGGTCCTCGGGTACGTCGTCACCGCGCGCCGCACCGAGGCCCCCTGGGCGCGCGGCTTCACGTACTACCTCTACCTCGCGCTCACGGTCGTGGCGATCCGGGTCGTCTTCCGGGCGGTCTTCGCGACCGGCATCACCCCGCGCGACCACTTCCTCTTCTCGCTGCCCCGCATCCCGACCCCCGACTGGTACGCGGGCATCAAGCTGGGCGGCCCGGTCTCGTTGGAGGCGCTCCTCTCGGCCGCCACGGACGGGCTGCGGCTGGCCTGCATGCTGTGCTGCATCGGCGCGGCGAACACCCTCGCCAACCCGAAGCGGGCGCTGCGCATCCTGCCGGGCGCGTTGTACGAGCTGGGGGCGGCGGTGACGGTGTCGCTGAGCGTGGCGCCCCAACTGGTGCAGAGCGTCCAGCGGGTGCACCGGGCGCGGCGGCTGCGGGCCGGCCGCACCAAGGGGCTGCGGGCATTGCGCGGCATCGTCGTGCCGGTCCTGGAGGACGCCCTCGAACGCTCTCTGCGGCTCGCCTCCGCCATGGACTCGCGCGGCTACGGCCGCGCGGGCACCGCGACCCGCCGCTCGCGCCGCCTGACCGGCGCGCTGATGCTGCTGGGCATGTGCGGCCTGTGCGCCGGGGCGTACGGACTCCTCGACGCGACCGCGCCGAAGCTGCTGGGTCTCCCGGCCATGGGCGCGGGCGCACTGCTGTGCTTCGCCGGGCTGCGCCTCGGCGGCCGCCGGGTCACCCGGACGACGTACCGCCCCGACCCCTGGCGCTTCCCGGAGTGGGCGGTGGCGGGCTGCGGAGTCCTCTCGGCCCTGCTCCTGTTCGGCAAGGCCGGATTCAATGCGGCCGAGCTCAACCCCTCTATCTATCCGCTGAGTTGGCCGACGCTTCCGCTCGTCCCCACCCTTGCCGTTCTGCTCGCGGGAGCCGCGGGCTTCCTGTCACCGCCGCCGTACCCCCGGGAGACCCCGTGATCACCTTCGACGAGGTCACCGTCCAGTACGACGACGCGGCCGCACCCACCCTGCGTGACGTGGACCTGCACATCGAGGAGGGTGAGTTGTGCCTGGTCGTCGGGCACACCGGCGTCGGCAAGTCCACTCTGCTCGGCGCCGTCAACGGTCTTGTCCCGCACTTCACCGGCGGCACCCTCTTCGGCCGTGTCGTCGTCGACGGCCGCGACACCGCCGACCATCCGCCCCGTGAGCTGGCCGACGTGGTGGGGGTGGTCGGCCAGGACCCGGTCGACGGCTTCGTCACGGACACGGTAGAGGAGGAACTCGCTTATGCAATGGAGCAGTTGGCGGTGCCTCCGGCCACCATGCGCAAGCGCGTCGAGGAGACCCTCGACCTCCTGGGTCTGGCCGACCTCCGCCACCGCGCGCTGCACGAACTCTCGGGCGGTCAGCAGCAGCGGGTGGCGATCGGTTCCGTACTCACCGCACATCCGCGCGTCCTGGTCCTCGACGAGCCGACCTCCGCGCTCGATCCCACGGCGGCCGAGGAGGTGCTCGCCGCGGTGACCCGCCTGGTCCACGACCTCGGCGTCACGGTCCTGCTCGCCGAACACCGCCTGGAGCGCGTCGTCCAGTACGCGGACCGGGTGCTGCACCTGCCCGGCGACGGCCGCGTCGTGTCCGGCTCCCCCGCCGAGATCTTCCGTACGTCGTCCATCGCGCCCCCGATCGTGGAGCTGGGCCGGGCCGCGGGCTGGTCCCCGCTGCCCCTGTCCGTACGGGACGCCCGCCGGGCGGCGGCCCCCCTGCGCGAGCGGCTCGCGCGCACGACGCCTCCGCCGGTGCGCAGCACGCCGTGGTCCGAAGGGACCGAACTCCTCAACGCCCGTTCCGTGACGGTCACTTACTCCGGTGTGCCCGCCGTCCGCGAGGTCGACCTGACCCTGCGCGGTGGCGAGGTCACCGCACTCATGGGCCGCAACGGCTCCGGCAAGTCCTCCCTGCTGTGGGCCTTGCAGGGGTCCGGGCCCCGCGCGTCGGGGTCGGTCCGGGTGAACGCGCCGCACCTCGACAAGCCGCGCGATCCGGGGGACCTCAAGGCGGCGGAGGCCCGCAGGCTGGTCGGCCTGGTCCCGCAGACCCCCGCCGACCTCCTCTACCTGGAGACGGTGAAGCAGGAACTCGCCCAGGCCGACCTGGAGTCGCACGGCTCCGGCCCCCGGGGCCCTGCCGCCCGCACCCTCCTGGACCGCCTCGCCCCCGGCATCCCGGACGGCATCCACCCGCGCGACCTCTCCGAGGGCCAGAAACTGGCCCTCGTCCTGGCGATCCAGCTCTCGGCGGCTCCCATGGTCCTCCTGCTGGACGAGCCGACCCGGGGCCTGGACTACCGCGCCAAGTCCGAACTCGTCCGCATCGTCGACGACTTGGCGGCCGAGGGCCGGTCCGTGGTGATCTCGACGCACGACGTGGAGTTCGTGGCACGGGCGGCGGACCGGGTGGTGGTGATGGCGCAGGGCGACGTGGTGGCGGACGGCCCGACGACCGAAGTGATCGTGTCCTCGCCGGTGTTCGCCCCGCAGACGGCGAAGATCCTCGCCCCGCTGCCCTTTCTGACGGTCAATCAGGTCACGACGGCGCTGCTCGCAGAGGAGGCCACCCCATGACCCACCCCACACCCCTCCCCGCGCTCCGTGCCACCGCCATCCGCATCTCCCCCCGCGCCGGGGTCGTCATCGCGATGGCCGCGTTCCTCGGCGTCGTGGCGTTCTTCTGGCCCTTCCTGGTGGCGCCGGGGAAGTTCGGCTCCAACTACGCGCCGCCGCTGATCTTCGGCGTACTGCTGGTGATCGTGCTGTGCGTGGTGCTGTCCGAGATCGCCGAGGGCGGCATCAACTCCAAGGCCCTCGCCATGCTGGGCGTCCTCTCCGCGGTCAACGCCGCGTTGCGCCCGCTGGGTGCGGGCACGGCGGGCATCGAGACCGTCTTCTTCCTCCTCGTCCTGGCGGGCCGGGTGTACGGTCCGGGGTTCGGCTTCACCCTGGGCTGCACCTCGCTGTTCGCGTCCGCGCTGATCACGGGCGGAGTGGGCCCATGGATGCCGTACCAGATGTTCGGCTGCGCCTTCGTCGGGATGCTGGCCGGGCTGCTGCCGAGGGCGACCGGCCGCCGCGAGGTGGTGATGCTGGCGGTGTACGGCTCCCTCTCCGGCTACCTCTTCGGCTTCCTGCTCAACCTCTCCTTCTGGCCGTTCTCGCTCGACCCGAACAGCTCGATCGCGTACCTCCCCGGACTGCCCTTCACCGAGCAGTTCCAGCGCTATCTGGCCTTCGACCTGGCCACCTCGCTCGGCTGGGACACCGGCCGGGCCGTCACCAACCTGGTCTGCGTCCTGCTCGCGGGCCCGGCGATCCTCACCACCTTCCGCCGGGCCGCCCGCAAGGCCCGTTTCCAGGCCCCGGTCCGCTTCCGCACGCCGATCCCGCCTACGGATGCGGCAGTTCCAGCACCGAACCCGCGTGAAGCGTGAGCCGTACGGGACGGAAGTCGACGGCGTCGACAGGCAGCGCCCCCGTGCCGGACGACCGGGCGTAGCGCGGGTGCGCGCCGCCGCTGACCTGGAGCCGTATCCGGTGCCCGGCGCCGAAGCGGTACGCCGTCGAGCTCATGGCCACCTCCACGGACGCCGGAGCGTCCCCTTCCGTACGTACGGCCGCGATCCCGTCGCACACGTTCACGGAACGCCCCGTCGCGTCGACGTCGCACAGCCGCGCGAAGAGGTCGGCGAACCCGGTGTCGGTGGAGACGCGGACCCGCACGGAGACCGCGCCGAGCACGTCGACGGCCTCGGTCAGCACCGGCCCGTCGAAGGTGAGGACGTCGTCGCGGGCTTCGAGGGCCTTCTGGTCCCGGGCTCCCCCGGCGGGCGAGAGCAGGGCCCCGCCCACGGACGGGGTCGGGTCACTGGGGTCGTAGCGGAAGGAGGCCAGGGGTTCGTCGGCCGTGGGGGCCTCCCCCAGCAGCCGCCCGCGCGCAGCGGGGAACCACGAGCCGATCCGCGCTCCCTCCCCCGTCCACTCGTCCAGGTCCAGCCACTCCCCGTCACCTCCACGGTGTACACGCACCGCGCTGGGGCGCAGAGTTGACGGATCGTCACAGAGGTGGGCGCGCAGCCAGGCGAGCGTTTCGGTGAAGACGTCCGTCCACCCCTGCTGGAGCGCGGAGGTGTGGGTCCACGGACCGACGAGCAGCGCGGCGTCGCAGCCCGCCTTCCGCAGCCGGGCGTACTGCGCGATGGTCTGGTCGGCGAAGACGTCGTGCCAGCCCGCGACGAGGCTGGTCGGTACGGTGGTCCGCTCGGCGACCTCGGCGAGGTCGGCCCCGCTCCAGTACGGGTCGGCGGGGTCGGGGTGGGTCATCGCGTCGTCCAGCCAGGGGATCGGGCCGAGGGTGGGTTCGTAGGACCGCCGGAGAGGGCGGGCGGAGACGATGCGGCGGATGTGGCGCTGAAGGCGCAGGGTGGCCCGCAGGAAGGGCACGACTCCCCGGTGCTGGTTCTCCACGCCCATGCTCGACGCCAAGGGGCTCTCCAGGTGGAGGATGCCGTCGGTGTGGAAGAAGGCGTTGGGGTCGTGGAGGCCCACCTGGATGGCCATGGCCTTGAGCTCGGGCGGCGGGTCGAGGGCCAGGGCCCACTGGACGTACCCGAGGTAGCTGGTGCCGAGGGTGCCCAACACACCGTTGAACCACGGCTGTTGACGGAGCCAGCCGACGGTGGCCTGCGCGTCCCCCGGCTCGTTGTGCCAGTAGTGGAAGGTGCCGCCGGACCCGCCCGTCCCCCGGCAGCTCTGGATGACGACGTGGAAGCCCTGCTCGGCGAAGAGCACGCCGAACAGCGGCGACCAGGGAATTCCCCGCCCGTACGGCGAGCGCACGAGCAGGGTCGGGAACTCGCCGTCGCCCCGGGGGAAGTAGTGGTCCGTCACCAGGGACACGCCGTCGCCGACCGGGACGGCGAGCCCCGCCTCGAACCCGACCTCGTACCTGGCCTCAGGCAGGTCGCGCCAGGTGGCACGCATCAGCCGCGAGGCCAAAGGCACCTTCCCACCCGTGGCGCTCTCCCTCTTCTCACGCGTCAAACCCATGGAACATCCCCTCCAACTATTTTCCGTACGTTGTACGAGAATAGCGGATGCTTGGATGGACCCCACCGCGCACCCCACCGCCCGCACCCCAGGAACCGAGGACCCATGCCCCGCGCCGACAAGCCGACCCCGCCCCCGGTGGACCCGGAACAGCTCTGGCTGGGCACCGGTGCGAACCGCTCCGGCAGGGGCCGCAAACCCGCCTTCACCAGGGAGGCCATCACCGCCGCCGCCGTGTCGCTCGCGGACGCCGAGGGCCTGGAGGCGGTCACCATGCGCCGGGTCGCGGCCGAGGTCGGCGCGGGCGTGATGTCGCTCTACAGCTACGCGCCGGACAAGGAGACCCTGGTCGAGCTGATGGTCGACCACGTCACCGCCGAACTGGTCCCGCCCCCGGCCCCGACCGGCGCGTGGCGCGCGGACCTCAAGGCCGTCGCCCGCCTCCAGCGCGCCCACATGCTCCGCCACCGCTGGCTCCCGGCGGCCCTGACCTCCCGCCGCTCGCTCGGCCCGAACGCCCTCGCCTTCCTGGAGCACGTCCTGGCGGCGCTGCGCCCGACGGGCCTGGACGGCGGGGCCAGGCTGGAGGTCTTCAGCCAGCTCACGGGCTTCGTCTCGACGTACGTCGCCAGCGAGGTGACCCGGATGAACGCCGCCGACGACCCGGCGCGCGCGGCGGCGGAGATCCGCTACCTGACGGCGGTGGCGTCCGACGGCGCACACCCGGAACTGGCGGAGGCACTGGCCGCCCCGGCGCGTTCGCTGTCGCCGGACGCGATGTTCGTACGGTTCCTGGACCGGCTGGTGGACGGGCTGGACACGCACTGACCGATGAGTTCCCGGGGTGCGGGGGGTCCTACTGCCCAGAGACAGTGATGACAGCGACGCCGACGGCCCGTGGAGGAACCGTGAGCGACAACGACGTATGGCCCCTGGTGCACGCCGAGCGCGCGGCGCTCGTCCTGGACCTCGACCGGCTCGACGACGCACAGTGGCAGCAGCCGTCGCTCTGCGCGGACTGGACCGTGCACGACGTGGCCGCCCACCTGGTGGACACCTGGCAGACGACCCGGCTCGGCTTCGTCGCCGCCATGGTGCGCGCCCGCTTCGACTTCGACCGGCAGAACGCGGCGGGCGTCGCCCGCGAGCGCGGGGCCACCCCCCGGCAGACCCTGGAGCGGCTGCGGCAGGCGGCGGGGCGGCGCTCGACGCCCCCGGCGCCGCTCGACACGCGGCTCGTCGAGGAGGTCGTCCACGGCGAGGACATCCGGCGCCCCCTGGGCCTCACACACCTCTACGCGCCGGAAGCGGTCGTACGGGCGCTGCGCCTCCAGACCCGTACGTCCGCGTCCATGGGCGGGGCCAAGGAGCGGGTGGCGGGGGTCCGGCTCGCCGCGACCGACTCCGACGTGATCATCGGGGACGGCCCCGAGGTGAGCGGTACGGCCCTCGCGCTCCTCCTCGCGGTGTCCGGCCGGAAGTCCGCGCTGGACGAACTGGACGGGCCGGGGGTGGCGGTGCTGACGAAGGAGACGTGAGGCGAGGAAGTCGTGGGGCGGAGGAGTCGTGGGGCGGAGGAGTCGTGGGGCAGAGGAATCGCGAGGCGGAGGAATCGCGAGGCGCGGGAGTCACGAGGCGCGGCGCGGGCTTCATTCGGGAAGCCAGTCCCTCTCAGTCCCTTTCGGACCCTCGCACAGCGGCTGACCTGCGACGATGCCCGAGGGACCGAGCGAGGGACCGAAGCCCGCCAACTCGCGCACAGTTCATGCGACTTCGGATTGTCGGCCCGGCTTCCCTCGGCCCCTCCCCGCCCCACGGTCAGTCCCTCGGCTTCTCCCACACCGATACGTGCTTCTCGCTCTCGTTGGTGAAGGGCTCCCCCTTCCACCCCTCCCAGCGGTCCCGCAGCCGCAGGCCCGCCAGCTGTGCCATCAGGTCGAGTTCGGCGGGCCACACGTACCGGAACGGGATCGAGCGGTACGAACCACGGCCCCCTTCGACCTCGATGTAGTTCGAGCTCATCGACTGGGTGGCCACCTCGTAGTGGTCGAACGCCCAGCGGGTGGGGGTGACCTGCCACGGAACCGCCTCCTGCCCCGGGGCCAGCAGTCGCAGGTCCGGCACCCCGACCTCGACGACGAAGGTGCCGCCGGGGGCGAGGTGGGCGGCCGCGTTGCGGAAGCACGCGACCTGGGCCTCCTGGGTGGTGACGTTCATGATGGTGTTGAAGACCAGGTAGACCAGGGTGAAGTCGCCCGGCTTGTACGGCCCGTCGGCCCTGGTGGTGGCGAAGTCCCCGATGGTGACGGGCAGTTCAGCTCCGCCCTCCTTCTCCCGCATCCGCTCGACCATGGCGCGGGACAGGTCGATGCCGTGCACCGGGACGCCCCGGTGGGCCAGCGGGAGGGCGATCCGTCCGGTGCCGATCGCGAACTCCAACGCCGGTCCCCCGGCGGCGAGTTCCGCCAGGAGATCGACGGCGGGGTCCACGGCGGCCGGGCTGAACATCCGCCCCTCGGGGTCGTCGTACGTGGCTGCGACGGAGGCGCCGAAGTATCCGTCCTCCGGCGCGTCGGGAGTATCAGGGGTGGTGGGGGTGGTGGAGTCGGAGGCTTCTGTCACGTCGTGCGCTTCTGCTGATTCGTCCACCGCGGAACCGTACTGCGCGGTGGACGCACGACGCACGCCCATTTCCTGGCCCGGCCGCCGAACCCGGACTCGGGCCCGGACCACCCCCGACCGTCACCACTGCCGGTGCACGGTGGCCTTGCTCCCGGTGACCAGGCTCGCCGCCGGGACGTCGTCGGCGACGACCGCACCCGCCGCGATGACGGCGTCGCGGCCGATGCTGACGCCGGGCAGGATCGTGGCCCCGGCGCCGATCCACACGTTCTCGGCCACGTCGATGGGCGCACCGGTGAGGTACAGCCGCCGCTCCTCGGGGTCGACGGGGTGGCCGCCGGTGATGAAGGTGACCTTCGGGCCGATCATCACGCGCTCGGCGATCCGGATTCCGGCGTAGTCCAGGAACGTGCAGTTCTGGTTGATGAACACACGCTCGGCGAGGTCGAGACGGAGCCCGTGGTCGGTGTAGAAGGGCGGATAGATGGTGACTCTCGACGGCAGCGGCTTGCCGAGGATCTGCTCGAAGAGCTCGGCCTTCCCCTCCTCGTCCTCGAAGGGCAGGACGTTCAGGCGGGAGGTGAGCTCGGTGACCCTCAGCACCCGCTCGGCCATGGCACGGAACTCGTCACTCTGGATGCGCATGAGGCGTTCGCTGGACATGCCGCGATCCTTCTCCCTGTCCGTGCCCCGGGCAAGGCCCCCCGCCGGTCGTCCCGCCGGGGGCCTTGCCCGGGCGTCCGGAGAACTACGGGCGCGGCTGGAACGTACCGCCGTACATCGGGAGCTTGATGCGCTCGCCGTACCGGGCGAGCTGGTCCCACGGCCGGTTGAGCCCCGCCGAGCCGAACTTCCGTACCCGGGTGACGGCGTCCAGGTCGAGGACGTCGACCAGGATCTCCTCGCCGGGTCCCGCCTGCTGGCGGACGATGCCCTCCGGGTCGACGATGACGCTCGCGCCGACCGCCGCCGGGTCGGCGGCGTTGAGGTTGACCACGTACACCTGGTTGGTCCAGGCGTTGGCGCGGGCGCAGACGAGTTCCATCTCGCGGTCGCGAGTGGTGGTCAGGGTGGGCTGGATGACCAACTCCGCGCCCATCCATGCCAGTTGGCGGACGGTCTCCGGGAAGGAGCCGTCGTAGCAGATGGCGAGACCCGCGCGGCCGATGCCGGGGAGGTCGAAGACGACGAACTCGGTGCCGGGTTCGGTCTGTTCGTACGGCTGCCAGGGGAAGACCTTGCGGTACGTGGCGACGATCTCGCCCTGGGGGGAGACCGCGAGGGCGGTGTTGTACACGCGGCCGTCGGCGGCCTTCTCGTACAGCGAACCGGGGACCAGCCACAGCCCGGTCTCGCGGGCGAGGTCGCAGATCCGGCCGGTGAGCGGGCCGGGGACGGTGACGGCCGCCTCCCGCATCCACTCGGAGCGCGCTTCGAGGAGGGGCGCCTCGGCGGCGAGCAACAGCTCGGGGGCGACGGCGAGTTGGACGTGCGGGAAGGTCTCGTGCAGTGCCCGCACCTGACTGGCGTAACGCTGCCAGGTCGCTTCGAGGTCGTACGGTACGGGCGTGGTCTGCACGGCGGCGATGGCCAGGGTGCGCATGGGGTGTTTCCGTTCGCTGAGGTACAAGTCGCTGAGGTACAAGTCGCTGAGGTACGGGCAGGCGTGGTTCGGGTCAGTCGTCCAGGGTGACGACCTGGTCCGTGACCGCCGTACGGCCGTCGCGGAAGAAGGCGGCGAAGCGTTTGCGCGCGGCGAGCAGGACCAGTGCACCCAGCACGATCGAGCCGATGCCGAGCAGGAAGACCCCGCCGACGCCGCCGATGGAGGTGGCGCCGTACTCCGGGTCGTACATGTCGTACGCGCTGCGGCCGACGGCGGCGACCATCATCAGCGAGCCGAGCAGCGGGAACAGCCCCTTGAGGAGGAAGCCCCGTGCGGAGTCGCGGAGTTGGTGGCGGAAGTGCCAGACACAGGCGAGTCCGGTGATGCCGTAGTAGAAGGCGATGAGCAGGCCGACACAGAGGACGACGTCGCCGAGGAAGTCGGTGGAGACGATCGTCAGGAGGGTGAGGGTGGCGGCAGCCGCGACGCCGAAGAAGACGGTGCCGAAGGCGGGGGTGCCGAAACGGGGGTGGATGCGGGCGAAGCGCTGGGGCAGCGCGCCGTGGGCCGCCATGGACAGGGTCGCCCTGGACGTACCGACCAGGGCGGTGAGGAGCGCGGAGACGGCGGAGACGCAGACCGCGAGCTGGATCACCTTGGCGAGGGCGTCGCCGACGACGGGCGGGGCGAGGGTGGCCAGGACGTCGGCGGCGTTCTCCGGGCTACCGAGGCCGAGCCCCTCCGTGCCGGTGCCCGCGAAGGAGATCGCGGCGAAGGCGGTGAAGAGATACGTGGCCAGCAGGACGAACGTCGAGATGACGGCGGCCTTGCCGGGGGTGCGGCCCGCGTCGGTGGTCTCCTCGTTGACGGTGAGCAGCGCGTCCCAGCCCCAGTAGATGAACAGGCACAGCAGCACCGCCTGCACGAAGGAGTCCAGGCCGTCGAAGCCGAAGGGGTTCAGCCAGCTCAGCGAGGGGGTCTCGGCCCCGGCCCCGCCGTCGCCCGCGAAGGCGGCGATGCCGAAGGCGAGGAGGGCGAGGAGCTGGAGGCCCAGCAGGACGTACTGGACGGAGGCCGCGAAGTGGATGCCCCGGTACGCGACGGCCGTCGCGGCGGCGAGCAGCAGCACGGCGACACCGGCGACCGCATACCCGTTCGCGGCGAGCGAGTGCAGCCCCAACAGGTCAAGGAGGTAGCTCGCGCCGACCCTGCCCAGGGCGGTCATCGCGATGACGGTGGCGCACTGGACGACCCAGCCCCCGGACAGCCAGCCCAGGTACGGGCCGAAGGCACGGGTCGACCAGACGAAGGTGGTGCCGCAGTCCGGCATCTCCCGGTTCAGCTCGCGGAACGCGAAGGCGGTCAGCAGAATCGGTACGAAGCCCAGGAGCAGGGCGGCCGGGGCGAAGTGCCCCGCGACGAGCGTCACGAAGCCGAGGGTGACGGCGATGCTGTAGGCGGGGGCCACGGAGGACAGCCCCAGCGCGACGGAGCCGAGCAGCCCCACGGACCCGCTGCGGAGCCCCTTGGCGGTGCGGCCTGGCACGCCGGGGGTGGCGAGGGCGGGTGGTCGTTCCGGGGTGGATTCGGCAGTCATGGCGCCTCCCAGTGATCCGGTGGACGGTCCGGATTCTTTGAATGCCCATTTAAAGAATGCGTCGAATCTTCGTCAAGGGCCAGAGATAGGGTGTCGGAAATCGCTGTGCGTTTACTGCACGGCCATTCAGTGATGGGGAGGCGACCGATGGCCCGCCGCAAGGACCAGGAGGCCCGCCGGGCGCAGTTGAGCACGGCGGCCCAGCGGGCGCTGATCGACCGGGGCCTCGAAGGGCTGCGCCTGCGCGACGTCGCGAAGGAGGCAGGCCTGACCCCGGCAGCGGTCCTGTACTACTACGAGGATCTCGACACGCTCATGTACGAGACCTTCCAGGAGGCGATCGACCGCTTCTGCCTCCAGCGGGAGGCGGCGGTGGAACCCCTGACGGACGCGGCGGACCGGCTGCGCACATGCATCGACTCGGGGGTCGCGTCGGGCCGCGACGACGTACTGCCCCGCCTGCTCTTCGAATTCTGGCCGCGCAGTCTGCGGGACCCTCGGGCGGCGGCCATGGACAGCTCCCTGGCGGAGCGTCAGGTCACGGTCTACTACGCGACGTTGGTGCTGGGCCAGGCCCAGGGTGTCTTCACGCTCACGGACCCGCCGCGGATGCTGGCGACGAGCTTCGTGGCGCTGGAGGACGGCTACCAGATGGAGATCCTGGCGGGCCGGCGGACCCGGGACGAGGTGGTGGCGGCCCTGCACGCGTTCGCGGCGGCGGTGACGGGCCACCGGCTGACCTGATCCCTACTCCACGGACTCCCTCGGCGGCTTCCGGGCGACGGTGACGATCTCCGCACTCCCCGCCGTGAGCGGCCCGCGCTCCCAGTCCCCGTACTGGGCCTCGATCACGAAGCCCGCAGCGGTGACGAAGTCGTGCAGAGCCTGCGGCGCAAGGAAACGGAGCCGGGACCGGTCGACGCGCAGGACCGTCCCGTCGGGCGCGGCAGCGGTGCTGTGAAAATCCACGACGGTCGTCGTCGCGGACTCGACCACGGCATCCACTTCATGCCAGAACCGGAGGGCACGGGCCGGGGCCCCACCGACCCCCGGCAGCTCGGCACGGACCTCCGACGCCGCCGGATTCCAGCCCTCCCAGGCGCGGGCCCGCGGATGACGGGTGTCGAAGGCAAACCTCCCACCGGGCCCCAGAGCCCCGTACACCCCACGCAACGATTCCCGTACCTCCTCATCGCTCACCAGGCACTGAAAGGCATGCCCGGTCATCGTCGCGAGACCGAACCCGGTGCCGCAGAGCCTGCGCGCATCCGCCGCGACGCCCTCCACCCACGCGATCCGCTCCGCCCCCTTGCCGCGCGCCCGCTCCAGGGACGCCCGGTCCGGATCGAGCCCGGCGAACCGCCCCCGGTGACCGCGCTCGCGGGCGGCGCACAGCATGGCCCCGGTGCCGCAGCCGACGTCCAGGACGGAGTCGGCACCCATGACGAGGGGCTGGTAGAAGTCGTCGTCGGACCGCCGGTCCGGGTCCCAGGGATGGAGTACGTCGTAGAGAAGGGCGTCGTCGGCGGCCGTGAGGGCGCGGTCCGTAGGTGCCATGTGCTCAGCCCCCTTGCCGGACGAGCCCGAGGAGGGCGGGGAGGCCACGCATGTCGTCGAAGAGAACGGTGTCCGGCCCCGCCAGCCGTTCCGGCCCGGTCAGGCCCCCGTGGAACCCGAAGGACCGCATTCCTGCGGCGCGGGCGGCCTGGACGCCGTACGGACTGTCCTCGACCACCGCACACCGCTCGGGCGCCACTCCGAGGGAGCGGGCCGCGTGCAGGAAGAGGTCGGGGGCGGGCTTGCCGAGGGCGACGTCGGTGGCGCTGAAGATGCGCGAGTCGTCGAAGTGCGGGGTGAGGGAGGTGAGGTGCAGGCTGCGGCGGATGTCCTGGTGGCGGCCGTTGGAGGCGACGCAGAAGGGGGTGGGGCCGAGGCGGGCGAGGGTGTCGGCGATGCCGTCGACGGCGGTGAGCCCGGCCTCGAAGGCCTCCAGGTAGAGGTGCTCGTACGCGTCGAGCCAGTCGGGGGCGAGGGGGCGGCCGAGGCGCTGTTCGACGGCGGCGGTGTAGACCTCGTAGGAGGAGCCGACGAAGGTCTCGATGATCTCGGCCTCGGTGAAGGGGCAGCCGAGCTCGGCGGTGATGCGGGCGTCGACCTGTACGCAGAGCCGCTCGCTGTCGACGAGCACGCCGTCGCAGTCGAAGATGACGAGCTCGACGGGGTGGGGGGCCGGGGCGGGTGCTGGACGGGTGCGGTCCGGGTGCGCGTCGCTCGTACGTGCGGTCATGGGGCGAAGGGTAGGGCAGGGGGAGGCGGGGGCGGCAAGGGGATTTCGGGCGGGGCGGGGCCGCGCTCCGGGCGGGCGGGGCTGGGGGCACTCCGGGCGGGGCGGGGGCTGTCGGGCGGGGCCGGGAGCGGGAGGGGCCGCCCCCTTGCCCGCCCGTCCCGCCCCCGGAGGGCGGCCCCCGCCGCCCAAGGGGGCGGGGGCGGTGGAAGGGGGCGGGACGGCTTCGCCGCAGGGGGATGGCTGCCCGGAGGGCATGCCATCAGGGGCGCGGGGAACTGCGCGAGCAACCACACTCAAGCCGCGCGGCCAAGCGCTTCAGGTGAAGGGGCGGGACTGGGGCAGCGCCGCAGGCAACCGAGGTGCCGGGGCACATCCGACACCGGACACGACCGACACCGCCCGGTGGGGGATACGTAGGCTACGCAGCATGGTCCAGGCCGAAGTGCGATACCCAGGAACATGCCCCGAGTGCGGCGCCACCGGCGAGTGGAGCGGCGCACAGATTCTGCCCGACGGCGCCCAACAACTCGGCTGGGACGCGGAGTTCACCTGCCCCACCTGCGGCACCGGCCTCGCCGCCTGCGGCGGACAACCCCCCGAGGGCGCCAGGGAACTCCTGCTCGCGACCGGCGGCGCCGCAACCCTCCTCCTGGCTCCGGACACCAAACCCCCGGCCGCCATGCGCGTCCTGCGCGCCTCGCTCGGGCTCGACCTGACGTCCGTACGACACGTACTGGAGCAGATCCAGCACGGGGAGTACGTATGCACCCTCCCCGAAGCCGAGTTGCTGGCGCGCCGCATGCGGGAGGCGGGCCTGGAGGCGGTTGCCCAGCAAGTCGGGCACGGGGCGTGACGTGGGGGCGGAGAACGCCGGACACGTCTGGTACGTGTCGTACGGGTCCAATACGCACGCGGCACGCCTCAACCGCTACCTCGCCGCGTGCCGGGACACCCGCCCGCCCCTCGCCTCCGCACCCGTCGAGCTGAGCGGAGTGCTGTACTTCGCCACGGAGTCCCTGCTGTGGACCGGCGGTCGCGCCTTCTACGATCCCGGCGCGCCGGGCCAGGTCCGGGCGCGGGCCTACTTGCTGAGCCCCCAGCAGTTCTGCGACGTCGCCGCCCAGGAGATGTACCGGCGGCCGGGGCCCGGCACGGACCTGGACCTGAAGCGGGTCGTGCGCGAGGAACGGGTGGAGCTGGGTCCGGGACGGTACGAGACCCTCGTGTGCGCGGGGATGCGGGAAGGACGCCCGCTGCTCACCTTCACCGCCCCCTGGGGCGTTCACGACGTGCCGTGGAACAGGCCCGCGGCCGCCTACCTCGCCCACCTGTACGCGGGACTCACCGAGACCGGCGCCTGGCCCCCGGCCGACCTCGCCGCCTACCTCGCCGGAGCGCCCGGTGCCGCCGGGCACTGGAGTGCGCGCGAGATCGCGGCGCTTCCGGCGGCCCCGCCCGGTCCGGCCGATCCGCCTCGTCCGGCCGATCCGCCCGGCCCGGCCGATCCGGCAGGATGGACGGCATGATCACTTCCCCCGGACAGGGACCCGCCCCCGACCCCGTTCAGGCCCTGATCGTCGTCGACGTGCAGTCCGCCTTCGTCACCGGCGAGCACGCCGTCCCCCACGCCGGGCGCGTGCTGGACAGTACCGCCGCACTCCTGAAGGCAGCGCGGGACGCGGGCGCACTCGTCGTACACCTGCAGAACGACGGTCCCCCCGGGGCCGACGACGCACCGCACACACCGGGCTGGCAGCTCCATTTCCCTCCCCTGGACGGGGAGTTGGTGCTCCACAAGACGGTCGACGACGGATTCGAGGAGAACCCACTCGCGGAACGGCTGCGGGAGGCGGGCGCCGGGGCCCTGGCCATCTGCGGCGTGCAGTCGGAGATGTGCGTGGGCGCGACCGCACGGGCCGCGCTGGAGAGGGGCTTCCGGGTGGTGATGCCGCACGACGCTCACGCGACGTACGACATTCCGGCCGCGGAGGGCATCAGCGGACCCGTCCCGGCGGCGATGGTGTCCCGGGTGGCGGAGTGGGCGCTGGGCGACGAGGTCGAGGTGGTGGCGGGGGCGGCGGACGTCCGGTTCTCCTCAGACACCGCAGACACTAAAAGCTCCGCAGCCACCGCGAACCCCCCGGACACCGCCCCCAACCCCACCACCCCCAGCCGACCCCCCGTCACTTCACCGGCGGCGGAATGAGGTTGGTGTCGAAGGTCTGGTCGATGATCTGGCGGCTGCATTCCGTGAGCCTCAACTGCCGGTTGCGGGCGTACGACCGGAGCGCCTGGAAGGCGACCTCGGGGGTGGTCTGCCAGCGTTCGGCGAGGATGCCCTTGGCCTGCTCGATGACGATGCGGCTGATCAACGCCCGTTGCAGTTGGGCCTTTTCGGTCTGCTCGTCGTCGAGGTCACGCTGCTGGAGCAGGGCGATGGTGGCGATGTCTGCGAGTGCCTGGGCCAGGGACACGTCCGCCGGGGTGAGCGGCTGGGTGCCCGTGTGGAAGAAGCTGAGCGCGCCGACGGCGCGGTCCCGCCGCCGCAGCGGCACGACGTGGCTGGTGCGGAAGCCGCTCTTGCGGGCGTGGGCGGCGAACGCGGGCCATGCGGTGATGGCCGTGGGGTCGTAGAGGTCGATGTTGATGCGGGGTTGCGTGGTGCGGAAGCACTCCAGGCAGGGGCCCTCGTTCACCTCCAGGACAAAGAGCTCCAGCAGGTGGGTGTTCTCGTCGGAGGCGGCGACCGTCTTCAGGACCTGATCGTGCCCGGCGAGGAGGATGCCCGCCGCGCTGACGTCGAGGAGGTCCACGCAGTGGGTGCACACCTGCTGGAGGAACTCGACCAGGTCGAAGTCGTCGATCAGTGAGTCCGCCACTTCCACGAAGACGGCTGACAGTTGTTGTTCGCGTGACATGCGGATCATTCCCTCGGTGTTTCGGGCGGGTCGTCGGGGTGCGCCCGGGAGGTGGGCGGGTCGTCCGGGTGTGCCCGGGGTGCGGACGGATCGTCGGTGCGCGGGCCGGGCAGGCCGCGGCCCGGCGGCAGGCCCCGGCCCGGCGGCGGGTCGTGAGACAGCCGGATGCGCCGTTTGACGATGTCGTCCGCGACACGGGTGACGGGCTCCCCCAGCCGGTAGGCGTGGGCCCGTACGCGGGCCAGCGCGTCGTCCAGGCACAGACCGAGCTGCACACTGACCATGCCGGTCGCCTGATGGACGACGGCCCGGTGCAGTTCGCCGCTGCACTGGGGGCCGATCCACGCCTCCAGCGGGTCGGCCCCGCCGGTGAGGAGGTGGAAGGTGATGGCGTCCGCCAGGGCGAGCGCGTCCTCCATCTGCTGGCCGCTCATGGGCCCCGGGTTCTCCCGCAGCGCGGTCAGGACGCCGGGTGTGATGCCGCCCAGGCACAGCGGGAGGCAGAACACGGCCCGCACCGGCAGCTCCGCGAGGGCGGGCAGGAGGGTGGGCCAGCGGTCGGGGTCGACGGTGCGGAGGTCGTGCTCCAGGACGGCGCGCCTGGTGCGCAGCGTGTCGTGCTCGGGGCCCTCGCCGAGGGTGAACTGAAGGTCGTCGACGGCCGAACCGGTCCTGCTGGAGGACCAGAGCTGTTCACTGGCGGCCGCGCGCCGGCCAGGAGCGGGGCGCTCCGCCGCCGGGCCGAGCGCCGCGAGGCCGGCGCTGCCGGGCTCGTCCAGGGCGAGCGAGACCGCCAGGTGGTCGACGCCCAGTGCCTCGGTGCAACGGGGTCCCAGGACGTCGGCGGGCCGGTCGTGCAGATCCAGGCGGGCCAGGACCTCTCCCATCCTGTCGCTGATCATGTGCTCCCTCTCTGACGGGGCCTCGGCACGGGGTACGCGCACGTGTTGGGGTACGCCCACGTGTTGGGGTACGCGCACGCGTCGGGGTACGCCCACGCGTCGGGCTGCATCCCTGCTCACGCGGCATCCCGGCACGGCGGCGTCACCCGGCTCCTCGGACGGCGGCGCGGGCAAAGTTCCGGGTACGGAAGCCGGGCCTGCGGAAGGGGGGCCTACGGCTCCCGGACGTACCGAAGGAGGGCCCACGACACTTGTACGTACCGGATGAAGCGGACATCGGACCTCGCCTCCCGGACACTGCGACGCCGCCGCGCGAAGAGCGCGAGGTGGAGGCGTGCGGGTACCCCGGATCGGTGGAACCGTGCACGCGACGCGGTTGCGTCACGTGTCCAACGGACCCGAACCAGGGTCTGGGGACCGGGCGAGGCCGGGGGCTGGGGCATCTGCTCCCAGCATAGGCCCGGGGCCCGGCGCGGACGCCCGGTCACCGGCCGCGCTACCCAACTCGGGCCGAACATCGACGGTTTGACGGCTCGTACGGCCGGTTCCCGCACGGCGGGCGGAGGTTCGGCACGCAGAAGAGCCGCCGCACGGCACCCAGAGGGCACCGCGCGGCGGCTCCGCACACGAGTTCAGACGGGAAACAGACCCCGGCGACCTCCCCTACAGCTTGATCCACTCGCTGGAGGTGGTCACCTCGTCCAGGATGTCGGCGACCGGGTCGACGCCCAGGCCCGGCCCCGTGGGCACGTCCAGGTGGCCGTCCGCCAGCTCGAAGGGGGCGGTGATGTCGGTGGCGAAGTAGCGGCGGGAGCCGGAGGTGTCGCCGGGGAGGGTGAAGCCGGGGAGGGCCGCGAGGGCGACGTTGGCGGCGCGGCCGATGCCGGTCTCCAGCATGCCGCCGCACCAGACGGGGACGCCGTGCGCGACGCACAGGTCGTGGATGGCCTTGGCCTCCAGGTAGCCGCCGACCCGGCCGGGCTTGATGTTGATGATGGAGGCGGCGCCCAGGGTGATCGCGGCCGCCGCGTCCTCGGCGGACTCGATGGACTCGTCGAGGCAGACGGGCGTGGCGAGTTGGCGGGCGAGGGCCGCGTGCTGGACGAGGTCGTCGTCGGCCAGCGGCTGCTCGATCAGGAGCAGGTCGAAGGCGTCCAGCTTGGCGAGGTGGCGGGCGTCGGCGAGGGTGTAGGCGGCGTTCGCGTCGACCTGGAGCAGGAGGTCGTCGCCGAAGCGCTCGCGGACGGCGCGCACCGGGGCCACGTCCCAGCCCGGCTCGATCTTCAGCTTGATGCGGACGTACCCCTCGGCGATGAACCCCTCGACGGCCTCCAGGAGTTCGGGGATCGAGTCCATGATGCCGACGGACACACCGCAGGGCACGCGCTCGCGGTCCGCACCCAGGTAGGAACCGAACGACTGTCCGGTGGCGCGGAGTTGGGCGTCCAGGACGGCCGTCTCCAGCGCCGCCTTGGCCATCTTGTGGCCCTTGAAGGGCTTCAGCGCACGCTTGACCGTGTACGCGTCGGCGGCTTCCGGCAGCGCCGGGATCAGGAAGCGGCGCAGCACGTCCTGTGCCCCGTCGACGTACTCGGAGCAGTAGCGGGGTTCCGACATCGCGACGCACTCGCCCCAGCCCTCGCCCTCCGGCGTGACCACGCGCACGAGCAGGACGTCGCGGTCGTGCTCCACGCCGAAGGAGGTGCGGAAGGGGGCGCGCAGCGGCATGGCGATGCGGCGGAGTTCGATTCCGGTGATGTTCAAGGCAGTTGACTCCGTTTGTCCGTTGATCCGTCAGTCCATCAGTCCGTCGGTCCGTCAGCCCGTTGACGAGAGGGAGGTGGTGCGTTCGACGACGTAACGCGTACGGTCGTGGAGACCCGTGACGCGGGCGCCCTCGGCGAGCAGGCCGCCGAGCACCTCGCGCAGGGCGAGCCGCCAGTCCTTGGCGGCCCCCGGGTCGGTGCGGCGCATGCCTTCGATGTCGGCCGGGACCTCGACCAGGAGGACGGGCGCGTCGAGGTCCCGGCCGACGACGGGACGGCCGTCGCGGTCCGCGAGGGCGGTCACCGCTCCGGCGGGTGCGGTCGCCGCCGGGGCGGGGTGGGCGGCCAGGTCCCAGGAGATCAGGGCGCGGTCCGACTCGTCGCCGTCGTTGATGGCGTCGGCCATCTCCCCGTAGAAGCGGGGCAGGTACTCGACGGGGCGCGCGCCCAGCTTGGTGAGGTTGAAGTAGGCGTTGCGGCGGATCAGCGGATCGTACGTCCAGGTGATGCGGGTCAGTCCGCGGGCCAGGGCCCAGTCCCGCTGGTGGAGCTTGAGGGCGAGGCCCGCGGCGCGGCCGGGCAGGGCGCCGGTGACGTGCGAGTGCAGGACGTCGCCCGCGGGGGCGGCGAAGAAGCCGACGGACGCGCCGATCAGGCGGCCGTTCTCGTAGGCGCCCGCGACGTAGTTCCCGGAGTGGGAGAAGGCGCGCATCAGCTCGGGGTTGACCGGGGAGCCGCCGGGGGGCGAGCCCCAGATCTCCTCGAAGAGGGCTGCCACGGCTTCGAGTTCGTCTATCGCGTGCAGTTCGCGGAGGGTCAGGGGGGTGTTCACCGGGAGGTCTCCGCGTTCTGAACGTGCTGGACGAGGGCCGCCAACAGGCGGGTACGGGGGACGAGTTCGGCGGCGACGACGTGCTCGTGGTCGGCGTGCGCACCGCCGCCGACCGCGCCGAGCCCGTCCAGGGTCGGGCAGCCCACTCCGGCGGTGAAGTTCCCGTCGGACGCCCCGCCGACGGCGGTCGAGGCCAGGTCACCGAGGCCGAGCGCGTGCCCCAACTCCCTTGCCGCTGCGAAGAGTTCGGCGGAGGAGGTCTCCTCCAGCGGGGGCCGGTTGGGGCCGCCGCGCACCTCCACCCCGGCGCCCGGCACGGTCGCCTTCAGGGCCCGCAGGGCGGTGTCCGTCTTCTCCTGCGCGGCGAGCGTCGGGACCCGTACGTCCACGCTGACGGTCGCCGTCGCGGGCACGGTGTTGGTGGTCGAACCGGCGGCGACGACCGTGGGCGTCACGGTGGTGCGCCAGCCGTCGGACTCCCCCGCGTTGATCCCGGCGGCGACCGCGTCCAGCGCGAGGATCAGATGGGCGGCCTCGACGGCCGCGTTGACGCCCTTCTCGGGTTCGAGCCCGGAGTGGGCGGCCCTGCCGTGCGCCACCAGGTCGTACTGCGAGGTGCCCTTGCGGCCGGTCTTCAGTGCTCCGCCGTCGGCCGACGCCTCCAGCACGAAGGTCGCCGCGCACTGGCGCGCGACCTCCTCGATCAGGTCGCGCGAGGCGTCCGAGCCGACTTCCTCGTCGCCGGTGATCAGCACGCAGACGCCGCCCAGGGAAGGCAGCGAGGCCAGTGCGTGGAAGGTCATGACCAGGCCCGCCTTCATGTCGAAGACGCCGGGGCCGCGGACGATGCCGTCGGTGACGGACCAGGGGTGGGTCGTCAGCGAGCCCATCGGCCACACGGTGTCGTGGTGCCCGAGCAGCAGCACGCGCGGGGTGCCGAACGTCCACTTCAGGTGTGTCACACCGTCCACGACGATCCGCTCGGGCTCGGCGCCGAGGTACCGGGCCCCCTGCGCGGCGACGACGTCGGCGCTGCGGGCGACGGCGTCGAGGTCGGTCGAGAAGGACTCGCAGACGACCAGCTCTTCCAGGTCGGCCAGCATGTGCGCGAGTTGACCGCCGTCGGGGGTCGGGGGCAGGTCGTTCGTCGGGTCCGCGTTCACCGTCGGCTCCTCAGGGGCGGCAGGGCATTGCTCATGAGGGTCACGCTAAGCGAGCCGAAGGACGGGGGCTTTGTACGGGACGACCAAGGAATGGCCCCCGCTTGGTCCTCCTGCACAACCCCGGGACGGCCCGCCTCCCCTCTCCCCGACCGGGACGGGCCCCCTCACCCGCACACGGCTACCCCCGCACCGCCCCCGTCGACGCCCGGATCACCAGCTCCGGGTCGAAGAGCAGCTCGCCCGTCGGCACCTCGCGGTTGCTGACCAGGGCCAGGACGCTGCGGCTGACCTCCAGGGCCAGGCGGTCGGCGGGCTGGCGGACCGTGGTGAGTGCCGGGTCGGTGAACTCGGTGATCGAGGTCCCGTCGTACCCGACCACCGAGACGTCGTCGGGTACGGACAGGCCCTGCCGGCGCACCCCCCGGATCGCGCCCAGCGCCATGTAGTCGCTGGCCGCGACGATCGCCGTGGCCCCGGCCGCCACCAGCGAGGCGGCCGCCGCCTGGCCGCCTTCGACGGTGTACGACTGCCGGACCACCCACGCCGAGCCGTCGTCCGCGCCCCGCCGGGCCAGCGCCTCCACGAAGCCCCGCACCCGGCGGTCGGCCGGACGGTTGCCGGAGGGGCCCGACGCCATGCCGATCCGGCGGTGGCCCAGCCGGTACAGGTGGTCGACGGCCAGCTCGGCGGCGAGGGCGTCGTCGGTGGAGAAGACCGGCACCGCGATCCCGTCGGCGAACTCCCCGTTGACGCCCACGTACGGCACCCGGCGCTGGCGCAGCAGCTCGTAGCTGTCGGTGTCGGCGCCCTCCACGGTGTTGGACGCGGACAGGAAGACGACCGCCGCGACCCCCTTGTCGACGAGCGCGGTGAGGAAGTCCAGCTCCTGCACACCGCCGGGGAAGACGGGGCACAGCACGGTCTTCAGCCCTTGCGGGGCGAGCGCCGACTCGATGCGCTCGGCGACGTCCGCGAAGAACGGGTTGGACACGAACTCCGTGACGACGGCGACGAGTTGGCCCTGCGTGGGCCGCTCGTAGCCGAGCTGTGCCATCGCCTGCTCGACGGCTTCGCGCGTCTTGCGGGACACCCCCTGCCGCCGGTTGATGACCCGGCTGACGGTGGCCTCGCTGACCCGTGCGTGGGCTGCGACGTCGGTGATCCCGACCTTCATCACGGTCCTTCCGTAGAGCCCGTACCCCTACAGGAGTGGGTGAGCGTCACCAGACCACCGCGCGGTACGGCCAGCAGGCTCGGCCCCTCCGGCAGGTACGTCAGAGGATCATTCATCATACGACCGTCGGGTCCGTGCACCCGCGCCCGCACCGGCCCGCCCCCGCCGACGACCTCCACCGCGATCCGGTCCCGGTCCGAGCCGTTGACCAGGTGGAAGGTGCGGTGCGCGGCGAGGTCGAGGGTGACCACACGGTCCGCGTGCACGCTCACCAGGCACGCGTCGCCCCGCGCCGCCGTCACCACCGGGTACAGCTCGTCGGGCCGCCCGGGCTCGACCCGCCCGTCCAGCAGCAGGGCCCGGTGCTCGTGCCACCGGGCGAGCCAGAACCGTACGACCGCCATCTGCTCCGGCGGGATCTCGTCCAGCCGCACCGAGATCTGCGGTACGCAGTGCAGTGCGCCGATGAGCTGGCGGGCGACCGCCGCCGGGCTCGCCCCGTGCGACCACATGACCATGTCGGAGTGGACGACCGCGCCGACCGCGAGCAGTGAGGTGTCCAGGGTGCGGACTCGGTTGGCGACCGCGTCGGCGGGACAGTCGAAGGAGCGGAGCATGTTCCCGTACGGCGTCATGCCCGGCCCCGCGTAGGGCTGGCGGAGCTCGATCAGCACGTCGGGGCGGACCTCCTCCAGCTCGCGCCGCAGGTCGGCGAGGAGCGACGCCATGGCGGGGCCGACGTCGCCCGTGCCGTCGGCGGCGTACACGAGGGCCTGGTCCAGGAAGTCGATCTTGAGGCCGTCGAGGTGGTTGTCGCGTACGAGGCGGACGCACGTGTCGATGATGTGCCGCCGCACCTCGGGCAGCCGGGGGTCGAGGACGTACGCGCCCGGGACGGTGGCCGGGGCGGGGGCGCAGGCCGACCAGGCGTCGAAGCAGTCGGCCTCGGGGCCGAGCAGCAGGGGCGCGACCCAGACCAGGTGGGCGAGGCCGTGCGCGTGGACCTTCGCCACGTGGGCGGGCAGGTCGGGGAACTTGGCGGGGTCGGGCTGCCAGTCGCCGCAGCCCGCGTAGCCGCGCCCGTTGCCGTACTGCTGCCAGCCGTCGTCCAGGATGAGCGCGCCGCAGCCGAGTCCGGCGGCCCGTTCCGCCTGGGTCTCCACGGCGGTGTCGGTGACGTCCTGGTTGAAGGCGTACCAGGTGGAGTAGACGGGTCGGCGGGCCGCTTCGGGCACCGGCATGGGCGGGTGGGTGGCGGCGAACCAGCCGCGCAAAGGGCGCAGGGCGGCGGCGACGGAGGGGGCGCGGGGGACGAGGAGGATGCGGTGCGGGTCGGGGGAGGCGGGCATCCGGAGGTGGACGACGTGGGTGTCGTTCTCCTCGGAGACGCCGAAGCGGACGGAGGTCTCGGCGGTCGGCTCGGCGACGGCGAAGGTGAGGAGGGTGGCCCCGGAGTGCTCGTACAGGCACCCGGCGGCGGGCCCGTTGACGAGGCTGACGCGCGAACGGCCCTCCCAGTCGGCGACCAGGGTGCGCCGCCAGGCGGCCTGGGGGTGCCAGTGACCGACGGCGTCGCCGAGGGGCACGGAGAGCCGGACCTCGACGGGCTCGCCGGGCGATCGGATTTCCAACAGGCGCAGTCCGCTGGGGAGTTGGGTGAGGGACCAGCGGGGGTCGGGCGCGAGGACGGCGATCGACACGTCGTCGAGGAGCGGCACGAGGGTGGCGGGGGCCTCGTGCGCGGTGGTGACGGCGACGTCGGAGAGCGCGGGGGTGGAGGGGGTGGTGGCGGAGGGGGTGGGTGCGAGGTCGGAGGGCATGTTCATTCCTTGACGGCCCCTGCGAGGAGGCCGGAGACGAAGTGGCGCTGGAGGGCGAGGAAGACCACGGCCATGGGCACGGCGGCGATCGCGGTACCGGCGAGGATGGCCCCGTAGTCGGTCTCGTCCAGCCCCTGGAGGGAGGCGAGCGCCACCGGGATGGTGAACGCGGTGTCCGAGCGCAGGACGATCAGCGGCCAGACGAAGTCGTTCCACTGGTAGAGGAAGAGGAAGATCGCGAGGGCGGCGAGCGCCGGGCGCATCGGCGGGAGCGCGACGCGCAGGAAGAGGCGGAGTTCGCCGCAGCCGTCGATCCGCCCGGAGTCCAGGAGTTCCTTGGGCAGTCCCGCCATGGACTGGCGCATCAGGAAGATGCCGAAGGGCAGCGCCAGGTTGGGCAGGACGACGGCCTGGTACGTGTTGAGCCAGTGTAGCTCGGCCATCGTGCGGAACAGGGGTACGAGGGTGATCTGGGCCGGGACGATCAGCCCGAGCATCAGCGCCCCGAACAGGATCTCGCGGCCGCGGAAGCGGTAGGTGGCGAAGCCGTATCCGGCGAGGGTGCAGACGGTTCCGGCGAGGAGCGTGTACACGCCGGCGATGCCGAGGGAGTTGAGGACGACGCGCCCGAAGTGGGCTTCGTTCTGGAGGGTGTTGAGGTTGGTGAGGAGGTCGCCGCCGGGGAGCAGGGGCGGCGGGCTGTCGAAGATCTCCTGGGAGCTGTGGGTGGCGGCGACCAGCACCCAGTACAGGGGGATCGCGACGACGGCGAGGCCGATGGCGAGGCCGGAGGTCAGCAGGATGCTGCGGCCGGCCCGACGGTTGTTCACGCTCCGGACGCTCTGACGGTTCGTCACGACTTGTCTCCCAGCAGGCGGAACTGGAGCAGGCCCAGCAGCCCGATCAGTACGGTCAGGGCGTACGCGAGGGCCGAGGCGTAGCCGAAGTCGAAGTAGGAGAAGGCGTTGCGGTAGAGGTAGACGCCGATGGTGAGGGTGGCGTTGTCGGGGCCGCCGCCGGTGAGGACGAACGGCTCGTCGAAGAGCTGGAGGGTGCCGATGGTGGAGAGCACGGTGGTGAGGAGGAGTGCCGGGCGCAGCCCGGGGAGGGTGACGTGGCGGAAGGCGGCCAGGGCGCCCGCTCCGTCGACGGCGGCCGCGTCGTACAGCTCGCCCGGCACGGTCTGGAGCCTGGCCAGCAGGATGACCGCGTTGTAGCCGGTGTAGTGCCAGGTCAGGGCGAGGCCGAGGGAGATCTGCGCCCAGAGGCCGTCGGTGAGCCAGGGCACGGGGTCGAGGCCGAGGCCGCCGAGGAGCCAGTTGACGAGGCCGTACTCCTTGTTGAGGAGGACGGAGAAGGCGATGCCGTACGCGACGAGTCCGGTGACCATCGGCAGGAAGAAGCCGAGCCGGAAGACCGAACGCCCCTTCAGGAGGGAGGAGTTGAGGGCGACGGCGAGGCCGGTGGCGAGGGCGAGCATCAGCGGGACCTGGACGGCGAGGATGACGCCGGTGTTGCCCAGCGCGGTCCAGAAGAGGGGGTCGTCGAGGAGGCGGGCGTAGTTGTCCGCGCCGACGAAGGTGTCCACCCCGGCGACGGTGCGGTGCAGGCTCATCACGAAGGACCAGCCGATGGGGTAGAGCTTGAAGGCCGCGAAGAGCAGGAGCGCGGGCAGGACGAAGAGGTACGGGGCGGCTCGGCCGTACCGCCGGGGGCGGGCCGGGGCCGGTCCCCGGCGCTCGCCCGTCGTCTGCGCCGGTGGGGCGAGGGTGGTCACTTGGCGGCCTTCCGGCCCGTCTGGCGGGCGAGTTCGGCGGCGGCCTCGGCGAGCACCTTGGCGGGTTCGGCGCCCTTGAGGAGCACCTTGGACTGGGCGTCGGTGACCAGCTTGAGGGCGCGGGCGTAGTCGGAGGTGTAATTGACCGCCGGGGAGGGGGCCTTGAGGGCGTTCAGGAAGATCTCGCCCTTGCGCTGGCCGCCGAAGTAGGCCGAGGGCTCGTGGAAGACGTTGTCCTCGTAGGCCTTCATCAGGGCCGGGGCGATGCCCTTGCCCCGGTAGATCTTCACCTGGGAGGCGGGCCGGGTGAGGGCGAACTCGATGAACGCCCAGGCGGCGGCCTGGTGCTGGCTGCTTCCGGCGACGGCGAGGTGGGTGGAGTTGACGGTGGCGGCGGTGGTGCCGCCCCGGCGGACGGCCGGGGGCAGCCGCACCCGCCACTTGCCGGACTCGGCGGGGACCTGCTCCTCGATGATGCCGCCGAACCAGGTGGGGTACGGGACGACCGCGTTGGTGCCCTTCTTCAGGCTGCTCATCAGGGCGTTCCAGCCCCCGGCGAGGTCGCTGACCAGGCCCGCGTCGTTCATGGTCTTGATCAGGGTGAGGGCGCGGACCGCCTCGGGGGAGTCCAGGGTGATGCGGCCTTCGAGGTCGAAGTAGAAGACGCCCTGGAGCTGGAGGAGGGTCTGGAAGAGGTTGGCGGCGTCGGGCTGGGAGGCGGGCTTGTCGATGCCGAGGAGGTGGACGCCGGTCTTGGCCTTGATCTTCTTTCCGGCCTCGATGGTGTCGTCCCAGGTCTGGAGGGCTTCGGCGTCGACGCCCGCCTTCTCGAAGATGTCGGCGCGGTAGTAGAAGCCCGCCGAATTCGCCTCCCAGGGGAGGGCGTTGACCTTCTTGCCGTCGGGGCAGACGGTCTCCCAGAGACCGGCGGCGAAGGCGCCCTTGTGGGCGGTTGCGCCGAGCGGGGCGAGGTCGGCGAGGCCGCCGGGGAAGCGCTCGACGTAACCGGGCAGGTAGTCGACGCCGATGTGCAGGACGTCGGCGAGGCCCTGGCCCCCGGCGGCCATTCCGGCGGTGATCTTGTCCCAGATGGCGGGGTTGCCGATGTCCTGGACAGTGACCTTGACGCCGGGGTGGGTCTTGTTGAACTCCGGTACGAGTTCCTTGAGTTCGGCGGCGGGACCCTGCCAGGACCAGACGGTTATCTCGGCCTTCTCCGGGTCGCCCTTCGAGCCCGAGCCGCTCCCTCCACCGAGGCCGCCCGCCCCGCCCGCCCCGTCGCCGGAGCAGGCGGTCAGGCCGAGGGAGCCGAGGCCGGTGAGCCCGGCGGCCATGGCTCCGCCGCCCAGGCGCAGGACGCGCCGACGTCCCACGTGGCCCTGCTGTGCGGTGCTGTCGTGCGTGTGGCCGTCGGCCATCGTGGCCCTCCCCTGGTTCGCCCGCCGCATGCGGTCGCGCATGCCGTGACGGGTTGCCGTCGTGTGGTGACGGAGCGGGACACTACAAGCGCGCACCGCCGACTTGCAATGCATCACTGAAAACTTTCAGCCTGACCGACGTTCAATCACCGAGAGATCCATTGCAATCCGTCGGGAACGGTTGCTAGCGTGCGGCTGCCCCGGGCCGTCCGCGCCCGGCAGTTCCGGGCCTCCGCCGCCCGGACCCCACCCCGATTCCGGGAGAGAACCCGATGACGCGTTCCCGCATGACGCTGCTGTCCGCCGTCGCGCTGCTCGCCTCGCTCGCCCCGCTCGTCCCCCTCGGCGGCACGCCCGCCACGGCCGCCGAGGGCCGCGCCCCGCAGCCCTCCACCGCCGCCGAGGCAGCTCGCGCGCACCCCCTCACCGTCCAGGACCCCGGGTTCGAACTCGGCACCGGCGGCTGGCAGTTCACCTCCGGAACCGGCACCGCCACCAACAACCCGCACAGCGGGAACCGGCTCGCCTACCTCGACGCGGGCAGCGGCATGCGGGTCTCCCAGACGGTCACGGCGACCGGCCGGGGCGCGTACCTGGTCACCGCGTGGATCGCCACCGGCGGCCCCGGCGGGACGTACACCCTCAAGGTCAACGGCGCGACCGCCGCCGCCCAGCCGCTGCCCGCCGCCGCCAACTACCGCCGCCACACGCTCGGCAGCGTGCGCCTGGCGCCCGGCGACACGCTGGAGATAGCCTTCGGGTCCGGCCAGGGCTGGGTGAACGTCGACGACGTGACGGTCTCCCCCGCCGCGCCCGCCAGGCCCACGGTCACCTCCAGCGACCCCCAGGTCGCCGAGATGTTCGCGTGGGCGACGAAGAAGGCCAACAGCTGGGTCCACCTGCCCGGCACCGAGGGCCCGATCAACGCCGACGAACGCCAGACCGGCGGCACCGGAACGGGCGTCTACGGCCCCTCGTACTGGGCGGGTTACGCCAACCGCAGCGGCTACTACTCCCGCGACATGGCCCACCAGCTCGCGGGCGCCGGCGCGCTGGGCCTGCACGCCGAGAACAAGGCGATGCTGCGCGCCTTCGCCGCCACCGCCACCCCCGAACACCGCTACTACCCGGTGTGGGCCCTCAACTTCGACAACCGCACACCCCTGTCCATCGACTACCGCAACCCGGACCTCTTCGTCCGCGAGGTCCCCGCCGTCTTCGAACTCGTCCAGAAGGCCGAGGAGGCGTACCGCTGGAGCGGCGACCGCTCCTACCTCGACGACCCGGCCCTGTGGGACTTCTACCGGCACGCCACCGAGGAGTTCGTCACCCTGCACGACGGCCAGAAGGACAACGGCCCGCGCGCCAAGGTCGCCGAGGGCACCGGCAAGGGCATCTTCCAGGGCGTCGCCAGCTACAACGAGCAGAGCGACGAACCCCTGGCCGAGTCCGGCGACGCCATCGGCTCGCAGTACCAGGCCTACCTGGCGATGGCGTCCCTGGCCCGCGCGAAGGGCGACCGGAAGACCGCCGCCACCTTCGACCGCAGGGCCCGCGACCTGAAGACGTACTTCAACTCCACCTGGAGCGGCGGGGGTTCGGGCGCGGACATGGTGCGCGGCTACACCACCGACGGGCGTGCGCTGACGGGCTGGGGCAAGGAGAACAGCTGGTTCATGCCGATGAAGCGGATCGTCGCGCCGGGTACGCGCCGCGAGGCGTACCTCGACTACATCGACGCCCAGTCCGAGGGCCCCGACCGCCCCACCAACATCGAGGCGCTCAGCTACCTCCCCGACACCTTCTTCACCAACAACCGCCCCGACACCGCCTGGAAGTGGATGCGGCACGTCTACTCCCAGAAGGACGTCCAGCACGTCAACACCCGCCAGGGCACCAACGGCGACTACCCCGAGGTCTCCTTCTCCCTGATCGGCCAGACGGTGGAGGGCCTGCTGGGCGTCACCCCCGACGCCCCCGCCCGCACCCTCACCACCCAGTCCCGCCTCCCCTCCCAGATGGCCTGGCTGAAGATCGACGCCCTGAGCATCGGTGACTCCTCCTTCACCCTCCGCCACGACACCGCGCGCCGCTCCACCCTCACCCACACCACGGGCACCAGGGCCTACACCTGGGAGGCCCGCTTCCCCGGCAGGCACCGCACGCTTAGGGTCGACGGCATGGTCAAGCCCGCCCGTACCGAAGTGATCGACGGCGTGACGTACAGCAGCGTCCGCACCCGGGTCGCCCCCGGCCGCACGGTGAGCGTCGAGGTCGTCCGGTGACCTCCCCTCCGATATTCCCCGGAGGCGCCGAGCTGTTCCGGCTGGGCACCTCCGTGGCACACCTCAACCACGGTTCCTTCGGCGTGGTGCCGATCCCGGTCGCGGAGGCCCAGCGCCGACTGCTGGACGAGTCCGCCGCCGACCCGGACGCCTTCTTCCTGGGCGCACCGGACCGCATCGCCGAAGCCCGAACCCGTATCGCAACGCACCTCGGAGCCGACCCGACCGGCTCGGCGCTCGTCGCCAACGCCACCGAGGCGGCGAACCTGGCGCTGGACGCGATCGGTCTCGGTTCGGACGACGAGGTGCTGGTCACCGACCACGGCTACGGAACGGTCGTCGCGGCGGCCGCCCGCCGGGCCCGTGTGGTGACCGTGCCCCTGGACCCGCTGCTCCCGGACGAGGACGCGGTGCGCAAGGCCGTCCTGGCCGGGGTCACCCCCCGCACCCGCGTCGCCCTCCTCGACCACATCAGCTCCCCCACCGCACGCATCGTCGCGACCCCCACACTCCTCGCCGACCTGCGGGAACGCGGAATCATCACGGTCGTGGACGGGGCACACGCACCGGGCGCACTGGCCGAACCCCTCGCCGGGGAGCCCGACTTCTGGTTCGGGAACCTGCACAAGTGGGGGTACGCGCCGCCGGGCACCGCCCTGCTGACGGTGGCTCCGCGCTTCCGGGACCGGGTGCCCGCGCCGGTCCCGTCCTGGGAGGACGAGCGGGGCTTCCCGCGCTCGGTGGAGTACCGGGCGACGGTCGACTACACGGGCTGGCTGGCCGCGCCGGAGGGCCTGGACCTGCTCGACCGACTCGGCGCCGCTGCCGTACGCCGCCACAACAGCGCACTGGCCGCGTACGGGGCGGAGCTGCTGGCCCGCCTCCCGGGCCTGACGCCCCTGCCGTACGACGACCGCCTCCCGATGCGTGCGCTGCGGCTGCCGCCGGGCCTGGCCAGGACGCCGGAGGAGTCGGTCGCGCTGCGCGAGGAGATCGCGGGACGGCTGGGCTTCCGGGTGCTGATCTGGCCCTGGCCGGGCGGGGGCGGCATCCGGGTCAGCGGGCAGATCTACAACACGCCCGAGGAGTACGAACGACTGGCGACGGCACTGGCAGTCCTGCTGGACGGCCGCTGACCCGGCTCCCCCCCCCCGGCCCCCTCAGAACCAGTGCAGGCAGTGCGGGGCGCGCTCGGTGCGGAAGAGGGCGTCGGCGCGGTCGGCCGCGTCCGGGCGGTGGGCCTGGACGCGGCCGGCGCGTACGAGCGTGCTCGGAGTGGTGCCGCCGAGGTAGACCGACCCGAGATCGCTCACGTCCAGCGACAGATCGGGCGCACGGTCGGTCGCCTCGCACACGGCCTTGCCGTCCCGGACGGTCAGCAGCCACCGGCCGCGCTCGCCGAGGAACGGGTCGTCGACGTCGAGCACCAGCTCACCGTCCGCGAACCACCCGCGCGCGGTCAGCGCGCGCGGAACGTCCAGCACCCGCACCCACAGCCAGTCGGAGTCCTTGCTGACCTCGCTCGCGCGGTAGTCCGTGAGCTGCCAGCGCAGCGGGTGCTCGGGCGGGAAGTGCTTGAACACGACGTCGCCGACCAGGTCGTGGCCGAGCAGGAACCGGGCGAGGTCGGTGACGACGCCGTCCTCGACGGCAACGACCTCGTCGACCGTCAGCGTGTCCCGGTCGGTCATCGCATAACTGGCGTACCCGTCCGGCGTGCCGTCGGCGTCGCGGTGGACGGCGAGGTAGCGCGGCGTCTCGGCGACCGGGGGCTGCCCCGCGCCCTTCGCCCACCAGTGGTGGGGTCGGGAAACGGCACCGGGCGTCGCCCGGCGGCACCGGTCGTACACCTCTTCCAGAATCTCGACGCAGTCGGCCCGCCGCAGCACGTCGACCGAGCCGGTCACGGGTGTGTCCTGACTCCCCCGGGGCGGGGTGAAGGCCGCCTTCTGCCGCGTCACCGTCAGCCACCGCGAGTGGGTCGCGGGGCCGTAGCCGAACCTGCGGTAGATCACGGCTTCGCTGGCCAGCAGTACGGAGAGGTACTCGCCACGGTCGCGCACCGCTTCGAGCTGATGCCGCATCAGGGCGGTGAGCACGCCCTGGCGCCGGTGCGAGGGGAGGACGCCGACGCCGCTCACCCCGGCGACCGGGACGATGACGTCGCCGGGCAGGGTCAGCTCGAAGGAGTACGCGCCGGCGGTGCCGACGGGCCGCCCGTCCTCCGCCTCGGCAAACAGACACCGGTCCATCTCAAACGCCGCCCAGAGTGGGCGCCCCCCGCCCCAGGTCTCCGGAAACCGCCCGAACGCGGTGAGGAACGTGTCGACGAAGAGGTCGTGGTCCTGGGCGGTGGCGGAACGGATCTTCATCGGTACGGGGCCTCCGGGGCGGAAGGTGGGCGGGGGTGACGCGGTGCACAGTGCAGCGCCCAACAGGGCTGGGGGTCAACCGTATTAGGGTGCGGGGGAGGCCGGGGGCCCGCGAGGGGGATGGTGCCCGGAGGGCATCCATCAGGGGCGCGGGGAACTGCGCGACCAGCCACAACACACCCGCACACGACCGGCCACCCGCAGCCCCCAACCCCCCACCCACCCGCACACAACCGTGCAACTGCCCCGCGGGTTTAGGTGAAGGGGCGGGGCTGGGGACCCCTTGCCCCGGCGGGGCGAGCCCGAACCCCCCTCCACCGCCCCGGGCCGGACCCCGGAAACCCCCCTACCCCACGACCACCCCCGGCGGCCACGCCGCAAACCTCTTCGCCCGCGGCGCCGCAAACGTCCGCACCTTCGACGTCCGCAACCCCAACCTCACCAACGCCTCCGCAATCGTGACCGCCGCCGCGACCCCGTCCACCACCGGCACCCCCGTCCGCGCCACCACCCGCTCCGTGAGCCCCGCCATCCCCCCGCACCCCAGGCAGATGACCTCCGCCCGGTCCACCTCCACCGCCGCGACGGCCTCCGCCACGATGGCCTCGACAGCCGCGTCCGCATCGCTCTCCAGGTCCAGCACGGCCACCCCGCTCGCCCGCACCGACGCACACCGTGCCGAAAGCCCCGCCAGCGCCAGCCGGTCCTCGATCAGCGGGACCGCCCGGTCCAGGGTCGTCACCACCGAGTAACTCCGGCCCAGGAACTGGGCGGTCGAGGCCGCCGCCTCGGTGATGTCGACGACCGGAACATCCAAGAGCTCCTGAAGCCCCTCCCTCCCGTGCTCCCCGTACCCCGCCTGGATCACCGCGTCGTACGGGCCGGAGTAGGCCCGTACCGCCTCCATCACGGCAATCGCCGCCAGGTGGCTCTCGTAGTTGCCCTCCACCGACTCCGCCCCGAATGCGGGCGTGAGCGGCACGATCTCGGTGCCCGGCGCGGCGGCGGCCATGGCCTGCGCTCCGATGCTCCGGGTCATGGACTCGGTGGTGTTGACGTTGACGACCAGCAACCGCATGGAAGTTTCCACTTCTTCAAAAGGAGAGCCGAAAGGAGATCCGAAAGGAAAGAAAGAGGGATTCACGCGCTCGGCACCGCGATGGCCTCCCCGTCCGCATCGACCAACTCCGCGGACCGCCCACCCCGCCGCCCCGGCTGGACGACGTACAGCACCCCCGCCAGCACCGTCCCGATAAACCAGGAGAAGCCCGAGATCCCCGAGAAGTACGGGACAAAGGCGACGACCACGGCGATCGCGGCCGTCGGAACGAGGGCGATCACCGCGCGCGGGTTGACGCCGCCCCGGTAGGCGTACGTGCCCGCCGGGTCCTCCGTGTACAGGTCCGGCACGTTGATCCGGGTCCGGCGGACCAGCCAGTAGTCGGCCATGACGATGCCGAACACCGGCCCGAGCAGCGCCCCGAGCCCGCCGAGGAAGTACTCCACGACGACCGGGCTGTTGTAGAGGTTCCACGGCAGGATGACCAGCCCCAGCACGGCGCTCACGATCCCCGCCCGCCGGAAGTTCAGCTTCTGCGGGAAGAGGTTGACCAGGGTGTAGACGGGGGCGACGAAGTTCGCCATCAGATTCACCGCGACCGTCAGCAGAATCAGCGCCAACGACGCCAGTACCAGCAGAAGGGTGCTGGGAATGGCCTGGACGATGTCCGCCGGGCTGGCGATGACCTTCCCGTTGAGCTCGAACTGCGCACCGCTCAGCACCACCACGATCCCGGCGAAGAAGAGCATGTTGACCGGGATGCCGATGAGGTTCCCGGCCAGCACCGAGCGGTTGCTCTTCGCGGAGCGCGTGAAGTCGCAGAAGTTGAGGACGAAGGTGCCGTAGATGACGACCCAGAGGGCGGCCGCCTCCAGGATGTGCACCAAGCGGTCGGCGCCCGTGTACGGGTTCCCGGCGTGCACGGCGATCGTCCAGTCCGCCTTGGCGAACATCCACACCGCGAGCGCCAGCATCGTGATGAGCACGGCGGGCGCGGCCACCGCGATGTACTTCCGGATGACGTCCATCCCGTAACTGACGATCAGTACCTGGACGACCCACAGGATCAGGAACGACAGCCAGCCCAGCGCCGACAGCCCGAGGAAGGCGCTGCCCTCCCACCCCTTCAGCCCCGGTATCAACGTCACCAGCAACGCGGAGAGCACCGACGACGCGAGGTACGTCTGGATGCCGAACCAGGCGATCGCGACCCCGCCCCGGATGACGGCGGGCAGCTGTGCACCCCTGATCCCGAACGAGATGCGGCTCATCACCGGGAACGGCACCCCGGTCTTGGACCCCATGTAGCCGGACAGGCTGAGCAGGACGAAGAGGAAGACCGAGGCCAGGACGAAGGCCACCAGGATGTCCCACACGCTCATCCCGAGGGCGAACAGACCGATCGCGAAGGCGTAGTTGCCGAGGCTGTGCACGTCGTTGGCCCACAGGGTGAAGACGTTGTAGCCGCCCCAGCTGCGGCCCGCCTTCTTCGTCGGGGCGAGGTCGGGACTGTAGAGGCGGGGGCTGGTGCCCGGGGGCGCGTCACTCGGTCCCTGACCACCGGAGCGCACCGCTCCGTCTGCCGTGTGCAATGCGTCCTGAGCTGTGGTCACACCAGCCACCCTTCTCAGCGATTTCGGTATACGAAACCGAGGTACCGAAGCAAGTGACGGGGACGCTACGGCCGTCTTCCTGGGCCAGTCAAGAGATTCACGCGAAGAAATGGGATACCAAATCAAACACCGACTCCCACCCGAGGGCAGGAAATAGGGCGAGCCGCCACCCGCCGACCCGCCCTGACCGAGACCTCCGCCTGTGACGCCCTACTCCTCCTTCGCCCCCCGCAGGTGCGCCGCCGCCGAATTCCGCCCGGACTCCAGGTGCTTGGCGATGAGCTCCTCCACGCGCGGCACGTCCCGCGCCGCGATCGCGTCGTACAGCCCCTCGTGCTCGCGCGCCACGTCCAGCAGGTCGTCGTGCCGCACCTGGAGCCAGCGCAGGCGGCTGCGCAAGGTGCCCTCCAACTCGCTGAGCAGGTCGTTCGCGGCGAGGGAGGTCGCCGTCTGGTGGAAGTCGGCCGCCGCCCGCCGGGCCTGGACCGCGTCCCCGCGCCGTGCCGCCTCGAACTCCGCGTCCAGGTCGGCACGCAGCTTCGCGAGTCCTTCGCGGGTACGTCGCTGCGCCGCCAGCCGGAAGGTCAACGTGTCCAGCGCGGACCGTACTTCGTCGATGTCGGCGATGTCGGTCGGGGTGAACTCCCGCACCACCGCCCAGGTGCGCGGCCTGGGCGTCACCAGCCCCTCGTTGACCAGCGCCTTGAGCGCGTCCCTGATCGGCAGTCGGCTCACCCCGAGTTCGGCGGCGAGCTCGCGCTCGACGAGCTTGCTGCCGGGCGGGCGCACACCGTCGAGGATGTCGTCGCGCAACTGCCGGGTGACCCGATCCGACTCGGGCTCAAAGCCTTCTGAACCTGCCATGCGGCACATCTTCTCATCAGGCGGTTGTCGCTTCGTACGAACGCTCGACCCCACCCTGCCCCCGACAGGGAGCGCGCTCACACGTCCCGACGCCGTACGACGACCACCGCGAGGGCGACGGCGACCAGCGGCCAGAGCACGTACGCGATCCAGGAACCCGGCACGGACCCCAGGGGCACGAGGCTGTCCGGCGACGGCCCCCACGTCTGCACCAGGCGCTTCCACGACGCGAACAGCGTCGCCTGGTGCAGGGGCGCGGACCAGGACGCACCCGGCGAGATGAGCAGCGGCACCAGCATCAGCAGGAAGGCCCCGGCGAGCACGGTCGCCGCCGTGTGCCGGATCAGCACCCCGAGCCCCAGCCCGACCAGCGCGCACGCGGGTGCCAGCAGCGCGGACGCCACCAGCCCCCGCAACACCCCCGGCTCCGTGATCCCGACCCCCACGCCCCGCGTGTCGAGCACCGCCTGCGACGCCAGGAAGCAGCCCAGCGAGATCACGGCGCCGACCGCCGTCCACAGCGCGGCGGTGACGACCGCCTTGGCCAGCACCACGGAACCGCGCGCGGGGACGACCACGGTCAGGGTGCGGACGAGCCCGCTGCCGTACTCACTGACGACGGTGAGGGCCCCGAGGGTGGCCGCGACCAGCATCAGCGTCATGTGGCCAGGTGGCGGAAAAGCCGTGAAGGGCAGGTACTCGAAGGGTTCGCGCGCGTCCAGATAGCCGGCGGGCACGTCGGAGAGGCTGCGTACGTAGACGAGCGCCGACAGGGCGGCCGACCCGACGACGAACAGGGCGACGCAGCCGATCGTCCAGGGGGTGGACCGCAGGGACCGCATCCGGATCCACTCGGCGGCGAGCAGGTCGCCGAAGCGGACGGGCGGCTCCGGCCCCCGGTCCGCACAGTCAACGGTGGTGGTCGCAAGAGGGGTGGGAGTGTTCATCGGGCACGTCCTGCCAGGTATTCCACGCTGTCGGCGGTCAGTTCCATGAAGGCCTCCTCCAACGAGGCGGTACGGGTGGTCAGTTCGGTCAGGGCGATGCGTCGGTCCAGGGCCAGTGCTCCGATACGGTCCGCGGGCAGACCGGTGACGACCAGGCGCCCCGCGCCCGCCGAACCCTCCGGGCTCCCCGCCCCGGCCGCACCCTCCTGCGCCACCGACGCCCCGGCGGCGGTCAGCACCGCCGCCAGTTCGGCGGCCCGCGAGGTCCCGACCACCACCCCGAGCCCGGCGCCCCGGGCGGCGAACTCCCGGAGCGGTTCGGCGGCGATGAGCCTGCCCCGGCCGATGACGACGAGGTCGTCGGCGGTGTTCTCCATCTCCGACATCAGGTGGCTGGAGAGGAAGACGGTGCGGCCCTCGGCGGCCAGCCGCCGGAAGAGGTGCCGCATCCAGAGCACGCCCTCGGGGTCCATGCCGTTGACCGGCTCGTCGAACATGAGCACCGGCGGATCACCGAGCAGCGCGGTCGCCACCCCCAGCCGCTGCTTCATGCCGAGGGAGAACCCGCCGATGCGGCGGCCCGCCGCGTCCGCGAGCCCCACCTCGTCCAGCACCTCCGCCACCCGGCGGGCCGGGAGCCCGTTGCTGCGGGCGATGGCGGCGAGGTGGGTGCGGGCGCTGCGGCCGCCGTGCACCTGGTGGGCGTCCAGCAGCGCCCCGACGTGCCGCAGGCCGCGTGCGTGGCTGCGGAAGGGGACACCGCCGACGGCGGTGCTGCCACCGGTGGGGGTCTCCAGGCCGAGGATCATGCGCAGGGTGGTGGTCTTGCCCGCTCCGTTGGGGCCGAGGAATCCGGTGACCCGGCCGGGCCTGACGGTGAAGGACAGGTGGTCGACGGCGGTGGTGTCGCCGTAGCGCTTGGTGAGTTCGTTGACTTCGATCACGTGACCCACGGTGCCGGGACACGGCGTCCGGTTCATGGTGCCGGGGACGGACATGTGCGCGGCCCGTTCGTCCCCCGGATGTACATCCCCGGGCCGACGCCCGGCGGGGACGGTCCGGCTACTCTCCCCGCATGACCGTCATACCGCCGCCCACCTGCGCATCTTCGCCCTCCGCCCGCCGTCCGGCAGGCCTCCGTTGAGGGGCGCCGAACAGCCCTCGCGCGCCACCGCACGCAGCGCACCCCTGACCGCCACGCGCCCCGTCGCCTGGATCGGGTTCGCCCTGTACGTCCTCGCGATCGGCCTCCTGGTCGGCGGCGGCGCAGGCGCTTCCCGTACGGTGCAGGGCCTCGCGGCGCTGGGAGCGGCGCCCCTGCTCGTCGGGGTGGTGCGTCGGTCGCCGCCGTGGGCCCTGGCCCTGACGCTCCTCGGGGCGAGCGTCGTCGTCGCCGGGGCCCCGCGCCCGGTCGGCACCGGCCCGGCCGTCCCGTACAACGGCGCACTCCTGTCGTACCTGGCGGCCGACGTCGTCCTGGGCCTCCTCGTGGCGACCTGCGCCCGCCGCCGGACCGCGCCGGTGGCCGTGGCCTCGGCCCTGGTCGTACAGCTCCTCGTGGTCGGCGGCTTCGTCGGCGGGTCGGGCCTGGTCGTGCACGCCGTGATCGCCTTCCTGGCGCTGTCCGCGTGCTGCACGGCCGGTCTGCTGGTCCGGGAGCGTCGCGAGCACGCGGTGGCGCTGCGCACCCAGGAGGTCGCCGAGGCCGTGACGGCCGAACGGCTGCGCATCGCACGGGAGTTGCACGACATGGTCGCGCACAGCATCGGCATCATCGCCATCCAGGCGGGTGCGGGCAGCCAGGTCGTCCGGTCGCGCCCCGAGGCCGCCGAGGAGGCCCTGCGGACCATCGAGACGACCAGCCGGGACACGCTCGCCGGGTTGCGCCGCACCCTGCTGGCGCTCCGCCGGGCCGATCCGACGGCCCCTTCGTCGCGGCATGCGACCCCGGGGCTCGCGGACCTCGCACAGTTGGTGACGGCGACCGCAGACGCAGGGGTACGGGTCGACCTGCACCGCACCGGGGAACCCCGGCCGCTCCCCGCCGACCTGGACCTTTCCGCCTACCGTATCGTTCAGGAGGCGTTGACCAACGTGGTCCGCCATGCGGGCACCGGGGACTGCCGGGTGACCGTGGACCACGGGGACGGGGAGCTGACGGTGGAGGTCGTCGACGACGGGCGCGGCGGCACGGGCGGCCCCGGTGCGCCGCACGGCTTCGGGCTCGTCGGGATGCGCGAGCGGGTCGCCCTGCTGAACGGGCGACTGGAGGCCGGGCCGCGACCCGAGGGCGGATTCCGGGTAACTGCCGTGCTCCCGCTGCCTGTTGGGGCGGACGCCCGATGACCGTACACACCGCCGAGTCCGCCGGGCCCACTCCCGCCTCCGTACGCATCGTCCTCGCCGACGACCAGCCCCTGGTGCGGTCCGGTCTGCGTCTGGTGATGGCCGAGCACGTCGGCCTTGAGGTGGTCGGCGAGGCCGCGACCGGGGCCGAAGCGGTGCGCCTGACCAGCGAGTTGAGCCCGGACGTTGTCGTGATGGACATCCGGATGCCCGGCATGGACGGCATCGAGGCCACCCGTCTGATCACCGCCGGTCCGACGACCGCCCGGGTGCTCGTCCTGACCACCTTCGACGAGGACGAGCACGTGTACGGGGCCCTGCGGGCCGGTGCGAGCGGCTTCGTGGTCAAGGACATGGCGCTGAACGACATCCTCGCGGCGATCCGCGTCGTCGCCGCCGGTGACGCACTGATCGCGCCGGGCGTGACCCGCCGCCTGATCGCGGACTTCGCCGCCCGGACAGAACCCGCTCGGCGCGCCCCGCGCCCGCCGGACGGCCTCACCGGGCGCGAACGCGAGGTGCTCACCCTGGTCGGGCTCGGCCGGTCGAACACGGAGATCGCGGAGGAGCTCTTCATCTCGGTCACCACCGCCAAGACGCACGTCTCCCGCCTCTTCACCAAGCTGGACGCCCGCGACCGGGTCCAACTGGTGATCACCGCATACGAGTTGGGGCTCGTCACCGCACCCGACTGAGCACACCCGACGGGGCGCGCACAACTCTTCATGACCACCTCTTGACCCTGCATGGTCCAGACCAATAGCGTCCGCACATGCGACGAAGACTCCTGAAAGGGTCGGCTCTCACAGCCGCCGCCTGCGTCACTTCGCTCCTCGCCACACTGGCCCCCTCCGCCTCCGCGGCCCCGGCGGTCCCGGCCGCCAAGCCGACGGCCCAGCAGGCCGGACAGCAGGCCGGACACGGTGACACGCCGTCCCTGCGTCGGGTCGGCTACTTCACCCAATGGGGCGTCTACGGCCGCGACTACCAGATCCAGGACCTGGACACCAGCGGCACCGCGGCCCGCCTCACCCACCTCAACTACGCCTTCGGCAACGTCGACAAGAGCGGCAAGTGCTTCCTGACGCCCCTCCCGGGCGAGAGTGACCCGTGGGCCGACTACCAGCGCCCGCTGGACGCCGCCAACTCCGTCGACGGCGTGGCCGACACCGACACCCAGGCCCTCGCCGGGAACTTCAACCAGATCAAGGAGCTGAAGGCCAAGCACAAGGGCCTCAAGGCCCTGATCTCGCTGGGTGGTTGGAGCTGGTCGACCAACTTCTCCGACGCCGCCCTCACCGCCGCCTCCCGCAAGGCCCTCGTCACCTCCTGCATCGACCTCTACCTCAAGGGCAACCTGCCCAAGGACGGCGTGCGCGGCGGCGAAGGAGCCGCCGAAGGCGTCTTCGACGGCATCGACATCGACTGGGAGTGGCCCGGCTCCGAGGGCGACGTCGACACCGTCCACCGCCCCGAGGACAAGCAGAACTTCACCGCCCTGGTGAAGGAGTTCCGCACCCAGCTCGACGCGCTCGGCAAGCAGAAGCGCAAGCACTACGAGCTGTCGGCCTTCGTTCCCACCGCCGACGCGAAGATCGACGCGGGCTTCGAAGTCGCCAAGATCATGAGGGACTTCGACTTCGTCAACCTCCAGGGGTACGACTTCCACGTCAGCGGCGAGAAGAAGACCGCCCAGCAGTCCGCGCTCTTCGCCCGGGGCGACTTCAGCGTGCACGGCACGGTCGAGTCCTGGCTGAAGCGCGGCGCACCCGCCCGCAAGCTGGTCGTCGGCATGCCGTTCTACGGTCAGGGCTGGACCGGCGTCACCGGCGGCGGCAACGGCCTCGGCAAGCCCGCAGCCGGACCCGCCCCCGCCAAGTGGGCGGCCGGTTACGCGGACTACAAGGAGCTCAAGCCCCTGGTGCAGTCGGGGAAGTTCAAGGTGCACCGCGACCTCCTCGCCGGTCACGCCTGGATCTTCGACGGCACCACCCTGTGGACGTACGACGACCCGCTGGTCCTCACCACCAAGGCCGCGTACGTACGGGCCCGGGGCCTGGGCGGCGCGATGGTCTGGTCGCTGGACGCGGACACCGCGGACGGCGAGCTGTACCGGGCGCTGGACCGGGGTCTCGGCCGCCGCTGACCGCTCCGGCACGGGGGTGCACCCGCGCGACGGGCACACCCCCGTGTCTCATGTCACGGTCCGGAATGTGAACTCCGGTCACCGGGCGCCGCCCCCGCCCCCTATGGTGGCCGGTGCAACTGGTTCGCCCTGCCCGCCAGGCAGCGGCGTCGCAAGAGGGAACCTGGTGGGAATCCGGGACTGCCCCGCAGCGGTGAGTGGGAACGACCGCCGTCATACGCACTGGGTCCGTACGGACCTGGGAAGCGACGGCCAGTAGGAGATCTGCCCCGGCAGAAGTGCTCGCGAGTCCGAAGACCTGCCCGTTGCCCGCACCCGACCGTTCGGGTGCGGACATTCCGGTGACCTCGTGGGCGGGTCGGCGTACACATCTGGCGGAACGACCTCTCCCCGTGGCGGAGTTGTCGGGTTCACCGGATGTCGTCATCCCTTCGCGTCCGCGTCCCGTTGCCGGGGTGCTCAGGAGTCATCTCGCGAAGGAGATTTCCGTGACATCGAAGTCCGCAGCCGCGGCAGCACGCGCCACCGTGTACGGCTACCCCCGCCAGGGCAGGAACCGAGAGCTCAAGAAGGCGATCGAGGGCTACTGGAGGGGCCGGGTCACCGCCGACGCCCTGAAGGAGACCGCGGCGGGTCTGCGCCGTACGAACTGGGAGCAGTTGGCCGGGGCCGGCCTCCACGAGGTGCCCACCGGCGACTTCTCGTACTACGACCACGTGCTCGACACCAGCGTGATGGTCGGCGCGGTCCCCGACCGTCACCGCGCGGCCGTCGCCGCCGACGCCCTCGACGGGTACTTCGCGATGGCGCGCGGCAACCAGGACGTGGCACCCCTGGAAATGACCAAGTGGTTCGACACCAACTACCACTACCTCGTGCCGGAGTTGGGCCCCGACACCGTCTTCGCGGCCGACTCCACCAAGCAGGTCGCCGAGCTGACGGAGGCCCTCGCGCTCGGCCTCGCCGCACGTCCCGTGCTGGTCGGCCCGGTCACGTACCTCCTCCTCGCGAAGCCCGCCCCGGGTGTCGCCGCCGACTTCGAGCCGCTGACCCTCCTCGACCGGCTGCTGCCGGTGTACGCCGAGGTGCTGGCCGATCTGCGGGCCGCCGGGGCGGAGTGGGTGCAGCTCGACGAGCCCGCGCTGGTCCAGGACCGCACCCCGGCCGAGCTGAACGCCGCCGCCCGCGCCTACCGCGACCTGGGCGGGCTCACCGACCGGCCGCAGCTCCTGGTGGCCTCCTACTTCGACCGCCTCGGCGACGCCCTGTCGGTGCTCGCCAAGGCCCCGGTCGAGGGTCTGGCACTGGACTTCACCGGCCCCGCCGCCGCCCACCTCGACGCGCTCGCCTCGGTCGGCGGGCTGCCCGGAAAGCGCCTGGTCGCGGGCGTCGTCGACGGCCGCAACATCTGGATCAACGACTACGAGAAGTCCCTCGCCACCCTCGGCACCCTCCTGGGCCTCGCCGACCGCGTCGACGTGGCGGCCTCCTGCTCGCTGTTGCACGTCCCCGTCGACGCGACCGCCGAACGCGACGTCGACCCGCAGGTGCTGCGCTGGCTCGCCTTCGCCAAGCAGAAGACCGCCGAGATCGTCACCCTGGCGAAGGGCCTCACCCAGGGCACCGGCAGCATCACCGCCGAACTCGCCCGCAACCGGGCCGACTTGGCTTCCCGGGCCAACTCCCCCATCACCCGCGACCCTGCCGTACGGGCCCGGGTCGACGCCGTGACGGACGCGGACGGCCGCCGCTCGGCACCGTACGCACAGCGCACCGAGGCCCAGCGCGCCGCGCTCGGCCTGCCCCTCCTCCCGACGACCACGATCGGCTCCTTCCCGCAGACCACCGAACTGCGCACCGCCCGGGCCGACTTGAGGGCGGGACGGATCGACACGGCGGGCTACGAGGAGCGCATCAAGACGGAGATCCGCGACGTCCTCGCCTTCCAGGAGAAGGCGGGCATCGACGTCCTGGTGCACGGCGAGCCCGAACGCAACGACATGGTCCAGCACTTCGCCGAACAGCTCACCGGCTACCTGGCCACCCAGCACGGCTGGGTCCAGTCGTACGGCACCCGCTACGTCCGCCCGCCGGTCCTGGCCGGTGACATCTCGCGCCCCGAGCCGATGACGGTGCGCTGGACCGCGTACGCCAACTCTCTCACCGACCGCCCGGTCAAGGGCATGCTGACCGGCCCGGTGACGATGCTCGCCTGGTCGTTCGTACGGGACGACCAGCCGCTCGGCGACACCGCCCGGCAGGTGGCGCTCGCCCTGCGCGACGAGGTCAACGACCTTGAGGCGGCGGGTACTTCGGTGATCCAGGTGGACGAGCCCGCCCTGCGCGAGACGCTCCCGCTGCGCGCCGCCGACCACGCGGCGTACCTCGCCTGGGCGACGGAGTCCTTCCGCCTCACCACCAGCGGGGTGCGCCCGGACACCCAGATCCACACCCACATGTGCTACGCCGAGTTCGGTGACATCGTGCAGGCCATCGACGACCTCGACGCGGACGTGATCAGCCTGGAGGCGGCCCGTTCGCACATGCAAGTGGCCCGCGAGCTGGCCTCGCACGGCTATCCGCGCGAGGCCGGACCGGGCGTGTACGACATCCACTCGCCCCGCATCCCGTCCGCCGAGGAGGCAGCGTCCCTGCTCCGCAAGGGACTTGAGGCGATCCCGCCCGAGCGGCTGTGGGTCAACCCGGACTGCGGCCTGAAGACCCGGGGCTGGCCGGAGACGCGTGCCTCCCTGGAGAACCTGGTGGCGGCGGCCCGTACCGTACGCGCCGAACTGGCCCAGTAGCGGGCCCAGTAGCAGGCCCGGTCGGGAGGGGAGGCCTCACGCCTCCCCTCCCCCGCCGTCCGGGAGGTCTCCCCCGTAGTCCGGGAGGTCGATGGCGTCGGCGGGCGGGTTCGTGAACCGTCCGGCGAGGCCGCCGACCCTCGGGCTCGCGGCGATCCCGGCGAGCGTCCTGAACACCTCCACGCCCGCCCGGGTCTTCGGGTGCGCGACGAAGGGCGCGGCCTTCGGGACGCGCTGGGCCTGGGCGACGTACGGCCGCATGATCGTCTCGTACGAGCGGAACGCGACGCGGTGGTCGGCGTGCCGGGCGAGTTCGCCCGCCAGGACGTACGCGCCGACCAGCGCCAGGCTGGTGCCCATGCCGCTGAGCGGCGAGGCGCAGTGGGCGGCGTCGCCGAGGACGCCGATCCGGCCGTGCGACCAGCGGGGCAGGTGGAGTTGTCCGACGGCCTCGAAGTGGAAGTCCTCGGAGGCTGCCATGCCGTCGAGGACGCGCGGGGTCTCCCATCCGGCGTCGGCGTAGTGGCGGCGCAGGAACTCCTGCTGGGCGGCGGCCGGGAGGCGGCGCAGGGCGGGGGTCCTGTGGTCGGGTCCGGCGCCCGGGCCGGGGCGGGAGAGGAAGGAGAGGGAGGCGCGGGTGGTGCCCTGGTTGTCGGGGCGCAGGAGCACCACGCGGCGGCCGGGCGCGTTGTACCAGCGGGCCCAGCGCCCGTCGGAGGCGGCGCGCGGGATGGTGAAGTAGGCGGTGCACAGGCCGAACGAGCTGATGCGGGCCCGGTCGCCGAAGACGAGGTCGCGGGTGCGGGAGCGGAAGCCGTCGGCGAGGACGACGAGGTCGAAGTGCCGGTCGGGGCCCTGCCGGAAGGAGACGTCCACGCCGTCGCCCGTCTCCGTCTGGTGGAGAGCAGTGATCTCGTTGTCGAAGACGTACTCGGTGTCGGCGCGGGTCTCCTGGTGGAGGAGGTCGGCCAGTTCGCCGCGGAGGATCTCCAGCTCGATGACGAAGCCCTCACCGCCGAGGGAGTCGGCGCCGAAGGTGGCGCGGGTGCGGTCGGCGGAGTCGACGAAGCGCAGGCCCTCCTCGTGGGTGAGCCGCTTGCGGGCGGCGTCCTCCAGCCCCATGCGCCGGACGACGGTCCGCCCCGCGCCGCGCAGGTCGACGGTCTGGCCGCCGCCGCGCAGCGCGGGGGCGCGCTCGACGACGGTCGGGGTCATGCCGTGGCGGCGGAGCCAGAAGGCGAGGGCGGGACCGGCGATGCTGGCGCCGGAGATGAGGACGGTGCGGGGGGTGGGGGGCATGGAGGTCAGGCTACCCGTGTTTAGGTAATCAAATTGCCAATATTATTGATGACCTGGGGTGCTCGCGGAACCCAGGACCATGACGCAGTCGCTGCGGGCGGCAGGGCTGAGCAGGGGGCCGAACCGGTCGAAGAGGTCGAGTAGTTGGGCCCCGTGACGGGCCCTGAAGGTGGCGTCGACGCAGGCGATGTCCAGCTCGTTGGCGGCGGTCAGCTCGGCGAAGTCCCGCTTGTCCTGGAGGCCGGGGACGCGGGCACGCCCGGTGAAGCGGTCCGTGAAGGGCGCGTCGGGACCGGCGAACCCGGGGTAGGTGGCCCGGCGGTCGCAGCTCGCGTAGAGGTGGACGAGGGCCTCGGCCTCGGGGCCGATCGCGGCGCGCAGGCGGTCGCGCTGGTCCTGCCTGTCGGGCGGCAGGAGGCTCGGGCCGAAGCCGTCAGTGCCGTAGAAGGCGTGGCAGAGGCCTGCGAGTCGCAGTACGGGCCGGGCTCCCCAGTCGGCGAGCCGCTGGTGTACGCGGTCGAGGTGGGCGAGGAGGGTGCCGCCGGGGTGTTCGAGGGAGTCGGCGCCGAGACCACGGAGAAGCTGCCGGGCGGCGCGCTCGGGGGGCGACTCAGGGGGCAGGGGAGGCACGGGGGTCACAGGAGGCACGGGCAAACCCCTTTCCGTACGTCGACACGCTTGCGGGCGGTCGGCACCCGGCAAGCCCCGCCCACCGCCTAGAACAGTGCGCGGGACCGGCCGGGTTGCCGCCTCGGGCCCTGGAAAGGATCGTCCCGCGCCCACAACTCCCAGTCAATCCTAGGGTTTTCTTGCCCGCCCCCAAGCTGTAACTTGACCACCCATGACCCTCGACGACCTCCGTGTCTTCGTCGCCGTGTGCCGCACCGGCAGCCTCAGCGAGGTCGCCCGCGAGCTGTCCTGCACCCAGTCCGCGGTGAGCCAGCACGTCAAACGCCTGGAGCGGGAGACCGGCCTCGCCCTCCTGGAACGCCTGCCGCGCGGCGTCGTCCCCACCCCCGCCGGCCAGCTCCTCAACGGCGCGGCGGCGGGCGGCCTGGGCGACATCGACCACGCCCTGCGCCTGCTGAAGGAACAGGTGCACGGCGAGGGCGGCTCGATACGGATCACCACCGGCGCGACGACGGTCCGGCACTTCATGTCGGAGGCGGTGGTCGACTTCCGTCGCCAATTCCCCGCCGTCAGGCTGGAGTTCAGGACCGCGACCTCCAGCCGCGCCTGCTTCGACGCACTGCTCGCGGGCGGCCTCGACCTGGCCTGGATCACCCTGGGGGAGCCCGTCCGGGGCATCGAGCAGCGTCCCGTCGTCGAGCTTCCGTGGGTGCTGGCCGTCGCCGCCGACGACCCCCTGGCCGGCAAGTCCCGCATCTCCACGGCCGACGTGGCGGACGTACGCCTGATCGCCCTGCCCGAGAACGCCACGTCACGCTCCCGGCTGGACTCCTGGTTCGCGGCCTCCGGCGTCGAGCCGACCTCGGACACCAGCGTCGCGGACTGGGACACGGCGATCCTGCTGGCCGAACTGGGCCTGGGCCACGCCGTGGTCCCCGACCTGCCCGCCTGGCACGGCCCCGCCCACCCCCGCCTCCACCTGATCCCCCTCCCCGAACTCCCCCCGCTGTGGACGGGCTGGGCGGTACGCCGCTGGGAGGCCCTGCCCCCACTGGCCCGCTCCTTCGCGGACACGGTGGAGGAGAACTGCGCCCGCACCTTCCCCGCCGGGGGCGACACCGCCCGCCGCTAGCCGACCCGCCCCGGCCCCGCGTGCGTCAGCAGGAACTCGGTCGCCCGCGCGATGGCCTCCGCCGAGGTGCCGTACGCGGCCGCCGACTCCTCCTCACGCTGGTCGGCGGCCGTGGCGGCGTACCACCAGGCGTCCGCGTCGGGGTCGTGGTGGATCACGGCGCTGCCTCCCGCGTAGGCGAGCGGAATCGACTCCCCCGAGGTCCGCTTCACGACCGCGTGCGGCCACTTCAGCCGGGCCGACTGGCGCTTCAACCCTCCCCAGGCAGCGCCGAGTTGCACGTACGTCGCGCCCGTGCGCCCGGCAGCGGTGGCGGCGCTCTCGGCGAGCCGGTCGACGGACTGCTTGGCCTCGTACAGCGACCGCAGCACCGCGAGCTGCACGTCGGGGGCGGCCATGAGCACGGGGTCGAGCTCCTTGCCCGCGGCCCGGTAGGCGGCGGCGCGGGTCGAGATGCCCCGGGCGAGTTCCCGTACGGCGTCGAGCACCTTGTCGTCCATGGCGAGCGAGTCGTCGAGGGCGGGCTCGGCCCAGGCGGGCTCGACCTGGGTGGTCACGGTCGGCCAGAAGTCGGGGTCGGCCTTGTCGGGGGTGGGGATGAGCGTAATGTCGTCCATGCGACAAGAATAACTGTCACACATCGAAGCCGACAAGTATTTCTGTCGTACGGAATTTTGCGGCGGCCCTCATCACCCCCGCCCACCGGGCAGCCGCTCCAGGATCCGCAGCAGCGGGCCGACCGCGCGCAGGGTCCACGTGCGACGCCAGGCGACTCCCTGCCGAGGCCCGACCGCTCCCTGCCCCTCCTCGTCCGGCACTCCGCGTGCCTGCGCGGCCTCCACCGCCGCCACCGCCCGGTGCAGCACTCCCACCCCGCCGATGACCAGGCGCGGGCTGGGGCGGAGCGCCAGCACCGACGCGACGTGTCCGGCACGGCCGGGCCAGCGGACCTGGTCCGTGTACAGCGCGACGAGGCGGATCGCGGCGGTCACGGCGGCTCGGTTGGCCGGGAGGTGCTCGCGGAGCAGGTCCACCACGGGGCGGGCGATCGCCGACTCGGCCTCGGCCTCCGGCAGGCCCAGGTGCCGGACGAAGGCCTGGGTCAGGTCGGCGGTGGCGTCCTCGTGGCGTCCGGCGTAGGCCCGTACGACGGCGCGTCCGCCCAGGCACCACGCACGGTTCGGTTCCACGGCCAGCACACGGGTGAACTCCCTTTCTGCCAGCTCCAGTTCACTCGCGTGCCAGGCCACCCAGCCGCGCATCGCGGACGTGTGCACCTCCCAGTCGCCGATCTCCGACGACCGGTCCAGCTCGGCCAGCGCCTCCGCCTCGCGGCCGCCGAGCCCGTACAGCGCCCAGGCGCGGAGGCTGTACGGCCAGCCTGTCGCCCGGAGTTCGCCCTCTTCCGGAGCAAGGGCCCGGTCGATCTCCACGAGAGCGTCCGCGTACCGGCCGTAGTCGAGCAGCAGAGCCGCCAGGTAGGTCCGGCACTGCCGGTCCTCGGCCCGCTCCTCCTCCAGCTCGGCGGCCCGGCGCATCGCCTGTTCGGCCTCGTCCCAGCGGTCCAGGTCCTTCAGGCAGCGGGCGCGTTCCATCTGAGCGGCCGGATAGGAGGGGTCGACGGCCAGCGCCCGGTCCGCGTCCGCCAACCCCTCCTCCGCGCGCCCGAGTTCGCGCATCACGTAGGCCCGGTTGGCGAACGCCCAGTCCTGGCGGGGGTCCAGCGCGACCGCCCGGTCGAAGTCGTCGAGCGCTTCGTCCCGCAGTCCCGCGTGCAACTTCATCCACCCCCGGAACGCGTGGTGCTCGGCCCGGTCCGGCGCCACCCGCACCACCTCGTCCCACGCCGCCAGCGACTCCTCCGCCCGCCCGGCGTCCAGCAGCGTGCGCGCCAGCCCCTCCCACCCGTCCACGCTCTCCGGGTCGAGAGCGACCGCCGCCCGGAAGTCGGCCAGCGCCGCTTCGTACCGCTCGGCACGGGCGTGCAGCCGCCCGCGCACACAATGGACGCGCAACCGTCCGCCCGGTGTCGGCCCCCGCCCCGCGAGCAGCTCGTCCAGCACCTCCGCACGGTCACCCCCCGCCAGCCGCCGACCCCATGCCGCGAGCTCCTCCTCTCCCCCGTCCTCCCCGGCCCGCGCCAGGAGTTGGACCCAGCGCCGCAGCATCCCCTCCCCCTGCTCGCACGCCTCCGCCACCTCCACCAGCGCGTCGGGCAGTGCGCGGCGCGGGTCGGCGCACAGCAGGTGGTAGGTCTCCCCGGCCCGCTGGTCGCGCCACTGCGCGTCGCCCCCGTACTCCTCCTCCGCCAGCACCTCCTCGCGCCGCTCCCGCCCCGCCCGGAACAGCTCCGCCAGCGCCTCGTGCGCCTCCCGCCAGCGGGCGGGCGAGGTGGTGCGCTGGTGCCGGAGCATCGGGGTCCGTACGACCTCGTGGTACCGGCAGCGACCGCCCCGGTCCGTGACGAACGCCAGCCGCCGCACCCACCCGTACTCCTCGGCGGCCTCCGCCGGCACCACCGCCCGGAAGACGTCCTCGTCGAACTGCAACGGCAGCGCGCAGGCGAGGGCCGCCGCCCGGCGCGCGGGGTCGTTCTCCCACTTCAGGAAGCGTTCCACGGCCGTCCCCGACGGGTCGTCCACCGCCTCGGCCGAGCCTGGCCGCGCCTGCGCCAGCGTGTGGACGAGCACGGGCAGCCCGCCCGACAGGCGCAGCACGACCTCCACCACCCGCTCGTCCGCGATGCCCTGGAGCGCCAGGAGCGACCTCGCCTCCTCCTCCGTGAACACCTCCAGCGGCACCTCCGCCACCAGGTCCAGCCAGTCCCCCCAGCAGCGCGCGTCCAGCCGCCCCTGCCCGGACAGCACGAGCTGTACATTCGCGGGCAGCTCCCCGTGCACCTCGTCGAACGCGATGTCGCGGAGCCACGCGTCGAGCGCGGGCCCGGTCCGCTCGTACACGTCGAAGAACAGCACCACCCACGGCCGCTTGCGCGCCGCCTCCGCCAGCTCCTCCAGGAAGACGGGGGTCAGGGTCCGTACCGGATCGAGTACGAGTCGTACGTCGTCCTGCGACCGGAGCCGGGACCCGAGCGCCGCCCGCAGCCGGTCCGCGCCCTGGGCCACCTGCTGCGGGTCGACGGCCCCGACGAACGCCCCGAGGCCGGGCACCATGCCGAGCCCGACGAGACCGACCTGCGCGGCGACGGTCGAGGAGGGCGAAGGCGGCGCCAACTCGCCGTCAGGGCCGGGCACTTCGGGACCCGCCGGCGGGTTGGCCGCCCCCTGCGCCTCGTGCAGCCGCTGCCGGTACGTTTCCAGTTGCCTGCTGAACCGGCGGAAACCGGCCCCCTGCCGCCCGAGCCGTTCGGCCACCGCCTCCATCGCCTCGACGGGGCTGTGCACGGTGTCGTCGACGTACGCGGTGGCGGCCCCGCCCCGGGACTGGGCCAGTTCCTCCCACTGCCGCAGCAACGAGGTCTTGCCGACGCCCGCGTTGCCCCGCACGTGGAAGAGGAAGCGGAAGTCGTCGGCGGCCGGGTCCCGGCCCAGGTTCTCCCGGAAGGCGTCCATCTCGGCACGCCGCCCCACGAAGCCGCTGCGCCGCCTGCGCCGGACCAACTCCTGCCGGGACAAAGGCCGTTCTGCCATGTGCGCCCACCCCCGTGCCCAGTATGGACGGTCGGCGGGGCGCGCGGCCGTACGCTGCGGATGGGGCAGGAGTTCACTTCGCGGCCACCTTGCGCGCAGGCCCCGGGCGTAGATTTCCCGGCGTGGACATACCTGTCGACCTTCCTGTCGCGCTCCGCTGGCTGTTCGCGGCCCTGGCGCTCCTCCAGCTCCTCGCCGTCGTCGCCGTCCTGCGCCGGATGCGGCACCTGCCCGACCCCACGGCGCGTGCCGTGGCGCGGTGGGACCATCTCGAAGCCGTCGGCTTCCTGGCGGTCCCGGTCGGTCTCCTGCTGGGCAGCGGGGTGCTCGGCCTCGGCGGCTTCGTGCTCGCGTGCGTGGCCGGTTCCGTGAAGGGGGTGCGCTTCCTGCGGGGCCGTCGGTCGAAGCGGCCGGGTGCCACCGCTTGACCTTGACACGGTGACAAGGTCTTCACTGTGGCGCAGGAGGTGGTCCCGATGACCATGGCACAGCAGGATCAGGAGCAGGAGCAGGACACCGCGCGGGTGCTGCGCGCCCTTGCGGACGACCGCACCGCGGTGCGGCTGCGGGCGACGATGGCGGTGGGGACGGCCCCCGCCCCCGACTACGTCGACACGCTCGTCGTACGGTGCGCGGACGAGCCCGACTTCCAGGTGCGGGAGATGCTGACCTGGGCGCTGACCCGGCACGCGCCCGACCTGACGGTCCCGGCCCTCGTCGGCGAGCTGCGCTCGGAGCGGGCGCAGGCCCGCAGCCAGGCCCTGCACACCCTGTCCAAGATCGGCGACCGGAGGGCCTGGCCCGCGATCACGCGGGGTTTGCTCACCGACGCGGACGACGAGGTCGCGCGGAGTGCCTGGCGGGCGGCGGTCGCTCTCGTACCGGAGGAGCAGCGGCCGGAACTGGCCGCAGTATTGTCGACACAGCTCGGGCGCGGTCCGCGGGCGACGCAGCTGAGCCTCAGCCGGGCGATGATCGCCCTCGGCGAGGTGATCGTGCCGTCGCTGGCGGCGGCGGGCACGCACGCCGACCCGGGTGTGCGGGCGCACGCGCTCGCCACGGAGCGGTTGCTGCGTGACCCGGAGGCCGAGTCCGCGTTCACGGTCTACGCGATCGAGGAGGCGAAGCGCGTCGTGGCCCTCGGCCCGGACGCCCAGGAAGGGTGAGGTGTTGCGGTGCTGATCGGTGAGGTGGCGCGGCGGTCCGGGGTCAGCGCGCGCATGCTGCGGCACTACGAGTCGCTGGGCCTGGTACGCCCTTCGGACCGCACCGCCTCCGGCTACCGGGAGTATGCGGCGGACGACATCCGTCGGGTCTTCCACATCGAGAGCCTCCGGTCGCTGGGGCTGTCGCTGCGGGACGTCGGGCGCGCGCTCGACGACCCCGGGTTCACCCCGTCGGAGCTGGTCGCCGACCTGATCCGGCAGACCCGGGAGCGGATCACCGCCGAGACGGAGCTGCTCGACCGGCTGAGCCGGATCGACGCGGCCGGGCCCGCGGCCTGGGAGGACGTGCTCCAGACCACCGCGCTCCTCCAGGCGCTGGGCTCCAAGAGCGCGGGCAGACGCCAGAGCGCGGTCCTGGCCCCGGGCGCCGAGGACACTCCGCTGGACGCGCTGGTGGAGGCCGCGCTGAACGAGCGCGAGCCGAACGTCGCCGGTGCACTGCGCTGGGCCCTCGCCCGGTCGAACGAGAGCCCCTCCCCCCTGCTGGCGAAGGGCCTCGCCTCCTCCACGGCCGAAATCCGCAGACGCGCCGCACGCACCCTCGCCGCGATCCCGGACGACGAAGCGACCGCGTTGCTCCGGAACGCCCTGACCCACCGCGACCACACCGTCCGCCGCATCGCCGCACTGGCCCTCGGCACCCGCGGTGTGCCGGAAGCGGTACCGGTCCTCCTGGACATGGTCGTGCAGGGCCGCAACGACGTGGACGCCGCCGACACCCTGACCACCCTGGCCCACCGGTCCGCAGACCCGGCCGACACCTCGATCACCACGACCGCACCGACCACCGCGATCACCTCGACCACACCGACCACCCTGGCCGCCCGCGAGGCGGACACGACCGACACCCCGGCCACCCCGAGCCCCCTGGCCGACCTCATCGCCGCCGGGCTGGTCGACCGCGTGGCCCGCAGCGCCAAGGACCCCCTCGCACGCCGACGTCTCACCCAGGCACTCGCGGACATCCCCGGCCCCACCGCCCTCCAGGCCCTCACCGCCCTCACCCAGGACGACGACCCCGGGGTGGCCGTCACCGCGACGTACCTCCTGGGCAGGCGTACCACGGACTGACGGCAACCCGGCCGGACCCCCGGCGGGGCGACGCGCCCCGCCGGGCGCCCGGCCCGCGGCTCAGCCCCGTGCTTCCTCCGGCAGTACGATCCGCCACGCCACCACAGCCGCCGCCAGCAGCCCCGCGAGCGCCAGCCCGCTCGTGGTCAGGAAGGCGTCCGGCCCTTCCGGGGCGCGTGCGAAGCCGACCCCCACGTAGAGGGTGACCCCCGCGGCCCCGCCCAACTGGTCCGCGGCCCGTTGCACGCCGGAGGCGATCCCCGCGTCGGCCTCCGTCACGCCGCTCACCGCGACGTACTGCAGCCCGACGATCCCGAGCCCCATCCCCGCCGCGACGCACACCATGGCAGGGATCATCGCCGCACCGCTCGCCCCGTACCGGGACACCAGCGCGACGAGGATCATGGCCAGCGCGGTGAACCCGATCCCGCCCAGCACGCAGACGCGCGCACCCCACCTCCCGAGCAGTCGGGGCACCAGCACCGACGCCGCGATGAGCGACACCGCCAGCGGGAGCATCGTCAGCCCGGCCCGGAGCGGGCCCGCGCCCAACCGGTTCTGGAGGTAGTACGTGAACAGCAGGAAGGAGGTGGACAGCGCCGCGCTCACCAGCGCGGTGGCGGCATTGGCCCGCACCCGCGGCCGGTTGCGGAACAACCGCAGCGGCACGAGCGGATCGGGCGAGCGCCGCTCGACCCGCACGAACAGCACCCCGGCCGCCACCGCCCCGGCAAACGTCACCGGCGACAGCCACGGCACAGGACCGTCACCCTCACCGGCACTGACGACCCCGTAGGTGAACAACAGCGGCCCCGCCACCAGGAGGAGCGCCCCGGGAAGATCCAACACACCGGTGGCGCAGGGCTCTTCGGCCGGTACGAGGAGGGGCACCGCCACCAGCACCACCAGCAGGAACGGCACCGCCACCAGGAAGATCCACCGCCATCCGAGCAGCTCCGTCAGGAACCCGGAGACCACGAAGCCGAGCACGAGCCCGCAGCTCGCGATCGCCGCCCACACGCTCAACGCCCGTGTCCTGCGCGGCCCTTCGGGGAACAGCAGCACGATGACCGCCATCGCCGCCGGAAGCGCGACCGCCTCCCCGACGCCCTGCAACAGCCGGGCGAGCACCAGCACCCCGAACGAGGGCGCGAGCCCGGCCAGCAGGGAAGCGGCCCCGAAGAGCGCGGTGCCGCACAGCAGGACCCGCCGCCTGCCGAAGACGTCGCCCAGCCGCCCGCCGAGCATGAGCAGCCCGCCGCCGGTGATCGTGTATCCGACCACGACCCAGGTCAGCGCGTGACCATCCACGCCGAACTCGGCGCCGATCGAGGGGAGGGCGACATTGACCACGGTCACGTCGACCGCGATGAAGAACTGCAGCATGGCCATGCAGCACAGCACCAGCCACGCACGCGCCGGGGACGACGTGCCCCGGCGCGGAGGAAGGATTCCTGGAATCACGAAATGCTCCGTTGCTCGGAATCAGAAGGAGTTCTGACGAGCAGCACGGAAGTGCCGCTCCGATGCGATCTCGGAGCGACGGCGCGTTCACACGCTCACACGGGTGGGACGCTCCGCCGCTAGCGGAGCGTCTTCGTCACAGCGGAGCAGGCAGCACAGGCCGCGCAGGAAGCAGACATGCGAACGACCGTACCAGCACCGCCCCTCACTCCCCGAACGGGGCAAAAGCGGTGCCCAGTTGGGTGAGGAGCGCGTCCGTCGAGGGGTGTGGGTCGCGGGTCGGGGTGAGGGCGTAGACGCCCCGGGTCGGCGGGTCGACCAGCTCCGTCGCCACCACGTCGGGCCGCAGTGCTCCCCTCAGCACACCCGGGACCAGGGCGACGGCGTGCCCCGTCGCGACCAGCGCGAGTTTGCCGAGCAGGTCGGCGGCGGCGAGGTCGATGCGGATGTCGGCACCGGCGCGGGCCGCGTGGCGGCGCAGGAGGGCCGCCGAGCCGTCGTTGTCCTCGGCCCAGGTCTCCTCGGCCAGGTCGGCGATGCGCACCGGTCCGCCACCGGCCAGCCGGTGGCCGAGCGGGAGGACGACGGCCATCCGGTCCAGGCCGAGGAAGCGGCGTACGACTCGGGGGTCGTCCGGCAGCCCCGGCGGCGCGTCCGTGACGACGACCAGGTCCAGGTCCCCGGCGGTCACCCGCTCATGCAGCTCGGCGCTCAGGCCGGGCAGCAGGCTCCAGCGCAGCGGCCCGGTCTCCGTCAGGAGCCGCCGGATCGCCTCGGGGACGATGCCCGCCGCGAGCGAGGGGGTGGCGCCGACCGTCAACGGACGGGCCAGGGCGCCCTGTTGGGCCTCGCGTGCGGCCCGCACCGCCCGGTCGGCCTCGTTGAGCGTGACCTGGGCGTGGGTGCGGAAGGCCGCACCGGCCGGTGTGGGGCGCACCCCTCGCGCATGGCGCTCCACCAGCGGGACGCCCAACTCCCTTTCCAGTCCGGCGATCTGCCGGGACACGGCGGACTGGGTGTGGTGCAGTTCGGCGGCCGCCGCCGACAGCGAGCCGAGTCGGCACACGGTCACGAAGGTCCGCCACACGGTCAGGTCCATGGCCCCAGTATGCGGCGGAGCCATGCGTCTTCCGCAGGGCAGGTCTGCGGAATCTGCGCTTGTCGCAGTTCCTACCCTGCGGAACGCTGACACCCATGACGAACACCGCCGCACCGCGCACCATCGCCGTCCTCGGGCTGGGAAGGATGGGCTCCGCGATGGCCGAACGGCTGTCCCGCGACGGGGACGTGACCGGCTGGACCCGGTCGGGCCGCGCCTCCGCCCCCTTCCCCACCACCGACGACCCGAACGAAGCCGTGGCGAAGGCAGACCTCGTCGTCCTCGCCCTGTTCGACGGCGCCGCCTGCCGCGAGGTGCTCGCCACCGTCGCGGGTGCCCTCCGTACCGACGCGGTCGTCCTCAACACCAGCACCGTCTCCCCTGCCGAGGCGGCGGAACTGGCCGCCTCGCACCCCCGTTACGTCCACGCCCCCGTACTCGGCTCGGTCCCGGCCGTCGTGGCAGGCGGGCTGAAGATCCTTGCGGCGGGTGATACTCCGTCACTTGAGCGTGTACGACCCGTACTTGAGACCCTGGGTACGGTACGGGAGTGCGCCGACGTCCCCGGCGCGGCCGCACTGAAGCTGATCGCCAACAGCAGCCTCGCCGGTGCGGTCCTCGCCCTGCGCGACGCGCTGCGTCAGGCCGACGGGCTGGGCCTGTCCCGCGCCCAGGCCTTGGACGTACTCGAACTCGGCCATCTGGGAGGGCTGGTGGCCCGCAAGCGCCCGCTCCTCGCGGACCGGCCCACCGCGACGGCCGGGTCCGGGGCAGGGGCCGGGGCAGGCTCCGGGTCCGGGTCCGGGTCCGGGTCCAACTCCGGTGAGGACGCCCCCGCCGACTTCACCATCGCCGCGCTCGCCAAGGACCTGGCCCTGCTCGCCGACGCGTCCGGTGTCCCCCTGCCCGCCGCCGCAGCCCTGGCCGCCGCCCCCGCCGCACCCGACGCCGACATCGCGGTCGCCGCCACGGTCCCGGCCGCGCCCGAACCCGTACTCCGCCCCCTGCGCGCCTACCTGCGCGGCCACGCCACTGGCGAACCGGCCCATTTCCGTGCGGCGTTCCTGCCGTCGGCCCATGTGGAGGGCATCCGCGACGGCGCGCTCGTGTCGTGGCCCCTGGACGCGTACTGCGAACTCTTCCCCGGCCACCCGGCCCCGGACGAGGCGAGCCGCTCGCGCCGCATCGACTCGGTCGAGGTGCACGGCACGGTCGCGACCGCCACGATGACGCTCACCCACGGCCCGGACACGTTCACGGACGTCTTCCTGCTCGTCCGCACCGGCGACGCATGGCACATCGCCAACAAGGCGTACCACCGCCATTCCTGACGGATCGTCGGACGCCCGTCCCCGTCCGCTGCCGGGCCGGGGGCCGATCAGAGGCGTCCAGCGCCCTCACCCCGGGCCTTAGGGTTCGGGCATGCGTGCCGATCGACTCGTCTCCCTGGTCCTGCTGCTGCGCCAGCGCGGGCGGTTGTCGGCGACCGCGCTCGCCCGGGAGCTGGAGGTGTCCACCCGGACCGTGCTGCGCGACATCGAGGCGCTGTCCGCGGCGGGCGTCCCGGTGCACGCCGAGCGCGGGCGGCACGGCGGTTTCGCGCTGCTGCCCGGCTTCCGCACCGAACTCACCGGCCTGAACCACGACGAGGCCCTCGCCCTCCTGGTCGCCGGGTCGCGGCGCGGCCCGCAGGCGTTCGGGCTCGGTTCGGCGCTCGCCTCGGCCATGCTCAAGGTGGTCGACGCGCTGCCCGAGAGCCAGCGGGACACGGCGGCGGGGGTGGCCGAGCGGCTGCTCGTGGACCCCGGGACCGACCTGCTCGCCCGGCGGCAGGACGCCGACGACGTGCCCGGCCCGATCGCCGCCGAGGTCCGGCGCGCGGTCCTCTCCGGGCACCGGCTGCGCATCCGGTACGAGGCCGTGGGCCAGGCCGCCGAGTGGCGCACCGTGGACCCGGTCGGGCTGGTCACCGTACGCGAACAGACCTACCTCCTCGCCACCCGCGCCGGGGCCGACCGCACCTACCGGCTCTCCCGGGTCCGGGCCGCCGAGGTGCTCGCCGAGCCCGCCGAGCGCCCGGAGCGGGTCGACCTGGAGCGGGCCTGGCAGGAGCGCAGCCACCGGTTCCGCAACGGCGGCGACCGGGTCACCGCGCAGGTGCGGGTGGTTCCGGAGCACCGGGAGCCGCTGGTGGCCACCGCCCTCGCCGTGCTCACCGAGGAGCCCGAGGCGGACGGGCGGCTGCGCCTGGAGGTGGCCTTCCAGGACGCCCGCCACGCGGAGTGGGCCCTGTGGCAGCTCGCCCCGCACGCCGAGGCTCTGTCCCCGCAGTGGCTGCGCACGGCCCTGCACGACCGCGCCGCCTCGGTGAGCGCCCACTACGGGGCACGTTCCTGATGTCGTACGGGTGCGTGGGTACCGGCGCTGCCTAGGGTGGAGGGCCCCGACCCAGGAGGTGCCGGACGATGCCAGCGCGTCCCGACCGCCGTGTGCGCCGCGTCTACGACCCGCCGGAGCCGGACGACGGCGTACGCGTCCTCGTCGACCGGCTGTGGCCGCGCGGGCTGTCCAAGGAGCGCGCGGCGGTGGACGAGTGGCCGAAGGACCTGACGCCCTCCAAGGAGCTGCGCACCGCCTATCACGCGGGGCGGTGCGACTTCGCGCAATTTCGGTCCCGCTACCGGGCGGAACTCTGCGAACCGGCTGCGGCGCAGGCGCTCGACCGGCTTCGCGAGACCGCCGCTTCGGGGACGGTCACCCTGGTCACCGCCGTGCAGGACCCGGAGCACAGCCATGTGACGGTACTCGTCGAGGCCCTGGACGAGCGGCGGTAGGGGCGGCGTCAGACGGGCTGAAGGAGTCGGCGTGCCGTCAGGTCGGCGTGCAGCAGAGCCGCGTTGACCGCGACCCCGGCCCGGTAGCCCGCACTGGCCGCGTTGACCACCTGCTCCGCGGCTCCGGTGGCGTTGCCGACCGCCCAGACGCCGGGGACGCTGGTCAGACCGGTCGGGTCGACCTCGGGGAACGTCCCGGCGGGCGTCTCCTGCGTACGTACGCCCAAGGCGGTCAGCACACCGTCCCGGGGCACCATCCGCGGCGGCACGACGAACGCCGACGCCTCCCGCACCTCGCCGCCCACCAGCCGCACGCCGGTGAGCCGGTCGCCCTCGACCACCAGCCCGGCCAGCTTCCCCGCCACCGCGCGGACACCGGCAGCGGCGAGCAACTCCCCCTGCTCGTCGGTGAGTTCGCCACCGTCCAGGAACAGCGTCACCTCGCTCGACAACTGGCTGAACAGCAACGCCTGGTGTACGCCCACGTCCTCGCGGAACATCACCCCGATCCGCTGGTCCCGCACCTCCCAGCCGTGGCAGTAGGGGCAGTGCAGTACGTCGCGGCCCCAGCGCCCGGCCACCCCGGGCAGGTCCGGCAGCACGTCCACCAGCCCGGTGGCGACGACGACCCGGCGGGCGTGCACGCGGCCGCCGGACGCCAGGACCACGTCGAACTCGCCCGCGCCGTCCGGCACGACCTCCGTCACCGTGTCCCGCAGCACCACTCCCCCGTACCCGGCGACCTCCTCGCGCACCACGGCCAGGAACTCGCCGGGCGGCATGCCGTCGCGCGACGGGTAGCCCTGCATGTGCGCGGCGGGCGCGTTGCGCGGTTCGCCCGCGTCGACGACGAGCACCGAGCGCCGGACGCGGCCGAGGACCAGCGCGGCGGACAGGCCGCCCGCGCCGCCTCCGACGACCACGACGTCGTAGGCGGCGGCGATGCCGTTCGCTGCGTTCGCACCACTTCTGGCCATGACGACCACCTCGCTTCTCTTTGTCTTCCTGGCTTGCCTCGAAGGTGCACCCGTACTGCGCCGGGGGCAAACATGCTTGCCGTTTCGGCAAGACGCTTCCCGGCCGCCCGTACCTCCGCGAGGGGATGCGGGCCCGCCTAGGATGCGTCCGTGACCGCTGACGAAACGCAACTCCTCGCTGGCCGCTACCAGTTGACCCACCTCCTGGGCCAGGGCGGCATGGGAGCCGTCTGGCGGGCCCATGACACGCAGCTGGCCCGGGACGTGGCCGTCAAGGAGCTGCGGCTGCCCGGGCACCTCGGGGAGGCCGAGCGGGCGAACTGGATCGCGCGCCTGGACCGCGAGGCCCGCGCGGCGGCGGGGCTGAAGCACCCGGGGATCATCACCGTGCACGACCGGGTGGCCGGGGCGGACGGACTGCCCTGGATCGTCATGGAGTTGGTGACCGGCGGGTCGCTGGCCGACCTCGTCGAGGCGCGCGGCCCGCTGCCGCCCGAAGAAGTCGCGGAGATCGGGCAGCAGGTGGCCGCCGCGCTCGACGCCGCGCACCGCAGGGGGATCACGCACCGGGACATCAAGCCCGCGAACATCCTCCTCGAAGAGGGACGGGCGGTGCTGACCGACTTCGGGATCGCGGCGGTGGAGGGGGACGCCACCCTCACGGCCACCGGCATGATCATGGGGACGCCCGCGTTCATGGCCCCCGAGCAGGTCCTGGGCCTGCCCGCGACGGCGGAGTCCGACCTGTGGTCGCTGGGGGCGACGCTCTACGCGGCCGTGGAGGGCCGCGCGCCGTTCGCGGGCACGACTCCGAGCGCGGTACTGGTCGCGGTGGCGACGGAGGAGCCCGCACCCGCCGGGCGGGCCGGGCCGCTGGCTCCGGCGCTGGCGGGGCTGCTGCACAAGGATCCGGCACAACGGCTGACGCTGGACGGGCTGCGGGCGCGGCTGGCGCAGCCGGTCACCGTACAGGCGCAGGTGCAGGCGCAGCCACAGGTGCAGGCACAGGTGCGGCCGCAGATGCAGGCACAGGCGCAGGCGCCGCTGGGTGTCCCGCAGCACGCCCCGTCGCCGGTGCCGCAGCCCGCCCCGTCGCCGGTCCCGCAGAACGGGGCGTCCTCAGCGCCCCAGCAGGCCCCGCGTCACACGCCCCAGCCCCGCACCGTCACCGCCATGACCCCGCCCCCTCCGGCCTCCCCGGCCGCCCGCCCCCGCTGGTCCACCCGCCGGAAGGTACTCGGCGCGGTGGCCGTCCTGGCGGTGGTGGCCGCCTCGGTGACCGGTTACCTGGTCCTGAACTCCGACGCCCTGAGCTCCGCCTACCAGGGCAACCTGCGCACCGCCGCGAGCGCCGGTTCCCCCGACGGCTTCCTCCGGGAGTCCGAGACCCGGGTCTCCGACGACCGGGCCCGCATCACGCACACGGCCCCCTGCGGCAGCTACGCGGAGTGCGGCACCCGCGCGGACGTCGCCCAGCGCTGGCTCGCCGCGCTCCCCGGCGTGGCGGCGACCGGCGTCACTCTCGGCAGCGCCTGCCTGACCAGCGCGGAAGGCTGCGCGTTCCGGATGGTCCCGGCCCCCCGGCAGAACCAGCGGGGCGTACGGAGCGCCTCCCTCCGCCTGGAGGTGACGGCCGGAACCGCCCGGCACCCCCTCTCGGGCCGCTACCGCCTCGACGTCACCTTCGGGGAGTAGGCCCCCACACACCCCCACCGGTCACGGATTGCTGAACTCCCGCAGACGCGGGCGCAGTCCCCGTACGACCAGACCCGCCGCCACCACGAGCGCGCCGCCCGCGAGCGGGAGGGGGCCGGTGAGGAGGGAGCGGCCCTCGGCGGTGGCCTGTTCGTAGTGCAGGTGGTTGATGTCGACGGTCCGGCCGAGAGCGGTCATCCAGGCGCCGAAGTGGGCGTTGGACTGGCCCGGTTGCCAGCCGATGCCGAAGGCGACGGCCGCCCGCTCCTGGCCCCGGGCGACCAGGGCGCGCAGGGTGCGGTCGTCGCGCTGGTAGACGGCGTACGCCCGCACCGTGGCTTCGGCGGCCTTCCGTTCGCCGGGGAAGGTGATGTTGTCCAGTTCGCGCCGGAACTCGCCGCCGAAGCGCAGGTCGGTGTGGTCGGCGCGATAGGCGGACCAGGTGCGGTCGAGGTCCCTGTTGTACGTGTCGAAGGTCGTGCCCCGGATCTCGTACAGCTGCTGCGAGGTGGCGAAGTAGGACTCCTGGTACGCGTCCCTGTCGTCGGCGAACAACAAGTACCGGCTCTCGTCGGCGTTGAGGTCGTAGGCGCTCGCGCGTGCCCGGGAGAGCGCGACGACGGAGTCGAAGGCGTCGGAGCGGGCGATCCGCAGGTGCTCGGACGAGGAGAGCAGGACCTGCCCGCCGAGGCCCAGCGCGAGCAGGGTGCAGGCGGTGGCGGCGAGCAGCGGCGGGTTGAGGATCCGCCGGAAGCGGCGCGCGACGTACCACTGGAGGACGCCGAGGAGGGCCAGGAGCGCCAGGCCCAGGAGGAGCGCGACGGCGCACTCCGCCGTGATCCGGTCGCGGGCGGCGTCGACCTCGGCCGCGTAGACCGCGTTGTTGGTGTCGGTCAACTCCCTTGATTCGGGGAGGAGTTTGCTCTTGAGGAGCTGGAGGGCGGTGCGGTAGTCGTCGCGGGCGGCCGGTTTGCCGCCGGTGCGGCCGTCGTTCTCCAGGGCGCGGCCGATCAGCTCCTGGTAGCGGGCGAAGTTCTCGGTGAGGTCTTCGACGACGCGTTCGGCGCGCGGGTCTCCGTCGGCGGCGACGGCGAGTGTGCGCAGTTCGCGGCTGACGGTGCGGCGCGCGGTGACGTACAGCTCGGTGGCCTTCTTGTACGAGGTCTCCAGTCGGCCGGTCCCCGCGTCGCCGCTGGCGAGGAGGGTGTTGGCGGCCTGCGCGTCCATGTCGCCCAGGGCGAGGTTCAGCCCGGCGGCGCTGGTCGTGCGGGGAACGTGGCGGGTCTCGATCGCGTCGAGCGCGTCGGAGAGGGCGAGGCCCGCGGTGGCGAGGAGGACCAGCAGGGCCCCGGCGAGGGCGAGGCCGGCGGTACGCAGGAGGCGCAGGCGGGCCGGAAGGCTCGCCCAGCGGCTGCGCAGGTTCGCTGCGAGGTGCCGTACGGGGAGCGGGCCGCCGGGTCGTGGCCCGCCGGGCGACTTCGGACCGGGCGGGCCCACGGGACGTACGCCTGCTGCGTGAGGTGCGCCCGCCTCCCCCTGGCGAACCGCTCCCGGTGCCTGGGCCTGGGCCTCTGCCCACACCCGCTGTTGCTCCCGCTCCTGCTTCTGCTCGGCAGTGATGGACACACGCCCTCCCCCCTGCGCGGCGGACGCTCCGTCCGCTCCCCCTGGCGATCGAGTCTGCGCCGGTACGGAGGCCGGAGCGGCGGCCGTTGACGGCGCCCTGACGTGGGCGCATCGGTCCCTGACGGGGGCTTGACGGAGCGAGACAGCGACACCGGAGTCCGGAGCCCCCCGCTCGCCTCACGCCTCACGCCTCGAAGCGGTACCCCATGCCGGGCTCGGTGATCAGGTGGCGCGGGTGCGCGGGGTCGGGTTCCAGCTTGCGCCGGAGCTGGGCCATGTAGACGCGGAGGTAGTTGGAGTTCTTGCTGTGACCGGGGCCCCAGACGTCGCCGAGGAGACGGCGCTGGGAGACGAGCCGACCGGGATTGCAGATCAGGATCTCCAGCAGCTGCCACTCGGTGGGAGTGAGCCGTACGTCCCGGCCCGCCCTGCGCACCCGCTTCGCCAGGAGGTCGACGGTGAACTCCCCGGTTTCCACGACCGCCGGCTCCTGGCGACAACCAAACGTCCCGGACGTAGGACCGGTCCGCCGCAGGGCCGCCCGCAGCCTGGCGATGAGCTCGTCCATGCTGAACGGCTTGGTGAGGTAGTCGTCGGCACCGGCCTCTAACGCCGCTATCTTCTCCGGCGAGCCACGGCGCGCGGAGATCACCAGCACGGGCGCCCCGGTCCAGGTGCGCAGCCCCTTGAGGACGTCCAGCCCGTCCATGTCGGGCAGCCCGAGGTCCAGCAGGACGGCGTCCGGCCGGTGCTCGGCGGCGAGCCGGAGCGCGCTGGTGCCGTCGGGGGCCGCGTCGACCCCGTACTGCCGTGCCTGGAGGTTGATCACGAGGGCGCGGACGAGCTGCGGATCGTCCTCCACCACCAGCACCCGACTCATCAGCGCAGCCGGAAGCGCAGGCGGCAGATGACCGCGTCGGTGTCCCGGCGGACGGCGTGGGCGACGACCGCGCCGCGCTGGTTCTGCAGGAGCCGCTGCCAGAGGTGGGCGGGCTCGACCTCCGGGATGAGGACGGTGATGCGGGTGCCCGGTTCCTCCCGTGCGACCTTGTTCGCGTACGAGGCGACGGGGCGGCCGATCGTACGGCGCTCGGAGGTGATCCTGACCAGCGGGACGCCGGGGTTCCACAGCGCCCAGTCCCGCTCCAGCGCCTCGCTCTGGGCGCGGTCCTCGGGGCCGGTGTGGCTGACGGTGACGGCCTGGACCTCGTCGCCGAGGGACACGGCGGCGCTCAGCGCCTCACCGGTCAGCCGGGACAGCGACGAAACCGGTACGAGCACCAACGACCGCGCCCGGCAAGGAGCTTGGGGAATGCGTCCGACCTCAAGCCGCGCTCCGATGCGCCCGTACGCCCGGTGCACCTGGTCGAAGAGCACCATCAGCAGCGGCAGCGCGACGACGATCAGCCAGGCGCCGTCGTGGAACTTCGTCGCGGTGACGACGACCGCGCTCACCCCGGTGAGCAACGCTCCGAGACCGTTGAGGACCGCCTTGCCCGCCCAGCGCGGCCCCCGCACCGTACGCCAGTGCAGGACCATGCCGACCTGGGCGACGGTGAAGCCGATGAACACCCCGATCGCGAAGAGCGGCACGAGGGTGTTGGTGTCGCCGCCGGAGAAGACGAGGAGGGCGGCGGAGACGGCGGCCAGGGTGAGGACGCCGTGCCGGTGGACCTGACGATCGGCCTTGAGGCCGAAGACGTGCGGGAGGTGGTTGTCGCGGGCCAGGATGCCCAGGAGTACGGGAAGGCCGCCGAAGGAGGTGTTGGCGGAGAGCGCGAGCAGGATCATCGTCGCGAACTGCACCAGGTAGAAGGCCCAGTTGTGGCCGAGGGAGGCGTCCGCGAGCTGGGCGAGGACGGTGACGCCCTCGACCGGCTGGAGCCCGAAGCGGGAGATGAGGACGGACAGCCCGATCAGCATCACGCCGAGCAGCGCCCCGAGGGCGACCTCGGCCCGCTGGGCGCGGCGGGCGGCCGGGGCGCGGAAGGAGGGGACGGCGTTGGCGATGGCCTCGACGCCGGTGAGGGCGGAGCAGCCGGACGCGAAGGCCTTCAGGAGCAGCAGCGCGCCGACGGTGGTGGCGTTGTCGCCGAGCACGGAGGCGTGTCCCGCGGCCGCCTCGACGGACGCCGGAGCGTCCCGGAACAGCCCCACGACGACCATGGTGAGAATGGCGGCGACGAAGACGGCCGTCGGCACGATGAAGGCCCTGGCGGAGTCGACGATTCCGCGCAGGTTCACGGCCGTGACGAGGACGAGGACGGCGAGGCAGAGCGCCACCCGCTGCTCGTACAGCGCGGGGAACGCGGAGGTGAGCGCGGCGACCCCCGCGGTCACCGCGACCGCCACGTTCAGCACGTAGTCCAGAACCAGCGAACCGGCGGCGAGCAGACTCGTCCGCACTCCCAGGTACGTCCTGGCCACCGCGTAACTCCCGCCGCCGTCCGGGAACGCGGCGATCACCTGCCGGTACGAAGCCACCAGCACCGCCAGCAGCGCGGCGATGCCGAGCGTGACGGGAAGCGTGAACCCGAGCCCATGGGCCCCGGCCGCCGCGAGCACCAGAACGATGGCCTCGGGCCCGTACGCGACCGAGGCCATCGCGTCGAGGGAGAGTGCGGCGAGACCGGTGAGGGTGGTCAGCTGGTGCCGGGCCTCGGGATCACCGGCGGCCTTGGCACGCTTGCCGCGTGGGGGAGGTTCCTCGACACCTGCGGGGGACGGCCCTTCGACGGAGGCGGCGGAGGCGGCGAGGCCGGAACGGGAACGGGCGGACATGGACGTACTCCTTCGATGCAGGTCCGCCCAGCATCGGCACGCTCACCGCGCCCTTCTCGTCCTCCTGACGACCTCTTGCCGCGCCGCTCCCCCGTTTTCACGGCTCCTTGACGCTCGGACCCTCCGGTTCCACCGGCTTCACCGACTCCAGGTGCAGGGCGGGGGCATCGACGAGGGCAAGCCGCACACGGGTCCGCTTCCCGAGGGGCTGCTGGTGGACCTCGTACCCCTCACAGAGGGCCATGACGATTTCGAGGCCGTGCTGCCCGATGCGGTCGGCGTCGGCGGCGCGTGGGAGAGGGAGCGCGGGGCTGCTGTCCCAGAGGGCGACCTGGAGGCCGACTCCGTCGGTGGAGAGTTCGAGGAACTGCGGGCCGGGGGCGTACTTGCAGGCGTTGGTGATCAGCTCGCTCACCACCAGCGGAAGCACTTCCCGCGCCCGCGCGGAGACCGGAATCCCATGCTCGTCCTGGGCCCGACGCAGAAAGGCGCGGGCCAGTGCACGGGCCTCGCCGATATCGGCGGGATCCCCCTCATACGCGGCACCGACACTGAAGCAGAGAGAATCGACGTCCGGGCCGTCGGGAACATCCGGACCTTCCGGGTCATCCGGCATCCGGACCCCCCTCTCGGCCAGATCAATCCGGCCCGCGTTCGCCTGCCCCACAAGCCGTCCTCAGAATCGATTCTCTCCCACTGCGCGCGACTACCCCCACTTGCCGCACCCATGCACGCCCGCCACGAGCAGCCGGCCATCACCTTCCCACAACGGCACGAACCGCCCCACGGCGCGCCACCGGGGTGCGGGCATCGCGGTGGCGCGCCGTGCAGGAGTAGACGTTCTCCGTGACGACACGGTCGAAGGTCGGGGTACGCACACCGGCCCGGTCGGCGGGCTCGGCAGGACGCGGTCCAGCCGAGGGCCCGAGCAGGATAAGCACACGGGCCGCAAGCGCTCGCCGACGCACGCGACCTCACCGAGCGCTCCGGCCGCGGGCCGCACGCGGTACCTGTCGTGGTTCACGAGACCGCAGTCCACCGGATCTCCTGCGCGCTTCCTCCAGCCTTCTGCTGGATCGGCACCAGTCAGGTGACGGTCGCGAACTCGTCCTCGGCGGCACCTGGGGCCCGTATCCCCGCGTGCGCGGGGAGCAGTCTTTCTGAGCTGGGGCTTTATGGTGCCCCGGGCTGATTTTGAACCACTTTCATCGATTCCGACATCAAGGACAATTACCCTTTCTCTACTTTCCGAAGCGGCGACGCTTCGAGGCCCTGCTCCACCCGGGCTTCCCTCCCGGTTCGACCACTGGCTGAGGGGCCTTCTCGTTTGGGCGGTGGATCAGGGTCAGGCCCTCGTGGTCGGTGGGGTGCCAGGCGTGGTCGTGGGTGAGGAAGGTGAAGCCCTGTTCGTTGTTGGTGGTGTGGGCGAGCAGGGCTCGGCCCTGGTGCGCGTACTGCTGGACTTCGTGCCACAGCGCTTCGCGGACGCGTGTGGAGGGGTTGCCGATGAAGACGCCCGCGGAGATTTCCAGCATCCAACGGGTGAGGAAACCGCGCAGGCCTTGTGGGCAGTTGGTCAGGACGATGACGGTCACCAGATGTCCGCCCCGTCGCCGTAGTTGCTGCCTGCGGCTACTTCCCAGCCTCCGTCGCTCTGGAGGGTGAGGGTGTCGGCGTCGGCGTCGAAGTTCCTGGTGTGGTGTGAGCGGGGTGGGGTGGTGTCTTCGGGGAGGAGGAGGGATTTGATGTCGTCGACGCAGCGGTCAAGGAGGGAGCACTCGTTGATGCGGTCGCGCAGGGCGCGCCGTGTGCGGGGGCCCACGTCTTCCTCGTCTTCCGCGGCGATGTCGAAGGCCAGGGGGATGCCGATCTCGGTCTTGTAGAGGTCGGCGATGTCCAGGACGAAGGAGAGTTCGTGGCCGGAGTGAACGAAGCCGAGGGCGGGGCTGCAGCCCAGGGACATCACTACGGCGTGCGCGATGCCGTACATGCACTGGGCGGCGGCGGTGATGGCCTGGTTGACCGGGTCGCCGCTGGTGAAGTCGCCGGGGGTGTATTTGCGGCCCCGCCACGGGACTCCGGTACGGGCGGACTGGGCGCGGTAGCAGTCCTTGACCCGTTGGCCTTCTCTTCCGAGGAGTTCGCGGCGGGTCAGCCCGGCCGGGTCTTCGCCGGGGAAGCGGAGCTTGTACATGGCGCGCGCGACCGCGACGCGGGAGCGGGCGTTGGCCCACTGGACGGCCTGCGCTTCGGCCAGGGCCGAGGAGCGGGTCAGGGCGCGGCCTGCCGCGTAGTAGCGAACGCCGTGTTCGCCGACCCAGATCACGGCGGCACCGGTTTCGCCGAGGACGCTCATCGCCTGGTGAGTGATGCGGGTCCCGGGGCCGAGGAGGAAAGTGCCGATGGTGGCGGAGGGGATGTGGGTGGTGCCGTTGGCGTCCTCTGCGGTGATGGCGTTGGCGTCCCGGTGGACGACGCATCTCTCCAGGTAGATGAAGGAGACGCGGTCGCCGGTGCGGGTGAGCTGGCGTGGGGTGAGTGCCGTGCGCCGGCCGACGGTCGTCATGGCGCTACCGGGCCGGTGCGGGCGCGAGCGGGGCGAGGGTCATCAGGCCGCAGCCGTATGCCTTGGCCTTGCCGAGGCCGTGGGTGAGGGTGTGGCGCAGGAGTTGGGAGTCGGTGACTTCGAGGCGGCCGTCGAAGGTGGCGGTGACCAGAGTGACGACGGTGCGCTTGCTGCCGCGTGAATCAGGGGACTTGGCGAAGGACAGGCCGCGCTGGTCGCGGACCGCCAGCTCGTACCGGTCGCCGTGATGCGGGTGGCCCCGGTGAGTGGTTGCGCTGGGCAACAGCCTTGCGGCATCGGGCTTTTCGAGGATGCGGAAGCCTGCTCGTTCCTGCTGCTTGAGCAGCCATCCCATCTGGTGGACCGGGTTGATGTGCGCGGTGCGCTTGGTCGGCGCCCCGTCCTTGTTGCGGACGGAGTGCACCGGGTTGGCGGTGAGCCGGAACGCCCAGGTGCTGCCTTTGTCGAGGCGGTCCAGGAGGGGGGTGTAGGGGCGGGTTTCCCAGCCCGGGGTGGCCGGGTCGGCCGCGAGTGCGGGCCACCCTGCCTGTTCCACGAGGTGGGTGAAGTCGGGTCGGTCGGGGCTGACGACGTACAGGAACACCTCGGCGCGGGCGTTGTGGTCCAGCCGCCACAGAACCCGTGGCCCCGAGCCTGCTGCGGGCTGTTCGGGAGTGGTCGGGAGCAGGGCGGGGAAGGCGCTCATGACGGCCGCGTGGAGCGACTGGGGCGAGGAGAGCAGGCGGCGGGCACCGGTCCGTGCGGTGTTGATACGGAAGCGGGTCAGGTGCATCAGGTGCTCTCCTCCAGAGCGGTGAACGGGTCGTGCGACGGCTCGGGAGCGACCGGAGACTGCCCGGCGGTGGGGTCGGGCAGCGCGGCGAACGGGTCGTGTGCCGGTACGGACCGGATCGGCGGCGTCGGCGGCTTCGGGGTGGCTGGGGAGCTGGGGATGTCCACGGTGGTGCTGGTGACGGTGCGCAGGGCGTGCTTGCGGTGCGCTGCGTCGAAGCTGACCGGCTGGTCGCGCAGGAGGTCGCCCGTGGTGTCCCCGGGCTCGGCTTCCAGCAGCAGTGGCAGCCGTACGGTGGGTCCGCGGAGGTGTTTGCGGTACCAGGCCGATGCCTGCCAGGGGGTGTGGGTGAGTGCCTGGTCCAGCCGGATGTCGTCGTGCAGGCCCAGGACGAACTGTCCGGTGGGCGGACAGGAGCGGCGGCCGAGGAAGGGCGGGTAGACGGGGCGGTACAGAGCCTCGCGCAGTGCGGCGAGCAGGAGGTGTTCGCCTTCGAGGGCGGCGACGAACACGGCGTCGGCGAGGTAGAACCGCTCGGACAGCGGCATGGATTTGCCGGTCACCTGATGGTGCGCGGTCTGGAAGTCCCGTACCCGGGTGCCGGGTTGGTCGATACGCACCCCGAAGCGCAACGCCGCCAGACGCGCCAGGGCGTCGTCGTCTCCGCGGGCGATGCCTTGGGCGGCGGCGAGCATGCCGATGACGCCACTCTTGGTCGGCGCCGCCTCGGTGGTACGGCGGACGAAGCGGGCCGCGGCCCCCCAGGACTGGAGGGGGCCGGCCAGCCTCAGCGTGAGGACGCTCATGACGACGAGGGCGCTCCGTCCAGGCGGTCGGCGACGGCCTGGCCGACGGAGGTGACGAGGTCACGCAGTTTGTCCTGCTTCTCGCCGAGCGGGGAGAGCGCGGTGGTGTGCGGGCCGACGCTCAGCACCCAGGTGCGGGTGGTGTCCTCGTCGCCGTATGCCTTCTCGATGTCCGGGACATACGCCGCCAGACGTTCGGCGGCCCCGCGTACGTGTCCGCCGGTGTCACCGCCGGTGACGGGTTCTTCGAAGGCCGCCGCGTAGCTCATCGGGCGGGTGGTGCGGAGCTTGACGACGACCGCGTCGGGGAGGGTGTGGTTGCCGAAGGTGTTGATCTTGCCGGTGGGCAGGGACTCGACGAAGCTCTGGACGAACGCCTCGACAGCACGACGCACCGGCGTACTGAGCGGTTCGTCCTCCTGCAGGCCCTGGCCCAAGTTGGCGGCGAGTTGGTGGACACCGACGGCCGCATACCGATAGAGAGTGGCGGAGTTGAACTCGACAGTGCCGATCATCCCGGCACCGGGCTCGGCGTCAGTGTTCATGTCGTCGACGGCGGTGTAATAGTCGGACTCGTTCTCCACGCGGTGGACGCTGATCGCATGGGCGACCTGGACCGCGGCGTCGACGTTGATGTCGGCGGAGTCGGCGACCATGCGGCCGAAGAGCGCGATGTCGACGGAGTGGAGGGTGTCGGCGATCTCCTTGGCGCGCGCCTTGTTCTTCTTGTCCTTGAGGTACGACGTGATGTCGTCCGCGCCGTCGACCGCGAGGTCCGCGAGACCGTCGAGCTGGTGGGCGCTGAGGAACATCAGGTACTTCGACCGCGGCACCGCCTCCTCGCCGGACTCCTCGTCCTTGGCGTTCCGCTTCGGCGCCTCGATCTTGGAGCCAGTGGCCCCCTCGATCACCGCCGCCGCCAGTTCAAGCGCTGCCGCGCCCTGGAGCGACGGCTCGCGCTCGGTGATCCGGGCGGCCAGGATCTCGGCGACCTTCTTGGTGCGTACGCCGAGCTCCTGGGGGTCGAGGAGGTGTTCGTCGCTGAAGTAGGTGCGAATGGCGCGCTTCCAGGCCTGGCTGGAGACACGGGCCCGGCGCACTCCCCCGTACACGGCCGACTTCGGTGCACCGGTGTCGTCGCGGTTCAGATTGCTGGGCGGCACGGTCTGCAGGGCGTGCACGTCGAGGAAGTAGCGGTTCACGAAGCGTCCTTGTCGGTCGTGGCGACGGCGTTGTCGCCGGAGCGGGGCTGTGCGTCGTGCTCGGTGGTCTCGTCGTTCTGCGATGCGCGGGCCGACTGGAAGGAGCGGCCCCACTCACGGCGTACGAGATCGCGCCCGCCGGGCTGCTGCCACAGGAAGAGCTGTCCGGCCAGGAGCCCGTAGTCGAGAGGCACTTCCGCCTCGCGCAGCAGCAATACGATCTCCCGCAGTCGCACCGCCAGGGATTCCGCATCGGGCGCGTTGCCCGCACGCACGAGCCGTTTGAGGATGGTTTCGTCGATCTCACCCGGCGCCATCAGGCTGCGGACTGCCGCGCCCAGTCCGGTGCGGCTTCCCCGGGCTCCGTCCGAGCGGTGCATCCCGGTGCCCCGGGATTGCTGGTGCAGGGCCCACAGCGTCAGCACGGTGTGCACCGCGTCTTCGGCCGCGGACAGTTCCGCTTCCCGCAGGGCGGGGCCACCGGCCGCGGCATTCCCGTACAGGTCACTGGTGTCGACCAGCCCCAGCAGGTCGGGGACCTGCGCGAACGTCTTGCCTGCGCCACGGCTCAGGCGGGCGCGGGCCCCCACACTGTGGGAGTCGTCGCGCAGGTAGCCGCTCTGCAGCGGGCGGATGAGACCTGCGGCGATCTCACCGACGCGCTTGCGGGCCGACGTGGCGAGGGCGGCCGGGACGGACATGGATGCTCCTTGGGCGTCGGTTCGGGTACGAGGTCCGCCGGAGCCCGGTGTGTGACGGAAGGGGCTGCTGAGGCCCTTGTCGAGGCGGAGGCCGAACCACTTGTCGGCGTGGGCGGAGTTGCGCCACTCCTCGCCCTTGGCGCCCGCCACGATGCGACCTTCCCAGGCAGCTTCACCGATGTCGGCGAGCAGTTGCTCGCCGAGCCGGGCGATGATCCTGTGCACGTCCTGCTGCCAGTTCCGGCGTTGCACGTCCAGGTCTTCGGCTTCGGCCAGGTGGGACAACCACGTGCGGTACGGAGCGTCCAGGGCCACGAAGCCGCGGTCGCGGGCGGTCGCACGAGGCCCTTCGGGATCGACCCCCACGGCCCGTGCCAGGTCAGTCGCAAGATCGCCGAGTGCCTTGACCGCCTCGTCGGCATCGTGGACCGCGTCGATGGCCTGCTGCCCGTGCTCACGGTCGCGGCGGTGCAGCAGGACCACCGCCATGGCGACGCGGTCGTCGACCACTTCGTCGATCACCGACTGTTGGGTTCCGTACGCGGCGCCGACGACGTGCGCCCGGATGAGGAAGCCGCGGGGCAGTTCCCCGTCGGTGACGAGCTGGGCGATCCACTCGAAGATCCCGGGCCGCAGGTACTTGGCCGCCTCGGACGTCTGGGTGGCTTCCGCCTTGCCGACGATGAGGGATTCGATGCCGCGCCAGGCGGACCGTGCGGGGTCGTGCTCGCGCGGCAGGTAGACGACGGCTTCCTTGCGCTTCTTCTCCTGCGCGGGACTGCGCCGCCAGGCCGTCATCGGCTCGTGGGTGTGCATGTTGTACGCGGGCAGCGGGTCGCCGTATCCCAGGACGACGCCGTGCACGCCTTCCGTGTCGTAGTGCAGCCGCACCCGCCGGGTCTGCCAGGTGTACAAGTCCCGTACGCCATGGGGCCGTCGATCGCCGTCGGCTCCGGGCCCGCACGGTGGGCGCCGCCACGCCGGGCGGTCGTCGTCGCTGAGGCGCAGCCCCTGGGTGTCGGCGGCCACCAGGTTCAGCAGCAGCGTCTCGCGCAGGGTGCGCCCTTCGACGTACACCCCGCCCAGGGCCCCGGCCCAGCCGACACCTTGCGGGTACACCTTGCCGCCCTTGACCCGCTTGTCGTCCACGGCTCCGGTTTTGATACCGGAGGTGTCGTAGGCGTGCGCGTGGACGAGCCAACGGGCGGCTTCCGCGAAGCCGAGCCGGTCCACGGTGGGCTGCCGGGAGCTGAAGAAGGGGTCGCCGTTGGGGACGTCGGCGACGATGCGGTTGAGCGAGAACACCTCGTCCTTCGCCGTACGCAGCCCTGCCACCTGAAAGAACGGTGTGTGCGGGTGCAGCAGGTCGAAGCGGTCACGGTGTGCGTCGAGGTAGTCGGGGACCTTCGCGAAGCAGTCGGGGTCCGCCCAGAGTTCGCCCCACTCCTCACTGTCCGCAGGGCCGTCGAGGACGTCGTGGCACACCGCCAGCAGCAGGCGCAGCAGCGCGAACTCCTGGGTGGGCAGGTCCCCGGTCAGCCTGCGCAGGTCCTCGGCCTGCACGAGCGCCTCACGCAGCGAGACTTCGTCCGGAGTGCCGTCGGAGCGTAATACCGGCAGCCACGGGCGGGCGGTCAGGTCGAACGACAGCCCCTCAACTCCCGCGCCGACCTCACTGGTTGTGGTCACTGTTCACCTCTAGCCCGTCGCTCTTGCCGTACCGGAGAGAAAAGCCTGCCAGGTGGGTCTGACAATCGGCGTCCAGCGCAAGAATCAGCTGGCCGGCGAGCCAGTGGCAGTCCTTGCCCTGCCAGGCGTGTACGTACAGTTCCTCCAGTTCGGCGATCGCACGGTCCATCACCTTCGGGTCGGAGAACTGGATGGGCAGTCGCAGCCCGCACATGGCCGCCGCTCGCGCCGCCCGCGGCGAAGGGGCGCGGTCCTGGGGCAGTTCGAGGCCGCCGTGCCCGTCCTCCAGCCACGGCAAGGTGGCCAGCGAACCGTCCGCCCGCCGCTGTACGACGACGACCTCCAGGCTTTCGGTGCTGTCGCGTACCTGGGCCCGGCCGGCCCGGGTGTCGTCCGCGTCCCCCGCCCCCGCCGCGACCCAGCCGACCAGGGAGCGGCCGGGCCGGCCCACCGGGCCGAGCCGGAACGTGTCCGCCTCCTCCGCCTGCCGCGCGCGGTGCCGATCGTGCTGCTCCCGCGCCAGGGCCATGGCCTCGGCCCATGCGGCGGGCTCCACCGCCGCTTCCCCGTACGCCCCCTGGACGAGCGGGCTGATGTCCTGCGGCAGCCGCACCGGCCGACTGCCCTCTCCCAGGTGGGGGAGGAGAACGGCGGCCGAGCGCAGCAGCGCGTACCGGCCGTACACCGCCACCGATCCCCTGACCGGCACGGGTACGGGGCCGCTCCAGTCCGCCCCGGTGACCAGACAGCGTGCGGTACGCAGTCGCCGGGGCCGGTCCGCCTGCTTCTCGCCGCGCTGGTGGCGGTGCAGGCGCCCCATCCGCTGGAGCAGCAGGTCGACCGGGCACAGGTCGGTGACCAGGAGGTCGAAGTCGACGTCGAGGGACTGTTCGGCGACCTGGCTGGCCACGACGATGTGCCGCTCGGGGCGCTCGGCCGTCCCCGGCGGCCCGAACCGGCTCAGCAGCCCGGCGTCCTTCGCCGCCCGGTCCACATCCACGAACCGGGAGTGCGCGACGGTCACGTACGCAGTGCAGAAACGCCTGCGGAGCACCTGGGCGGCCTCCAGCACCCGGCCGACGGTATTGCGTACGACCAGCACGCAGCCGCCCCCGTCGAGTTCCTCCTCCAACCGGTCAGCCAGTACGTCCAGGTCCTCCTCGACCTGTTCCAGCAGCACATCGCCACCGCGCCCCGAGGCACCGGGCCGCTCTACGACGGGCACCTGCCCCGGAGCCACAGCAGTCAGCAGCGGATACCCCTCGGCCCGCGCCACCTCGTCGAACTCCGCACTTCCGGGGGCAGCCCCGGCGTACGCCTCGGCCAACTCTCGCCGACGGGCGGCGGGCAACGTCGCGGACAACACCACGACCGGCACCCCGTACGCGCCCAGCCACGACAGCACCCGGTCCAGATACACACTCATGTACGTGTCGTAGGCGTGCGCCTCGTCAATGACGACGACCTTCCCGGCCACCGCAAGATGCCGCAGCACCAGGTGCCGGCTCTTCAGCCCCGCGAACAACAACTGATCGATCGTCCCCGCCACGAACGACGCCAGCATCGCCTTCTTCCGCCCATGCAGCCACGCATGCGCGATCAACTCCGCCGGAGCCAAACGCCCCTGGCCCGAGAGCCGCCCCTCCGACATCTCCGCATCAAGCTCCACCGCGGCGACCTGCTGCCGCCCCTCACGCACCAAGCCTGCGTACTCCTCGTTCAGCGCGGCCTTGGAATGCGCCAACAACACGGAGTACCGACTTCCCTCCTCCAAGGGCAACCGCTCCAGCCAGTCCAGCAGCCGGGGGAACATGGCATTGCCGGTCGCCATGGTGGGCAACGCGAAGAACACCCCGCCCGCTCCCGCCCGCGCGGCAAAGATCTCCGCCACGGCGAGCGCGGCCTCCGTCTTGCCCTCCCCCATCGGCGCCTCGATCACCATCAGCCCCGGCACGGGCATCGACCTCGCCCACCGCACTGCCGCGTCCTGCACCGGCCGCACCTTCGCTCCGGGCGGCAGCGCGAACCGCGCACCGAACAACTCCTGAGCAGTGCCGACGGGTTCCTCCGGCTGCCAGGGCCGCGTCAGATTCAACCCCTGCCAGGCCGCCGCAATCCGCCGACTGCCACTGCGGGAATTCTCCTTCAGGACGTACGGGAAGAGGCCGGGGTTGCTGGCAATCCAGTCGGCGAGAATCACCCCGGCGCTGAGCAGCACCTGCACCGGCTGAGAGAGCCTGACCGCCCGCCACCCGCCCAGCAGTTCACCGACCCCGAACTCCTCGGCACACGCATCGAGCAGTTCCCCCTGCACCCGCCGCCACGCCGCACCACTCGCTCCCCGGCCACGCAGCAAATACGGATGCGCGTCCAGATCCATGATCTGCAGATTCTCCGGCGGCACCCCGTGGTGCCCCCCGACCACCACCGCGAACTGCCCGCTCTGCCGCCCCGACCACCCGTGCCGCTCCTGAAGCCACTCCCCCAGCAGCATCTGCCCCGCCAACGCGTGCGGCGCCAGCCTCCGCTCCGGCCCGTACGCACGCTGCGTACGCATCTCCAGCCCCTGCGCCCGCATCCCGTCCGCCAGCGAATCCACCTGACACGCAAAGGCAGGCGTCGCCTTCCCGATGTCATGCACCCCCGCCAGCCAGACCAGCAGCAGCCGCGCCTCCGACTCCCCGCCCGGCAGCGCCCCGGCAATCAGGGCCCGCACATTCGCCGGCAACCACTCGTCCCACAAGAGACCCGCGACAGCCGCGCTGTCCTCCATGTGCCGCCACAACGGCAGCCACCCACAACTGTCATGATCATGCTTCGCCCACACGACCCGCGCCGCCTCGGACAGACACGCCCCAAGCCCCGAACGAAGCCCCTCTCCAACGCTCATGACCCGATCAGTACCGGCAAACCCCACCCCACGTCCCCCACAAGCCAAAACCCGCCCACGCCACCGCCCCTCCTGGTACAACGCAACACCGACGACGCCTCGCGGCATACGATGACGCGACCGTTTCCCGCCGTTCACCAGCCCCCAAGCGCCAATCTGAGACCTATGCGCAACTTGTCCGATTCAACGAACGTGGTCAAAAACCACCTCCTCCCGCTGTAAAGCAGCAGCCCAGGAAGCCTGCTCCCCACGCACGCGGGGATGTTCCCCCCGCCCTGCAACTGCTGGCGTCGTTGGTCACCTGCTCCCCGCGCACGCGGGGATGTTCCCAGCCCTGCCGACCTGTGGATGCAGATCGCCAACTGCTCCCCGTGCACGCGGGGATGTCCCCGCTTGGCCCCCGAGCAGAACCCCCAGGATGACCGCACGGATGTGCGCATAAGCCAGAGCGGAGTTCAGGCCAGGTAGGTACCGACCAAGACTCCGCGCAAGCTACTGCCCGGGTCGGCGGCTGCAGACAACGGCGTGCCAGAATCCCGGCTCAGCGCGGGCTCCTCCGCGGCTTCAGCGGTACGTTCGGCAGTTCCGGCGTGGGCACGGGTGCCCCCTCGTATCCCTTGACCTCGCCGAAGCGGTCGCCCGTCATCCAGTCCGTGCGGGCTTGCGTGACGTCCTGCGTGGTGCGGCCCACGAAGTTCCTCCACAATCCGAATGGGTTGGGACTTTTCGCAGGTCAGACACCCTTCCGTGCATCAGCTGTCAGCAAGACGTCCGCATCGCACCAGGGAGTCGGCAACGCCATGGCCACCACATCCCTCACCCACGGCATGGGTACCTCCTTCAAGGAGTGCTCTCACGCCAAGGCCAGATGGCCCAAGGGTCCCACCCGTACACGATCCAGTTCCGGGACATCTCCGGAAGGCAGCGTGCCGGATCCGGAATCCAGACCGAAACTGCTGCGGTGGAGCGGTTGTCGGAGGTATCACCGGCGAGCGACCGGAAGCAGCCCCTCCGTCAGGCCGCGGAACTCGACGGCCGACAGGGTGCGGGCATCGGTGTGGTCGTCGTGCAGGCGTCGGCCGTCCAGGAGTACGTCCGACGTGCCGGAGGAGTTGTGCTGCCCGGTCGCCTTCGCCACCCAGGGGGCGTAGGTGTTCTCCGTGACGGCGCGGTCGAAGGCTGGGGTGCGTACACCGGCCTCGTCAGCGATCTCCATCAGACGCTGCGGCTCAGCGAAGGCGCCGTCGGTGCCCGAGGCGGCGGGACGGGCGGCGAGGGCGGCGAAGAGGGCGGCGAAGTCCTTGGGGCCCTGCTCGGCTGCGGCCCCCAAGGCGTTGAGCGCGCGCGCCGACCCACGGCCGCCGTCCTTGCCGTCCTGGAGTGTCGTGCCGTGGTATTCGATCCGGTACGCCCCCTTGTCAGCCAACTCCCTTACGGTGGAACCGAGTTCGCGTTCGAGGGTGGCGCTGCGGGGGTCGCGGGGGTCGAAACGCACGGTGAGGACGTGGGGTGCGTTCGGGTCGCCGTACCCGAAGGCGGTGCGCTGTTCGCCGACCGCGTGCGCCGGGACGATCAGGGGCTTGCCCTCGGCGTCGGCGGGCTCGGCCAGGGCGCCGCTGACGACGGTCCAGCCGAGGGCCCCGAGCAGGGTGAGCGCACCGGCCGCGAGCGCTCGCCTGCGCACCCGATCTCGACGGGCGCTCCGGCCGCGCAGGGCACGCAGACGGTCGCGGGCCGCGCGCGGGGCGTGAGGCGCTTCGTGGTTCACCGGGTCGCCCGCGTGGTTCACCAGGTCTCCCGCGTGGTTCACCGGGCCTCCTGCTGGAGCGGCGCCAGGCAGGTGGCGGTCCCGAACGCCCCCTCGGCGGTGGCCCGGTGCACCACCTCGCCCCTGATGCGGATCAGGCATTCGGCGCGACCGCCGTCCTTCCCCAGCACCACGTTGACCGTGGGCGTGGTGGCGATTCCGGCGAGTTCTGCCGTGTGCTTCCACGGCAGCTCGGGACGGTGGGCCCGCCCGGACTCCTCGTCGCCCGCTCCCGTCGCGTAGACCACGCTCTCCACGGGGGCACCCGTCACCTCGTACACGACCCCGACCTCACGGGCGTCGCGCTTTTCGAAGTCACTCGCCCCGTCCGATCCGGAGCAACCCGTCGCCAGAAGGCACACCACGGCCGCGACCGTACACGCGCCCATCACCCGGCTCGTCCTCCGTGCCCTGCTCATACCTTGATGCCCTTCATTGCGATGTACGCCGCCAAGTCCTCCCGGGCCTCCAGGAACTCCACCCGCCCCTGGTACTCCCCGATCTGGCTCCAGTAGCGTTCGCTCGCCGACCTGCCGATCGCCCGGAACTGCGCGAACGCCTCCGCGTGCCGTTCCTGCGCGTACAGGGCGTAGGCGAGCAGACCTCGGTCCATGTTCACGTACGGGTGCGCTCCGGGACCGCCGCCCTCCAGCGCACCGTCCACGGCGGCGACGGCCTCCGGCCGTTCCCACACCGAACCGTCCTCGGTCCGCGCGAAGTACTCGAACCAGGCCTGCACCGGCAGGATCCGCAGGGGCGAACCCGCTTCCGCCCGGCCGGCCACCTCGTCCGCGAACGCGAACATCTCCTCGTGCGAGCCGTACCACTTCTCGCACCGGTACTGCAGCGCGATGTCATGCCCGTACCGATGGGCGGGCGCCCGCCGGAACAACTCACCCGTCCACTCATCGAACAGACCGGCCGGAGCCCCCAGCCCCACCCCCAACTGCACCAATGCCAGCCACGGTACGGAGTCCTCCGGGAACCGGCGCGCGATCCCCCCGATGACGGGGCGGGCCGCCGCCAGTAGCTCGTGGAAGGCCGCGAGCCGTTCCGAAGCCGTGAACCGGACCCCGGCCGACCCCCGTACCTCCCACGCGCCCGTCACCAGCGCCAGTGCGTGCAGCACCTCGCCGTCCCGGTCGCCCGGCCGTGCCGCCCGCCAGGCATCCAGCCAGGCCCGCTCCCGCCCGGCCAGTTCCGCCAGCACCCACACCCGGTGCGTCCGCAGTTCCTCGTCCCCGGCGGACGCGCTCAACAACACCGCCGCGGGCAGCCACTGCCCTGCGAGCGCGGCGCCCAGCGCGTGGTCCAACTCCCCGTCCCCCAAGGACGGATCGAACCGCATCTCCTCATCGGGAACCAACTGCCCCGCAACGCCTGCGTAGTTACGACGGTACCGACGCCCGTCACCCCACCCGGATATCGCCATTTCCTCGCTTCTTCCCTTTCCTTCCGGATTCCGCTGAGGGGGAGACGTAATGTCTCCCCCTCAGCAGCTTTACACCGGACTCCGCTTACACGAGACCCGCGGTCGCGAGCGAGGAGATGGTTGCCGCCTGCACAACCGGCAGCGCGTCCTTACGGCGCGGCAGCGTTGTGCGAGCCAATTCCACCGCGTCGACCAATTTCCTCGCGTACCAACGGACGATGGCGTCGTGCTCTTCGGCACCCAATTCTTCCGGGACCGCGACCTGCACCTGCATGATGCACCTCTTCCGCCAGAGCGAGCCCGTGCGGATTCCCTCGTATTCGGGTTTCAGAAGCGATCCGGGGATGTGGAAGACGAGGTCGATCGCCGTCTCATCCTCCGAGTGCTCCCAGGGTTGCGCGTCGACCAGCCGACCGATTTCCTGCAGCCCGGCGGTCAGCTTTCCGGGGTGAGGGGTCGGCCCTCCTTCCACGGCGCCGATGTAAAGGGGCTTCCATGACATTTCTGTTTTCCTATCCGAAGGGTCCTGGGCTGAAGGGCGGCTTGCTTCCGGCCCAACTCTCCCGATTGAGCGGGCCTGGCCATCGGGACGTCAGAAACCGTTCATGCCTTGTCATGGTTCTGCGATTTCCGCGGGCGATGATGATCATTCGCTTGTCCTGCATTTCCTTGCCACTGTACCGGTTCACCGGATTCTTCTGGCTGGTGATCCCCCACTTGAGGTGGTTGCCACTATCACGGTCCACCAGTTGGTACAGGACGGTCGGCTGGCTGCTGTTGAGGGAATTCCCATGCGTGCCGCTGGAAGGTGGCGGGGACGGCTTGTTCGGGTTGGACTGGAATTGGCCGTTGGTACCGCGGAGAGCTCCGTTGCAGCCGGGGTCGCCATTGGTGTTGTGCGTGAGGAGGTCATGACCCTGGCTCGCACCGGCACCGGCACCGGCACCCGCACCCGCACCCGCACCCGCGAAATAGGTGTGGGTTTCCTGGACCGTGAGGTTGTGGACGGTTGCCTGTGCGGTCCACTTCTGGATCGCACTGATCTGGACCCAGGTGCCCGCGCTCGTCTGGAGCCACTGGCCGGGCTGAAGGTCGCCCGCGTCCCGCCACTCGTGGAGTTCCGGGACCCAGAAGGGGTGTCCGTCGGTGGCGATCAGGGTGCCGGCCTGGCTCTCCTCGCCGCCGGAGGCGGCTGCGAGTGCGGCCGGGTCCAACGGCACACCGGTTCCGGCCGTGACGTCGCCTGCTGGGGCGGGGCGTTCGGTGTGCGCCTCGACCGTGATCCTGACGAGGTCCTTGCCGCCCTGTCCGATGATGGTGGCGACGACGGGCTGGGCCTTGGTCTCACCGGTTTCCGGGTCCGTGGCGAGGACCTGGTCGCCAGTCTTGACCTCCTCGATCGGCTTGCGGGTGCCGTCGGCCATCAGGACCGGGGTGCCGGGCACGAAGCTGTTGGCCTGACAGCTGCCGCCGGTCGCCTTCTGCTGGGCGGCCTCGGTCACCTGCTCCTTGGCCTGCTCGCGGGCCTCGGACTTGACCTCCTTCTTGATCTGTTTGGAGCCCTGGGACCTGGCCGCCTTCGGCTTGGGCGGCTGCTTGGGCCGGGAGGCCGGCTTCGCCTTCGGCTTCGGCCGCTGCTTGGGCACCGACCGGTACTTCGCCGACCGCTTGGGCGCGGACTTGGCTGCCGTGCGGGGCTTCAGATGCGATCGCACAGCGGGAGAGACCGAACGCGGCACCGATCTCTGGTACGCGATCCGGATCAAGCACTTCGCCGGCAACGTGCAGTTCCTGGCCGCGCCCGACGGAACACCGCTGTGGGTCTCCGACGTCGAACCCGGCAGCACTCACGACCGGGCAGCCGCTCGTATCCATGCGCTGCCCGACCTTTACCGGGCAGCCCGCGTCGGCCTGCCCCCGCTGGCCGACATCGGATACCTCGGCGCGGGCAGCGGCATCCACGTTCCTGTCCGCAAACACCCCGACCTGCCCGGAGACATCGGCCTGGACAACCGGACCCACAACAAGCTTCTCCGCGGCCTCCGCTTCACCGGCGAACGCGCCATGGCCGTACTCGAACAACGCTGGCGCGCACTCCAGCACGTCACCCTCAACCCCGGCCGGACCGGCGCCATCACCCACGCCGCCCTCGTCCTCAACAACACCTGGTCACGATTCCTGAGAAACCTCACTCACCGGCAGCTTGGCTGCGACCTATGCGGCGTCCTCGCCCAGGTGAGGGCGCCGTCCTCGTCCACCTCGCGGACATGGCCATTGAGCGGAGTACCGCATTCGAGTGCTTCGACGAGTCCCGCCATCAGTTGGGGCAATGAGCCCCCCAGCCCCTCGGGAGATTCTGTGCTCGCTCCGATCTCATCACGTATTCCTAAGCGCTGACTCTCCCTTTCGATGAATAGGTAACCCCCACCCGAATCACTCGCGAACGGAATCCAGCCGGGATGCCATCGGGCGTACTTTCCGTCGATTTCCAACGGAATTTCGGCACGGAGGTATTCAGTCCTAGTGGACTGCTCCAGATCCAATTGCAATTTGAGATGGTCCACCACAGCCCAGGTGCTCAGAAGAGTGAATACTGGAGGGAAAAGCCATACCGGGTCACTGCCATTGTGACCGCGAAGGGTCTCTGCAAGCTCCACCGGAATCGCGTGACCGAGAAGCTCCTCCGCATGCCTCAGTTCCGCGGGCGTCGCAGATGGCGGCAGAGCGGCAGCGGTGCGCGGGGCGCAGCCATGAAGCCAGGTCTCGATACGGAACCAAGAGTTACTGATCGACTGCGATGGCATGTCCAATTCCTTTGATGGGACGTGCGGCGGCGGACGGTCTGGGGGCCCTAGCCAGGGCCCCCAGACCGTCATGGCTGTTCGACCACAAATTGTTTACTGCTACGTGTGGCTCTGGAAGAGGGGACCAGCCGGAACGAGACGAATCGCGGCTTGTAGATGGAGGTGTCGCGGAAGAGTGCACCCGCAGGGGACCAACGATTGTCGAAGCTGTTCACGTTGTACGACAACGTCCATCTGTCACCGGACTGAAGCGTGGGATGCGCACGGGCGTTGTACATGAAGATCTGAGGATCTCCGTAGCTTCCCCATAGGTCGGTCTCCGGTGTCCGGTATATCTCATCATTCCCGAAGTTTTTAAGGCCCCTGATACCTGATCTGAAAATGTCGTGACTCATACCGAAAGGTGCTATTCCGAGGAGATCTGGTCCATGCGAGCCCGGTGGGGGTCAGAAAGCCATCGGTGCTCAGAGTTCGCATCATGATCAACGAAATGAAGGCCGCCCAGGCCCATGATGTTCGGGGCGCCCCTCCGGGAGATCACTGAGGTTTCTCAGGAATCGTGACCAGGTGTTGTTGAGGACGAGGGCGGCGTGGGTGATGGCGCCGGTCCGGCCGGGGTTGAGGGTGACGGGCTGGAGTGCGCGCCAGCGTTGTTCGAGTACGGCCATGGCGCGTTCGCCGGTGAAGCGGAGGCCGCGGAGAAGCTTGTTGTGGGTCCGGTTGTCCAGGCCGATGTCTCCGGGCAGGTCGGGGTGTTTGCGGACAGGAACGTGGATGCCGCTGCCCGCGCCGAGGTATCCGATGTCGGCCAGCGGGGGCAGGCCGTCGCGGGCTGCCCGGTAGAGGTCGGGCAGCGCATGGATACGGGCGGCTGCCCGGTCGTGAGTGCTGCCGGGTTCGACGTCGGAGACCCACAGCGGTGTTCCGTCGGGCGCGGCCAGGAACTGCACGTTGCCGGCGAAGTGCTTGATCCGGATCGCGTGCCAGAGATCGGTGCCGCGTTCGGTCTCTCCCGCTGTGCGATCGCATCTGATGAGGTGCCGTCCAGGATCACGAACGACAGGCCCTCGCGCCGGCATCGTTCCAGAACTTGTGTCGGTTCCGGTGCCTGCGCCGCCAGGATGTCGATGCCTTCGTGAAGGTACCTGTAGCCGGTGGCCTGGGAGATGCCCGCGTCTCGGGCCAGGCAGTGGACACACGCATGGTCGCGGAACCAGCGCAGTCTGAACACCGCCTGCCGGAACGGGCCCAACGCCCGCGTTCCGCCACGAGTGCCGATCAACCGCCGGTGCCCTGCGAGCAGACGCGCACGGTACTCGACCACGGGACGCGGAACGTCGGGCATGGCACGATGAGAGACCACGTGAAGCCTCCTGACACGGGCAGGATCTGTCGCAAGTCCCGTCCTACCAGGAGCTTCACGTGCTGTTCAGGGCGCATACAGGCCGCCCTCCGAAACCACTTCACCTACTTGCTGAGAAAATCTCAGTACGTCAGCCACTCCCTATCGGGGATCAAGTCCTCGATCCGTTCTTGGCCTCGCATCGCCCACTGAGGAGCAAGGAACACTGGGCGACAGCGGGCGTGGTCACCGTTCTGCTGGCATCGCAGGATCAATCCCAGACTGAGGAGATACGGCTCCCCGCGGGGCCCGAAGCGCAAGCCGTCGACGTACTCGGGCAGAGTCGGATCCGCAAGTGTTGACGCGGTCTGCTCGAGCCAGGGTTCGAGTTCCGAGGGAAGCCGGCCAACCAGAGGAGTGCCGTCGAGGCTGACCTGGGGACCCCTGCAGGCATCGACGGCTACTGCAGCCAAGGTCTGGGACTTCTGGTCGTAGTAGGTGTCGATGCCAACTCCGTCGAAGGAATGCCAAGGCGCGTACATCTCGCCCCACCCCGTGATCGGCTCGCCCAGAGCGGCTGAGACTTCCTCCTTGCTCTGACCGAACCGTATGGGCCCCACGGACTTCGATGGGACCCACGTCCACTCAGGACGCTCCCCGTCCCAAAGGAACCTTTCCGCGAACCAGACCAACGAACCCACCCCGATCGAAGCATGCGTGCAGGAAGCATTCTTACAAGGCGCGTTGCGGGGCACCACGCGCCTGCCTGCGGAGCCCGATCCAGGATTCCGGAGCGAGCCCTGGGCGACGGTGGTGGCGTCGCCTGGCCAGGGGCGCGGGACGCGGGCGAGGATCGAAAGTGCGGGCAGCGGACCGGGTCGCGCCCACTCCGATAGTTGGCATCGCATCACCACCGTGGTCCAGACAGCCCCTGTCCTTCACCACGCTGCGGCGTGAGGTTGGAAAAGGCTCATTCTGCTTAAGGCTCAAATTCGACGTTCGGGAAGGTGAAATGCGATCCACACAATTGTCGCAATCTCTCTATGTCGAGGAGGGATTTACCTGGGTGCCCGTCCTTGCATTCATCGTCGCTCTCGCCATCGTGGCCGCAGTCATCTGGTCAAGAAGGCGGTAAAAAGCCCTGCCGGACAGGCTCTCCTGACTGCCTCCGCCCGGCCCGGGAACGAGACCCCCCTCCCGGACGACGAGCCCACGAGCGAGCCGCAAGGCCCCCACTTCCTGGACGACCAGAGCAACGAGCCCCCGCCGCCGTCACGGTAGATTGGGGAGATCCAGGACTCGCCCGTCTTACGCCCACCGCCAGGTGGCTGCCACGAGGCGATCAAGCACCGCACCATCTGATGGCCGAAGGACGGGACAGGAATGTCGAGCAAGGACCGGGAGGAAAGGCGCCCGCACGGTGAGCTCGTCGCCGATGTGCTGGCGGTGCTCTGGGAAGCCGGTCGGCCGATGACGGCACAGCAGGTCAACGCCGCACTCGACAAGGGTCTGGCCAGGACGACCATGGCCACCATCCTGATCCGCCTGTACGAGAAGGGCACCCTGCGCCGGATTCCGGCAGGCCGGGGCTTCGCCTACGAGCCGGTGGAGGACGCGGCCGGGCTCGTCGCCGGACGCATGCGCCGTGAGCTGGAGAGCGAGCCGCGCCGCGATCTCGTACTGAAGCGGTTCGTCTCCTCGCTGTCGGAGAACGACGAGGAGACCCTGCGGCAGCTCCTCCTCGAAGCCGAGGACGGCTCCGAGTGACGTACGTACTCATCGTGGTCGTGCTGGCTCTGGCCCTTCCGTGGGGGGCTTCTCGGGTCGCACGACGTCTGGCCGGGGTGCTTCCTCCCCGGGAGGCATGCTGGGTGCTGACCGGTTCGGCGGTGCTGCTGGCCGGGGGGACGGTCTCCGCGCTGATCGGCCTGTTCCACGTGCCGTTCCTCGCCTCGCTGGAGCAGGTGCCGCTGTCACGTGTGCGGGAGGTCTGGCCCGCCGCCTTCCCCCTGGCCTGTGCGGCGGGTGCGGTCATGCTCGTACAGATCGTCCTGCTGGTGCGCCGCTGGGCACAGCAGCGTTCCTTGCTCAAGCGTGCTTGGCAGGCTGTCGCGGACGGATCGGGCGACGGGGACCTGCTGGTGGTGCCGGGCGACGAGGTGGATGCCTTTGCCCTGCCCGGATACCGGGGGCGCGCTGCTCGGGTCGTGGTGACCGACGGCATGGTGCGCGCTCTGCGGGACGGCGAGCGCGAGGTGCTGCTGGCGCACGAGCGCGCTCACCTGTCCGGCCGCCATCACCTGCTGTCTGCCGTGGTCGACCTGTCCACCGCCGTCCACCCCTCGTTGCGGCAGCTTCGGGAATCGCTGGGCTTCCACCTGGAGCGGTGGGCCGACGAAGCGGCGGCGCGTGCTGTCGGCAGCCGGAAGACGACTGCGGCCGCCCTTGCCAGGGCCGCCCTTGCCGGGCAGGCCCGGCACCGTTCGCGTGGTGCTTATCCGCTGCTGTCGGCGACGTCCGGGCCCGTGCCCCAGCGGGTACGTGCGCTGCTGGCGCCCGCGCCCTCGGCGCCGCGGGGCGGTGCTCGCCGGGCGGGGGCCCTGGGCCTGGCGCTCTGTGTCACGGGTTCGGCTCTGGGCGCCCTCGCTCTGGCGTACGGGCTGCACGAGTACGTGGAATTCGCAGCCATTGCCGTACGGGGACGCTGACCGTCTCCTCCCGGCCGACGGTGGGCCCGGTCCTCCTCTGCGTGCTGAGGTCGAGCACGACGTCGGCACGGAGGAGCTGTTCATCATGGTGCGGAACCGGTACGAGCCGATACCGACAAGCTTCACGGCGTCGGCGAGCGTGCTGCCGTTGCTCATCGCGAACAGCACCACCTTCAACTTCGCGGGTGTGTCCCGGCGGCCCGGCGGCAGCCCGTGCGAGGCCGCAAGAGCCGCAGTCGCCTGCAGCGCGGCGGCGAAGGCGGCGTCCTTGGCCACCCAGCCCTGCAGGACGTGGTCCGGGACCCCGGCCCACACGGCCGCCGCCTGCGGGCCCAAGCCCTGAGCGGTGGCCTGGAGAACATCGCCCATGTGCGCGAGGGTGGCGTCACGTTCGCTCGGCAGCATCCCCAGTGAGCTCTGGAGCACGCGTTCCACGGGACCTCGGTCCCGCATCCACGCGATCACCCGGTCCGCTTCCGGTACGTCGGGGGCTGGGTCGGGTGCGGGTGCGGCAGTGGGCTCCTTCGGTACGTACATCGACTCTCCCTCGCATGTTGCGGTGCCGACGGTCTTACGGTGCTGCGGACTGCCCGTCCACGGGTTGTGCACGAAGGAAGAGGGAGCTCGCGGCGGCCGATGCGGAGCAGAGCGTCCGTCCGCCCCCATCGGGGACAGCCACCGGCAGGTCCGGAGCCCGGCGGCAGTACTGCCAGCATCACCATCGCCCAGAGTCTACATAAATGTAGTCGTACAGGAATGCCCATGCGCACCCGTTACTGATCCGGGCGGGCCACGCCCTCGGCCGACCCCGTCCGGAACCGGCGGAACTCCCGCATCCCGGCGAAGCGTCCCTCCGTACAGGGAAATTGAGCAGGCGGCTGCGCGCGGAGCCGCCGTCGGCGTCGCCGGATGCCTGCCGGTGGTGCACCACGCCCCTGCCGGCGGCGGCCGTCGCGGGGCTCGCCGCCTTCGCCGCACGACGACGCAGAGGCTGTCACCGACGTGTCGTGACACAGGGGCGGCCGCCGGGTCGGCCGGGTGGTGAGTGCGTTCGGACGACCCGGCTCGCCGCCGTCTTCTGGAGCAGTCCGTACGCGAGGACCGGCAGCAGCAGGTGCGGTTTGTCGGGCAGTGCCGTACTGAGCAGCACCGCGCTCGCGCTGCTGTTGTTCATGCCGCAGGCCAGGGTGAACGAGGAGGCGACCGGTGCGTCCAGGCGCAAGGCACGGACCGAGAGCCGCCCCAGTGCGAAGGTCAGCGCGCACACCAGCGCGGCCACCGTGACGGCCGCGACGAGCAGTACGGGCCGGGGGCGGGCGAGGAAGGAGCCCAGCGCGCCACTGGCGTTGACGTACGTCAACAGCAGCGAGCCCAGCAACGCCACTGGTGCACACGCGTGTTGGGCCTTCGCCGCCCGCTTCTTCGGCAGCAGGGCGCGGCAGAGAAGTCCCGCCGCGCACGGCAGGGCAACCGTGGTGAGCGCGGACCCGCCCCCGAGTCCCGGTCCCGCGGTGGCCAGGGTGTCCGCGTAGCCGCCACCGAGAAGTGGGGCGAGCATCTGTACGGTCAGCGGGACAGTGAGGGGGCTGACCAGTGTGGACGCCAGGACCAGGCCCACCATGACCGGCTGGTCGCCCTGTCCCCTGCTCGTCCACACGGTGGCGCCCGCCGCGACCGGCATCGTCACGATCAGGATCATCGCGGTGACCAGTCCGCTGCCGCCGTCGGCGTCCGGGGAGCCGCGCAGCAGGACCACCAGCGGCGGAATGACCAGCAGCGGGGCCGCCAGATGCAGCCCGAGTCCGGTCAGCAGGACGCCCGGCCGTCGCACCAGCCGCGCCAACGAGGGCAGCGGCACCTGGAGCCCGGCCGAGAAGAGCACCAGTGCGAGCAGCAACTCACCGGTGTGCAGGGACAACGGGCCGACGGGTCCGGTCGGCAGGACGAGGGCGTGCGGGTGGCGCAGCCACGTACCGGGCCCGGGCAGGACCAGTGCGGCGAGGTAGGCACCGCACACGGCCCGCCCCAACTGCCGGTGCAGAAACGCGGCGGACCGGCCGCCTCGGATGTTCATGGGCTCATGCTGCGCGGGGCTGCTCTCCGGCGCGGGGCGGACCGCGCGGCAGTCAGGATGTGTTCAGGTTTCCGGTGACAGCGCCGCCGCCCTGACACCGGACCCCTCCGGCAGCCCGTCCCCCGGCGCCCCCCTCCCCGCCCGCCCCCGGCTCACCCGCCCGGCAGCCGGACCGTGAACCGGGCCCCGGGACCATGGTGTTCCTCGTGGTGGACGTCACCGTCGGCGGAGCGGGCCAGGCGTCGCGCGAGCGGCAGGCCGAGGCCCGCTCCCCCGTGCCCGTCACCGGGGTCCGCCCGGCGGCCCGGCAGGAAGAGCTCCCCGGCGAACGACGGAGGCACGCCGGGCCCGTCGTCGGTGACGTCGATCCGTACGTCCTCCCCCTCCCGCCCCACCTCCACCACCACCCGCGAACGGGCATGGCGCAGGGCGTTCGCGAGGAGTGGGCTGACGACTCGTTCGAGGAGCGCGGCGGCGATCCCGGCTTCGGTACGGGGTTCTCGGGCGGTGACGGTGAGCGTCACGTGGGCCGGCACGTCGAGGTGTCGGGCCAGGCCGCGCAGTACGGGCAGCACTTCGGTGGTGCCGGGCACCGTGTCCGCGTCGTCACGCGCCTCCCGGAGCAGGGTGTCGCAGATGGCGGTCATGCAGTCCGCCGCCTGCCCGATCACCTCGTGTGCGGCCCGGATCTCGGCGGGTGTACGGGGACGGGACCGGCACCAGTCCAGTTCGGCGACGATCCGGCTGAGCGGGGTGCGCAGCTCGTGGGAGAGCTCCGCGGTGAGCCGGCGCTCGTGGCGCAGCAGTGTGCGGATGCGGTCCAGGAGCGTGTCCAACGAGGAGCCGAGGCGGGCCAGTTCGTCGGGCCGTTCCGCTGATCCGAAGCGTTCCGCGGAGTCGGCGCCGCTCCGTTTCAGGGCCTGGTCGGTCATGGCCTGTACGGGGCGCAGCGCGAGGCCCACGGTCAAGCGGGCCAGGACGTAGGTGCAGGCGAGCATGACGGCGTCGAGTGCCAGCGAGCCCTGGAGCGAGGTGGCGGCGGAACTCCGGTAGGGGGTCAGGTCGAGAGCGGTGACGACGGCGGCTTCGCCCGCCGGGCCCACGAGTTGGCGGGAACACAGCCGGACGGGGGTGTGGCCTTCGACCGTGGTGCAGCGTTGTCCGCCGGCCGCGACGAGGGTGTACGCCGTGCGTGTCAGGGGGCTGTTGGGCGGGGTGTGCGGGGGCTGCTCGATCAGCCGGGTTCCCTCGTAGATCCAGACGTTGCTGTCGAGCAGGTCGTCGTGGCCGCTCTCCCGGACGACCACATGCCGGCCGTCCGTGTCGACGGTGGTGGCGACGGCGGCGGCCCGGGTGTGCAGTGCGTCGTCCGCCTGGTGCTGGAGGTGCCGGCCGACCACCGTGTTGAACGCGACGGTGAGGACCGTGATGAGGAGCGTGGCCGTGAGTAACGCGGCCAGGGACAGCCGGCCGCGCAGGGTGCGCGGCGCGAGGCGGTGCAGTATGGGGCGCGCGAGGCCGTGCACGAGTGCCGTCATGTCAAGCGGTGGCCCACCCCTCGGGCGGTGGTGATGGCGAGGGCGCTGCCCGCCAGGCGCAGCTTGCGGCGCAGCCGGGTCAGGTACTGGTCGAGGGTGTTGTCGTTGACCCGTGCGCCTTCCGGCCAGCCCGCCCGGACCAGTTCCCGCCGGGAGACCATCCCCCCGGCTCCGGCCATCAGCAGGGCGAGGAGGCGGAACTCCGTGGGGGTCAGGGCGAGTTCGACGCCCCCGACCGCGCAGCGGTGCCCGACGGCGTCCAGCGTCAGATCGCCCGCCGCGGCGGGAGAAGCGGACGCCGTGCGCCGGAGCACCGCACGGAGCCGGGCCGCCAGTTCCGCGAGGTGGAAGGGTTTGGGCAGGTAGTCGTCGCCACCCGCGGCGAACCCGGACAGGCGGTCCTCCAGCCGGTGGCGGGCGGTCAGGAAGACCACGGGGAAGATGAGCCCGTTCGCCCGCATCGCCTGGCACACGTCCCGGCCGTCCGCGTCGGGCAGCCCGATGTCGAGCACGGCGGCGGACAGGCCGGAGGTCGCCAGGCGGAGCGCGGTGGCGCCGTCCGGGGCGGACCTCGGGTTGAAGCCCTCGTCGCGCAGTCCGCGTACCAGCACGTCGCGCAGCGCGTGGTCGTCCTCGACGACCAGGATCTGGTGGCACATGGCCCTCCGTCGGCTCTGTCGACGTGCACGCAGGACCCGGGGCCGGGAAGCCGCAGGGACGCGGTCCTCGGGCGCTGCCCGGGCCGTACCGGTCCGCACACCGCCCGGCGCAGCAGGCACGGTCTACATTAGTGTAGACAGTGTGCGTGGGGCCGACCCACGCACACGCTTGAGGCGTACGACCCACCTACCGGGCGAAGGGCACCAACCGCATGACGAACACCGTGCCAGACACCCGCCCTTGAGTGCGGAGCCGCTCGACCGGACCGGGGCAGCGGCGACGCGCGTCCGGCGGGACATCCTCGTGGCCGCCCGCAGTGCGTTCCACCAACTCGGCTCCGCAGCCGGGATCGTGGACATCGCCAAGATCGCCGGGCTGGGGCCCGCGGCGCTCCACCGGCAGTTCCCCACCAGGGAAGCCCTGATCGAGGCGCTCGTCGAGGACTTTCACACCCACCTCATCGGTCTTGCGGAGAGGGCGACCGCTGCTCCCGCCGACCGGGCGCTGGAGGAGTTTCTGCGCGGGGCCGGGTGGCGGATCGCGACCAGTCACGGATTCCTGCCGCGGACGTGGGGCGAGCAGGCCCGCCCGGCGCAGATTCGTCGGCTGGCCGCGCTCACGGAGGACCTGGTGCGCCTTTCCCGGCAGAGCGGCGCGGTGCGCGACGACCTCACGACCGGCGACGTCCTGGCCGCCGTGAGTGCGTTGCGCGGCGTCATCGAAGGGGCACCGGCGAACGGCAGCGCAGAACCCTGGCTGCGGCATGTGGACATCGTGCTGGCCGGGATGCGCCGCGCAGCTCCTGCCACCACCGGGAACTTCCCCAGGCCGCTCGCAGGACCTTCGGGGAACGACCCGTCCGGGAGCAAGGGCAAGGAGGCGACGACGCCTGGCGCACCATCGCCCCGCACACCGTAACCATCGGCTACCCGGCCCCGCACCGGAACCCCTGCTCGCCGGCGGCAGCCACTCCACTCCCGAGGCGAACGGACAGCCATCGGTACCCGGCCCCCACGCACAGCCCGAGCCAGCCGACGGCGAACAGCCAGCCGCCGAGCACGTCGACGGCCCAGTGGACCGCGAGGTAGGCACGTGTCATACCGACCGCGAGCCCCCAGCAGACGACCACGGCACACCACACGATCCTGCCGCGCGGCGCACGGAGCCGGAGGGCGACGAGGACGAGCCCCGCGGCCAGCGCCGCTGTCGTCGTGTGCCCGGAGGGGAAGGCCCAGCCGGATGCCTGCGCGGCCCAGGCGGCGTGCGGCGGTCGCGGCCGGTGCACGAGGAACATCACGCCGTAGCGCACGAGTTGGCCCGCAGCGAGGCACAGCGCCCCAAGCGCGACGGCCCGCACCCGTTGCGGACCCGTGCGTCCGGCCCACGCACCGGCCAGCACGACGAGTACGTACGGCACGACGGCCGAGCCGGTGGCCGTCAGCGCACGGGCCACGGCCACCGCGAGGTGCGGCCGGTGACCGACCGACCAGGCCAGTACGGCGTCGTCCACCGGGAACGGCAAACCGTGGCGACCGGTCACCAGCACCGTCAGAACGGCGAGGGTCGCGCTTGCGGCGAGGCCGACGAGGAGGAGGGTCCGGCGCTGCTGCGGCTTCATGAGGAGGACGGCCCGGACGTCGCCGCCCGGGGCCCCGGTCGAGATGCGGCCGGTCGACGGACCAGACCGGCGGGGGCCTTCCGTACCAGGAGCATGGCCGCCAGGGCGACGAGCACGCCGAGGAGCGTTCCCGCGACGACGTCGTGCGGGTAGTGCGCGCCCACCCAGACCCGGGAGGCAGCCATGGCCAGTGCACCGGCGGAGGCGACGATGCCGAGCCGGGCGGAGACGAACCACAGGCAGACGGCCGCCGCGGCGGCGAGCGTGGCGTGGTTGCTGGGGAACGACCAGTCGCCGACCGCCGGGCACGCCTCCAGGGTGGCGACGTGCAGGGACTGGCAGGGGCGCAGTTCGTGCACCCCGCTCTTCAGCACCGTACTGACCTCGAACGCCAGGACGGTCACGGGCGGAGCGAGCAGCGCCGGTACGGCTCGGGGGCTGCCCCGGCGGCGGGCCCGCCACCAGCCCGCCAGCATGAGGACCGCGAACAGGGCCAGGCCATAGGTGGAGTACGCGCCGACGATCCCGTCCAACCAGCCGGGCGCGTGCTGTGCGTGGCCCACCACGTCGAGATAGGCCGACCCGTCGACGGACGCGCCGTCGAAGGTCGGCACCTCGGCCCCCGTCACGCCGTACGTCATCCGGTGCATCACACGCTCCCTTCGAGCACGTCGGGGCGGACTGGTCCGCTGTCGGCCGCGCAAAAGATGCCCGGCTCCGATGTGCTGCCGCCTATCCTTCGTCTACATCACAGTAGTCGGTCTACATCACTGTAGACGCTCAACGGAGGAGGTTCGTTCCATGGCCGATACGGACGGTGAGCGGCGACCGGCGGGAGAGCTGGAGTCGAGCGTCCTGGCGGCCCTGTGGGCGGCGGGCGTGCCGCAGACGGCCGCACAGGTCAGGGCCGCGATCCCGCAGCCATTGGCCCGCACCACCGTGGCCACCCTGCTCGCCCGCCTGCACGAGAAGGGCGCCGTCGGCCGCCGCCCCGGCGGACGGGGCTTCGCCTACTTCCCCGTCGAGGACGCCCCCGGCCTGACCGCCCGCCGGATGCACCGCGCGCTCGACCAGGACGCCGATCGCGGTGTCGTGCTCGCCCGGTTCGTCGAGGGGCTCGGGCCGGAGGACGAAGCGGAGCTCCGGCGTCTGCTGGAGGGCGACGACCGGTGATCGCCCTCCTGCTGTTGCCGCTCGCCCTGCCGTGGGCACTGGCCCCGCTCGGCAGGGCGGCGCTCGCGCGCATGCGGCCCGAGCAGGCGTTGTGGACGCTCACGGCCGCCACCGCCGTGCTGGCCGCGGGCGTGGTGTCCTGTCTGGGGGCGCTGCTGCTGCCGCTGGCCCTCGCGTTCGCCCCGGTGGCGGCCCTGGCCCACCTGATCCAGCCGCCACGGTTCGGTCCGGACGCCGTCACCCTGGGCGTCTCCACGCCGGCCACCGGATTCCTCGCGCTGGCAACGGTCGGTCTGGTCCGCGGCACCGTGCGCGAAGTGGGGCGCCTGCGCTCCGTCCACGCCCGGGTCTCCCGGCTGCCGCACGCGGGAGGCCTGTGCGTACTGGAGGACTCGCGTCCGGACGCCTACGCCCTGCCCGGCGTCCGGCGCGGTTCGGCGCGCATCGTGGTGACCACCGGCATGCTGCGCTCGCTCGGCGCGGCCGAACGCGAGGCCCTCCTCGCCCACGAGCGCACCCACCTCCGCGCCCGCCACCACCTGTTCCTCGCCACCGCCCAGCTCGCGGGCCGCTGCCACCCCGCACTGGTACCGGTCGTCGCGCAGGTCTCGTACGCGGCCGAGCGCGCGGCGGACGAGGGGGCGGCCCGTTCCACCGGCAGCCGTACGCTCACCGCCCGGGCGATCGGGCGGGCGGCACTCGCGACCACCCGGAGCCTCCGCCAACCGTCGTCCGCCGGGGACCTCGGACAACCGCCGCCGTGCGCACTCACGGCGGGTGCCACCACGGGCCCCGTACCGGCCCGGGTGAAGGAACTGCTCACGCAGCGGACCACGCACCGGATCGCCGCTCCCCTGCTGGCCCTCGCCCTGCTGTGCCTGACGGCCGGAACGTCCGCCCTGAGCGGGGCGGTCCTTCTGCACCACGAGGTCGAAGTGGCACAGGGGGAGCACCCGTTCACCCGGTGAACGCACTCGTTCCCGACTGCCGGACCTGATGTGCGGGGCGAAGTGCGCCTGTGCGCTCGCGGATGCGAGGCCTCGCCGCAAGAATCCGTTCTCTGCCCCTAACGTGTGAAATCACCGCAGGTCAACAGCTTGCTGACCGTACCGACCTTCATCTGTGAGGCAGTTCTTCATGAGCTTGAGCATCCGCAACCAGATCGCCGGCACCGTCACCGCCGTCACCCCGGGCGAGGTCATGGCGACCGTCAAGGCCCGCCTCGTCGGCGGCCAGGACATCACCGCAGCGATCACGCTGGAGGCCGTCAAGGAGCTCGGGCTCGCCGAGGGCTCCTCGATCAAGACCCTCGTGAAGTCCACCGAGGTCTCCCTCGCCACCGGCCCGGTTCAGGGCCTGTCCATCCGCAACCAGATCCCGGGCACCGTCACCGACGTCGCCACCGGTGGCGCCATGGCGTCCGTGAAGGTCTCCGTCGAGGGCGGCGAGCTGACCGCCGCCATCACCGCGGACGCCGTCGCGGACCTGAAGCTGGCCGCGGGCTCCTCCGTCGTCGCCCTGATCAAGTCGACCGAGATCTCGCTCGCCGCCGTCTGATCCCCCGCAGTACGAAGTGGAGCGCCGCACCTGCTTCAGGTGTGGCGCTCCGCGTCGTACGGCCGGGACCTCCTCCGGGATCTCCGCCGGGATCTCCTCGTACAGCGGGTCGTTTCCGATCTGGCGGAACGGACGGATGGAAGCTGCGGTTCAGCGCGCGTTTCCCCGCATCGTCCTGCACACGGCCCGAGGCCTCGGGTCAGGCGCCCACGTGGATGCCGGGACGCTTGGCGGGGTCGGGTTCCTGATTGCGGATGACCTCGCGGGTGACGGGGGCGGTGTCGCCGCGGCCGAGCAGGAAGTAGCGGAACATGTGCGTCACGGGACTGCCCTCGGCCCAGGCGAAGTAGCAGTGCGGTATGACGTCGGTGGCGTCGCGCAGGGCGAGGAGGACGGCAGCGATGGCATTCGGGGCGGCCGGGGCCTGGGCACGCAGGATGCGGTGGCCGTCGACCTCGACGCCGCGGACGGTGAGGGCGTCGCTGAAGTCGGAGGGGTCGACCACGTCGATCTCCAGGAACAGCACGTCGGCCTTGCCCGGTACGGGGTTGGTACCGCGCTGCTCGTACTCCTTGGCGGCGTACTCGGCCCCGTCGCCGGCCTCGCGCCGGTTGGCGATGATGTTGATGGCGTTGTCGTGCGCGAGGGTGTCGGCCACGAACCGCCGGGCGTCCGGGTCGAAGACGATGCGGTCGGCGCGCAGTTCGGTGCTGCGCGAGACCCGGGAGACGAGCGAGACGACGATGATGCCGAGGATGAACAGGCCCGAGATGGCGATGCCGTCGGGCTTGTCGACGATGTTGGTCACCAGGGCGTAGAGCAGGACCGCCGTGAGCACCGCGAATCCGGTGGCCGCCGCACGCCTGCGCCGGTGGACGGCGGAGACGGTGACGGCGAACGCACCGGAGACCATCATGGCCAGGATGCCGGTGGCGTAGGCGCCGGCCTGCTTGCCGACGTCCGCACCGAACGCGAAGGTGATGATGACGCACAGCGTGGTGTAGACGATCACGACGGGACGTACTGCCCGTCCCCACTCGGGGGCCATGCCGTAGCCGGGAAGGTACCGGGGCACGATGTTGATCAGCCCGGCCATCGCCGACGCGCCCGCGAACCAGAGGATCAGGATGGTGCTGATGTCGTACACCGTGCCGAATGCCTGGCCGACGTGTTCGTGGGCGAGCCAGGCCAGGGCGCGGCCGTTGGCCGCGCCGCCGGGCTCGAACTCCCGGTGGGGAATGAGCACCGTGGTCACGAAGCTCGCGGCCAGCAGGTAGACGCTCATGACGAGTGCGGCGGTGGTCAGCAGCTTGCGCGCGTTGCGGATCCTGGAGCGCAGGCGCTCTTCGTCGTTCGTGCCGTCGGCCGAGATCAGGGGCATCATGCTGACGCCGGTCTCGAAGCCCGACAGGCCCAGCACCAGCAGCGGAAACGCGAGAAGTGCGGGCCCCGCGAGCTGACCGGGGCCGCCGCCATGCGTGAGGGCACCGGTCCATGCGGAGAACGCTCCCGGTGTGGTGAACACCTGCACCATGCCGACGCCGATGACGACGGCGTTGAGTACGAGGAAGATCGCAACGAGGGGGATGGCGACCGTGACGGCCTCGCTGAACCCCAGGAGGAAGACTCCGCCCAGGAGCAGCAGCAGTACGACGGTCAGGGCGACCTCGTGCCCGTGCAGGGCCTGGGGAAAGAGGGGGTTCTCCATCACGTGCACCGAGGCGTCGGCGGTGGAGAGGGTGATGGTGATGACCCACGAGGTGGCGACGAAGCCGAGCAGGACCAGTACGAACAGCTTGCCCCGCCAGAACGGCAGCAGGTCTTCCAGCATCGCGACGGAACCGGCACCGTGTGGGCTCTCCTTGGCCACCCGCCGGTACATCGGCAGCATCCCCACGAGCGTGAGTGCCACGAGCAGCAGCGTCGCGAGCGGGGAGACCGCCCCTGCCGCGAGCGCGGCGATGGCGGGTACGTACGCAAGGCTGGAGAAGTAGTCGACGCCCGTCAGGCACATCACCTTCCACCAGGCGTGCGACTTCCCCTGCCCCTGTCCGTGATCCGCCGTCCGCCCCGCGGGCTGCACCTGATGACGCAGCATCCACCGCGCCACACCGCTGCTCGGCTGAGCGCGTCGGGCGGGACTCTCCACGACTTCCGGTATCGCCGAAGCGTTCGCATCCCTCATGTCCCCCACAAGCCCTTCTCGCTGTCGCGGAACTCGGCACGGCGTCGCGCCCGCTGCTCACGTGGCCGTCGTGGCACATGCGCGCGGCTGACACCGGCCAACCCCGCCAGCTACCTCACCGGCTGGAACACTGCACTTGTGCCCACTCCTGCCGTCCCCAGAACAGCCCTTCGGTGACTGTGACGTCCTACCGCGGCCGGGACACGGGAAGGGCCGCTCACGATGGAGCGGCTTTCCCCGGCAGCGATGTCACCCGTCCTGCCTCTCCTGGCGGGCACGACGCCTGTGCAGGTCAGCGCACGTTTCCCCGCGGCTTCAGCGGTACGTTCGGCAGTTCCGGTGCGGGCAGCGACGCCCCGTCGTATCCCTTGACCTCGCCGAAGCGGTCGCCCGTCATCCAGTCCGTGCGGGCCTGCGTGATGTCCTGCGTGGTGCGGCCCACAAAGTTCCACCACATCAAAACGGGCTCGCCGAACGGTGTTCCGCCCAGCAGGATCGTGCGGGCCGTCGCGTCCGACTCGTTGGTCAGGGTCAGGGTCGGGGTGCCCTCGGGGAGGTGGCCGAGGTCGGAGCGGTTGAGGAGGGTGTCGGCGAGGCGGACCGGGCCCGCGTCGACCAGGAGGCCGTGTTCGAAGGCCGGGTCCAGGGGGAGCGTGAGGGTGGCGCGCGGCGGGAGCAGGATCTCCGCGCCGAGGAGCGGGGTGAAGGTGGGGACGGGGGAGGTGTCGCCCGCCAACGTGCCGAGGAATACGCGGAGTTCGGCGCCGGAGACGTGCACCGGGGTGGGCGCGTAGTGCTGGAAGGCGGGGGCCGTGTCGCGGGCGGACTCCGGGAGGGCGACCCAGAGTTGGACGCCGTGCAGGGTGCTGGTGGCGGGGGTGGAGACCTCGGAGTGGCTGATGCCCCGGCCGCTGGTCATCAGGTTCAACTCGCCGGGGCGGACGTAGGCGTGCGTGCCCAGGCTGTCGCGGTGTTCGATCTCGCCGGTGAAGAGCCAGGAGACGGTCTGGAGCCCGGTGTGGGGATGGGGCGCCACGTCCATGCCGCCGGTGGTGGCCACGTCGTCGGGGCCGTAGTGGTCGGCGAAGCACCAGGCGCCGATGAGGGAGCGGGCGCGCTGCGGAAGCGTACGACGCACCGTCATCGCCCGCGGGCCGCCGAGCGGTACGTCGCGCGGGGTCAGCACCTCGACCCGGGGGACCGCGTCCCCGGCCCCCGAACCCGGTTCGCACACGACCGCTGTGGGGTCCTTCTCGGCGTTGCTCATGGCGTGTCCTTCGTGTCCTGCGTGCGTGCGCGATAACGGGTGGGGTTGTTGTGATGGATGGTACGGGGCCGGTCTGGCCCCGGATGCCCCGTACCTCCCCCGCCCCCTACGACGACGGCTGGTTCAGCGTGCCCAGCGGCCTCACCTTGCCCGCCGCCTTGAAGCCCCAGTCCAGGAGCGCGCGCGCTTCGCGGTAGACGGTCAGGCCGTTGCCCTGCTGCGGATTGAGGACCGTGACGATCAGCGTGCGGTCGCCCCGCTTGGCCGCCGCGATCAGGGTGTTGCCCGCCTTGCTCGTATAGCCGTTCTTGACGCCCACGATGCCCCGGTAGCGGCCGATGCCGTTGGCTCCGGTCAGCAGGCGGTTGGTGTTCTGGATGGCGTACGAGGAGATGTGGCTGCCGTCCGCGCGCGTCTTGTCCGGGAAACGGGCCTGCGCGGTCGCGGCGAACTGGGCGAACGCCTTGTTCTTCAGCCCGGCGCGGCCGAAGAGCGCCAGGTCGTACGCCGTCGAGTACTGGCCCGGAGCGTCGTAGCCGTCGGCGGTGGCGACCTTGGTGTTGCGCGCGCCCAGGGCGCGGGCCTTGGCCTGCATCTGGGTGACGGTCGGCTGCCAGCCGCCGTTCATCGCGGCCAGGACGTGCACGGCGTCGTTGCCCGAGCGCAGGAAGGTCCCCCGCCACAGGTCCGCCGCCCGGTAGGTGCGTCCGGCCTTCACGCCCACCACGCTGCTGCCCTCCCCCACCCCCGCCAGGTCGCTCTTGCTGACCTTGCGCAGGGCCGAGCCGGGCACGCGGGGCAGTGCGGTCAGGGCGAACAGGGTCTTCAGGGTGCTGGCCGGGGGCAGTTTCGCGTGCGGGTTGTGGGCGGCGAGCACCTGGCCCGTACGGGCGTCCGCGACGATCCAGGCCCGGGCGGACACCTTCTTGGCCAGTGCGGCCCGCGAGGGGACGGCGGCCGCCGCCAGGCCCGACGTGCTCGGAGCGGCGGAGGCCGACGACGTGAGTAATCCCGACTGCGCGGGCAGCAGGAGCATCAGTGCGGCTCCGCCGATGACTGTGCGGCTGACGACTCGACAGGAGGCGCCCGAGGCCGATGAGATGACGGTCATTCAGTCACGGTAGGGAACCCCACCCACCCGGGCCGACCTGTATTGCGCCAACTGGACGAGAGCGACCGAAAGCCGACAAAACATGGCGGTACCGGGCTCCGATTGTGCAGATTGCCCCCGCTGCCGGTCCGTCCCGGTCCGCTTCTTCCTACGGTACGAACACGCATCCCCGAAGAAGGAGAGCCCCCCGTGCGCGCCCGAGGCCTCAACTACGACACCGGATTCCTGCCCGGCGACGAACTGTCCCGCCCCGTCTTCACCGAGGAGGCGGTCCGGCGCGACATGGCCGTGCTCGCGGGCGACCTGCACTGCGACGTCGTACGCGTCTCCGGCCGCGACCCCGAACGGCTCAGCACGGCCGCCCGCATCGCCGCCGAGGCGGGTCTTGAGGTCTGGTTCGCCCCCTTCCCCGTCGACCTGCCCGCCGACGACCTGCTCCCCTTCCTCGCCGACTGCGCCCGCCGCGCCGAGGAGATCCGGAGCACGGGCGCGGAGGTGGTCTTCGTCGCCGGGTGCGAGCTGAGCGCGTTCGCCCGGGGCTTCCTGCCCGGCGACGGCTACGGCGAGCGGCTGCGCAGCATGGCCGAGGCGGACCGGGACTGGTGGATGTCGCTCGGTCCGGTGCAGGAGCGGCTCAACGCGTTCCTGGCCCGGGTCGCGGCGACGGTGCGCGAGCACTTCGGCGGGCGGATCACGTACGCCTCGGGCCCCTGGGAGTCCGTCGACTGGACCCCCTTCGACGTGGTCGGCGTGGACGCCTACCGGGCCGCGTACAACACGGCGAACTTCCGCGAGGAGGTCCGCTCCCACCACGCCCACGGCAAGCCGGTCGCCGTCACCGAGTTCGGCACCTGCGCCTACCGGGGCGCGGCCGACCGGGGCGGCATGGCCTGGCAGGTCCCGGACGGCGTCGTCGCGGACGAGGGCGAACAGGCCCGTTACTTCGGTGAGTTGTCCGACGTCTTCGAGGCGGAGGGCGTCGACACCGCCCTCTGGTTCACCTTCGCCGCCTGGGACAGGACCGGCCCGGACGACCTCGGCTCGTACGGCGTCGTCCGCGTCCTGCACCGGCACAACGACCAGGACTGGGAGCCGAAGGAGGTCTTCCGGGCGATGGCTGAGCGGTACGGCAAGTCCTGACGCGCAGCCGCTCTCTGACGCTCCCTCACTCCCGTACGGCCACCACCGCCAGCGTCGTGTACGTCACCGGGACCGTCCCGCCCGCCGCGTCGACCGCCTCGCCGAGCCCGGCCAGCACCCGGTCGAGCAACGGGCCCGGGAGGCGGGTGTGCACTCCGGTGGTGGCGGTCTGGTCGAGCCATGCGGCGCGGGTGTACGTGTGCTGCCAGCCGAAGCGCCGCACCTCGGGGGCCCCGAAACCGCCCGCCTCCCTCATCCCGTCGGCCGCCATGGCGCACATGATCTCGTACGCCTCCACGGCCGGCCTGTCCCCCCACGCGGCGGCGGGCGAGTCCGGCAGCAGACGGGCGTAGACCTCCGCGAAGGCCTCCCCGAGCGCGGGGGCGGGGTCCGCCGCGTTCCAGAACGGGGCCAGCACACCGCCCGGCCGCAGCACCCGCGCGGCCCGGGCGGCTCCGGCGTCCGGGGCGACCCAGTGCCAGGCCTGCCCGGAGACCACGGCGTCGAAGGTCCGCCCGCACGGATCCCACTCCTCGAACACCCCCTTCTCGACGGCGAGTTGATACCGCCGCCGCGCCAGCTCGGCCATCCGCGCGTCCGGGTCGACGCCGAGCACCGTGCAGCCCTCCGCCCGGAACAGCCGGGAGGAGATCCCGGTACCACAGCCGACGTCCAGGACGTCACGGGACGGTGCGAGCAGGGAGACGATCCGCTCGGCCAGCGCTCGGGGGTAGGAGGGCCTGGCCCGGTCGTAGCGTGCGGCGTCAACGCCGAAGGACTCGGCGGTCGCGCGCTGCCGGTGCACCGGGGGCTCATCGCGTTCGGGCTCTCCGCCCGAAGGTAGAGTGGGCATGCGCCCACTATGAGTGGGCACATGCCCACTCGTCAACCGGCGTACGGGAAAAGGGAGATGGGGGTACGTTCACGATGCCGACCGGCACAGCCATCCGGGACGCCCGGGACCAGCTCTTCGCGGCCGCCGAGCGCGTCCTGCTCAGGGACGGGCCCAGTGCGCTGACCAGCCGCGCGGTCACGGAGGAGGCGGGCTGCGCGAAGGGCGTGCTGCACCGGCACTTCGCCGACTTCGACACCTTCCTCGCGGAGCTGGTGCGCAGCCGGATCGACCGACTCGCCCTGCTCACCGCCCAGTTGGAGTCGAGCACCGCCCCGGTGGCCGACGCGCTCGCCGCCGCCCTGACGGACCTCTTCGACCCGGTGGCCGTGGCGACGGTCGCCCTCGTGGTCTCCCGCGACGGCCTGCGCACCCGGCTCCGCGAGACGACCCCGGCGGGCATCCCGCTCCTGGCCGAGGCCACCGAACTCTTCGCCACCCACCTCGCCGCCGAACGCATGCGGGGCCGGATCGCCCCGGAGGCCGACGTCCACGCGCTCGCCCCCACCCTCATCGGCACCGGCCACCTCCTCTTCGCCGACCGGACGGGCCCGGCCCCGGACGCGGAGACGGTGCGCAGGGCGGTGGGAGCGGTGCTGGGCGGCGAGGCGCGGGGACCCGCCTCCCCATAGGCCCGCCTATGAGTGACGCCCCGTCAGCCCTGCTTCGTACGCCGCGATCGCCGCCTCCACCCGGTTGCGGACGCCGAGCTTGGCGAGGATCGCGCTGACGTGGGCCTTCACCGTGACCTCGACCAGGCGGAGTTGGGCGGCGATCTCCGCGTTCGACAGGCCGGAGCCGACGAGGGCCAGCACGTCGCGCTCCCGTGCGGTGAGGCCGGACAGTGCCGAATCGTCGAGGTCCGGGGCGGGGCGGCCGACGCGCAGTCCGGCCACGACGCGGGCGGCGACCCGGGGAGAGAGGTAGGCGCCGCCGGCCGCCACCGCGTGGACGCCTCGCAGGAGTTCGCGCGGGTCGTCCGCCTTGAGCAGGAAGCCGTCGGCGCCCTGGCGCAGCGCGCGGGCGATGTAGTCGTCCTCGCCGAAGGTGGTCAGCATGATCACCGCCGTGCCGGGCAGCTCGCGGTGGATGTGCGCCGCCGCCGCGATCCCGTCGACGCCGGGCATCTGGATGTCGAGCAGGGCCACCGCCGGGCGGTGCGCACGTACCGCTGCGACGGCCTCGGCCCCGTCGGCGGCCTCGGCGACGACCTCGATGCGCGGGTCCCTCGCCAGGATCGCCCGCACCCCGGCGCGGACCATCGCCTCGTCGTCCGCGATCAGTACGTCGATCGGTACGTCCACCAGTACGTCGATCGGTACGTCCATGACATCCCGTACGCCGTCCCGTACCTCGTCCCGTGTGTCAGCCATCGGCGCATCGTAGCCGCCGGGACCTTCGCCGGGGACCCCTGACGAAAGTAAAGGGCCTGGTCACCGACCTGAGAGCGATGCGCCCGCGCCCGTACGGCACCTAGCTTCAAAGTCGTACCGAACGACGACACCGGAGGAGCTGCCGTGCTCACCCTGCGAGGGCTGACCAAACGCCATGGCGGGACCGTCGCCGTGGACGACCTGACGCTCGACGTCGAGGAGGGCCGCGTGACCGGGTTCCTCGGCCCGAACGGCGCGGGGAAGTCCACCACCATGCGCATGATCCTCGGCCTCGACCACCCCACCGCCGGAACCGCGCTGATCGACGGCCGACCGTACGCCCAACTCCCCCACCCGCTGCGGGAGGTGGGTGCACTCCTCGACGCGAAGGCCCTGCATCCGGCGCGCTCGGCACGCGGTCATCTGATCGCGCAGGCCCGCAGCAACGGCATTCCCGTGCGCCGCGTGGACGAGGTGCTGGAGCGGGTGGGCCTGGCCTCGGTGGCCCGGAAGCGGGCCGGGGCGTTCTCGCTCGGGATGTACCAGCGGCTCGGCATCGCGGGCGCACTGCTCGGCGACCCGAAGGTGCTGGTCCTGGACGAGCCGGTCAACGGACTCGACCCCGAAGGGGTGCGCTGGGTGAGGGAGTTGGTGCGGGAACAGGCGGAACAGGGGCGCACCGTCTTCCTCTCCAGCCACCTCATGAGCGAGATGCAGCTGACGGCCGACCGGCTCGTCGTCATCGGGAAGGGGCGACTGCTCGCGGACCTCCCGATGGCCGACCTCCTCGCCCGCAGCACCTCCGCCTCGGTACGCGTACGGACGGCCGACCCGGCGGAACTCCACCGTCTGGCGGCCGAGTTGAGGGGAGTCGATCTGGACTTGCAGGGCGAGACAGCCCTCATCGCCCGAGGGACGACCGCGTCCGCCGTCGGCGACCTGGCCCACCACCTCGGCGTACGGCTGCACGAACTGCATTCCGTCACGCCCTCGTTGGAACAGGCGTACATGGAACTGACCGCGCAGAGCGTGGAGTACGGGACGACGAGCGAACCGAAGGCGGGAGTGTGACCACGATGACAGAGCAACCACGGACCGCCACCCTGGCGCAGGCCATCGGCTGCGAGTGGGCCAAGCTGTGGTCCGTCCGCACAACAGCGGCCTGTCTGCTCGCCGGACTCGCCCTGACCGGCGTCTTCACCTTCTACTACGGCTCCATCGCCCGCATCAACGCGTACCCCCTCCAGCCCCTCGGCAACGCGCCGGTCTCCTCCCTCACCCTGGGGCAGTTCGCGCTCCTGATCCTCGCCATGGCCACGGTGACGAGTGAGTACGCCACCGGAAGCGCCCGCGCCTCGCTGCTGTGGGTGCCGGTGCGGGCCCGGCTGCACCTCGCCAAGTCGGCCGTGACCGCGGCGGTGGCCTGTGCGGCCGGGGTCGTCTTCGGGGTGGTGGGCCTGGCCGTCGCGTGGGGCCCGTTCGGTGGTCGGGCGACCTTCGACGCGGCGGAGGCGGCGGTTCAGGTGCTCGGCATGGGGGTGTACTGCGCGCTGCTGGCGGTACTGGCCGTGGGCGTGGCGTTCGCGCTGCGGACGGCGGCTCCGGCGATGAGCGTGCTGGTGGTGCTGGTCGCGGGACTTCCCGCTCTGTGCACGGGGCTGGGCGGACCGTTCCTGCTGGCCGTCAACGACGTCCTGCCGCAGACGGCGGGAACGTACTTCCTGCGCGGCGGCGAGGCCCCGTACCCCGCACCCGTCGGACTCCTGATCGTGCTCGGCTGGGCGTTCGCGGCACATGTGGCGGGGCTGACGGTGCTGCGCAGCCGGGACGCCTGAGGAGTGCGCCGGGACACCTGAGAGGCGGAGCGGCCGATGGCCGAGACTGATCCCGTGTTCGATCGACTGAAGCCGCAACGGCCCGCCGCCGCCGTCCTCCGGAAGGCGCTCCTCCTGGACACCGCCCTCTGGGCCGTCCTCGCGGGCGCGGGGATCTTCGCGTACGGAGAGCGGGCCGCGCCCTCCCTCGTACGGGACCTCGTGCTGCCGCTGCTGGTCCTGGCGGTGGCGGGGCCCGTGAGCCGAAGCCGTCCCCGTACCGCCGTGTTCCTCGCCAGCGCGGTGTGCGCGCTCGGGCTCGCGGGGCCGGTTCCGGCGGGCAGCCCGTACCTGCTGGCGCTGGCGGCCCTGGCCTTCCGGCTCGGCACCGGGCCGACCGGCACCCGGCCCGCGCTGGTCGCGCTCGGGGGCTGCCTGGCCGTCGACCTGCTGGTGTGCGGGATGCTGCGGGTGGACGCGGTGTACTGGTTCTACACGGTGTCGATGGTGCCGCTGGCCCTGCTGCTGCCGTGGCTGACGGGACGGTACCGGCAGGCCAGGGCCGCGCTGGTGCGCGACGGCTGGGACCGGGCGAAAGCCCTGGAAGAGCGACAGCGCTCGGTCGCCGAGCGCGCCCGGCTGCGGGAGCGCAACCGCATCGCCGCCGACGTGCACGACTCCCTCGGCCACGAGCTGAGCCTCGTCGCCCTGCGCGCCGGGGCCCTGGAGCTGTCCCCCACCCTGTCGGACACCGACCGGGCCGACCTCGCCGAACTGCGTGCGGCCGTGGCCGACGCCGTCGACCACCTGCGGGACACGATCGGCGTGCTGCGGGACGGCGACACTCAGGTGGCACGTTCCGACACGGCGTCGCCGCCGGAGACCGTCGAGCAACTTGTCGCCAGGGCAAGCGAATCCGGCGCCGCAGTCGACCTACGACGCACCGGCACCAGCACCGGCACCGGCAGCACCAGCACCAGCACCAGCACCAGCACCAGCACCAGCACCAGCACCGGACCGTCCCTCGCCCCCGTCGTCGACCGCACCGTGTACCGGGTCGTCCAGGAAGCGCTGACCAACGCCCTCAAGCACGCGCCGGGCAGCCGCGTCCGCATATCCGTCGACCACCGGGATTCCCGTACGTCGGTACGTGTCACCAACCCGGCCCCCTCCACCCCCACCGCACCGCCCTCCCCCGGCGGCCACGGTCTCACCGGGCTGCGCGAGCGGGTCCGGCTGATCGGCGGCACCTTCCGCGCCGGGCCCCGGGACGGCGGCTACGAGGTGCTGGCCGCGCTCCCCGACGACGTGACCCAGCAGCCCAGGGAGCCCGTGCCACAGGCCGACAGCGGACCGGCCGCCGCCCGGCGCGTCACGCGGCGGCGCTTCGCGGTGGCCTTCGCGGCACCGGCCGCGCTCGGGCTCGTCGCGCTGCTGTCGGCCGCCACGCTCGCCCACCAGCTCACCGGCTGTGTGCTGCGCCCCGCCGACTTCGCGGGACTGCGGGAGGGGCAGCCGCGCGACGCCTTCGCCGGCCGGCTGCCCGATCAGCAGTTCGCCTACGTGCCGGACCGTGTGCGGGCGGCGCCGCAACCAGCGGGTACGCGCTGCGAGTTCTACCGTTCGAACGGCAACCTCCTGGACCGGGCCGACGTGTACCGGCTGTGCTTCACCGGTCCGCGCCTGGCGGCCAAGGACGTACTGCCGGGCGGCGAGTGAGGGGTGGGCGCGGGGGTGCGCCCGTCTCCGTACACGATGTTCGATCAAGGACCGGGCAGCGTGTTCGATCACGGGAGGCTCGTGACGGTCGATCTCGGAAAGTGCGTGTCCTCCGGTGAGTTCACGCGTTCTTCCCTGTGTGCTGCGGCTGGCTGGCCGCAGAAATAACCAGGAGGACCCCCCAATGAACAAGCTCAACAAGGCCGTTGCCGTCACCATGGTCGCCGGTGGAATGATCGCCGCCGGTGCGGGTGCCGCCTCGGCCACCAGCGGCTCCGACGCCAACGGCAAGGCCGTCCAGTCCCCCGGCGTCGTCTCCGGCAACCTGGTCCAGGCCCCGATCCACGTCCCGGTGAACGCCACGGGCAACACCGTCAACGTGATCGGCGCGCTGAACCCGACCTTCGGCAACGAGTCGTCGAACGTCTGACATGTGCGGCATAGCTGGCACGTCTCGCGCTTCCGACACGCCCGGCATAGCTGACGCAGAGGGCCTCCCGAAACCATCGGGAGGCCCTCTGTCCGTGTGTACGGTCAGCTGTTGTCGGGGCTCACGACTTCCGTGTCGTAGAAGGAGAAGTGGCCCTTGATCTGCGCTACTTCGGGAATCGGGTTCTGGTACGCCCACACCAGATCGGCCGCGCCCGGCACCGACCAGTACGACGCGTCGCCCTTGAAGGGGCAGTGGGTCGAGGTGTCGGAGGGGGTGAGGAGGTCGGTGCGGACGTCCTCGGGCGGAAGGTAGTAGCGGACGGGCAGGCCGGTCTCGCGGAGGAGGAGCGGGCGGCGGCTCTCGGCCAGCAGCTGCCCCTCCCGTACGACACGGACATGCGTCGTGCCCTGCTCGACGGTGATGCGGTGGCCCTTGCGTTCGGGTGTCGTCGGTGACGTCATACAGGTGTCAGCCGCGAGCGAGGCTGTTTTCTTCCCGGAGCGGGCCCACGAAGGCGACGGCGTCCATGGCGGGCAGGTCGGCCGGGTCGAGCGGGGCGTACCACCAGCTGCCGGGGGCGCGCCGGTCCGGGACGCCCGCGTGGGCGGCCAGGGCGGGTGCGGGGAAGAAGGCGCGGGCCGGTGCGGCGGCCGCGAGGGCGTGCTGCAAGGTCTCCCCTTCGGGGCGGGCGGCGTCGGCGGGGTCTGCCCAGGAGGGGGCGCAGGCCGCGGCGGCCTCCGGGGTGGAGTCGGCGGCGACGAAGGCGTAACGGTCGCCGATCGCGGAGGCGGCGACCAGGGCGCCCGCACCCCACCAGTGCTGCTCGCCGAGGAAGTTCATGGAACAACGGGTGCGCTGGAGATGGGAGTTGTGGGCGAAGACGAGGCTGGGGGTGCGCTGGGCGGCGGCGAGGGCGAGGAGGTTCTCGGCCATCATCGCGTCGCGGATGCCGAGCATGACGGCGATCCGGTCGGGTGCGGTGGAGGCCATGGCGGCGTGGTAGCGCAGGAGTCCGCGTGCGGTGCGGGCCTGGGTGTGGGCGCGGTCGAAGGCGGTGGGGTCCTGGGGGCGCAGGGCGGGGAGTTCGGTCTCGTACACCGCGAGTACGTCGTCGCAGGCGGCCCGCAGTGCGCGGGCGCGCGGTGTGCCGCCGACCGAGAGGGCCGGGTCCTTGAGGGCTTCGCCCACTTCCCAGGGGGCGTCGTCGCCGAGGAGTTCGCGCAGGGCGTCGGCGGTGTGCGGGATGCGGTGGGCGGGGAGGCGGTCGGCCAGGTGGGCGTGGGCGGCGAGGAGGGCGGCGCGGGGGCTCGGGGTGTCGCCGATGTCGAGCGGTGCGTCGAAGCCGTGGAAGCGCACCTGCTCCTCGGGCGGGAGACCGGTGTTGTGCTCGCGCAGGCGGACGACGAGGTCGCGGTTGGCGGCGAGGCCGCCGAAGCGGTGGGTGAGGCCGGTGGCCAGGACGTCGTCGAGGTCGCCGGCGCCGGTGGTGATGTGGTCGTCGACGCGGGTGGCGGCAAGGCAGTCGCTCTCGATGGCGATCGCGCGGTAGCCGTGGTGGCGCACGAGGTGCAGGAAGAGGTCGTTGCGCAGCTCCAGGAACTGTTCCGCGCCGTGGGTGGGCTCGCCGAGGCCGAGGAGGAGGGGCGGGTGAGGGAGGGTGGCGAACAACTGGTCTGCGGCGAGAGCGAGTTGGGCGGGGTCGTTGTCGAAGTGCAGGCCGAGGGAGTGCAGGGGTGAGGGCATGGGGGTCCCCTTGGGGGTGAGGTCCGACGACGACGGGTTCGTCGGGATGGGTTCGGGGTCTTCCTTCCACCGTATCCTTGAACACTCCATTGAGACTTTCCGCCGATTCTGTACGCCATTACCCACCACAACCCTCAAACGGTGGTCACCATGAACCCACGCGGCCTGCGCCCCGTCGACCTCGCCCGCGAGCACGGCCTGTCCACCCAGGCCGTGCGCAACTACGAGGACGAGGGCATCCTCCCGCCCGCCGAACGCACCCCCTCCGGCTACCGGCGCTACACCCCCGCCCACGCCCAGGCCCTGCGCGCGTTCCTCGCCCTGCGTCCTGGGTACGGGCACGGGGTCGCCGCCGAGATCCTGCGCTCCGCGCACCGGGGAGACACGGGCACGCTCTTCCGGCTGATCGACGGGGCACACGCGGAGCTGCTGCGCGAGCGCGACACCCTGGCCGAGGTCACGACCGCGCTGGGCGCACTGACGGCCGCCCCCGAGACGTACCCCCGGACCCCCGTCGAGACGTACCCCCGGACCCCCGTCGAGCCGACCGTCGGCACCCTCGCGCGCCAACTCGGCCTGCATCCGGCCTCGTTGCGGAAGTGGGAGGCCGCCGGAATCCTGCACCCGCGCCGCGATCCGGCGACCGGACACCGGCGCTACCCGCCGGGGGCGGTGCGCGACGCGTACGTCGCCCGGCAGTTGCGGCGGGGTGGTTTCCCGCTGGAGAGGATCCGGGTGTTCACGCAGCAGTTGCGCGGGGCGGGCGACACGGACGCGCTCGGCGAGGTGCTGGCCGAGTGGCACGGCCGGCTGCACCGGCGCAGCCGGGCGATGCTGGCGGCGGGGCGGGAGCTGGACGCGTACCTGGATCTGGTCGGGGCCCCCTGAAGAGGCAGTACCGGAGCTGATACGGGTGGCCGCCGTTGCAGCCGGACGGTCGTGGAGGCCGAGCGCGCTGCGGCCGGATATGCGCTGACCTGGGCCTTGTGGTTCACGGGCCGCGCCGAACGGCTACCCGGCGCGGGTGCTCGCTCCGGTGCGGGAGGTGCTCGTACGGCAGCACGCGCTCCGGGGGGTGGCGCCGGGGGGGGCTGACGGTCCGGTGCTGCTGATGGGGTGACAGGGGGCGCTGCGATTGCGGGTGATGGTTTGGTGGCGGAGTGTGATCGGTGGGCCGCTCGCGGGTCCTGGCCGTGTCCCACGGCTCGGGGGCCGGGCGGCGCGGCCCGGGTCGTACCCGAAGCCGTACCCCTTGCACCACCCCTGCACCACCCCCTGTCGTACGCACGTCACGGCCGCCCCCTCGGTCGTACCACCGGAAGGAACCGCCCCATGGGCCACACCGCCACCCTCTCCGCCACCGTCACCGTCGCCCTGTGCGGGGTGCTCACCCTGGGCCCCGCCGCGATCGCCTCGCCCGAGGCCCACACGGGTCCGGCCGCCGCACCGGCGGTGTCGGCACCCGTCGCACCGCGAGGGAACGTCGTACCGCTGGGGGACAAGGACCGGGAGAAGCTCGCGTCCACCTTCCAGACCGTCAGCAAGTTCGGTGCCGCGTCGGAGCGGACGGGCAAGCTGGCCGGGATGGTGGTCAAGGGCGAGAAGGACAAGAAGAAGCTGGACAAGGCCCGCAAGGACTCCGACAAGGGCCTCGACAACCTGATGGCGATCATCCCCGGCGGCTCGCCCGCCAACTACGCGGGCCGCGCGGCGACCCCGCAGCAGGCGGCTGCCCGGGAGGGGATGAAGGCGGCGGTCGAGCTGATCAAGACCGACACGAAGGCGCTGGTCGAGGCCGCCCTGAAGGGGGATGCCGCCGGGTTCACGAAGGTCGGCGGGACGCTCGTCGTCCACTTGGGCCAACTGGCCACGAGCATCTTCCTGGAGATGGGGCTCGGCGCGGTGAAGGACATCCTGCCGAAGGCACCGACCTTCGACCCGGCGCAGCTGCCGAAGATTCCGGGCACCCCGAGCATTCCCGGGTTCCCGGGGGCGGAGGCGGCGTCCGGGGCGAAGAACCTGCCGGGGGTGGGGGCGGGTGTGGCGGGCCGTCACTGATTCGGCGTAGTGCGGGGGGAGGCCTTCGGGGAGAGCCCCGGAGGCCTCCCCCGCGTCAACGTACCAACCTGGTCCAGACCTCTTGACGGTTGGTCTGGACCTACCTAGCGTGTGGGCGCACCACACCCCCCTCGCGTCTCCCGGTCCCCCCACCCAGGAGGTTCAGCATGTCCCCCCGCGCCCGCACCACACTCCCCCGCCTGCTGACGGCCGCGCTGACAGCGGCCGCACTCGTCCCCCTCACGAGCACCTCGGCCCCGGCCGCACCTACCTCCCCTTCCGCTCCTTCCGCACCTTCCGCTCCTTCCGCCGACACCTGTCCGGTGAAGTCGAAGCCCGCCGGAAAGGTCCTCCAGGGCTACTGGGAGAACTGGGACGGCGCCGCCAACGGCGTTCACCCGACCTTCGGTTGGACCCCGATCACGGACGCCCGCATACCCCAGCACGGCTACAACGTCATCAACGCCGCGTTCCCCGTGATCCGCAACGACGGCACCGTCCTCTGGGAGGACGGCATGGACGCGACCGTGAAGGTCGCCACCCCCGCCGAGATGTGCCAGGCCAAGGCGAACGGCCTGACCCTCCTGATGTCGATCGGCGGCGCGGCGGCCGGAATCGACCTCAACTCCACTGCTGTCGCTGACAAGTTCATCGCGACCATCGTCCCGATCCTGAAGAAGTACAACTTCGACGGCATCGACATCGACATTGAGACCGGCCTCACCGGCAGCGGCACCATCACCAAACTCTCCACCTCGCAGGCCAACCTCACCCGCATCATCGACGGCGTCCTCGCCCAGATGCCGTCCAACTTCGGCCTGACGATGGCCCCGGAGACCGCCTACGTCACCGGCGGCAGCGTCACGTACGGCTCGATCTGGGGCGCGTACCTCCCGATCATCAAGAAGTACGCCGACAACGGCCGCCTCTGGTGGCTCAACCAGCAGTACTACAACGGCAACATGTACGGCTGCTCCGGTGACTCCTACTCCGCCGGCACGGTCCAGGGCTTCACCAAGCAGACCGACTGCCTCAACAAGGGCCTCGTCATCCAGGGCACCACCATCAAGGTCCCCTACGACAAGCAGGTCCCGGGCCTCCCCGCCCAACCCGGCGCGGGCGGCGGCTACATGAGCCCCTCCCTCGTCTCCCAGGCCTGGCGCACCTACAACAACCAGCTCAAGGGCCTGATGACCTGGTCCCTCAACTGGGACGGCTCCAAGAACTGGACCTTCGGCGACAACGTCAAGTCCCTGCAAGGGCGTTGACCCGCCCCGCGCCGACGCACCACCCCCGCACCACCGCTGTCGCGCCCCCACACGGCAGCACCCCCGTGGGCCGTTCCCCTTTCCCCCTCTGGAACTGCCCACGACGCACAGCCGACTGCTGCCGGGCGACCGCCTTTCCCTGCGCTGACCGCCGGTTCCCTGCCGCTCCCGAGAGGTCTGTGTAGCGAACGGTGGGGGCTGGAGTTCGAAGGCGCAGCGGGTGTGCGAGCCGAACCGGCGGACGCACAACAAGTGGTGCTCGGATTCCTGGACGCGGTGGACGCCGCCAGGCTGGATGCGACAGTCCTCGACCGCGACGATCTCGACGGCGCTCCCGGTGAGCTGACGCGCGGCCTGCCGGCACAACTGCGGGACTGGGCGGGCGAAGGTGCTGCTTGATCAGCAGGGCATTGCCCGGTTCGCGCAGCGGCACCTGATGCCGGACACCGCGGATCACGCGGGAGGCGGACGGCGAGGTTCTCGACCCGGAGTCGGGTGTCCTCGTCCCCGCTGGCAGGTTGGTGGTGCACTCCGGGCAGGCGGGTCTGTACGGGCACCAGGAGCGTATCCGACGGCACCATCACGGTGACCCAGCACGACGAGGGCTCCGAGCACAAGGGCTTCAAGCTCACGGAAACCCGCTCGGGCCGCTGGATCGACCTGGTCAAGACGGACGCCTCGCAGTGGCAGGCCAAGGACCACACCGGCCACACCGCCGTGTTCGACCTCAACGCCGCCGGCGACCTGGCGAAGACCACCGACACGGCGGGCAAGGCCACGTCCTTCGAGTACGACTCCTCGCGCCGCCTGACGAGGATCACGACCCCGGACGGCCGGGTCACGAACTTCGGCTACGACGCGAACAACCGCGTCACCTCGATGCAGCGGGCGACGGCCTTCAACGGCAACGCGCACACGGGCCCGACCTACTCGTACACCTACGAGACGAACAAGACGAAGGTCACCGACCCGGAACAGCACACCACCACCCACGAACTGAACAAGGACGGCGGCGTCACCAAGACCATCGACGCCCTGGGCCACAACCGTTCTTCGTCCTACGACGCGAACCACAACGTGAAGACGGCTGTCGACGCGATGGGCACTGGATCGACCCCGGGCAACGAGACCGGGCACCCGCTACGCCCCCCACGTCCTCCGTGTGAGGTCAATCGGTGAGGGGCACTACCCGCTGGGCTCGCAGAAGGCTCCAGGCCAGGCGGTTACAGCGGGACGCATTTCCGCATCCGAGGGTTGCCTGCAATGCCCCAGTACGCCGGGTGCAATTGGCCACTTTGCCCAGCCTTGGAAGTTTCATGGGTGAGCAGATAATGTCATGATCGATCACTCCGGGAGAGCAGTAGTGACCTCCCGGTGACCATGTAACGCAGCAGGAGCGAGGCAGGAGCGGCCCAGGAATTCAGAGGCCAGGTACCGCGCCCACCCCGCCCCCTGCGTGCTTCGACGCATAAGGAATTGTACGTGACCCGTGCCCAGCGCATCAGAATCGCATCCGTCTCGCTCGTCACTGCCGCCGCGGTAGGTGTCGGCGGTGTTTCCACGGCCCAGGCCGCCGAGCGTCCGGAAGGCCCCGCAGTTTCGGCCTCCGCGCTCCCGGTTGACGACCAGACTGTTAACCATGTCCTGTCTGTCCTGAGCGGCCTCGACGAGAACGCCACGCCGGAGCAGATTGCCTACGCGTTCTTCCCCGACGACGCTCAGGCCCGCGCCCACGTCCTTGGTACTGCCTCGTCCGCACCGATCAGTGACCTCTACGAGCCGACCGTCCAGCAGGCATGGCCGCTGGCCGTGGCCGCGCTTGCGATTCGGTACGGGCCGAAGATCGTCAAGGGAGCTATCGCCGCCGCGAAGAAGGGCTCCGGTGCGGTGCGGGCCTACCTCAAGACGACGAAGATTGCGCGTGACCCGAGCACGATGGAAGCGTTCATCAACACGATCATGAACTTCTTCGGGGCTCCGACCGCCCCCGTGCATCGCGCCTGATTTCCGGAAGGTGCTGGCACCTGTGACTGAGGAACGCGACTCCTTCGCCTTTCCCCAGCAGACCCGTTACGGAATCTGGGTCGTGGCAGCGGCCGTACTCGTCATCGTGGGTGCCGTATCCCCTCAGGTCACCCCGGCGATGTTGGCTGCCACTTTCCTGAGTCCTCTCGGGCTCTACATGGCCGTCGAACTCATCGGTTCGCCCATGGATCTCACCGACCAACTGAAGCTGTCCTGGCTTCGTGCGCGGGATTCTGTGCGAGCCGCGCTCAGACACCCCGGTGAGATTCTGGCCCTGGTCTGTGTGGCCCTGGCTTGGCTCTTCCTCGCGGTCCGAGCCCTGACCTGACCGAAAGGGCGGGACGCAACTAATGCGTCCCGCCCTTATTCATCCTCTCCAGCACGCTGAGGCTGCTGATGCATCCGACTTCGGATATGAGGCCAGGCCTACGCCGTTGCCGACAATAGGCTGATCAACGTGCACTGAATCAGGTTCGATGAGCCTGGTTCGCACCCTCACCGCGGAGGCCCCGCGCGGACGCCCTGCTCCCTTGAGGTGGGCCGGTTCCCCGACACCACGTCGAGGGACGGGGCCACTCCTGATTTGCGTCGGCCGCCGTCCCGGAATCGGACGGATGACCTTGCAGGGCAAGAAGTATTCGAGGGGCGGTGTCACCCGCGTCCTGTGGCTCAAGACGGTGGTCCATGAGGGCCACGTGCCGACCCGCCCGGAGCTGACCGTCGGCACCGATTTGACGAACGCGATCGCGGCGATCGACGGCTGGCCCCTCTCGAATCAGGCGATCGAGACCCCCGACCTCGGCTCGACCTTCGAGTCGAAGATCCCCGGCACCGACCAGGCCGACGACACGTCCCTCGGGTTTTACGAGGAAAAGGTGTCGGACGAGATCGAGCAGCTGCTGAAGAAGGACGACACCGGCTGGTTCGTCTTCCTCCGCAAGGGCGACGTCCCGGCGTCGAAGTCGATGGACATACGCGCCGTCACCACGACGCTCGCCAACACCGCCCTGTGGGACGCGGAGATGGACGCCCGCCGCGCGCAGTTCGCCGGCGTCCTCACCGACCGGCTCGCCGCAGCACTCGACGAGGCGGAAGCACGCGGCGAGGTCACGCTCACGCTCGCCAGCCGGAACGCCGCGGCCCTGGCCATCGGACCGCTGTACTACCGCAGCACCATCGAGCGCGCCCCGGCCGACCCCGACCTCATCGAGGCCGCCGTCGCCGCCCTCGGCACGTGGTCCACCGGCTGAGCGGGGTTCCGTACCGGCATGTGAGCGGGGATATGGGCCGCGTCAGGATGCGTGCATGTGTGAGGCGTGGACCCGGATGGCAGTGATCGCGCTGATGTACCGGGCGCCGCAGCGGTCGGTGGGGACGACGAGTTGACTTCCCTCGGGGTCGAGGTCGGTGTCGTCGCAGCGGGTGGCGAGCAGGATCGCGGAGTTGGCGAAATCGGGGTCGATCTCCGCCCACGAGAGAGCGGTGTGGTGTCCGTCGCCGCCGCTGATCACGAGCAGGAAGCGGGAGCGGTCCTTGCGCCTGCGGGGATCGAAGGCCGGTGCTGCCGTACGCAGGACGTCGTGCAGCAGCGGGCCCTCGAACCGGTGGTGCTGGGGGCCGTCCTTGGCGCAGTCGAAGACCACTTCCGCGCGATGCTGCGGCCAGCCCTCACGCAGTCCGGCCACGGTGAGCGTGAGCGGTCGGGCGATCTCCCCACTGACGGTGAAGGATGCGACTCCGGTCGGGCGTGCGTGGGACACCGTGTCCTGTCGGCTCATCATTTCCCCCTCGGACGGGCGATCACTGCCGCAGTTGCGGTAAGTGATACCCAACGTCCTCCCGGGAGAATCCCATGTGCGAGTTGTTCAGCGCCCATCTCCTCGAAATTGTGAGATCCGTTGCGACGCGCGCAGGACGGGCTCATTAGGGTCAAGCGCATGACAACATCCATCGCCGGCAGCGCCTTTGACTCGTTGCACCTCGACGCCGTGTCCGACCAGCAGACACTGCGCCGGATCTACGAACGCCCCAGCCAGGCAGCTGTGCGCAAGCAGATGTCCGAACTCACCGAGCAGACCCGGAAGTTGATCGGTCTCTCGTCCCTGGTCTTGGTCGCCAGCACGGACGCCGAGGGCAACTGCGACGTCTCCCCGCGCGGAGGCCCCGCCGGGTTCGTCACGGTCCTGGACGAACGAACGGTGGCGATACCGGACGCGACCGGCAACAAGCGTCTGGACACCCTGGAGAACGTCATCGCCACCGGGCGGGCCGGACTGCTGTTCCTCATCCCCGGGCGGACCACCACGCTGCGAGTGAACGGCCGGGCCTGCGTTTCCGCTCGCCCGGAGTTGCTGGCGCAGCTGACCGCCGTGGGCAAGCCTCCGGCCAGCGCACTGGTGGTGGGTATCGAGGAGGTCTACCCGCACTGCCCCAAGTCGCTCCTGCGCAGCGGGGCCTGGCAGCCGGAGCAGTGGCTGCCGGCGGACGCCCAGCCGACCTCGGCCGAGGTGACGCTGGCCCAGCTGCGGATGCCGGAGCTGACGATCGCCGACATCGAGCAGGTGGAGGCGGAGTCGCTGAAGTACCGGTACGAGTAGGCGGCCGACCGGCGGCTGCCGTACCGCCGCGCCGCCACGCCGCCGTACGCCGGTATGCCGGTACGCCCCACGTTGCGTCGCCGATCAGCGCGCCGGGCCGTCGCGGATCAGCACGTCAAGCGACCACCCCGACCCCCCGCAGGGCATGCCTCGGCTCGTCGTGGTGGATCGGTGTGCGGGCTCCGGCCAGCGGCGCGCCGGACCCGCCGCGCCGGGCGGCCACGATCTCCGCCGCGATCGACAGCGCCGTCTCCTCCGGTGTCCGCGCGCCCAGGTCGAGGCCGATCGGCGACCTCAGGCGGGCCAGTTCCGGTGCGGTGACGCCGACTTCGCGCAGCCGTTCGTTGCGTTCCAGGTGGGTGCGGCGCGACCCCATCGCACCGACGTACGCCACGGGAAGCCTCAGCGCCCTCTCCAGCAGGGGGACGTCGAACTTGGCGTCGTGGGTGAGGACGCAGAGCACTGATCTGGAGTCGAGCTGCGCCGTCTCCAGGTAGCGGTGCGGCCAGTCCACGACGACCGCGTCCGCCTCGGGGAAGCGTTCCTTCGTCGCGAAGACCGGGCGGGCGTCGCACACGGTCACGTGGTGGCCGAGGAACTTCCCGGCCCTCACCAGCGCCGCGGCGAAGTCGATCGCGCCGAAGACGATCATGCGGGGTGCGGGCACGCTGGACTCGACGAGGAGCGTCAGAGGCCGGCCGCAGCGCGAGCCGTCCGCGCCGATGGTGACGACACCGGTCCGGCCGGCGTCGAGCAGGGCGCGGGCCTCGCCGGCCGCCGTGCGTTCCAGCTCTCGGTCGCCGCCGAGCCCGCCCTCGTAACCGCCGTCCGGATGCACGAGCAGGGCGCTGCCCAGCAGTTCACGGGGCCCTTCGACGACGCGGGCCAGTGCCACCGACGAGCCCTGTGCGGCTGCGGCGTACGCGGTGGTGAGGACGTCGCGGGCGGGTGCGTCCCGCCGTACCGGAGTGATCAGGATGTCGATGACACCACCGCAGGTCAGGCCGACGGCGAAGGCGTCCTCGTCGCTGTGGCCGAAACTCTCCAGGACGCTCTCGCCGTCTGCCAGGGCCTGTTGGCACAGTGCGTAGACCGCACTCTCCACGCACCCGCCGGAGACCGATCCGACGGCCCTGCCGTCACTGTCGACGGCGAGGGCCGCACCGGGCTGGCGGGGCGAACTCCCGTGTGTCGCCACGACCGTGGCGACCGCGAAGTCACGTTCCTGCCCGGCCCACCGGTCGAGCTCTTCAGCGATGTCCAACATGTCAGGTCTCCTTCGTCCAAGGGGCTCAATGGGGGGGCGCCTGTGTCCGCGGCGCGGTCAGGATGCGGACTCGCCCCGCCGTGCCGCCTTCTGGTGCATGTGCAGGGCGAGCCAGACGCGGTCGCGGGTCACCGGCAGCTCGGTGAAGCGGATGCCGGTGGCGTCGTAGAGGGCGTTGGTGAAGGCGGGGCCCACCGGGTTGAAGGGGCTCTCGCTCATCGACTTGGCCCCCAGCGGGCCGGTCGCGTCGGACGTCTCCATGAAGTGGACCTCCGTGCGCGGCACGTCGGCGTACTGCGGGAGGCGGTAGCGGCGGAAGGCCGCCGTGGTGACCTCGCCGCGCTCGTCGACGCGTACGGTCTCGAAGAGCGTCGCGCCCAGTGCCTGCGCGACGCCGCCCTCGACCTGGCCCCGGCACTGCAAGGGGTTCATGACCTTCCCCGCGTCCGCGGCGTGCACACTGCGCAGGATCCTCATCTCGCCGGTCCGCGGGTCGACCGCGATCCGGAACCACTGCGCGTTGAAGGCCACCGAGCGCGGGCTGCCGCCCCAGTGGCCCTCCGCCGTCAGCTCCGCCTGCGCCCCGTACGCGTACGCAGCCTCGTACAACTCCTTGAGGGTGACCGTGCGGCCCGCGCAGTCGATCGCCTCCGCGTCGAGCGTGCACAGGTGGCGGGGCACCCGCGTGTACCGGGCCGCGAAGGTCTTCAGCCGCCCGGCCAGGGACTCGGCGGCCAGCAGCACCGCCTTGCCCGCCACCACCGTTCCGGCCGAGCCGAAGGCGCCGGTGTCGTGGCGGACGACGTCGGTGTCGGACTGCCGGATGGCGATGCGGTCCACCGTGGTGTGGAGCGCGTCCGCGGTGAGCTGCTTGTGGACGGTGGTGGTTCCGTTGCCGAACTCGGCCGTGCCGACGGCGATGTCGTACGTTCCGTCCGCCAGGAGGGTCACGGTGGCGTCGGCGTAGTGCCCGTTCGGCGGGGCGGTCGCGATCATCGCCATGGCGGTGCCCTGTCCGGTGAGCCAGCCCTCCGGCACCTCGTCGGCGCTGCGGTCCTCGGCGATCGCCCTGCGGACGATGCCCAGGCACTGGTCGAGGCCGTACGAGGCGATGTAGAGGTCGTCGTCGTGGCCGATCGGCGTGACCATGTGGTCGCCGGGGCCGATGATGTTCCTCTCCCGCAGCACCAGGGGGTCCATCCCGAGGCGCCGGGCCACCTCGTCCATCGCGGACTCGACGGCGAACGTGGTCTGGCCCAGGCCGTAGCCCCGGAAGGCGCCCGCGGGGACGACGTTGGTGTACACGGAGTACGCGTCGACCTTCTTGTGCGGGGCGCGGTAGACCGCGAAGGACTCCCCCACGCTGTGGAACATCACGCCCGGCCCGTGATTGCCGTACGCACCGGTGTTGGTGACCACCCGCATCTGCAGCGCGGTGAGCGTGCCGTCCGCGCGGGCCCCGACCTTGATGCGGATGGTGAAGGGGTGGCGGGTGGCGGCTCCGTAGAACTGCTCGGCGCGGGTGAACTCCAGCTTGACCGGGCGGCGCAGCCTGAGTGCGGCCAGGACGACGACGTCCTCGGTCAGCATCTCCTGCTTGCCGCCGAACCCGCCGCCGACCCGGCCCGCGACCACGCGGACCTCGTCCTCCGCCAGCCCGTACAGGGCGCACAGCGCGCGGCGGGTCAGGAAGGGGGTCTGGGTGCTGGAGCGCACCGTGAGCCGCTCGCCGCTGCCGTCCTCCTTCAGCTCGAAGTACGCGACGCAGCCGTGGGTCTCCAGGCTGGCGTGCTGGACGCGCTGCGTCCGGTACGTCTCCTCGTACACGACCGCCGCCTCGGCGAACCCCTCCTCGACGGACCCCACCTCGCCGTGCACCTCGCCCGCCACGTTGTTCTCGACCCGGGCGATCCGCTCCCCGGTCCCCTTGCCCGCGTGGATCACCGGGGCGCCGGGGCGCATGGCGTCCTCCGGGTCGACGACGTACGGGAGTTGCTCGTACGTCACCTCGATGCGCCGGCAGCCCTCCTCGGCGGCCTGCTCGCTGTCGGCGACGACGGCGGCGACGCGCTGGCCGACATGGCGCACGACGTCGTCCAGGACGCGGGTGTCGTCCGGGTCCTCGCCCGGGTGCTCGTGGCGTCCGCTGGAGTACAGCAGGCCGGGGGCGTCCTCGTGAGTGAGGACGGCATGGACGCCGGGGACGCGCAGCGCCGCCGAGGTGTCGACGGCGAGGATGCGGGCGTGCGGGTGCGGGGAGCGCAGGAGCTTCATGTGCAGGAGGCCGGGTACGTCGACGTCGAAGGTGTAGCGGGCGGTGCCGGTGACGACCTGCGGTCCGGCCGGGGCGCCCAGGTTCTTGCCCACGGCCTGTCCCGCACAGGGGCGTTCGGTGTGGGTGACGCCGCGCACCGCGTCCTCGATGGCGCGGTATCCCGTGCACCGGCAGATGTTGCCCTTGAAGGCGCGCGGGAGGTCGGCCAGCTTCCCGTCGTCGTGGGCGCGCCCCTGCTCGGCTTCCAGGGCGGCGGTGGTCATGAGGAATCCGGCCGTGCAGAACCCGCACTGGAAGCCCTGCGCGTCGAGGAACTTCCTTTGTACGGGGTGGAGTTCGCCGTCCGGCGCGGCCAGGCCCTCCACGGTGGTGACCGTTCGGCCCTCGACCCGTACCGCCGGATAGAGGCAGCTGTGCACGGGCTCGCCGTCGACGTGGACGGTGCAGGCGCCGCAGTCGCCCGCGTCGCAGCCCTTCTTCACCCCGAACCAGCCGCGCTCGCGCAGATACGTGCGCAGACACTGCCCGGCCCGGGGCTCGGCGTCGAACGGCTGGTCGTTGACCTGGACGTGGAAGCTCATCGCGCACCGTCCTCGGTGAGTTCGCGGCGGACCTGTTCGGCCAGGTGGAAGGCCATCTGCCGACGCCACGACGGGAGCCCGTGGATGTCGTCGAACCAGTCGCCGTCCCCGACGGCGGAATCGATCGCCGCACGCAGCCCGGCCCGGTCGGGCGGCAGCGCGAACCAGAGCCGGAACGGACGCACCGTCGCGGCGGTGATCGTCACGGCCAGCGAACCGTCCACGGGGTCCCGGGTCCCGATGACCAGCGCGCCCGAGCGCCCGAGGCCGTACAGGGACACCTGCTGGAACGCGGTACGGAACCCCAGGGCACGGGCCGGGAGGGTGACCGAGCGCAGCAACTCCCCCTCGGCGAGGGCCTTTTGCCCCGCCCCGGTCACGAAGTCGGCGGCCTGCACGCGCCGGACGCTGCCGTCCTGGGCCCTGAGCAGGCAGGTGCCGTCGAGGGCCGCGGTCAGGGAGATCATCGGTCCGGCGGGAAGGGCGTTGCAGAGGTTTCCTCCGACGGTCGCCATGTTCCAGACCTTGAACGAAGCGAGGAAGGCGCGGCAGCACTGCTCGAAGAGCGGGGCCGCCGCCGCGTCCAACGCCCGGCCGAATCGGGAGAGTTGAGTGATGGTGCAGGTGGCCGCGATCTCCACCGATCCGTCCGGCAGGAGCCGGACGGGCTCCCAGCCCATGCGGCTCAGGTCCACCAACCGCCGCAGGTGCGGCTGGGGTTCGGAGAAGAGGTACGTGCCGCCGCCGAGCCAGGCGTCGCCCGGCCGCCAGGGTTCGTGGCGGCGCGCGTCGCGCACGTCCAGCACCGTGTTCAGATCCATGACCCCACCGCGTTCAGATCCATCGATTCCACCGTCCTCCGCCGCCGCTCGGCCGCTGCTCGGCCGCTGCTCCGCCGCTGGTTCTTCGCTGCTTCTTCGCCAGTGAAGCGGAGCCCTCGGCCGAAAACGACTGGGGTCCGCCACGGAAAAAACCCGAGCGGAACGGCCGGTTCCTGGTGGATCAACCAAGAGGCATTCTGCTTCTTGGGCCTTGCATTTACGATGTCCACACCCACAGCCACCTCGTGGATGTGAGAAGCCGGGATACGAAGCCGGTGACCGCGCAAGGAGTCAGCACATGCACGTCGGAGATCTTCTCCAGCTCGAAGAGCTCGACCTGGACCTCGTCTGGGGCGACGCAAACCTGCTCAGCAGGACGGTCAACGGCGTGACCGCCACCGACCTGGAGGACCCCACCCGGTTCCTGCGGCCCGGGGACGTCGTGCTCAGCGGACTCGTGTGGTGGAGCGAGGCGGACGGCCCCGCCAGGAGCACACGTTTCGTGTCCGCGATGGCGGAGTCGGGAGCCGCCGCCCTGCTCGCCGGGGAGGAGACGCACGGCGCCGTCCCCGCCGACGTCGTCGACGCCTGCCGCACCCACGGCATCGCGCTCCTGGCCGTACCGGCGCGCATCAGCTTCCGTACGATCACCGAGGCCGTCTACCGGCGCCAGTGGGGCGACCTGAGCCGCCACCCCACGGACCACTTCGCCCTGCCCGGCCACCTGCGCACCGAACTCGACCGGCTCGCCGAACACGGCGCCGACGTGGGCGAGTTGCTGAAGCGGGCACTCGCCCCCTTCGGAACACCGGACTGCTACCTGCTCACCCGCAGCGGACGTACGGTCTGCCGCACGCCTTCCGCGCCCGAACTCCCGGCCGCGCGAGCCCTGGAGCACCTCCACGGCGACGCCGGTGAGACCCTGCGCGTCGAGGCCGAGGCCACGCCGTACGACACCTGGTACCTCCATGTGCCCCGGACGGGGACGACGCCGCCCCGGGCCCTGCACGAGACGGCCGAGTTCGTGGCCCGGTTCCGCCACCGGCACGACCGCAGGCAAGCGGCCCGACGGCGTGCCGGGCAGGACCTGATCGCGCTCACCGAACGGCAGGACACCGACTCCGGCTCCCTGACGAACGCCCTGGAGTCCTGCGGCCCGCTCGCCGAGGGGCCGTGGCGGGTGGTGATCTCCTCCACCGGCGAGCGGCACGACGACGGCAGCGCCGGGGAGGCGCTCACGGAGGCGCTGCGGCACCTCCCCTCGGCGGCCTTCGCCGTCGGCACGACCCCGGACGCGGAGGTCGTCGCCGTACTCCGCAGCACCGAGGACGACCTGGCGGAACTCCGCGCCGCCTGGCCGCTGGTGCAGGGCTGCCGGCCCGAGATCCCGCTGCACGCGGGGCTGAGCACGCTGGTCATGGAGCCCTCGGGGCTGCGCGCCGCGCTCGGCCAGGCCCGGTTCGCCCTGGCGGCGGCCCGGCGGAGCAGCCCGACGCCGGGTCTGGTCACGGCGGTCGAGGACCTCTCCTCGTTGGAGTCACTGCTGGCCGGGATACCCGCCGGCGTCCGCCGGATCTTCAGTGCCCGCACGCTTGGTCCGCTCGTCGACGAGAGCACGGCCGCCCACCACAGGCTGCTGGAGACCCTGGAGGTCTTCCTCGCGCACAACTGCTCGTGGACCCGCACCGCGGAAGCCCTGCATCTGCACATCAACACCGTGCACTACCGCATCAACCGCGTGCAGCACCTCACCGGGCGCGACCTCAGCCGCCTCGACCACAAACTCGATCTGCGCGCCGCGCTGCTGTGCCGGTGAACGCGCCGAGCCCGCACTGCTGAGAGTGCTGCGCCACCAGCGCCGCCCTACGGCACGTAGACGTGCACGCTGGTCGACTTCACCCGCGCGGTGACGGTCACGCCCACCTCGATGCCGAGTTCCTCGACGGACTCACGGGTCACCAGGGAGACGATCCGGTGCGGCCCCGACTGGATCTCGACCTGGGCGGCGACGTCGTCGACCGTGACGCGCGTGACGATCCCGGCGAACGCGTTCCGCACGGACGTGACCACCGGGGTCTCCGGCAGGGGATGCATCCCCTGCGCCCGCTCCTTCGCGAACGCCGCCAGGCTCACCCCGTCGATCGCCCGGTTCCCCGGCCCCTCCCGGTCCATGACCAGCCGCCCGGAGTCGGCCCATCTGCGGACCGTCTCCGGACTCACGCCCAGCAGCCTCGCTGCCTGCCCAATGCTGTACGACGACACGCAGCGCACTCTAGGGCAGCCCCGCACCCCTCGGAGCCCGGGAGTTTCGTGCGTTCCTCCATCGCATCCCGCATCTGCGATGGAAGTTCGTACCAACCTTTGCAAATGCCAGATGAATCCGCATACTCTGCGGCACATGCAGTCCTACACCATCGGTCAGGCCGCGCGCCTGCTCGGCGTCAGCCCGGACACGACCCGACGCTGGGCGGACGCCGGACGCGTCACCACCCACCGCGACGAAAGCGGGCGTCGGCTGATCGACGGCCGTGACCTGGCAGCGTTCTCCATCGAGGTCGCCCAGGGCGGCAACGGCGAGGACGACGCGTCCTACACCTCCGCCCGCAACGCGTTCCCGGGCATCGTCACCGCGGTCAAGCTCGGCGACGTCGCCGCGCAGGTGGAGATCCAGGCCGGACCGCATCGGCTGGTCTCGCTGCTCACCCGTGAGGCGGTCGAGGAACTGGGGCTGGAGGTCGGCATGCAGGCCACCGCCCGCGTGAAGTCCACCAGCGTGCACATCGACCGCGTCTGACCCACCCCTTCGTACAGCGCCGACGTGCACAACGACCACATCTGACGCACCCCTTCGCGCAGCGCCAACGCGCACAGGGACCGCATCTGCCCGACCCCTTCGCACAGTCCCGCCGCCGTCCCCCGGCGGGACTGTGCCGCATCCGCTCGGCCGGCCCCGGTCGGCCACTCCCGCAAGGAGTCCCACCCTCATGTCCCTGACCCTCACCCGGCGTCGTGCCGCCGCCGCTGTCGTCACTGCGGCTCTCCTGGTTCCGCTGGCCGCCTGCGGCGGCAACGACAAGAAGGAGACCGGCAGCACCGCCTCGCCGTCCGTCGGCGGGGGCGCCAAGCCGGCCGACCTGACGGTGCTGGCCGCCGCTTCCCTCACCGACGTCTTCAAGACCGCCGGCGCCGCGTACGAGAAGGCCCACCCCGGCACGAAGGTGAAGTTCTCCTTCGCCGGTTCGCAGGAGCTGGCCGCACAGGTCAAGGCCGGTTCGCCCGCGGACGCCCTGGTGACGGCCGACACGAAGACGATGGACGGGCTGAAGACCGACACCGGCGCCGCGACCGTCATCGCCAAGAACCGCCTCGTCATCGCGACCGGCAAGGGCAACCCGGAGAAGATCGGCAGCCTCAAGGACCTCGCCGACACCAAGCTGAAGGTCGTGCTCGCCGCCCCCGAGGTGCCGGTCGGCCGCTACAGCAAGAAGATCCTCGACGCCCAGAAGATCACCGTGAAGCCGGTCTCGCAGGAGCCCAACGTCCGCGCGGTCCTCTCCAAGGTCGAGCTGGGCGAGGCCGACGCCGGTCTCGTCTACAAGACCGACGCCACGACGGCCACGGACAAGGTCGAGGCCGTCGACATCCCGGACGCGCAGAACGCGGTCGCCCAATACCCGGCGGCCACGCTCAAGACCTCGAAGAACGCGGACGCCGCGGCCGAGTTCGTGAAGTGGCTGTCCACCCCGGAGGCGCAGAAGATCCTCCAGGACGCCGGTTTCCAGAAGCCGTAACAACCGCTCCATCACTCGATCGCTCCAGGGAGGCCCCGGACGGGGGTGGGGGCCTCTCTGGAACGACATCCCCGGCTCTCGCAGCTCTCCCGGCTCCCTCACTCTCCCGGCTCCCCCGGCTCCCCCAGCTCCCCCAGCTCCCCCAGCTCCAGGACCCCTCCATGAGACGTCTCCGCCGCCGCACCACGGGCACCCGCGCGCCGCTGGCCCTGGCCCTGCCCGCTCTCGTCGCGGTCGCGTTCCTGCTGCTGCCGCTGATCGGCATCCTGGCCCGGACGTCCTGGGGCGAACTCGGCGCGCACCTGACCAGCCCCGGCACCACCGACGCCCTGAAGCTCTCGCTGGTCGTCTCCGGGTGGGCGCTCCTGCTCTCCGTGGTCCTGGGGGTGCCGCTCGCCTGGTTGCTGGCCCGGGTCGACTTCCCCGGCAAGGCGTTCGTCCGCTCTCTTGTCCTCCTGCCGATGGTGCTGCCGCCGACGGTCGGGGGCGTGGCCCTGCTGCTGGCCTTCGGCCGCCGGGGTGTCCTGGGCCCGTGGCTGGAGAACGCCTTCGGGATCACGCTGCCGTTCAGCACCGCGGGCGCCGTCGTCGCGGCGACCTTCGTGGCGATGCCGTTCCTGGTCATCAGCCTCGAAGGGGCCCTCGGCGGGCTGCGCCCCCGCTACGAGGAGACGGCCGCCTCGCTGGGCGCGTCGCCGCTGCGGGTCTTCTTCACCGTCACCCTGCCCATGGTGGCTCCCGGGCTCGCGGCGGGGGCCGCCCTCACCTGGGCCCGCGCACTCGGGGAGTTCGGCGCGACCATCACGTTCGCCGGAAACCTCCCCGGTTCCACCCAGACCCTCCCGCTCCAGGTCTACCTGCTCCTCCAGGAGAGCCCGGAAGCCGCCACGTCCGTATCGCTGCTGCTCCTGGTCATCGCCATGGCCGTCCTGATCGCCCTGCGCGGACGCTGGACCGGCACCCCCGACAAGGCGGCAAAAGCGCCTCGGGCACAGGCCACGCCCGAGGAATCGGAAGCGGCCCCTCCGACGGCCCGCCTCTCCCACGGCCCTGCCGATGCCGGTGCCGACGCCGACAGTGGGGTCAAACGGCAGCTCTGGCCGCTCCGGGCCGAGGTCACCGGCTTCAACGAACTCACCCTCGCCGCGGATCCCGGCACCACCATCGCCGTCGTCGGTCCCAACGGAGCGGGCAAGACCACCCTCCTGCGCGCCCTGCTCGGCCTCACCCCCCGCGCCCACGCCCGCCTCCGGCTCGGCGACACCGACGTCACGGCCCTTCCCCCGCACCGGCGCGGCGTCGCCTGGGTGCCCCAGGACGGTGCGCTCTTCCCGCACCTCAGCGCCCTGTCCAACACCGCCTACGGGCTGCGCACCCAGCGAGTGCCCCGCCCCGAGGCGCGGCGCCTCGCCCAGGAGTGGCTCGACCGCCTCGGCGTCGGCCACCTCGCCCACCGCAAGCCCTCGCAGCTCTCCGGCGGCCAGGCCCAACGCGTCGCCCTCGCCCGGGCCCTCGCGGCCCGCCCGCGCCTGCTGCTCCTCGACGAACCGCTCGCCGCCCTCGACCAGACCACCCGCGCCCACGTCCGCCACACCCTGCGCACCCACCTCGCCGATTTCGCGGGCGTCTGCCTGATCGTCACCCACGACCCGGTCGAAGCGGTCTCGCTCGCCGACCGCGTCCTCGTACTCGAAGACGGCCGTACGTTGCAGGACGCGGCCCCCGCCGACGTCACCCGGCACCCCCGCTCCCCCTGGGTGGCCCGCATGCTGGGCCGCAACGCCTGGCCCGGCACCGCCACCTCCGACGGGCTCGCCCTCCAGGGCGGCGGCCATCTCGTCACCGCCGATCCCCTGCCCGCGGGCACTTCCGCGCTCGCGGTCATCGCCCCGGAGGCCGTCTCCGTACACCGCGACAGGCCCGGCGGCAGCCCCCGCAACATCTGGCAGGGCACGGTGCGGGAGATCACCACCAGCGGCAGCCGTCTGCGCGTCCTGATCGGCTCCGCCCAGGCACCGGACCTGGTCGCCGAGATCACCCCGCAGGCCGCCGCCGAGCTCGGGCTCGCCGACGGGGTGAGCGTGTGGACCAGCGTCAAGGCCACGGAAGCGACCGTCGTCCCGCTCTGACGGACGCCTCACAGCCGCTTGAGACCGAGGAGTTGGAGTCCGGCGAAGCCGCCGACCGTCAGGGCCTGGAGCACGAGCCAGGCGGTGCCGATGCCGGTCGGGGTCAGGGTGCCGGAGACCGCCACGGTCAGGCTGAGGGCGACCCAGAACAGGTTGGCCGTGGCGATCGCGGTCAGGGCCGGACGGCTGATCCGCCGGCGCGTGCCCGCCGCGAGCACGCCCAGGGCGAAGAGGAGCAGGAAGGCGCCGACCGGGTACTGGACCGACGTGGCGATGCCGAACCAGGAGTCCAGGACCGTGGCGAGGGCCAGGTAGGCAAGGCCGTTGAGGCCGGTGACCACCCCGTCCAGTTTCAACGCCAGGCGGGCGAGACCGTCGCTGCCGGTCGTCCTGGCGGGGGCCCTCGTGCCGTCGAGGTGTGCGGTCGTCACAGTCGTATTCCTCTCGTACGTACGGGAGTTGGCCGATCGCGAAGGCGCTTCGTTCAGCGGGCCGCGACCGCTCCTGAACCGTAGGCAGCGTCGACAGGGCCCTCAATTACCTCCGGGGTAACCCGCCGGGCCCGCACGATCCGGCACGCCCGGGTGGCGAGCACCGCCGCCGACGCGGTGGCGGAGACCGCCAGCCAGACGAAGAGCGCGGGCCAGACGTACGTGATCATGGCCAGGTCTCCGGCCCTTCGGGTCAGCAGGCCCGCCAGGTCGCCGAGGTACAGGAAGGAGGCGATGGGCAGGGCGTACGGGAGGGTGCGCAGGGCGGTGCGCCACCAGGGGCGGGTGGCCGCACGCCGGGCCCAGCGGCGGGAGCGGACCACACCGGTGGCGCCGAGGCCGAGGGAGAGCGCGGTGAGCGCCGCGAGGACGTAGTCGGCCTGGAGGGTGAAGGGGGTGCCGGCCGTCGGGGACTTGCCCCGGGCGAGGTCGGCGAGGCCCTGGGCGAGGAGGGTGGCGTCGTCGCCGGAGATCATGCCGGTGTTGGTGACGACGGCGATGCCGGTGCGGGAGTCGGGGAGCAGGGTCTGCGCGGCGTTCTGGGTGAGCAGTTGGCCGGTGTGCCGGATCTCGCGCGGTCCGTCGCCTTCGGAGAGCTGGGTCCAGCCCATCGCGTACGACGTGCCCGCGGGGGTGCGGGGCGGGGTGTGCATGGTGGTGATGCCCTGCGCGGAGACGACACGGTGGCCGTTCGCCGCGACGCCGCCGTTGTTCTGGGCGATCAGCCAGCGCGCCAGGTCGTCGGCGGTGGTGACGACGCCGAAGCCTCCGGCGGTGAACCAGTGCGGCTGGTCGCGCTCGATCAGTCGCCCGTACGCACGGACGTAACCGCGGGCCCGCTCGGGCATGTCGGCGGTGGAGTCGACGGTGGTGGAGGTGTTCATGCCGAGGGGGCGGAAGACGCGGTCGGCCAGATAGGCGGCGAAGGGCTTTCCGCCGACGACCTCCACCAGGTGGGCGGCGACCGCGTAGTTGGTGTTGTGGTAGTTCATGCGGGTGCCGGGGTCGGACGCCAGCTCCACCCCGCGCAGGGCGGCGACCGCTTCGGTCAGGGTGCGCGGCTGGGGGCCGACCAGGTCGGGGTGGGTCGAATCGGCCATGCCCGAGGTCTGGTTGAGGAGTTGGCGTACGGTGATCCGCTCGGCGCGGGGGTCGGCGAGGGTGAAGTCCGGGAGGTACTGCCGTACCGGACGGTCGAGGTCGACCTTGCCCGCCTCGGCCAGCTGCATGACGGCCAGCGCGGTCATCGACTTCGAGAGCGAGGCCACCGGCACGGGAGTCCGCGAGGTCAGGGCCCGGTCCTCCGCGCTGTGCCCGTAACCGGCGACGCGCACGACCTTCTCGCCCTGGGTCACGGCCACCACCGCGCCGGGCAGATCGGTCTCCGCCATGTACGAGCGTACGTAGCGGTCGACGGCGTCCGGGGTCAGGGACTCGGCACCGGGCGCGGCGAGCGCGGATCCGGTGGCGCAGGTCAGGGCTGCGGCGGCGGCCAGCGAGGCGGCGAGGACGCGCAGGCGGCGGGGCTGGGAGGGGGTTGTCTTCATGCCCCCATCGGACCGCGGAAGGGGGTGGTGGCGCAGTGGCGTACGGGGGAGTTCGGAGGTAGTGCTGGCACTACCTGCCGCGCTGCGGCAAGGGGTTGCGGCACGGTACCGAATCCTGGGGCTGCTCCCCGCCCGGCAGCCGCAGCACCAGGAATCCTCCCGAATCCGAGCCCGACTCCGTGCCCGCCGGGGATTCCGCCGTGAGCGTGCCCCGGTGGGCGGTGGCCACGGAGCGGGCGATGGCCAGGCCCAGGCCCGCGCCACCGGTGTCGCGGTCGCGGGCCTCGTCGAGGCGGGTGAAGCGGGTGAAGACGCGTTCGCGGTCCTGCGGCGCGATGCCCGTCCCGTCGTCGGCGACGGTGAGGACGACGGCCCGGCCCGGCCCGGCGGCAGCGGGCTCGGTGTGCAGGGTCACGGTGACGGACGCCGTGGCGTGCCGCTGGGCGTTGTCGAGGAGGTTGTCCAGGACGCGTTCCAGCTGCGTGGGGCTTCCGGTGCAGTGCGCGTCGGGCTCCAACTCCGTTCGCACGGGCACGCGTTCGGGCGTACGGCGGTGGACGGTTGCCGTGACGAGGGCGGTCAGGTCGACGGGCTTGTGGGCGGGGGCCTCGCCCGTGTCGAGGCGGGCCAGCAGGAGGAGGTCGGTGGCCAGCGCCTGGAGGCGTACGACGTCCCGCTGGAGGTCGGGCAGTCGCAGCAGGCCGGGATGTGCCTGGGCCATCTCGATGTGGGCGCGCAGGGCGGCGATCGGGCTGCGCAGTTCGTGCGAGGCGTCCGCGACGAACCGGCGCTGCCGGTCCAGGGAGTCCTGGAGCCGGTCCAGGGTGTGGTTCATGGTGGCGGCGAGCCGGGCGACCTCGTCGTGCGAGTCCGGCACAGGGACCCGGCGGCCGAGGTCCCGGTCGGTGATCTCGGCGACCTCCGTGCGGATCGCGTCCACCGGCCGCAGCGCCCTGCCGGTGCTGTGCCAGGTGACGGCGGCCACCAGGAGGACGAGCAGCGGGATGCCGGGGAGCATCGCGACGAGGATGAGGTGCCGGGCCTCGTCGGCGGTGGTCAGGGCGGTGCCCGCGTACACCGTGACCGGGGTGTCTCCCATGCGGGCCGGGACGGCGACCGTACGGAAGTGGGGCCGGGCGGCGTCGGCGGGGGCGTCGTCGTTGAGGGCGAGGTACAGGGAGCGGGCGGCGTGGTCGCGTCCGGGGGCGGGCCCGAAGGAGGCGATGGGCGGCAGGCCCGCCAGGTTCTCGCTGGCGGCCCGGACGTGACCGTCGGCGGTGACGACCTGGAGGATGCCGTCCTGCCCGTCGGGCACCGGGATGCTCTGCAACAGCTTCCCCTCCTCGGTGAGTCCGGCCACGGCGCGGGCCCGGGTGAGGGCCGTCTCCTCGGCGGACTCGACGAGCCCGCGGTGGGCCAGCCCGAGCAGGCCGGCGCCGGCGGCGGTCAACACGGCGGCGACGACGAGCGCGGCCGCGGTGGTGGTGCGGACGCGGACGGAGGAACGGGAGCACCGCAGGCGTCGGCGGAGCCCGGGGAGGAGGCGCGGGCGGGGGGCGGCGGAGGCGGTGGGAAGCGTGCTGGGAGGCCGTCCGGAAACCTGGTCGGGGTCACGGGTCGGCACGCCCGCGCCGCGAGACCGCCCGAAAGCCTGACCGGGGTCACGGGTCGGGACGCCCGCGCCGGGCGGCCGTCCGGGGGCCTGGTCGGGGGAGGTCATCGTGTGCTCGTGGCGTCGCGTACGGATTCGGCCGCGCCCGTGTCCGTCGCCAACACCCGGTAGCCGAGGCCCCGTTCCGTGTGCAGGAGCTTGCCCGGGAAGGGGCGGTCCACCTTGCGGCGCAGCGCGCTGATGTGCACCTCGACGATGTTCGGGTCGCCCTCGCCGGGAAGGTCCCACACCTCTTCCAGCAGCGCCGACTTGGGGACCACGGTGCCCGGCGTGCGCGACAGCACGGCGAGCAGGTCGAACTCCCTTGCGGTGAGGGGGATTTCACGGCCCGCCCGGACGCACCGGCGGGCCGCGGTCTCCAGCACCAGGTCCCCCACTTCGATCCGCTCGGGACGGCCGCGCGAGGCGCGCCGCAGCAGGGCCCGCACCCGGGACTGGAGCACGAGGTAGGAGAAGGGCTTCGTGAGGTAGTCGTCCGCGCCCGTGTCCAGACCCTCGGCCTCGTCGTACTCGCCGTCCTTCGCGGTCAGCATCAGGATCGGCGTCCACAGCCCGGCCGCCCTGATCCCCGCGCAGACGCGATAGCCGTTGAGGCCGGGCAGCATGATGTCGAGGATGATCGCGTCGTACTCCCCCTCCAGGGCCAGGCGCAGTCCCTCGTCCCCGCGGGACGCCACGTCGACACGCATCCCTTCGGCCTCGAAACCGCGCTGGAGGACGGAGGTGAGCGAGGTCTCGTCCTCGACGATCAGAAGCCGGTTCATTCGCCCGATATTACCGGCGTATTGGATATGTACGGATTTACTTTCTTAAGGCGTCTTCAGGTCCCTTCAGGGTGGTTTCAGAAAGCTGCGGGAGTGTCCTCCCTGTCAGCACATCCACCCCGCCCCTCAGGAGCCCTTCGTGAAACTCCCCCGGCCCTCCGCCACCGCCACCGCCGCCCCCGTCCTCCTCGCCGTCCTGGCCCTCGGCGCCACCGCCTGCCAGGACAACGAAGGCGTCGACCAGGACCGCTCGGCGGCCTCCACCGCCGGGGCGGAGCAACCGGAGCAGGCGCAGACCGGACCGGCACGGAAGTCACCGTCACCCGGCGCCTCCCACCAGAGCGCCCCCCAGGAGACGGGCGGTCCGCGCGTCGGCCAGACGCAGGCCGCCCGCAGCGCCGAGGAGTCGGTCGACGGCGGCCGGGTGACCTCCCTGGAACTCCAGGACAGCGGCAAGGTCTGGAAGGTCGACGTGATGACCGCCGAGCCGCGCGTCCACCACGTCAAGGTGGACGCCACCACCGGCGCCCTCCTCGGCAGCGTCGCCGACCGTATGCCCGACCACGCCCGCAAGCGCCTGAACATCCCGCTCTCCCTGCTCGACAAGACCTCGGTCGACCGCGACGCCGCGGCCTCGAAGGCCCTGGAGAAGGCCGGGAAGGGTTTCGTCAGCGCCCTGTCCGTCCAGGGCCGCGGCGAGTCCCCCCACTGGGAGGTGAAGGTCCGCGTCGGCCGCACCGTCCACGAGGTCGACGTCGACGCGAAGGACGGACGCGTACGGGAGTCCCGGATCCGCGAGGCCTCCTCGGGCAGCCGCAATGACGACGAGCGGAGCCGCGACGACCGGGGCGAGCGAGCGGAGTGGGCCGAGGAGGGCAAGGAGCGGGTGCGCGAGCGCTCCGGCGACTTCGGCCGCGACTACTACAACTGGGAGCAGCACACGCCCCGTTGACCCGCGCGCTTACGGTCAGCGGTCCTGTCGATGCCTCGCCCATTTTGTTCAGCCGTGCTAATTTTAGGTTGTGCGTACAAACAAGAGGCCCGTGCGGCGTCCGTCGGCCGTGGGCGAGGTGCGCAGGCGGCAGATCATCGACGCCGCCGTCACCGTGCTCGCGCGGGACGGCCTGTCCCGCACGTCACTGAGCCGGGTGGCCGAGGAGGCCGGGCTGTCCAGCCCCGGGCTGATCACCTATCACTTCGCCGACAAGGACGACGTGTTGGTGCAGCTGACCGAGGACCTGCTCGCCACGTGCGCGGCCGCGATCGAGGAAGCACTGCGGGACGCGCCGGACGCGATGTCCGAACTGCTCGCGTACATCGATGCGTTCGTACGGTTCCAGGACCAACACCGGGACGGGGTCCGGGCGTTGTGGCGGCTGGCGTCGAGCTGGAAGGCGCCGGGCCGCACGGATGCCTTCGACGCGCGGGCGCTGGCCGGGCCGGTGGAGGAGATCCTGCGGCGCGGGGTGGACAGCGGGGAGTTCCGGGAGCTGAACCCGGCGTGGGTGGCGCAGAGCGTGCAGTGCTCGGTGGAGGGGTTCCACGAGCTGTTCTGCGCGGACCCCCGGATCGACACGGACGCCTTCGTCCGCGAGCTCCAGGAGCTGTACCGCAGGGCCGTCGAGGTCGAGAAGGGCGGCGCACCACGGGGCCGCGCGTCGCGAGGCCGCGCAACGGAGGAGCGCACACAACGTCCGTGAAGCACGACCGGAAGGGGCACCGCCATGGCCGTCAGCTACTGCACCCACCCTCCGCGACACGACCGCACCGAGGGCCGACCGCCCTCCGGAGAGCAGGCAGGGCACCGTGAACCGGGGGCCCGCCCGCCCCGCAGGCAGCAGCGTCCCACCCTCTGGGAGGAGACCGGCGGACCCGTGGGGCTGCTCCACTCCTCCCTCCCCTCGGTCTCCTTCGTGCTGGTCAACTCGGCCTTCGGGCTGTGGCCGGGGATCTTCGCCGCGATCGGCACGGTGCTCGCGTTCACGGTGCTGCGGGCGGTCCGCAGGCAGCCGCTGAAGCCCGCGCTGGCGGGGTCCGTCGGGGTCGCCATCTCCTCGTACTTCGCGAGCAGGTCGGGCGAGGCACGGGACTTCTTCGTCGTCGACATCTGGCTGAGCCTGACGGTGTTCGTGGTGCTGGTGATCTCCCTGGTGGTGCGCCGCCCGCTGGCCGGGGTGCTGTGGACTGCCGTGAACCGGGGCTCCCGGGCCTGGCTGCGCGACCGCCCGTCGCGCTTCGGCTACGACGTGGCGACGGTGGTGCTGGCACTGGTCTTCGGCTCGCGCTTCGCCGTGCAGTTCTGGCTGTACGACCGGGACCTGGCGGGCTGGTTGGCGTTCGCGAAGATCGCCATGAACTATCCGCTGTGGGCCGTGGCGCTGGCCGTCTGGGCGTGGGCGGCCCGACGCGCGGGGAGGCGTACAGGGCCTACGGGGCGTACGACCTGACGCACAACACCCTTATTCCGTAAGGGCGTTGGCGGCTCCGCCTCATCCCGCCCCGCGCGGTGTCGCCACCAGGGTCAGACTTCCGGGTACGGCCGCGAAGACCGACCGCACGTCGGCGGCGAGCCCCTGCCGGGTATGGGCGACCGGCCGTGCGATCCAGGCGTCCAGCGCGGCGCGGAACGCGGCGACGAGCAGGTCCAGCGCGAGGCGCGGGCGCACCTCCTCCCCGGCCCCGCCGAGTTCGAACCTGCGGTGCAGGACCGCGAGCGCGGCGCGGCTGGTGCGGTCGCAGAAGTGGAGGCCGTGCGCGTCCATCGAGGGCGTGTGCGCGGCCAGCCGACGGCTCAGCAGCGTCCGGCGCGCCCAGCCGTCGGCCGTCATCCGGTCGAGGGCGGCGAGCAGCGCGTCCTGGAGCATGACGAGGACCGTCCGGCCGTCCGGTTCACAGGTCTCCAGCTCGTCCAGGAACGCCGTCCACAGATCCTGCGTCGGCGCACTGGCCACGTCTTCCTTGCTGGTGAAGGTGCGGAAGAAGGTCCGCTTCGACACCTCCACGGCGTCGCAGAGCTCGTCCAGCGTGGTGCCGTCGAAGCCGCGCTCCGTAAACATCTCCAGGGCCGTGTCGATCAGCGCCTGCCGGGTGCGCAGCTTCTTCCGCTCGCGCAGCGGGAGGTGGTCGATCGCGGTGTCGGAGGTCGCTCGGGGCATGACGGCAGCATAAGCGGAAGGTCCACACGGGAGCAATCGCCACTTGACGGCTTGTGCCACTCAGTGGCAGAAATGGTCCCGCACTTCCGAGCCGCCCCCGGCCCACCCCGGTCCACCCCGGTCCACCTCCGGGACACCACCCCTCCCACCGAAAGGTGCACTTCGCCATGCGCGCCCTGCTCGTCGACCGTTCCGCCCCCGCCGGACTCCGCCTCGGCGAGGCCCCCGAACCCGTACCCGCCCCGCACCAGGCCCTGGTCCGGGTGGCCGCGACCTCCCTCAACCACGGCGAGGTGAGGCACGTCCTGGAGAACGCTTCCGACGGCCAGATCCTCGGCTGGGACGCCGCCGGAGTCGTCGAACGGGCCGCCGCCGACGGCTCAGGGCCGGCCGTCGGCACCCCCGTGGTCACCCTCGCCCCCGACGGGGCGTGGGCCGAACTCCGCGCCGTGGACACCGACTTGATCGGTACGGCCCCGGAGGGCGCCGACCTCGGGGCGCTCAGCACGGTCCCGGTCGCGGGCGCCACCGCCCTGCGCGCCCTGCACCGCGTGGGCCCGCTCCTGGGCCGTCGGGTCCTGATCACCGGCGCCACGGGCGGCACCGGCCGGTACGCCGTCCAACTGGCCCGGCAGGGCGGGGCACACGTCATCGCCTCCACCGCAGGCCCGGCGGCGTACGGCGACGGACTGCGGGCCCTCGGCGCCCACGAGGTGGTCCCGGAGCCGAAGGCCCTGGACGCCCCGGTGGACGGGGTGCTGGACCTGGTCGGCGGGACTCAACTCGTCGATGCGTACGCGAAGTTGGCGGAGGGCGGCACGCTGGTCGCGGTCGGCCACTCCGCCGAGCAGGGCGAGCACTTCCCCTTCGGTGCCCTCTTCGGCGACCAGGGCCGCCACGACCGCAGCCTCGTCACCTTCTTCCTGCTCGGCTGCCGGGGACTCGCCCCCGACCTGAGCCGGCTCGCCGCCCGGGTCGCCGCGGGCGACCTCGACCCGCAGATCGCCTGGCGCGGCGGGTGGGACCGGGCGGCGGAGGCGACGGAGGCGCTGCTGGGCCGCCGCCTGCACGGAAAGGCGGTTCTCACCTTCGCCTGAGCCTGGTAGTGGGCGATACCCGGATCGGTGGGCGCGATGCCCGCCGCCTCCAGCCGCTGGAACAAGCCGTCAGCCCTTCCCCGCTCGGGGGCTCTGACCTGCGAGTTCTTCCTCCAGCCAGGTACGGCCCCGGGTACGCGCGCTCAGTCGGACCCCGCCGAGGGGGACGGCCAGGCGTTCGGCCTCCGCCCGTACCGCGGCCTCGGCGGCCGCGCCGACGTCCTCCAGGAAGCGGCACACGATCGCACCGTCGGCGTCCTGCGCCCAGCCGCCGACGATACGGCCGTTCCACCAGAGCGAGGGGCCGATGTTGCCCGCCCGGTCGAACAGGCGCGGGCCGTGCTCGCCGAGGAACCACTCCCGCTGGTGCCAGCCCATCGGCGTGGAGTCCAGACCGGGGAGCAGTGCGGCCCACGGCTCGGGCGGTGCGGTCTCCTCCAGGTCGTCGGGCAGGAGCAGCCCGGTGCCGCCGTCGCCGAGGTCGACCTGCACCGGCTTCAGCGCGGCCAGCACCCGCTTGACCTGGGTCTTCGTCCATCCGGCCCACCATTGCAGGTCGTCGGCGGTGGCCGGGCCGAAGGCGCGCAGCCAGCGCCGGGCGAGCTCCTCCTCGGCCCGGCGGGTGTCCCAGGGTTCGAGGCCGCCGGGGAGCCAGTCGGTGAGCGGGGCCCAGCGGTACTGGTGCGAGGTCCAGGTGCCGCGCGGCCGTCCCCGTACGACGCGGCCTTCGGCGGCGAGCAGGAGCAGCAGCCGGCTCGCGGCCTTCTGCGTGGCGTAGGGCTCCTTCCCGGTGACGATCGTGACGGGGGTGCTGAGGCGGGGGTCGTCGTCGGCGAGTTCGGAGGCCGTGGACTCGCCCCGGGCGGCGAGCGCGCGTACGGCGATGTCCTCGGTGGCGGCGAGCCACTCCCGTACCCCCTGCTCGTCGTCCGCGACCTCGGAGGCGGCGAGGAAGCCGAGCAGCTTGCGGCGTTCGCGGGCGGCCACGGCGTCCGAGCAGGCGGCCTGCACCACCGGGGCGGCGTCCGGGGTGGTGACGAAGACGGTACGGCGCATGGCGAGCAGGCGGACGAGGGAGCGGTCCTGGTACAGGGCGCGCTCCACGTCCGCCACCGAGCCGCCGTTCATCCGCGCCCAGGCGGCGACGTACACGGAGGCCGGGTCGGTGCTGTGCAGGGCGACCAGGGAGCGGGCCACCTCCACCGGGTCGTCGGCCCGGGTCTCGGCCGCCAGCCGGTGGCGCGTCCCGAGTCTTGCCCGTCGTTCCGCCACGTCGATGCGCCGCATCGCCACCACTCCCTGTGCCGTGATCCGTACCGCCTCTGCCCGGGGAGCGTAACTCCCGGAAGTCGCTGCGGGCCGGGCCGGGCGGCCTCCGCCCGGCCCGGGCCTCAGGTGGAGCCCGACCGCACAGCCACTCACTTCCGCCAGAACAAGTGGTGCGTCACCCCGCTCGGGCTGGGGACGACGTCCACGTGGAACCGGTCGCGCAGTTCGTCGGGGGACTCCCACAGCCGCACCCCCTCCCCCAGCTTCACCGGGGACACCGCCACGTGCAGGGTGTCGACGAGGTCCGCGTCGAGGAACTGCCGGATTGTGGAGGCCCCACCGCCGAGCCGCACGTCCTTGCCCCGAGCCGCTTCCCTGGCCTGCGCCAGCACCGTCGCGGGGTCGGCGTCGACGAAGTGGAACGTGGTGTCGGAGAGCGTGAACGAAGGACGCACGTGGTGGGTCAGCACGAACACCGGGGTGTGGAACGGGGGCTCGTCCCCCCACCAGCCCTGCCACTCCTCGTCCTGCCACGGGCCGCGCTGCGGGCCGAACTTGTTCCGCCCCATGATCTCGGCACCGATGTTGTGGGAGAAGTCCCGGGTGAGGTAGTCGTCCAGACCGCGGCTGCCGCCGGGCTCGGTGCGGTTGGGCCAGCTCGCCGTGGCCCCCGCCCAGGCGAACAGCCGCCCGGGGTCGACGTGCCCGAAGGGCCTCTCCAGGGTCTGGTCCTCGCCGGCGGCGATGCCGTCGCTCGACACGTTGAAGTTCTGGACCTTCAGTAGCTGCGTCACGTACTGCTCCTTGTGCGGGGCGGCCCGGACGACCGCCTTCCCACACAAGACTGTCCCAGCCGGAAGAACTCATCGCCGCTTTTCAGGGGGCGGGGGCCGGGGGCCGGGGCGGGACGCCGGGCCCCTTCAGGGGCGCGGGGAACTGCGCGACCAGCCACGACACACCCGCACGGAACCGGTCCCCTTGCCCCTGCGGGTTTAGGTGAAGGGGCGGGGCTGGGGACCCCTTGCCCAGGCGGCCCGGGGCCGCACGCATCCGGCACGGAGAAGGCCCACGGCTGCCCAGGCGGCGGCACGCAGCCGCCCCAAAGGCCCGGCTTCGTACCGCTCAGGGGCCGAAACCGTAGGCAACTCCCCGTACACGGCTTCAGACTGGCCGCATGACACTCACGTGGAAGTTGGTCATCGACAGCAACAACGCCCCCGCCCTCGCGGACTTCTGGGCCGAAGCCCTGGGTTACGTCGTCGAGGACCCCAGCGCCCTCATCGAACAGCTCCTCGCCGCCGGGCACCTCCCCGAGCAGGCCGTCACCGAGCACAACGGCCACAAGCTCTTCCGGGGTCTCGCGGGCGTACGCCACCCCGACGACCCGTACGACGAGACCAGCGGCGTCGGCCGCGGCCGCAGGCTCCTCTTCCAGGACGTCCCCGAGCCCAAGTCCGGCAAGAACCGCCTGCACATCGACGTGCACGCCGAGCCCGGCGACCTCGACAAGCAGGTCGCGCGCCTGGAGAAGCTCGGGGCCACCCGAGTGAACGAGGTGGACCAGGGCCCGGCAGGCCACTGGTGGGTCATGCAGGACCCGGAGGGCAACGAGTTCTGCGTGGCGTAGACACACCAGGCACAGCACAAAGGGCCCCGGGTACGCACGGACGTACCCGGGGCCCAGCTCATGGGGACGGCTCTAGCTGGGCGCCTCCGCACCCTTCCTCGCGTAGAACCACCACGTCACGACCACACAGCTCGCGTAGAAGCCCACAAAGCCCCACATCGCGCTGGTCACCGCGACCGACCCGAACAGCGCCGGGATGAAGAAGAACCCGTACGCCGCGATGGCGGCGGTGAAGCCGGTGACCGCACCGGACTCCATCTCGGCCTGCTTCAGCGCCTGGTCGTAGGCCGGGGTGCCTTCGACGAGGCCCTTGAGGTGGGTCGTACGGAAGATGACCGGGATCTGCCGGAAGGTCGACCCGTTGCCGATCCCCGAGAAGAGGAAGGCGGACAGGAAGCAGAGGAAGAAGCCCCAGAAGGAGCCCTGATCGCCGCCCCGGGGAAGGAAGTTGATGACGCCGACCAGCGAGACGCCCATGCCGATGAAGGACAGGATCGTCACCCGCGCACCGCCGAGCTTGTCGGCGATCCAGCCGCCCGCCCACCGGGCGAGCGCGCCGATGGCCGGGCCCATCCAGGCGTACGTGGCGGCCGAGTAGGCGGCGTCGATGGGGGTGAAGGTGGTCTTGATGAGCAGCGGGAGGGCCGCGGCGAAGCCGATGAAGGAGCCGAAGGTTCCGACGTACAGCCAGGTCATGACCCAGTTGTGCTTGCGCTTGAAGATGACCTTCTGGCGGGAGAAGGGGGTCGAGGCGACCTTGAGGTTGTTCTGCCCGAACCAGGCCACGGCCGCGAGGACCACCAGCACCGGCACCCACAGGAACGCGGCGTTCTGGAGGTACACGGGGGTACCGTCGGCCTTGTGCTGGGCGGTGCCGATGGCGATGGTCGACCAGGTGATCACGATCGGGGTGAGCAGCTGGACGACGGAGACACCGAGGTTGCCGAGGCCGCCGTTGATGCCGGTGGCGTTGCCCTTCTCCTGCTTCGGGAAGAAGAAGCCGATGTTGGCGAGCGAGGAGGAGAAGTTCGCGCCGCCGATGCCGCAGAGGGCGGCGATGGTGATGAGGACGCCGTACGGGGTGGTCGGGTCCTGGATGGCGATGCCGAGCCAGATCAGCGGGACGACCAGGATCACCGTGGAGAGCGCGGTGAAGGTGCGCTGGCCGACCATCGGGCCGAGGAAGGTGTAGAGGATGCGGGCGGTGCCGCCGGTGATGCCGGGGATGGCGGTCAGCCAGAACAACTGGCTCTGGCTGAGCCCGAATCCGACGTCCGTGAGGTTCGTCGCGGTAATGCTCCAGACCTGCCACACGACGAAGGCGACGAGCAGCGCCGGGACCGCGATCCAGAGGTTGCGACGGGCGACCTTGCGGCCCGTGGCGCGCCAGAAGGCGGGGTCCTCGGGGCGCCAGTCGGTGATGGTGCGGCCGGGGCGGTACTGCGCCGGGTCGACGGCCTGGGCCGCGTCGTCACCCGTGCGGGGTGCCTGTGCGAGAGAACTCATGACTGCTTCCTGTGCGTCTGGTGCGTAGCCCTGTGAGACTGGTGCGTCCGAGGACCGTCGAGGGTCAACTCGTGTACGGGGATGAAGACTTCGGGGTCGTCCAGGCACTGCCCGGTGCGCAGGTCGAAGGCCTGCTTGTGCATAGGGGAGGTGATGACGGGCCGGTCGCCGACCGTGCCCATGATCCCGTCGGCGAGGACGTCGGCGCCGGAGAAGGGGTCGCGGTTGCCGACCGCGTACACCTCGCCGGAGGCGTCGCGGAAGACGGCGGCCTGGCCCGTGCCGTCCGGGAGGAAGGTGACCCGGCCGCGTCCCGGCTCCAAGTCCTCTTCCTCGCCGGTGAATTCGCCGAACCGGTCCAGCTTCGCCGGGTCGGCGAGGACGGCCTCCCACTCGTCGCGGTAGGCGGCGACGTGGCGTTCCATCTGCTCCTCCAGTTCGGCGCAGATGCCGAGGGAGTCCTCGACGAGGACCTCCTTGAGGTGCTCGACGCCTCCTGCGATCCGTTCGATCCAGGCCGCCGTGCGCTCCAGGCGTTCACCGGTGCGCAGGTAGTACATGAGGAACCGGTCGACCAGGGCGAAGAGTTGGGCGCTGTCGAGGTCCTGGGCGAGGAGGTCGGCGTGGCGCGGGTTGGTGCCGCCGTTGCCGCCGACGTACAGGTTCCAGCCGCCCGCGGTGGCGATGACGCCGATGTCCTTGCCGCGTGCCTCGGCGCACTCGCGCAGGCAGCCGGAGACGCCGCCCTTGAACTTGTGCGGGGTGCGCAGACCCCGGTAGCGCAGCTCCAGGTCGACGGCGAGCTGGATGGAGTCGCCCTGCCCGAAGCGGCAGAAGCGGGCGCCGACGCACGACTTCACGGCGCGCAGCGACTTTCCGTACGCCTGCCCCGACTCGAAGCCGTGACCGGCCAAACGCCGCCATATGTCGGGGAGTTGGTCCTTGCGGGCTCCGAAGAGGCCGATCCGCTGGGCGCCGGTGATCTTGGTGTAGAGGCCGTATGCGGCGGCGACCTCGCCGAGCGCCACGAGCTGCTCGGGGGTTATCTCGCCGCCCGCGACACGCGGGACGACGGAGTAGGTGCCGTCCTTCTGGATGTTGGCGAGGAAGAGGTCGTTGGTGTCCTGGAGGGCGGCCTGCTCGCCGTCGAGGATGTGTTCCAGGCCGAGGTCGGGGCCGAGTGTGCCGAGCACGTTGGCGACGACCGGCTTGCAGACCACGCAGCCCTCACCGTTGCCGTGACGGTCCCTCAACTCGCTGAAGGAGCGGATCTTCTCCGTGCGTACGAGGGCGTAGATCTCGGAGCGGGTCAGTTCGGGGAAGTGCTCGCACAGCCCGCGCGCCTTCTCGACGCCCGCCGCGTCGAGGACCGCCTGCAGTGTGCCGAGGCAGCCGCCGCAGCCCGTACCGGCCTTGGTGCACCGCTTGACGCCGCCGATGTCGGTGACGCCCTCCTCGGTGACGGCGGCCTGGACCTGCCCCTTGGTGACGTTGTGGCAGGAGCAGACGACGGCGTCGTCGGGGAGCGCGTCCGCGCCGGGCAGCTCCGCGCCTCCGGTGTTCGGCACGATGAACGCCTCGGCGGGGCCGGGGAGTTGGCGTCCGGCGTGCGGCTTCAGTGAGCCGTAGGCCGCCGCGTCGCCGACCAGGATGCCGCCGATGAGCTGTCCGTCGGGGCCGAGCAGCAGCTTCTTGTAGACGCCTTCGCGCTCGTCGGAGAAGACGACCGCGACGGCGTCCTCCTCGGCGGCGAACGGGTTGCCGAACGAGGCGACGTCCGCGCCCATCAGCTTCAGCTTGGTGGAGGTGTCCGCGCCGGTGAAGACCTCGACGCCCTCGCCCGCGAGGGCGTCCGCGACGGTCTCGGCCATCTGGTAGCCGGGCGCGACCAGGCCGTACACCCGCCCGTCGACGGTCTGCGCGCACTCCCCCACCGCGTAGATGTACGGGTCGGAGGTGCGGCAGTGGGCGTCGACCGCGACGCCGCCCCGGTCGCCGACGGCGAGCCCGCACTCGCGCGCGAGGCGGTCCCGGGGACGTACGCCCGCCGAGAAGACGACGACCTCGGCGTCGATGACCTTGCCGTCGGAGAGGCGGAGTCCGCTCGTGATGCCGTCGTCGTCGCGGACGACCTCGGTGGCGCCGACGCCGGTGTGGACGGCGACGCCCATCGACTCGATGGTGGCGCGCAGGGCGGCGGCACCTCCGTCGTCGACCTGTTGGGGCATCAGGCGCGGTGCGAATTCGACGACATGGGTGCGCAGGCCGAGGGTGCGCAGCGCACCGGCGGCCTCCAGGCCGAGGAGTCCGCCGCCGATGACGACGCCGTCGCGGGCCTGGTCGGCGTACGCGGTCAGGGAGTTGACGTCGTACTGGGTGCGGTAGGTGAAGCAGCCGGCGGCGTCGGCGCCGGGGATGGGCGGGACGAACGGGTACGAGCCGGTGGCCAGCACCAGCGCGTCGTACGAAATCGTCGTGCCCGAGGCGGTGGTGACGGTCCGTCCGGTGGGGTCGATGTGCTCGGCGGGGTCGCCGAGGTGCAGCTCGACGCCGTGTTCGGCAAGGAACTCCGGTGTGGAGAGGGAGAGTTCGGTGGGGGCGGTGCCGGTGAAGAGGGAGGAGAGGTGCACGCGGTCGTAGGCCGGGATGTCCTCCTCGGCCAGGACGACCGCGTGCCAGCCGGGCGAGCCGGGGCCGGTGAGGGCGCCGCGTTCGGCGAGGGCTTCCAGCAGTCGGTGGCCGACCATTCCGTGGCCGATCACCACCAGGGTCTGCGTCTCGGGGCCGTGCGCCCCGGGGCTCCGGCCCCTGTCCGCGTGTGTCATGGGCGAATCTCCGCTCCGTCACAACCGCCCGGTACCGTGCCGGGCACCTTCGACGCTAGACCTGTGCAGGGGTCCTGATCGTCGGCGAAAGCCCCAGGTGGAAGGGTCGGAGGACCCTTCTGCGCGGCCCCGGACGGCCCCTCTGTGCCGGGACGTTGGACTGCGGCGCGAGGGGCGGGCGCGGCATAGCGTGAAGGGTGGACGCCCCTCTTTCTCCCCCCTTCTTCTCGGATTCCGGAGGCACGGATGCTGGTCCTCGCCGTACACGGCAGCGCGGTCCCGGAGGCCGCCGAGACGATCGGGCGGCTGGCCGCACGGCTGGAACAGACGACGGGCGTACGTCCCGTGGTGGGCCATCTCGACGTACAGCGGCCGTCGTTGGGCGAGGTGCTGGCGGAGCGTCCGGGGGCGGTGGTGATGCCGGTGCTGCTGGGCGACGGGTACCACCGGAAGGTCGACATTCCGGCGGTGGCGCGGGCATACGACTGCACGGTCACGGAGGGGCTGAGCGGCGAGCGGGACGTGACGCTGGCGGTGCACGCGCGGCTGCGGGAGGCGGAGGCGCCGCTCGGGGGCTGGGCCGACGCGATCGTGGTGGCGGGCGCGGGCTCGACCCGGCCGGGCGGCAACGACGGAACCCTCGCGGTGGTCGACGACCTGCGCGACCTGCGGGATGTGCCGGTGGTCCCGGCGTACTGCTCGGCGGCGGAGCCGACGGTGCCGGAGGCGGTGGCCCGCCTGCGCGCCGCCGGTCACCGGCGTGTCGCTGTCGCGGCCCACCTCCTCGCACCGGGCCGTTTCACGCGGGCGCTGGCGGAGTGCGGGGCGTGGGCGGTGTCGGAGCCGGTCGCGGACCACCCGCGCATCGCGCGCCTGGTGGCGGACAGGTACCGGGCGGCGGACGAACGCTGGGCAGCGGAGGGCGAGCACGCGGGATCAGATTCATCACTGTGAGTGATGACACGAACACTCTTCGCCTGCTTCTCTGGTACGTATGAACACACAGCGCAACATCTTCGCGATCTTCGCTCAGGCGGCACTGATCCCCGCCCTCGCCCTGGCGGCACCGCTCGCCGCGACCCCCGCGTCCGCCACGCCCACCGCGACCGCCACGGAGGCTCAGGGCGAGACCCGCACCCCCGCCGCCGAGGTCAACACCTTCTTCAAGGCCTACCGGAAGGCCGTCCAGGGCTCCGGCCCGCACACACCCGAACAGGTCCGCAAGGCGCACCTCACCGCCGAACTGGACGCCCAGCTCGCCGCATGGGCCGAGCAGAACCACGCCGACCCGGTGCTGCGCGCACAGAACGTCCCCAAGGACTGGAAGGTGCGCAACCACGCGCAGACCGCCACCACGGCCACGGTGATCGTCACCCAGATCTGGGGCGCGAGCCCGGACACGGAGGTCTGGTACACCGTCCGCCGCTCCGACCTGAGGATCACCAACCTGACGGACCCACCGCTCCGGGGCTGAGCCCGGGAGGCCCAGGGCTCAGGGCTCAGGGCTCAGAGGGGATCGCCCGGCAGCAGGGGTTCGAAGGCGCGGTAGGCCTCGTAGTTCTTGAAGTGGCGGCTGTAGAGGTCGGCGCCGTCCCGGAGCGTCGTGTCCAGGACCTCGCTGACGTCCACGACGTGCAGGAGCTTCCAGGTGATGCGCTCACCGCGCTCGTTCTCGTAGCTGGTCTCCTGGGACCTGCCGTGGGCGAGGGCCTTGGTCCGAGCCTCCTCCTCGCTGTCGGCGGCCAGCAGGACGAAGTCCTCGGCGTAGAGGGGTTCGTGCCCGTCGGCGTCGGAGGTCGCCCGGGTGAGCAGGACGGCAATGTAGGTGGTGGCCATGGTCGCGGCTCCTCTTTCCGGCGGGCGTGGCTGGTGGGGAGGGTTCCCTCCGGGGCCCCTGCGCCACGGGGGCCACTGTAGGTTGCGGGGCGCCGTCGACCGTCGACCGTCAGCGGTGCGGGTCGCCCCGGGCAGGGAGGGTCAGTAGCCGACGGTGAAGCGGGTCCGGTGGTGCTTGGGGCGTTCTGCCTCGTCGAGGATCGCGAGGGCGAAGTCCTCCATGGAGATGGCGGATTCGCCGGTGGTGGGAGAGACCAGGAGCTCGTCGGTGCCCAGCCGGTACGTCCCCGTGCGCTCGCCGGGGGCGAAGAGGGCGGAAGGACTCACGTACGCCCAGTCCACTTCCGGACCGGCCGCGCGGACGACGGCCAGCTGGTCGTTGCAGGCGAGCGCGATGGGCCGCCAGGACCGCGGGAAGTCCGGCCCGTCGATCACGGTGAGCGTGTCACTGCCGGGGAGGCGGAGGCTGCCCGCCCCGCCGACGACCAGAAGGCGCGCCCCGGTGCGGGCGGCTCCCGCGACGAGTGCCTCGGCGGCCGCGGCGAGCTGTTCCTCCTGGCCGGGCACCGGGCGGGTGGCGCCGATCAACAGGTCCTGACCGTGGGCCAGTTCGGCCACGCTGTCCGGATCGAGGGCGTTTCCGGCGGCAGGTCTCGCCCCGGGATGCAGGGCGTCGAAGCGGGCCGGGTCGCGGGTGACGGCGGTGACGGCGTGCCCCCGGCCGACGGCCTCGGCGACGATACGGCTTCCGGTGGCACCGGTGGCTCCGAAGACGGTGATGCGCATGGGGATCGTACCTCCTGGAGAGATGGCGGGTGTTGAGGGCGGGGTCAGCGTGTGGGGGCGGGGGCGGGCATCTGCGCCGCAGCCGGTGCCGACCCGGCGACCGTTCGGGAGCCGCCCTTCGCACCGCCCCCCGGGCGCAGCTGCGCCAGGGCAACGGCCGCCAGGGCGAGCAGACCGCCGAGCAGTTGCAGCGGGGTGAGCTGCTGGCCGAGCAGCGCCCAGCCGAGCACGGTGGCGACCAGCGGGCTGAGCAGGCCGAGGAAGGTGACCTCGGTCGGCGAGAGCGCCTTGATGCCGCGGAACCACAGGACGTACGCGACGGCCGCGCCGATCAGCGTGAGGTATCCGTAGCCGAGCAGGTTCTCGCCCGTGAGGGAGGAGGGCGGCGGACCCTCAACGAGGAGCGCGACGGGCGTCAACAACAGGCCGCCCGCGACGAGTTGCCAGCCGGTGGTGGCGAGCAGCGGCGCCGGGGAGACCCAGCGCTTGCTGAGGACGACGCCGGTCGCCATGACGACCGCACCGCCGAGCGCGGCGGCCACACCGAGCACGTCCAGCCGGGCGTCGGCGCGCAGCACCAGGAGAGCGACTCCGGCGATTCCGGTCACGGCCGCCAACAGCGTACGCAGCGTGAGGCGTTGGCCGAGAAGTCCGGCGGAGAGGCCCGCCACGAGGAGGGGCTGCACGGAGCCGACCGTGGCGGCGACCCCGCCGGGGAGGCGGTAGGCGGCGACGAAGAGGAGGGCGAAGAAGACACCTATGTTCAGGGCGCCCAGGACGAGGGACTTCCACCACCAACTCCCCTTCGGGAGCTTCCTGGTGAGGAGTACGAGGAGGATTCCGGCCGGGAGAGCCCGCAGCACGCCCGCGAGCAGCGGGCGGTCCGGGGGCAGGAACTCGGTGGTGACGAAGTAGGTGGAGCCCCAGACGGCAGGGGCGAGGGCAGTCAGAAGCACGAGGGCCGTGCGATTTCTTAGCACTAAGACAACATATCTCACTGCTAAGAGATCGGCTAGGGTCTCTCCATGACGGAGAACAGGAACACCAACGCCGCATCGGGCGGAGCGACTGCCCCATCAGGCGGAGCGACCGCCGCGCCGGTCCGCGACCACGTGGATCACGTACTCGACCAGTGGCACGCCCAGCGCCCCGACCTGGACGTCTCCCCGATGGCGGTGATCGGCCGGCTGAAGCGGCTGATGCTGCTCATCGACCCGGAGATGAAGCGGACCTTCGCCGCGCACGGCCTGGACCGGGCGTCCTTCGACGTCCTGGCGACCCTGCGGCGCAACGGCCCGGACCGCCCCCTCACCCCCGCCGAGCTGATGGCCTCCGCGATGGTGACCTCGGGTGCGGTCACCCAGCGCCTGGACCGCCTCCAGGGCCGCGGGCTGATCACCCGCAGGCCGAGCCCCACGGACGGCCGGGTCGTCCAGGTCGCCCTGACGGAAAAGGGGCTGGCGCTGGTCGAGGCGACCCTGCCGGACCACCTGGCCACCGAGTCGCGACTCCTGTCCGCGCTCTCCCCCGCCGAGCAGGAGCAGCTCGCACTCCTGATGCGGACGTTGCTGCTGGGGCTGGGCGACGAGTTCTGAGCACGCGCCCCGGCACGCGGCAGGCGAAGGCGGTGCGCTTGCGCGCTTGTGGCGCGCTTGCAGTGCGCTTGCGATCTTGCGGAGGCGGGAGCAAGGTCGCTATGGCCCCTTTACCCCTTTTGGCCCAGTGAGGACGTTCTCCCATGGCTCAGCGCACCTCCTTGCGGTACAATCCCCGCGCCGCGGCGGCCGGCGCACTCCTCCTCGGCGGCGCGGCCCTGTTCGCCGCTCCTGCCGCCGTCGCCGCGGAGTCCCCCTCCCCCAGTTCCTCCACCGCCCTCCCGGCCCCCGTCCAGCGCGCGGTGTCCGCCGTGAACGACGGCGACAACAAGGCCTTCGTCGCCGCGTTCACGAAGGACGCCCTGGTCAATGACTCGGGCCGGGACTTCAAGGGCCACGCCGCCATCAAGGGCTGGAGCGACAAGGAGCTGATCGGTGCCAAGGCGAAGCTCACCGTGAACAAGGTGAAGCAGGACGCGCGGGACAAGAACACCGTGACCGTGACCGCCGAGGTCAAGAGCGACGGCTTCAACGGCCCGTCCGACTTCGCCTTCACCGTCGACGGCGACAAGCTCAGCGCGATGCGGATCACCGGCTGACCCGCCCCCCCAGACCACGGCGGGCGCGATCCGAAGAGGAACGCGCCCGCCGTGCACATGCCCGGAACCGGAAGCCGTACCGCCCACCCGGAACCGGAAGCCGTACCGCCCACCCGGAACCAGAAGCCGCGCCACCCACCCGGAACAACCGGAAGCCACGCGCTCACCCGGAGCCGGAAGGAGCCCTCACTCCTGCCGCGGATTCGGCTTCAGCACCGCGAACCGCGCCCCCGCCGGGTCCGCGAAGAACGCCATGCGCCCGACCTCGGGAATGTCCGACGGCGGTACGACGACGCTGCCGCCGCTCTCCACCACCCGGTTCGCCGTCGCGTCCGGGTCGGCCACGCCGAAGTACGAGATCCACGCCGTCGACTCGTCCGGCCTGGCCGGGGCCACGCCGCCGAAGGACATGTCCTCCACGTCGCCCTCCGCCGAGGAGATCACCGCGTACGCCATGACCATGCCCGGCACCTCCATCTCCTGCGAGCGCCAGCCGAAGAGGGAGCGGTAGAAGTCCAGCGCGGCCGTCGGGTCGGCGGTGTGCAGCTCGGTCCACAGGAGCGTGTCGTCCTCCGACGTCACCTCCAGGCCCTGGTGCGCGGCGGGCTGCCACACCGCGAACTCCGCCCCCGTCGGGTCGGTGAGACACGCCATCCGCCCCGAGTCCATGACGTCGAAGGCCTCGACCCGCACGGTCCCGCCCGCCTGCTCCGTGGCCTTGGCCACGCCCTCGGCGTCCCGCGTCGCGAAGTAGACCGTCCAGGCCGGGTGCGCGCCCTCCTCGGTGAGGGAGCCGATCCCGGCGACGGTCCTGCCGTTCTTCCGGAAGAAGCCGTAGCCGCCGCTCTCGGACCCGGCGGACTCGAACTCCCAGCCGAAGACGGCGCCGTAGAAGGCCGCCGCCGCGGGGATGTCCGGGCTGCCGAGGTCGAGCCAGTTGGGTGCGCCGGTACGGAATTCACTGGAGAGCATGGGAATCCGACCTCCCTTTCGCGGGGCCTTGTGCCACCTTGCCTCGAATCGTACGAGCGTTCCGCCCACTGTTCAGGGCGAACGGGCAGATCACAGTCGCTCGACTGGCATCTGTAAATCGAACAGACGTACGCTTCCCGTATGTCTTCCTACTCCGCCCCCTTCCCCGAGGACCTCATCGACCTCCAGCAGCAGCTCCACCAGGCCCAGGCCGACTTCCACACCCTCGCCACCGCCCCTCCCTGGGGCGCGGACTCCTCCCCCGTGTTCACCGAGGAGGAGGTGGACCAGGTCGAGGAGCTGTGGGAACGCATCCGCGAGCTGACGATGGCCGTCAACGAGCACCCGTACTGGACGACGGCGAACGGCTCGACCGGCACGCACGGCGGCCCGGTGAACAACGCCCGGCGCGTACTGCGCGTCGTCCGCGACCCGGACGCCGACGCGGGCGCCGCCTGACCAGGCCCCGCTCCGGCCCCGGCTCCGACCCCACCCCGGACACGCTCCGCACGCCCCCTGTTCGCCGCCGGGTTCTCGGGTACACGTACGGCAGCGATCGGTGACGTAGCAGACGTACCACCGGACGGCGATACGGAAGAGGGGCAGGGTCATGTCGATGCGCGCGGTGGGCTGGGCGAGGACGTTCCCGATGTCGGGGGGCGTGCGCGAGGGCAGAAGGTGGACGGAGGAGCACCTCTCGCAGCTGCCCTGGTACGAGAGCAGTCCCGACACCGCGGACTCCATCGTGCTGGCCGTCTCCGAGCTGCTCACCAACGCCCATCTGCACGCCCGCAGCGACGCCCAGCTCGTGCTGACCTGGGACAGCCGCTGCGTGCACATCTCCGTCCACGACGACACGCCCGAACGCGCGCCGAAGCAGCACGCCGAGTCCACGGGCGCGGTCTCGGGACGCGGCATCGCGATCGTGGACGCGCTGGCGGACAGCTGGGAGACCCACGAGCAGCAGCACGGCAAGGCGGTCACGGCCTGCTTCACCCCGGAACTCCCGGAGCCGGTGAAGGGCTAGCAGGAGCTGAGCGCCGCCAGCGGCTCCGGGCCGGCAGGAGCTGAGGTCGGCCGGCGGCTCCGGGCCGGCAGGAGCCGAGGGCCGCTAGCGGCTCCGGGCGACCTTCATCCCGTACCGCGACCACAGCGCCCGCTGTACGAACAGGGTCACCGTCCCCGCGATCAGCATGCCCGCCAGGTTGACGCCCAGCTGGATCAGCGAGGCGCTCACCTCGCTCCAGTGCCCGAGCGGGACCGCGACCGCCAGGTTCCCGGCGGCGGGCACGGTGGTGACCGAGATGAAGACGCCGACCAGCGTGGACGACTTGCCCGCCGTCATGGAGAGGATCCCGGCGATCCCGGCGAGCAGCGCGACGACGAACGACCACCGGTCGGGGTGGATGATGAAGTCGGTCAACGGCCGGTCGTCGAGCATGGTGGGCTCGATCCAGCCCAGCAGCCGCCCGGCCGCCGCACACGCCATGGTGATCAGCACCGCCGCCGTGAAGCCGACGACGAGGGTACGGACGGCCTTGCCGATCAGCGGGCCCTTGCGGCTCATCACGCCGAAGCAGATCGCCGCGACCGGCCCGAACTCCGGGCCCAGCACCATCGCCCCCACTATCAGGATGGGCTGATCCAGCAGCGCACCGATCGCCGCGATCTGGGTGGCCAGCGCGAGGAACGCAAGGAACGCCCAGGTCAGACGAGTCTCTGCGGCGGTGCGGGCGGTCAGCTCGTCCCACACCACGGCGTCGTCCGGGTCGCCCGGAGCGACCTCCTCCGCCTTCTCGGCGGCCGAGGAGATCGACAGGTCGACCTGTTCGACGGTGATGCCGCCGGTGTCCTTGAGCCCCAGCTCGCGCAGCGCGTCGAGGACGCCGTTGGCGGCCTCCCGCGCGACGTCGAACTCGACGAGGTCGCCCACCGGGGCGTGCGCGGCGCCGGGCAGCTTGAGGACGTTGACGACGGCGGGGCAGTCCGTGGCGATGCCCAGCACCTCGTCGGTGCGGTCGGCCGGACTGATGACTCGTACATGCAGCATGGACGCATTGTGCCGGGTGCGTCGTCGTAGGTTGACCCCATGAGCAACGTGAGCGACACACGCACCCGACGGATCGACGCGACAAGCCACTTGAACGGGGACGCGATCGACGCGCCGCTGGTGAGGGGCCTGTTGGAGGAACAGCACCGGGATCTGGCAGGACTGGAGCTGCACCGGGTGCGCGGCGGCTGGGACATGCAAATGTGGCGGCTGGGCGAAGAGTTGGCGGTACGGCTGCCGCTCACGCCGCGCGGTCCGGAGCTGCTGCGCAACGAGCTGCGCTGGCTGCCGGAGCTGGCCGCGCGGCTGCCGCTTCCGGTGCCCGTTCCGGTACGGGACGGGGAGCCGACCGAGCGTTTCCCGCGCCCCTGGTCGGTGGCGGCGTGGGTGCCCGGGGAGCCCGCCGACGCGGCCCCGGTGGCCGACGAGCACCGGCTGGAGACGGCCGACACGCTGGCGGGGTTCCTGCGCGCCCTGCATGTTCCGGCCCCGGCGGACGCCCCGGTGAACCCGATGCGGGAGGTGTCGCTGGCCCAGGTGAGTCAGGGTGTCGCCCGCACGCTGGCCGAGGAACGGGCGGCGGGCGACGGCTCCGCGATACGGCAGGTGGACGTCGACCGGGTGCGGGCCGTGTTGGAGGACGCGGCGGCGGCACCCGCCTGGGAGGGCCCGCGGGTGTGGCGGCATGCCGACCTGCACCCCGCGAACGCCGTCGTCACCGACGGCCGCCTCTCCGGGGTCATCGACTTCGGCGACGTGTGCGCGGGCGACCCGGCCCAGGACCTGGCGGCCGCCTGGACCCTGCTCCCCGCAGGCCCGCCCGGGGCCGAACAGGCCACCGTGGCGCGCTTCTTCGCCGCGTACGGGGAGGTGGACGAGGCGACGGTACGGCGCGCCAGGGGCTGGGCCCTGTCGCGCGCCCTGATGCTCATCGCCATCGGGCACAACGGGGACAAGGGCCTGCCGGGCGGGAAGCCGACGTGGGGGCCGGTGGGGCGGGCCTCGCTGGAGCGAGTGCTGGCGGGGTGAGCGGGGCGGCGTGGTCGGGGCGAGGTGGGCGGGGCAGGTGGGCCGCTCCGTACCGCACCGGTTACTGAGCAGCCCCCACCCCGGGCACTTCAGATCGGACCGAACAGCCAGTTCCCCGGTGCCTCGGGGTCCTCGCTCGTGTAGTACTCGGCGGTGGCCTGCCGCACCTCGTCACGGTCGAGCAGACCGTCGCCGTCCACGTCCAACTCCGCGAAGGCGTCACCGAGTTCGCCCTCCGGGACGCCCATGCCGTTGTGGTACATCGCGACGAACTCGTCCCGCGTCACCCGCCCGTCGCCGTCGCGGGAGCCGATGTCCATCCAGCAGTGCGTCATCACGCCCACGTTGCCCAGGAACTCATCGCGCGCCTCGGGCCCCTGGGACGTCGCCCGCCCCCGCATCCCGGCGCAGAAGTCCTCCCGGGTGAGGACCTCCCGGCTGCTGTCGGAGCTCATCCGGCCCAGCTCGCTGTGCCAGAAGTGGCGGAAGGCGTCCCGGAGTTCGACGATCTTCGGCGCGTCGGAGGCCTCGCCGAGCGCCTTCGCCATGCCGTCCGCGAGCCCGCAGAGGTCGGCCTCGGTGAGGAGACCGTCAGCGTCTCCGTCGAGCATGTCGAAGGTGCGGTCGATCTTGTACGTGAGGAAGTCGACGTCCGCGCTCACGGTCATGGGTGGCTCCCGTTCCTGGGTGGGCGGCGGTGGGCGGCCCGGGCGGCATCGCCCCGGGCCGCCGAGGCCTGCGGTCACCGGTCCCACTCGCCTCGGGACGCGGAGGTTTCCTGCGAAGTGCGTACGTCGGTCGGCTGTACGGACCGGGCGCCGCTCCCGGTGCGTTATCCCCGTGCGGGTGAGCGGGAGCACGTGATAGTTCTCGCTCCCATGACCAACGACCTCGGCCCGGAAAACCTTCAGCCAGACCCTCAGACGGACCCTCAGACGGACCTTCAGACGGAACGGCTCGTCCTGCACCCCTTGTCCGTGGCGGACTCCGAGCGGCTGGTGGCGGGCGGACCGCTGCACGAGACGCCGGACTATCCGCGCGAGGGCGACATCTCGGCGGCCCAGCGGTTTCTGCGGACATGCGCGGAGAAGGGCGACCCGAGTCCGTACGCGAACTTCGAGATACGTCTGCGGGAGGACGGCAGTCCGATCGGCGGCATCGGCTTTCACGCGGCGGCGGACGAGAGCGGTGCCGTCACGATCGGGTACGGGCTGATTCCGGCGGCCTGGGGGAACGGATACGCGACCGAGGCGCTGCGGGAGATCGTGCGGTTCGCCCGCGTGTGCGGGGCCTCCCGGGTGAAGGGCGACGCCGACCACGACAACATCGCGTCCCAGCGGGTGATGCTGGCGGCGGGGATGCTCCCGGTCGGGGAGGACGAGGAAGTGAGGTACTTCGAGCTGGCGTGGGAGGGCGGGGTGGCCCGGAAACAGGGGTTGACCTGCGGGAAAGGGCTGGCATGATCGCGGGCATGATCAACTCTCCCGCTCCCTCCCCGTACTCCCACTTCGACGCGCCGGACGGAACCCGGCTCGCGTACCGCGTCGTCGCCGAGGGCGACGGTACGGATGGGGCCGCGGCCCCCGTCGTCTGCCTGCCCGGTGGTCCCGTGCACGACTCCCGCTACTTCGGGGACCTCGGCGGGCTGTCCGAGGCCTCCGGGCGGCGGCTGCTGTTCCTGGACTTCCGGGGGAGCGGCGGGTCCGACCTGCCGGAGGACCCGGACTCGTACCGCTGCGACCGGCTCGTCGAGGACGTCGAGGCGCTGCGCGTCCACCTGGGGCTGCCCGCGCTCGACCTCCTCGCGCACTCCGCAGGGGCGAACGTCGCCGCACGGTACGCGGCCCGCCACCCCGAGCGCGTCGCCCGGCTCGTGCTGATCACGCCGAGCACCCGGGCCGTCGGCATCGACATCCCGGACGAGATGCGGCGCGCGGGCGCGGAGCTGCGCCGGGAAGAGGACTGGTACCCGGAGGCCTCGGCCGCGCTGAGCGCCATCGCGGCGGGCGAGGCGACGGGGGCGAACTTCGCGGCGGTCACGCCGTTCTTCTGGGGACGCTGGGACGAGGCGGCGCGGGCCCATGCCGCCGCGTCGGAGGCGATGAACACCAACCCGGTCTCCGGTCGCGCCTTCGGCGCGGAGGGAGCTTTCGACCCGGCGGCGACGCGGGCGGCGCTGGCCGAACTCACCGTGCCGGTGGGCCTGTTGGGGGGCGAGTACGACCTGAACAGTCCGCCCCCGGCGGTGGAGGAGTTCGCGGGGATGTTCGCGGGCGCGGACGTGACGTATGCGGTGCAGGCGGGGGCGGGGCACTACCCGTGGCTGGACGACCCGAAGGTCTTCGCACAGGCCGTGGCTGCGTTCCTCCGCTGAGGACCGCTCAGCCCACGCGCCGCTCGCCGGCCGGCCCCCGTTCGTACCCCGCGAGCGAGAGCCGCATCCGACCGGGGCCGACGGGCTCGACGCGCACCGGAATCCCCCAGTGCGCGGCGAGCGCCTCGCCGACGCGGACCAGGCGGAGGCGCTCCGCCGGGCTGTACGCGGGGAAGGTGGTCCAGCCACGGTCGGCGAGGGCGTTGCCGAGCTCGGTGAAGAGGGTGGCGTGCGCGCGGCGTTCCTCGTCGGGGGTGAGCGGCGTGCTCACAGCCGCCGTCTCGTCCGCCGCCCCCATCACCCGCACGTTCCGCAGGTCCCGTACGTCCATGCCGCTGCCCTCCCATGGCCCCGGAGACCGACTCCGGAGCCGCCAGTGTGGCAGAGCGGCCGGAGGGACTGAGGGGCCCGGGAGGGACTGAAGGACCGGGGAACCGAATTGAGTTCGCCTCGCGCCCTCCCCTGGGCCGTCGTCCTCAGATGGCCGCCAGCGCCTCGACCTCGATCCGGAACTCCGGGTTCACCAGCCCGCTGACCTGCACCAGGGAGCAGGCCGGAAGCTGCTCGTGGCCCAGGAACTCGTCCCGTACGCGCCGGAAGGCGTCCAGGTCCGCGAGGTCGGTGAGGAAGACCGTCAGCTTGACGATCTGGGTCATGCGGCCGCCCGCCGCTTCGAGCGCGGTCCGGATGTTCTCGAAGACCTGCCGGGTCTGGAGCTCGGCGTTCCCCTTCCCGACCAGTTGGCCCTCCGCGTCCAGGGGAACCTGTCCCGAGATCGCGACCGTCCGGCCGCTGAACACGACCGCGTGGCTGTATCCCCGGACCGGGGGCGATCCCGCGGGGCGGTCTATGTGGTGGTGCACGGTGGACTCCTTCAGGAAGGTAGTGGTCAGTGGTCGGTGCTGGTGCCGTGTTCGATGCGGTGCTGTTCGACGAGGTGGTCGTACGTGGACCTCCAGCCCGGGTCGGTGGCGCTGAGGTCGCGGAGTTCGAGGGTGACCGGGCCGCCGGTGAGGGCGCAGACGCCGGACGGGTCGATGCGCAGGGCGGTGCGGGCGCGCTCCAGCAGTGCCGCCGCCTCCTCCCCGGTCGCGTAGAAGGTCAGCGTCGCCTCGACCGGGAGGCCCGTCAGGTCGCAGTCCTCGCCGAACTCGGCCTCCGCCCGGTCCACCGCCGCCCGCACGTGCCCGTGCCCGGACGACCAGGCGTACGGGCAGGGTCCGGGGTGGGACTCCTCCGCGCAGATCAGGGTGTGCAGGGTGTGCGGCACCGGGTGGGCGTGGGCCGCTTCGGTGTACGGCACCAGCGCCCCCGCCTCCATGACCGCCGAGATCTCCCAGATCCCGTGTTCCGCCCGACTCATCAGGGACTCCACTCCTTGATCACCTGTGCCGTGGCAAGCACGCTACCCTGCCCGCCCCCGTGTCCACCGATCGGCCGACACCCGGTTCCGTCCTCGGGTCGCTACTGGCCGCGGACCCGGCCCGGCACGATTCCCCCATGACTCCACAGAGGGCTGAAACGGCAGTGAGGGTACGGGACTTGACCAAGCGGTACGGTCGCACTCCCGTCGTGTACGGGCTGGACCTGGACATCGCGTACGGCGAGGTCTTCGCCCTCCTCGGGCCCAACGGGGCGGGCAAGACCACCACCGTCGAGATCCTGGAGGGTCACCGGTCCCGGGACGGCGGCAGCGTATCCGTGCTGGGCGAGGACCCGGCCCGGGCCGGGCGGGCCTGGCGCGGCCGGATCGGGATCGTGTCCCAGCAGGCGCGCGACGCGGCGGATCTGACGGTACGTGAGGTGGTGGGCCACTTCGCGAAGACGTACCCCCGACCCCGCGACCCGGAGGCCGTCATCGAGCAGGTGGGTCTCGGCGAGCACGCCCGCAAGCGGGTGGGACGGCTGTCCGGCGGGCAGCGGCGCCGGGTGGACGTGGCGCTCGGGATCGTGGGCGATCCGGAGCTGCTCTTCCTGGACGAGCCGACCACCGGCTTCGACCCCGAAGCACGCGCCCGGTTCTGGGAGTTGATCCGCAGCCTCGCCGCCGGGGGCACGACCATCCTGCTCACCACCCACTACCTCGACGAGGTCGAGGCCCTGGCGCACCGGGTCGCCGTGGTCGACCGGGGCCGCGTCAAGGCGCTCGGCGAACCCCGCACCCTCGGCGGCCGGGCGGAAGCGGCAGCAGTGGTCAGCTGGCGGGAGAACGGGCGGGAGATGCGACGCGAGACCGCCGACCCGGACCGGCTGGTCGCCGAACTCCTCCGGCTCGCCGTGCACAACTCCGGCCGGGTGGAGGGCCTTTCGGTGCACCGCCCGAGCCTGGAGGACATCTACCTCCGCATGATCGAAGACGCCGACGTCACCGGAAGGGCCTCAGCATGAGCAGCGCAGGCAGCACGAGCAACACCCCGCTCCCCTCCCCCACCCGCATCGGCCTCTCCCGCGGCGGCCTCGAACTCCGTCAGTTCTTCCGGGAGAAGGACGCCGTCGTCTTCACCTTCTCGCTCCCGGTGGTGATGCTCGTCCTTCTCGCGAGCATCTACCGGGACACCGTCCCCGGCACGGACGTCGGCGCGGGGCAGATCTTCGCCGCGAGCATGATCGCCGCCGGGGTCATGTCGGCCACGTTCGTCGGCCTCGGCAACGGCATCGCGCAGGACCGCGACGACGGCACCCTCAAGCGCCTGCACGGCACACCGACCCCGCTGACCTCGTACTTCCTGGGCAAGGTGCTGCTGGTCCTGCTGGTCGGCCTGGCCGAAGTGGTACTGCTGCTCGCCGTCGGACGGGGCTTCTTCGGCCTCGCCCTGCCCACGGAACCGGGCCGCTGGCTGACGTTCGGCTGGGTGTTCCTGCTGGGGGTGGTGTCGTGCGCGCTGCTCGGCATCGCGATCGGGAGCCTGGCGCGGTCCGCGAAGAGTGCTTCCGCGATCATCATGCTGCCCTTCATCGGACTACAGTTCATTTCCGGGGTGTTGGTCAACCCGATCACCAACCTGCCGTCCCCGCTGGTGGAGTTGGGTTCGGTGTTTCCGCTCAAGTGGATGGCGCAGGGCTTCCGTTCGGTGTTCCTGCCGGACGAGATGACGTTCCAGGAGGTGGCGGGGTCGTGGGAGCCGGGGCGGACGGCACTGGTGCTGGCGGCCTGGTGCGCGGGCGGTCTGGTGCTGTGCCTGCTGACCTTCCGCAGGCGGACCCGCCGGGGATGAGGACACGCGCCGCGTCCGGCGGTCCGCACGCCTGGCTGCGGGGCTATCTCTCCTGGGACGCCTTCTACTCCACCGCCCTCCTGGCCTGCCTGGTCTTCGTCCTCACGCTGGACGACCCCACCGCGCGCAGCCCGGCCCTCGCCGTCTGCGCCCTGCTCGGCGGGGCCGGCTGGTACGTGACGTACGGCAGGCGTCTGATGCGTACGCCACAGGCGGCGGCCGGTACGGGGGCCGGCCGCCGCGGCGCGGTGTATCTGGCCGCGCTCCTCGCCCTCTTCGCGGCGGCGGTCGTGCTGGCCCCCGCCGCGTCGCTCTCGCTCGTGATCGTCGTCCCGCAGGTGTACTGGACGCTGCGGCCGGTGCTCGCGACGGCGGCGGTCGTGGTGTTCGCGCTGGTGCCACTGGTGGCGGAGGTCGTGCGCACGGCTTCCCTGGTACGGGGGGTGGCCGCCCAGGGGCCGACCGCGCTGTTGGTGATCGCGTTCTCGGTGCTGTGCGGGACGTGGGTGCACCGGATCATCGACCAGAGCACCGAACGGGCTGCCCTCATCGAGGAGTTGACCACCACCCGGGGTGAACTCGCGGCGGCCGCCGAGCAGGCCGGGGTCGCGGCGGAGCGCGAGCGCCTCGCGGGGGAGATCCACGACGCGATCGCGCAGGGCCTGAGCAGCATCGTGATGCTGACCCAGGCCACGGCCGCCACCCTCTCCCGGGTGGATCAACTCCCGCCCGGACAGGCCGAGTCGATGACCCGGGCCCGCGAGCAGCTCGACCTCGTCGCCCGCACCGCCCGCGAGTCCCTCGCGGAGGCGGGCGCGCTGGTGGAGGCGCTGCGCCCGGCGGCCCTGGACGCGGCCTCCCTCCCGGAGGCCCTGCGCAGGCTGACCGCCCGGGCCGCCGAGGGGACGCCCCTGACCACGTCCTTCACCCTGACCGGCGACGCCGAACCGCTGCCGGTCGCCCTCGAAGTCGTCCTGCTCCGTACGACGCAGGAGGCCTTGTCCAACGTACGCAAGCACGCGCGGGCGACGCGGGCCGACGTGTCCCTGACGTACACGCGCTCCCATACGTCCGTGGAGGTGCGCGACGACGGCACGGGCCTGACCGCACCCCCCGACGACTCCCCCGGCTACGGCCTCACCGGCATGCTCCGCCGCGTCGAACAGGTCGGCGGTACACGCCAGTTGACCGGAGAGCCCGGCCGGGGCACGACCCTTCACGTGGAGGTCCCCCGTTGAATCCCGTCACCGTCCTCATCGCCGACGATCACCCGGTCGTACGGGCGGGCCTGCGCGGAATGCTCGCCGGGGAGCCCGACATCGAGGTCGTCGGCGAGGCCGTGAACGCCGACGAGGCCCTCGCGCTGACCCACGCCCTGAGTCCCGCCGTCGTCCTGATGGACCTGCGCATGCCCGGCAGCGGGGTGAGTGCCACGGCCCGGATCACCGCCGAGCGGCCCGCCAGCCGCGTCCTGGTCCTGACCACGTACGGCAGCGACGACCAGATCCTCGCCGCGGTGGAGGCGGGCGCAACCGGCTACCTCCTCAAGCACGCCGACCTGTCCGAACTCCTCCAGGCGATACGGGGCGCCGCCTCCGGCGAAACGATCCTCGCCCCCTCCGTCGCCGCCCGCCTCACCCGCCATCTGCGCACCCCGAAACGCACCGCGCTCTCCGCCCGCGAGACGGAGGTCCTCCGCCTGGTCGCCCGCGGCCTGACGAACGCGGCGATCGGCTCGGCCCTGTTCATCAGCGAGGCCACCGTCAAGACCCACCTGCTGCGCATCTTCGGAAAACTGGAGGTGGACGACCGCACGGCAGCGGTGATGACGGCGGTCTCCCGCGGCCTGATCACCCCGGACGAAGAGCCCTGAGGGAGGAGGGCCCGGGGCGGTGCCCCGGGCCCTCCCTTTGGCGCGTCGAACGGTGCGTCGAGCGGTGCGTCAAGCGGTGCGTCAAGCGGTGCGTCAAGCGGTGCGTCAGGCTGCCAGGTCTGCCCGGGAGAGCTTCCGCGCGCTCGGTGTGTTCTGCGCGTTCTGCGCGGGGACCGTGACCGATTCCGGCGTGTCCGTGGCCCGTGCGCAGCACGTGCGGGCCAGCAGGGCGTCGGCGGACGCGAGGGCCGCCTCGATGGACTTCGTCGAGGTCGTCACGCACAGCGTGTACGTGACGTCGTCCAGCGCCTGCCGGGATTCCGGCGTCGGGTTCTGGGCGTGGGCGAACCGGTTCTCCGCGTAGCGCGTGAGGAGCGTGCGCAGCACCTTCGGGTCGGGCACCAGCATGTAGGGGTTCCCCTTCTTCTTGTCTTGTTGAGTTTTGTGTTCCTGTGTCGCCTGTGTCTGTTTCTTCGCTGTCTTGGCTGTCTTGGCTGTCTTGGCTGTCTTGGCTGTCTTGCCGCAGGTTGCGGGGGTTGTGGCATGCGTCGCTTGCGTCGCGTGCGTCAGGTGGTGGCACGCCTACGCCTGGTACGCATGCTCTTGGTGCGACTTCCCCTCTTTCACGCGCGCCACACCGACGGTTTTGCGTCAGACTGTGTCGCCCGTGACACGCACGGTGAACAGAGATTACGCGGAAGGCCCGTTAAGTACCCGTGAGTTAACCTTTGGCCCTTGTCGGGGAGCCGTCAGGATGTCCCTCAGGCCGTGGTGAGCATTCCGGTGCGCAGCTGGCCGAGGATGCGGGTCAGGAGGCGGGAGACCTGCATCTGGGAGATGCCCAGTTCCTGGCCGATCTCGGCCTGCGTGAGCTCCTGGCCGAAGCGCATCGAGAGGATGCGGCGGTCGCGGTCGGAGAGCTGGGAGAGCAGCGGGGCCAGGGTGTGGAGGTCCTCGAAGAGCTCCATGCCGGGGTCGACCGCGCCGAAGAAGTCCGCGTAGGAGACGGCGGACTTGGAGTTGTTGTCGTTGCCGGTCTCGGCGGGGAGGTCCAGGGAGCCGGCCGTGTACCCGTTGGCGGCGACGAGTCCGTCGGTGACCTCGGCCTCGGTGAGCTCCAGGAGCTCGGCGAGTTCGGCGACGGTGGGGTCGCGGTCCAGGACGGTGGCGAGCTGCTCCTTGGCCTTGGCCAGTTCCGTACGGAGTTCCTGGAGGCGGCGCGGCACGTGCACGGCCCAGGTGGTGTCGCGGAAGAAGCGCTTGATCTCCCCCGTGATGTAGGGGATCGCGAAGGAGGTGAACTCGACCTCGCGGGTGAGGTCGAACCGGTCTATCGCCTTGATCAGGCCGATCGTGCCGACCTGGATGATGTCCTCCAGGTCACCGCTCCCCCGGTTGCGGAAGCGGCGCGCGGCGAACTTCACCAGCGAGAGGTTCATCTCGATGAGCGTGTTGCGCGCGTACTGGTACTCCTGCGTGCCCTCTTCCAGTTCCTGCAGCCGGTCCAGGAACAGCCTGGACAGCTGGCGGGCGTCCTTGGGCGCGACAGCGGTGGGGTGCGCGATGTGCGGGAGTTCGGCGGGGCGGGCCGACTCCTGGGACTGCGAACCGGTGTCGGCCGGTGCCACGACGGTAGTGGTGGTGGGGGCTGACAGCATCACAGTTCCTCCTCGGGTCACGGTCGTCTCCCACCCGAGCCTTGCCCGCGAACGCGTGTTCACTCTCGGCAGAGGCAATCTTTCTTCGAAAGATTTTCACCAAAGCCGCCCGGAGAATGCTGGACAGGGGGAGGAAGGGGTCTCCGAGGTTCCCGGGAACCCTCGGGGGGAGTCTCGGGGAGCCCTCGGGGAGCCCTGGGCCCGCTCGGCGTCGGCCCGGCGGCAGGTCGTTCAGGGCGATATTCGTGTGCGGCGGGGCTCTCGGGTGACGTACGGTGGCACCGTCCCTGTCCCGACACGTCGGTGGCGGCGACCGGATTCCCTGTTCCTGCTGTGTTCCTTCTGTCTCGATCCCGAGGTGACGACCTATTAACCGGGCCAAGTAGCCGTCCGCGTTCCCCACGTGCTGTGTCGTCGCACGTGTCCTGGAGCGGACGTCGCACTGGCCTGAGTTGCGTCACCCCTCCCGGGTGCAGCTCTGCCGGCTGCCCCGGGTTCCGTGTTTTCCGGCCCCGGTACGCCTGTCGGCAGGGCTCCCCGATTCCTCCGGATCAGGAGTCTCTCCGTCGTGTCTTCCTCCGCGCTCGGCAACGAGCCGCAGCACACCACCCCATCCCCATCCCCAGCTCCCGGCTTGTCGACGATGGGCCTCACCGCCTGGATCGCCCTCCTGGTCCTCCTGAGCGCCGAGCTCATGGACCTGATCGACCAGTCGGTCGTCCTGACCGCCCTGCCCGCGATCCAGGAGTCCACCGGCGCCGGACCTGCCGCCGTGCAGTGGCTGACCACCGGCTACTCCCTGCCCATCGCCGTCGGGCTGATCACCGGCGGCCGCCTCGGCGACCTCTACGGCCGGCGTCGCGTCCTCCTCATCGGCACCGTCGTGTTCACCACGGCCTCACTGCTGTGCGGCCTCGCCGCCGGGCCGGGCGTGCTGATCGGCGCCCGCGGGCTCCAGGGCGTGGGAGTGGCCCTGATGATCCCGCAGGTCCTGGCCACCCTCCATGTCACCTTCGCGGGACAGAACCGCAGCAAGGTGTTCGGTCTGTACGGGGCCGTGATGTCGCTCGCCAGTGTGCTGGGCCCGGTGATGGGCGGTCTGCTCACCGAGGCGGATCTGTTCGGGCTGTCCTGGCGGCCGATCTTCCTGGTGAATGTGCCCGTCGGCCTCGCCGTGATCGTCCTGGGGCGCAGGTTCGTCCCCGAGTCGGCCGCGCGGAAGGCCGACCGGATCGACCTCACCGGCATGGTGCTGTCGGCGCTGGCCATCGTGCTGATCGTCTTCCCGCTCAGCGAAGGGCACCTCCACCACTGGCCGCTGTGGTGCTTCGCCATGCTCGCGGCCGGGCTCCTCGCGCTCGGTGTCTTCCTGCGCCATCAGCAGCGCAAGCAGAACGATGCAGCCCTCCTCCCTCTGTCCTTGTTCCGGGGCAGGCAGTTCTCCGGCGGTACGGTCGCGCAGTTGATGCACGGTCTGCTGTGCGGGCTGTTCTTCATGACCTGGTCGCTCTACCTCCAGTACGGGCTGGGCATGAGCGCCTTCCACGCGGCCCTGGCCTTCGTGCTGCTCTCCTTCGGGGAACTGGCCGGAGCGACGGTCACCGCGAAGAGCGGTGGGCGCTTCGCCCGCCGGTTGCCGCAGGCCGGGGCGCTTGTCGCGTTGGCTGCGACGGCGGGTTACGGGTTCCAGGTGGCGGCAGGTGGGGCGGGCGTGACGCTGCTGGCGATGACCGCTCCGGTGGTACTGATCGGGTTCGGGCTGGGCATGGTCGGCGGTCCGCTGGCCGATCTGACGCTGGCCCGGGTTCCGGAGGGGGATGCGGGGGCTGCGTCGGGGGTGTTCAACACCGCGTTCCATCTGGGGGTGGGGGTGGGGACGGCGTTGACGGCGCTGGTGTTCTTCGCGACGACTGAGGGGTCTTCGGATGCTGGGCTTCATCGCGAGGCGTTCGGGGCTGTGTTGTGGTGGGTCGGGGGGTTGCTCGGCGTGATGTGGGGGCTGATGTTCTGCTTGCCGGGGCGGGTGGGGCGTCGGGGCGACTGAGGCGGGGGCCGGCGGCCGGCGGGGCGGGGTGGCTCCGGGCAAGGCGTGGCCGGTTCCGGGGGCGGGCCGGGGGCTACCGGGCTGGGCCGGTAGCGGGAGGGGCCGCCCCCTTGCCCGCCCGTCCCGCCCCCGGGGGGGGCGGCCCCGCCGCCCAAGGCGGCTAGGGAGAGGAGGTGAGGCGGCCCCGCCGCCCAAGGGGGCTGGAGGGGAAGAGGGAAGGGCGGTCCCGTCGCTCAAGGGGGCTGGGGGGGATGGTCAGTTTCGTACTGTGGCGAGGAAGTCCAGCAAGGCCGTGTTGAAGAGGGAGGGTTGTTCGGCCGAGGGGAGGTGGCCCGCTTCGGGGATGACCGTGAGGGTCGCGTGCGGGATCAGGCTGTGGATCTCCTCGGCGACGGCGACGGGAGTGTAGACGTCGTCCGCGCCGACCGCGATCAGGGTCGGGACGGTCACGTCGGTAAGCGTCGCGCGGTAGTCGGGGCGTTCGGCGCGGCCCCGGAGGGCGGCGGCCGCGCCGTGCGGGTCGGTGGTGCGCATCATCGTCAACACCGCTTCGGCCAGGGCTGGTTGGGCCGTGACGTTGTACGGGGCGAGCATCTTGTCGATGACCTCGTCGGCGTAGCCCGCCATGCCCTCGGCGAGGAGGCGGTCGGCCAGGGCGTTGCGGAAGGCCTTGCCCTCGTCGGTCTCGGCGGGGGCGGAGGTGTCGGAGAGGACCAGGCCGCGCACGCGGTGCGCGTGGCCGCGGTGGAACTCCATCGCGATCTGGCCGCCCATCGACACCCCGCCGACCACCGCACCGGGCAGGTCGAGGTGGTCGAGGAGGGCGGCGAGGTCGTCGGCGAAGGTGGGGAGGAGCGTCGCCGGCGCGTCGGCCGGAAGCGCGCTGTCGCCGTACCCGCGCAGGTCGGGGGTGAGGACCCGGTAGCCGTGCGCCGCCAACTCCCGCGCCTGCGGGGCCCAGAGGGTGCGATTGAAGGGGTGACCGTGGACGAGGAGGACCGGGAGGCCGTCGGCGGGGCCGTGGTCGTCGTAGTGGAGGGTGACGTTCTGGACCTCGTGGGTACGCATGGGGTCACGATACGAGCTTGATCATCGACGTGCGGGAGCAGGGAGGCAGTATGGGTCCGGGCGGATTCGGCAGGTCGGGCGGGGTGTCGCGGCGGGCGCTGCTGGGGGCGGCGGTCGCGTGGCCGCTGGCGGGCTGTACGTCCAAGGACCCTGCGGGAGTACGGAGTTCGGGCACCCCCTCGCGGTCGGCGGGGACCTCTTCCCCGAGCCCCTCGGACGTACAGCAGCACCGCGCCCGCTTCGCCGCCCTGGAACGCACCCACGGCGCACGCCTCGGCCTCTACGCCCTGGCGACCGGCACCGGGGCCGCCCTCGCGCACCGCGCCGACGAGAGGTTCGCGTTCTGCTCCACCTTCAAGTCGCTCGCCGCGGCGGCGGTCCTGCACCGCAACCCGCTCACCCACCTCGACCAGCGTGTCCCGGTCACGCGGGCCGACGTCAACTCGATCTCCCCGATCGCGGAGAAGCACATCGGGGGCACCATGACGATCCGCGAACTGTGCGACGCGGCCGTCCGGCACAGCGACGGAACCGCCGGGAACCTCCTGGTGCGCGACCTCGGCGGCCCGCAGCAATTCAACGCGTTCCTGCGGGAGTTGGGCGACCGCGTCAGCCGCCTCGACCAGTACGAGCCCGGTCTGAACGACAACCGCCCCGGCGACCCCCGCGACACCACCACCCCGCACGCCCTCGCGGGCACCCACCGGGCCCTCCTGCTGGGCAGCGCCCTTCCCGCCGACACGCGCGCCCCGTTGAAGGAGTGGCTGCTGACCACCGTGACCGGCGCGCAGCGCATCCGGGCGGGGCTCCCCCGGGGCTGGACCTGCGCGCACAAGACCGGCACGGGCGACTTCGGGCGGGCGAACGACGTCGCCGTCGCCTGGCCGCCCGGCGGCAAGGGCGCACCGATCGTGCTGGCGATCATGACGGACCGCCCGGGCCAGGAGGCCGAGCCGAAGGAAGCGCTGCTGGCCGAGGCGACGTCGTACGCGATCTCCGTCCTGACCTGAATCACACGGTCACCCGAGCGGACACCCGATCCACATCTCACATCCTGTTGTTCAAATGAACAGACCTGTGTGAGTATCGCGGCATGGGAGTAGCCAACCGCCTCGACCTCACCCTGCGCCTCGTCCAGGGCTCCGACCGGGTTTCCGTGTCCGAGCTCGCCCACCGGCTCGGGGTCTCCGACATGACCGTGCGCCGTGACCTGGCCGAACTGGAGCGCCAGGGCCTGGTCAAGCGCGTGCACGGCGGCGCGGTCGCCACCCGCAGACGGGAGGAGGGGGCCGGGTTCGCGGCGCGCGAGGCGTGGCAGGCCGCGACGAAGGACCGGCTCGGCCGCGCGGTCGCCGAGCTGGTCGAACCGGGTTCGCGGGTGCTGCTGGACGCGGGGACGACCACCGTGCACGTCGCCGAGCATCTGGCGGCGCGGGCCCCGCTGACGGTGGCGGTGCTCAGCATCCAGGCGGCGGTGCGGCTCGCCGACGTACCCGGCATCGAGCTGCTGGTCGTCGGGGGCCGGTCGCGCCCCGGGGAGCGGTCCCTGGTCGGGCCGCTGGCGCTCCGTACGCTCGAAGCCCTCGCGTTCGACTGCTTCGTGATGTCCATCGGCGGGGTGCACGGCGAGCACGGCTGGTCCGAGTTCTCGCTGGACGACGCCGCCGTCAAGCAGGTCGGTCTCGCCCAGTCGGCCCGTACGGTCGCGGTCGCGGACGCGACGAAGCTCGGGGTGCGCTCCTTCAGCCGGGTCGCGGGGCCGGGCGCGGTCGGCACCTTCGTGACCGACACCGCCGCCGAGGACGCCACCACCCACCCGCACGGCCCGCAGACGCTGGCCGCACTGCGCGACGCGGGCGTGCACACGATTCTCGCCTGAACACTGTTGCTACGTATGAGGAGTTGACCCGTGAGAGACCCGAGTGCGACGCACCGCCCCCTGATGATCCTGGTCGCGGGACCCTACCGGTCCGGCACCGGCGACGACCCCGCCAGGCTGCACGCGAACGTGGCCGCCATGAACGAGACCGCGCTCGCCCTCTTCCGGGCCGGTCACCTCCCGGTCACGGGCGAGGCGCTGGCGCTTCCGCTCCTGGAGACCGCCGGAAGCACCGGCCCGGGCGACGCCCTGTACGAGGAGATCTTCCACCCGGTCGCCGAGCGGCTCCTCGCCCGCTGCGACGCGGTGCTGCGGATCGGCGGTCCGTCCGAGGGGGCCGACCGGATGGTCGCGCAGGCCGGGGCACAGGGCGCGGCGGTCTACACCTCGCTCGCCGAGATCCCGGCGGCGGTCGCCGCGTGAACGAGAACCGCGTGAATGAGCAGCGCGTGAACGAGCACCGCTCCGGCGTTCCCGGCATCGACGTACCCGACCGCCGCGGCCGCATCGCCCTCGACGCCCACGGCCGCGGCCTCACCGGCAATCCGGACGTCCGGGTCCAGGACGTGGAGGTGCTGTCCTGCGATTGGTACGTCCTGCGCAAGACGACCTTCGACCACCGGCGCAGGGACGGCAGTTGGAGCCGCCAGCAGCGCGAGACGTACGACCGGGGCGACGGCGCGACGATCCTGCTGTACGACGCGGAACGCGCGACCGTGCTCCTGACCCGGCAGTTCCGGCTGCCCGCGTACGTCAATGAGCACCCCACCGGCATGCTCCTGGAGACGGCGGGCGGCCTCCTCGACGGCAACAGCCCCGAGGAGGCGATCCGGCGCGAGGCCGCCGAGGAGACCGGCCACGAGGTCGGCGCGGCGGAACGGATCTTCGCGGTCTACATGAGCCCGGGCTCGGTCACCGAACGCGTGCACTTCTTCGCCGCTCCGTACGCGGCGGGGTCCGCGACGTCCGAGGGCGGCGGGGTGGTCGACGAGGGCGAGGACATCGAGGTCGTCGAACTCCCCTTCAAGGAGGCCCTGGTGATGATCCGCACCGGGGAGATCGCGGACGCGAAGACCATCATGCTGCTCCAGTGGGCGGCTCTGGAGGGCCCGTTCGCCTGAATCCGGGGAGTCCCGGGAGTCCGGGGAGTCCGAAGAATCCGAGGCGCCTAAGGTCCCGTCACCCCGTCGATCCTCTCCCTGATCAGGTCGGCGTGGCCGTTGTGCCGGGCGTACTCCTCCAGCATGTGGACCAGAATCCAGCGGAGCGACACGCTCGCGCTCCCGGCCGTCTCCGCCTCCGCCCCGGACAGGTGGCCCGGGTCGTCCAGGGAGGCTGCGGCGACGATCGCGCGGTTGCGGTCGACGGTCGTGCGCCAGGAGTCCAGGGCTGCCGCGATTCCGCCGTCCTCCGGCTTCTCCGCGTCGAGTCCGAAGCCGCCGTCCCGGCGCATCAGGTCCCGCTGGTCGGCGTCCTCGCCCCGGAAGACCTCCTGGAACCAGTGCCGTTCGACCCCTTCCAGGTGCCGGACCAGTCCGAGCAGCGTCATCGGCGACGGCGGCACGGAGGCCGTCCGTAGCTGCTCCTCGTCCAGGTCCTGGCACTTCAGGGCGAGCGTCCCCCGATGGAAGTCCAACCAGGTTTCCAGCATGGTGCGTTCGTCCGCGTGCGGGGGCGGGATGGGGCGGCCGTCGGGCATCGTGTTCATGGCGTTCACTGTGGCACAGGGGTCTGACAACGCCCCGGCAGAAGGGCCGCCGGGACCAGGGCCAGGGCGCCGAGTCCGGCCAGAACCAGCAGGGCGGTGGTGACCGGGGTGTCCGAGACGCCGGGGGCCATGGTGCCCGCGGCGACGGCGATGCCCAGGGTCGGGCCGATGTTCATGGCGGTCTGCTTGAGACCGCCGACGACTCCGGCGTACCCGGGCGGTGCGTCGCCGACGACCGTGCCGGTGGCGGCCACCATCACCGCCGCGAACCCGGCCCCCAGCACCCCGAAGGCCACCCCTTCGGCGGGCCACGCCGCAGCCGTGTCGAGCCGGGCCGTACCGGCGAGCGCTCCGATCCCGAGCACGACGAGGCCGATTCCGGTGAGCGCGGTGCGGCGTGGCCCGTACCGGCGCAACGCTCCTGCGGCGACCGGTGCGCCGAGCACCATCAGCACCGTCATCGGAAGCACCCGCACCCCGCAGGCGAGCGGGTCCAGGCCCCGTACGTACTGGAGGAAGAAGGTCAGTACGAACAGTGCCCCGAACATCCCCGCCGCCGTGATCAGCAGCAACGCCATCGAGGCCGTCACCGACCTCGTCCGGGCGACGCCCAACGGCACGATCGGGTGCGCGGTGCGCCGTTCGTGGACGACGAAGACCGTCGCGACGACCCCGGTCAGGGCGAGGGCGGTCCAGGTCGGGGCGCTCGTCCAGCCGTGTTCGGGCACCCCGGCCAGCGCGTGCACCAGGCATGCGAGTGCGGCCGCGAGCAGCACGGCTGCGGGGATGCCGAGGCGCTGGGGTCCGCCGCCGGTGCGGGGTGCGGCGGGGACCCGTACCGCGAGAGTGAGCGCGGCGACCAGGAGCGCCACCGGCACGTTGATCCAGAACACCGCCCGCCAGCCGAACTCCGCGACGAGTACGCCGCCGAGGAGGGGACCTGCAGCGGCGGCGACGCCGATCGCGCTGGTACGGAGCGCGATCGGGCCGCCGAGCCGGTCGGCGGGGTGGGTGAGGCGGAGGAGGGCGAGGGTGGCGGGTTGCAGGAGCGCGGCGCAGACGCCTTGGGCGGCGCGCAGGGTGATGGCCCAGCCGATGCCGGGGGCGAGCGCGATGGCGGCGGAGGTGAGGGCGAAGCCGACGAGACCGGTCAGGAGGAGGCGGGTGTGCCCGTACCGGTCGCCGAGCCGCCCCGCGACGACGAGGAGGGCGGCGACGGAGAGGAGGTAGGCGGTGCTGGTCCACTGGACCTGGGCGGGGGTGGCATGGAGGTCGCGTTGCAGGGCGGGCTGGGCGACGAGGAGAACGGTGCCGTCGAGGGCGACGAGCATGGCACCGGCGATGCTGACGATGAGGGCGAGGGTGCGGGTGAGGGGCGGCGGCGTGGGGGTGGGGGTGCAGGGGGAGCGGCTGCCGGTGCGGGCGGTGGGGGCGGTCATGCGGAGGCCTGGTGGGCCTGGTGCGGGGCGCGGCCGAGGTGGGCGTCGACCGCTGCGGCGACGAGACGGTCCAGGATCTCGTGGGGGTCTTGGGGGTCTTGGGGGTCTTGGGGGTCTTGGGGGTCTTGGGGGTCGTGGGGGTCGTGGGGGTCGTGGGGGTCGTGGGGGTCGTGGGGGTCGTGGGGGTCGTGGGGGTCGTGGGGGTCGTGGGTCTGGAGGGGTTCGTCGGCATTGTCAGGCTCACGGGGGGCGGGGCCGGAGGGCTGGACGCCGAGGGTGAGCGGGAGGCTGCCCCAGATCCAGAGCTGGGCGATGCCGTGGAGGTTGGCCCAGAGGGCGGCGGCGGTGATGTGAGGGGTGGGGGGTGCGGAGGCGGGGGCTTCGGAGGCTCCCCCAGCTTCGAGGGCTCCCCTAGCTTCGGGCGCTCCCCCAGCTCCGGCGGCTCCCCCAGCTCCGAGGGCTCCCCCAGCTCCGGCACCTCCCCCGGCGCTCGCCGCCCCCACCGCGCCCACCCCACCCGCGCCCCCCGCTGCCTCCTCCCTGCACCGGGCGACCAGGGCCGCCACCGCCTCCAGCAGGGGAAGCGTCTCCTCGCGGAGGCGGGGGCCCCGGTGGTCCGTCGCGTGTACGTCGCTGGCCAGCAGGTCGTGACGGAACATCAGCTCGAACATCCCGCGCCGCTCCTGCGCGAAGTCGACGTACGCACGTGCCAGCGATCGCAGTTGGCGCTCGGGCGGCGTCCCTTCCGTGCCCCCGGCCGCCTCGAAGCGCCCCGCGAGGTCCGCGAAGCCCCGTCGGGCGATCGCCGTGAGCAGCGCGTGGTGGGTGGGGAAGTGGCGGCGCGGCGCCCCGTGCGAGACCCCGGCCCGGCGGGCGATCTCCCGCAACCCGACGGAGGCCACGCCTCCGCTCTCCACGAGTTCGACCCCGGCGTCGAGCAGCCGCTCCCGCAGAGGCGCCTTGTCGGGAGCATGGGGCGAGGGTGTCGCGCGCAGTTCCATGAGCAGTGTCTACCACCTCGCGTAGACACTGTCTACGCCTGCCGTGACGGGAAGGGCCGCACCGGGCCGAGGGCGATTGTCAGACCCACCGGCTACCTTCCTGGCATGGCAACGTACGTACTGGTGGCAGGCGCCTGGCTCGGTGCATGGGTGTGGGACGAAGTGGCGGAAGGGCTGCGTGCGGCGGGTCACGCGGCGCACCCGCTGACGTTGACCGGACTGGCCGAGAAGCAGGGCAGACCTGCCGGGCAGCAGACGCACGTGCAGGACATCGTGGACGAGGTCGAACGACTGGACCTGCGCGACGTGGTGCTGGTGGGGCACAGCTACTCGGGAATCCCGGTCGGCCAGGCCGCCGAGCGCATAGGGGACCGTCTCGCATGCGTGGTCTTCGTGGACTCCAACGTTCCGGAGGACGGGAAGGCCTTCGCCGCCGACGCGCCGTCCCCGCACCGGGCTCGCCTGGTGAAGTCGCTGGAGGAGAACGGTGGTTGCTGGCCCTGCCTGACCGCCGACGACTGCGAGGGCCAGGGGATGACCGACGACCAGGTCGCCCGCTTCCTCGACGGCTCGACCCCGCACCCGGGCGACTCGCTCCTCGAACCAGCGGTCCTGAAGCGGCCGGTGGGCGAGCTCCCGGCGACGTATGTCAAGTGTCTGCTGGACGGCGAGGAGCTGATGGAGGAGGTGGCGAAGGCGCTGGAGAGCGAGCACTGGGAGCTGGTGTGGATGGACACCGGCCACTGGCCGATGTTCTCGCAGCCGGACGAGCTGATACGGGTACTGCTGGACGCGCACCGACCGTAAATCCGCGCGGGGGGCGCCCCCCATCCCCCACCCCCGCGCCGCCGCCTCAGCCCAGCAGTTCCCGCACGCGCGGAATGACCTCGCCCGTGCACCGGCGGATCTGGTCCGGCCAGGCAGGTCGCCGCGCGCGAGGGAGGACCGCCCAGCACCGAGGGCGAGGGGCCAGGGCCGCGACAGCCGGCAGTGCGGCGGCACACGCGTCCCTTGACCGGCCTTCTTCCGCATGCCTAACCTGCCGCCATTACCTCAACATCCGACATTTTGAACGCAGTTCGAAATGCCGAACAAGCAGCGCGAGGAGAGGCCACCGTGTCAGCAATACCCGCAGGGTCCGCGTCCACCCCCGGGGCCGACCCGACGGCCGAGCCCGTCTGGAGCGTCGACCCCCGGACCGGCGAGCGGCGCGAGCAGGTCGGGACCGAGGCCGCCCCCGGGGCCGTCGACGCGGCGGTCCGGGCCGCGCACGACGCCCGCGCCACGCTCGCCGACCGGACCGTGCGCTCCGCCTTCCTCCGCGCCGTCGCCGACGAACTGGAGAGCGCACGGGCGGAGTTGGTGGCGGCGGCCGACGCCGAGACCGCGCTCGGCGAGACCCGGCTCAACGGGGAACTCACCCGCACCTGCTACCAGTTGAGGTCCTTCGCGGACACCGTCGACGAAGGCTCCTTCCTCGACGTCATCATCAGCCACCCGGACGCCGACGCCACCCCGCCCGTCCCCGACCTGCGCCGCTACAAGATTCCGCTCGGGGTCGTCGCGGTCTACTCCGCCTCCAACTTCCCCTTCGCCTTCTCCGTGGCGGGCGGCGACACCGCGAGCGCCTTCGCCGCGGGCTGCCCGGTCGTGGTCAAGGCCCACCCCGACCACCCCGCCACCTCCGAGCTGACCGCCGCCGCTGTGCGGCGCGCGGCGGCCGGGCACCAGGTCCCGGCGGGCGTTCTCGGCCTCGTGCACGGCTTCGACGCGGGAGTCTCCCTGGTCCGGCACCCGCTGGTCGCCGCCGCCGGTTTCACCGGTTCGGTACGGGGCGGACGCGCCCTCTTCGACGCGGCGGCCGCCCGCCCCGTACCCATCCCCTTCCACGGCGAACTCGGCTCGCTCAACCCGGTGTTGGTGACCGGAGCTGCGGCGGCCGAACGGCCGGAGGAGATCGGATCCGGTCTCGCGGCGTCGATGACGATGGGCGTGGGCCAGTTCTGCGTGAAGCCGGGGCTCGTCCTGGTTCCGGCGGGAGAGCCGGGCGACGGGCTCCTCAAGGCACTCGGGCAGTCGCTCGCCGACGCCGGGGCGGGCGTCATGCTCGACCACCGGATGCGGGAGAACTTCGTGGCGGGCGTCGCCGAGCGCGCGCGGCTCCCCCACGTGGAGGCTCCGGTACGCCCCGGGCCCGGCCCGGACGCCCATACGGTGGGCCCCGGCTTCCTCACCGTGCCCGCCGCCGAGCTCGCCCGGGACGAGGGCGCGCACGCCCCGCTCCTGGAAGAGTGCTTCGGCCCGGTGACCGTCGTCGCCCGGTACGCCGACCCGGCCGAGGCGGAGGCCCTGCTCGCCCGCCTTCCCGGCAACCTCACGGCCACCCTCCACGTCTCGGAGCAGGAGGCGGACGGCACGGACGGCACAGCCGCCGGTCTCCTCGCCCGCCTGACCGCGCTGGCCGGGCGCGTCCTGGTCAACGCCTGGCCCACGGGTGTCGCCGTGGCCCCCGCCCAGCACCACGGCGGCCCCTACCCGGCCACCACCTCGACCTCCACCTCGGTCGGCAGCACCGCCGCCGAGCGCTGGCTGCGCCCGGTCGCGTACCAGAACACCCCGGACGCGCTGCTCCCCCCGGAGCTGCGCGAGTCCAACCCGCTGAACCTGCCGCGCGTGGTGGACGGGCGCAGGGAGGTCTGAGCGCGCCTGCCGTCCCCCGGCTACGCCCCGAAGGCGGGGGACGGCAGGCCCTGGCCCGCGTCCGGCAGCACCAGCAGGGAGCCCGCGAGCGGGTGCGGGCGGGGCTGTCCGGCGCGGGCGGTGGTGATGTAGAGGTCGCGCAGGCCGGGGCCGCCGAAGGCGCAGGCGGTGGGGCGGGGCAGCGGGAGGCGGACCGTGCGGTCGAGGCGGCCGTCGGGCGTGTAGCGGCGGATCTGGCCGCCGTCCCACAGGGCGACCCAGACGCAGCCCTCGGCGTCGACGGTGAGGCCGTCGGGGAATCCGGCGCCGGGTTCGACCTCGGCGAAAGGCCTTCTGTTGACGGGGAGTTGGTCCACCAGGTCGCACACGTCGACGCGGCGGGTGGGGCTGTCGACGTAATAGACGCGCGGGCTCAGCGGGCACCAGCCGATGCCGTTGCTGACGGTCACGGCGGGGAAGAGGGCGGTGGCCTCGGTGGTGGCCGGGTCGATGCGGACCAGATGGCCGCCGCCGGGGGCCTCGTCGTAGCGCATGGTGCCCGCCCAGAGGGAGCCGTCCGGGGCGACCGCCGCGTCGTTGCCGCGCCGGCCGGGGACGGGATCGTGCAGCAGCCAGCGGAAGGTACCTTCGGCGGCATAACTCCCCACACCGTCACGGAGGTTGACGACCAGCCCACCGTCGGCGGCCGGTTTCGCGGCGCCCACGTGCTGCTCGGTGGCCATGACGGTGCGGCGGCCGGTGGCGGGGGCGTAGGTGTGGACGCGGGAGCCGAGGACGTCGACCCAGATCAGCCGGTCGGCGGCCGGATCCCAGGTGGGGCCCTCGCCGAGCGCCGCGCCCTCCCGTACCGCCGCCTCGACCCGTGTGCCCGACGTCATGCGCGACGCCATGCCCGACGTCATGCGCGACGCCCCCGGTGGCCGAGCCGCAGCGACAGGTCGGCGGCGCCCTTGGCGGCCAACTCGGCCAGTTCCGCCCCGCGTTCCTCGGTCCACCGGATCATCGGGACGGACACCGACAGCGCGGCGACCACCCGGCCCGCACTGTCGCGGACGGGGGCGGCGACACAGCTCACGTCGGGGTTGGACTCGCGGTGCTCGGTGGCCAGGCCCCGGGCGCGGATGTCGGCGAGCGCCTGCTGGAGGGCTTCGGGGTCGGTGATGCTGTGGGGCGTCATCCCGACCAGCTCGCGGCCTTCGAGACGGGCCCGGAGTTCGGGCTCCGGGAGGGAGGCAAGCAGCATCTTGCCCACGGAGGTGCAGTGCGCGGGCAGCTTGCGGCCGGCGGCGGAGACCATGCGGACCGCGTGGGTGGAGTCCACCTTGGCGATGTAGATGACGTCGGTGTCCTCCAGCACGGCCACGTGCACGGTCTCGTCGCAGGTCTCGGCGACCTCGCGGGCGACCCGCTGACCCTCGGCCGCGAGGTCGAGCTGCTCGGCGTACCGGCTGCCCAACTGGTAGGTGCGCACGCCCAGTCGGTAGCGGCCCGGCTGCTCGGGGACGGTGACCAGGTAGTTGCGGGCCGCGAGCGTGGTGACGAGTTCGTGGACGGTGGTGCGGGGCAGGCCCAGCTTGCGGGTGATGTCCGGGGCGGAGAGCGCGCCGTCGCCCTCCAGGAACAGTTCGAGTATGTCCAGTGCCCTGGTCACTGCGGGAACATGACGCCCCATGGCCGTCCACCCACCCTCTGCGTCTTGAGTGTTCGAGATTCCGGTCACTGACCGGTATGACGAACGCAGGTTAGTCCCGGGCGACCGTGACGGGCAATGAGTGGGGGTCGGGGAGATCCGTGTGCAAGCCATTGACACCCTCCGGGCCGCTGACTACGGTCACGCCAACATTTCGAACGCGTGTCGAAATATCGAACGACTCCGCAGCCTCCCCCCGGCCCTGAAGGAGCAACTTCCGTGCGCATCACGGGCATTACCCCTCACGTCGTAGGAACTCCCTGGCGCAACCTCACCTACGTCGTCGTGCACACCGACGAAGGGCTGACCGGCGTCGGCGAGACCCGGATGCTCGGGCACACCGACGCCCTGATCGGCTATCTGAACGAGGCCGCCGCCCACCACGTCGTCGGTACGGACCCCTTCGACACCGAGGCCCTGGTGCGCCGGATGAAGTACGGCGACTACGGGCGGGCCGGCGAGATCGTCATGTCCGGCATCGCGTGCGTCGAGATGGCCTGCTGGGACATCAAGGGCAAGGCGCTCGGCGTCCCGGTCTGGCAGCTGCTCGGCGGAAAGGTCACCGACCGCGTCAAGGCGTACGCCAACGGCTGGTACACCACCGAGCGCACCCCGGAGGCGTACCACAAGGCGGCGCGCGGGGTGATGGAGCGCGGGTACCGCGCCCTGAAGATCGACCCCTTCGGGACCGGGCACTTCGAACTGGACGCCGGGCAGAGCCGGTACGCGGTCTCGCTGATCGAGGCGGTACGCGACGCGATCGGCCCGGACGCCGAACTCATGCTGGAGATGCACGGCCGCTTCAGCCCCTCCACGGCGGTGCGCCTGGCCAAGGAGATGGCCCCCTTCCGGCCCGCGTGGCTGGAGGAGCCGGTGCCGCCGGAGAACCTCAAGGCATTGGAGAAGGTCGCCGCGAAGGTCGACCTGCCGATCGCGACGGGCGAGCGCATCCACGACCGCATCGAGTTCCGCGAGCTGTTCGCGTCGCAGGCCGCCGACATCATCCAGCCGGACGTGGGCCACATCGGCGGCATCGCGGAGACCCGCAAGCTGGCCGCGACCGCCGAGACGCACTACACCCTGATCGCCCCGCACAACGTCGGCGGTCCGGTCCTGACCGCCGCCTCCCTCCAACTCGGTTTCTCCACACCGAACTTCAAGGTCCTGGAGCACTTCAACGACTTCGCGGACGCGGAGATCAAGAAGGTCGTCAAGGGCGCCCCGCAGGTCGACCCGGAGACCGGCTGCTTCGAGATCTCGTACGCTCCGGGGCTCGGCGTGGAGCTGGACGTGGAGGCGGCGGCCGAGTTCCCGCAGCAACAGGCGCGGTTCGACCTGTGGGCCGAGGGCTGGGAGAAGAGGGCGCCCAAGTGAGCCGCGGGTGGGGAGAGGAGGACACCCGGGTGAGCCGCCCCAGCCGCTCCCTGGTCGTCGACCGTCCGGGCGAACACCGCCTGTCCGAGACCGAGTTGAAAGACCCGGGCCCCGGCGAAGTCCTGATCCGGGTCGCCGCCGCCGGCATCTGCATGAGCGACCGTGAGGTGTACGACGGTCACCGCGACAGTGGCTACGTACGGTATCCACTGGTGCCCGGGCACGAGTGGTCCGGCACGGTGGCGGCGGTCGGCCCCGGGGCGGACCCCGCGTTGGTCGGGCGCAGGACGGTGGCCGAGGGGTTCAGGGCCTGCGGGACCTGCGAGCGCTGCCGGTGCGGCGAGACGAGTCTGTGCACCGGCGGGTACGCGGAGACCGGCTTCACCGAACCGGGCGCCTTCGCCGACCATCTCACCGTGCCCGCACGGCTGTTGCACCTCCTGGAGGACGACGCGGATCTGCGTGCCGCCGCCCTCCTGGAGCCCGCGGCCGTCGTCGCCGCGGCGGCGCGGGCCGGGCGGCCGAGCCCCGGCGAGCGGATCGCGGTGGTGGGTGCGGGCACCCTCGGGCTGCTCGCCGTACAACTGCTCGCGGCGTCCACGCCCGCCGAGCTGACGGTGATCGACCCCCGGACCCCGCGCGCCGCACAGGCCCGGAAGTTCGGCGCGGTGGAGTCCCTGACACCGGATCAGGCAGCGTCCGCGTACGGGCACTTCGACCTGGTGGTGGAGACGGCGGGCGCGCCGACCACCGCCGCGACGTCGTGCCTGCTGGCCAGGCGGGGCGGGCGGGTGGTGCTCACCGGGATGTTCGCGCCGGGTGCGGTCGGAATCGATCCGGTGCACCTCTCGCTCAGCCAGCTTCAGGTGCGCAGTGTCTTCGGGGCGCCGTCCTCGGCGTGGTCGGACGCGGTGCGGGCGTTCGGTCTCGGGCTGCTCGATCCGGCGCCGCTGATCACGCACGAGTTCCCGCTGGAGCGGTTCGCGGAGGCGATCGCGCTGGTGGGCGGGGGCGACCCCACGACCGGGAAGGTGCTGCTGAGGCCGTAGCCCCGGCTCGGCCGCCTCCCCCACACCCCATCCCCCGACCAGTGTTCGCCATGTCGAACGTCACGTCGTTACGTACGGAGTACGGAGTCCCATGCCTCAGCCACCCCCCGTCCGCCCCCGCCGCCCCGGCGTCGACGCCCTCGCCCGCATCGGCCACCTCTTCCCCGACACCGACCCCTCCGACACCTCCGCCCACGCCTTCCCCGACGGCGGCACCTGGCGCACCGAGGTTCCCTCCGTCGAGGGCCCCGAGGCGCTCGCCGTCGTACTGGAGGAGAGCGCCCGGCTCGACGTTCCCGTGCACCGGATCAGCCAGGGTTCGGGCATCTGGATGCTCACCGACACCGAGATCACCGAGATGGTCGGGGCGTGCGCGGCCCGCGACATCGAGCTGTGCCTGTTCACCGGACCGCGCGGCACCTGGGACATCGGCGGCTCCACCCGCTCCGACTCCGGCGGCGGCGGACTGCGCGCCCGGGGTCACGACGCGCTCGCCGGTTGCGTCGAAGACGCCGTACGCGCAACGGAGTTGGGGGTGCGCTGCCTGCTCGTCGCGGACGAGGGCGTGCTGTGGAGCCTGCACCGGATGCGCGTGGCCGGGATCCTGCCCGCCGACACCACCTTCAAGCTGTCCGCGCTGACCGGGCCGGTCAATCCAGCGTCGTACACGGTCTACGAGCAGCTCGGCGCGGACTCCCTCAACGTGCCCTCCGACCTCACGCTCGACCACCTCACCGAGATCCGCCGGGTCAGCGCCGCGCCGATGGACATGTACGTCGAGGCGCCGGACGACCTGGGCGGCTACATCCGGATGTACGAGGTCGCCGAGCTGATCCGGCGCGGCGCACCGCTCTACCTGAAGTTCGGCCTGAGCCGCTCCCCCGGCATCTACCCGTACGGAGCGCAGCTGCGGGACACCGCGCTCGCCTCGGCGCGCGAGCGGGTGCGGCGCGGGCGGCTGGTGCTCGACCTGCTGGCCCGGCACGGGGCCGACGGAGGGATGTCTCCGCTGGGCGCTCGCCTGCCGGGGGCGCTGCGCCGGTTCGCGGCGCCGCTCGGGCCCGTCGACGTAACGCTCGTACTGGAGGAGGACTAACCCCATGCCCAGCACCCGCAGCACCACCACCAGGATGACCGGCTTGGCCGTCGCCGCCCTCCTCGTCGCCTCGCTGACCGCCTGCGGTCAGGAGGCCCGGGGCGGCAGCCGCTACAAGGCGGACACCGGCAAGGGCGGCACGATCGGGCTGGCGATGCCCACCAAGGCGTCCGAGCGCTGGATCGCGGACGGCCAGAACATGGCGAAGCAGTTCCAGCAGGCCGGGTACCAGACCGACCTCCAGTACGGGGACGACAAGGTCGAGAACCAGATCGCCCAGATCGAGAACATGATCACCAAGGGCCGGAAGCTGCTGGTGGTCGCCGCCATCGACGGCTCGGCGCTGACCGAGGTCCTCCAGCGCGCGCACGACGCGGGCATTCCGGTGATCAGCTACGACCGGCTCATCCTGGGCACCCCGAACGTCGACTACTACGCGTCCTTCGACAACGAGCGGGTCGGCGAGCTGATGGCGACGTACATCGTCGAGAAGCTGAAGCTGGCCGCATCAGGGAAGGGGGCGGACGCGAAGGACCCGGGCGCGAAGAAGTACAACATCGAGCTCTTCGCGGGCTCCCCCGACGACAACAACACCAAGTTCTTCTGGAACGGAGCGCTGAAGGTCCTCCAGCCGTATCTGACGAGCGGTCAACTCGTCGTGCGCAGCGGCCAGACGAGGATGAGCCAGGCCACCACCCTGCGCTGGGACGGCGGCACCGCCCAGAAGCGGATGGACGACCTGATCAGCAAGAACTACGGCGAGCAGCGCGTGGACGCGGTCCTCTCCCCGTACGACGGGATCTCGATCGGCATCATCTCCGCCCTGAAGAGTGCCGGATACGGTACGCAGGGACAGCCGCTGCCCATCGTGACCGGGCAGGACGCGGAACTGGCGTCGGTGAAGTCCATCATCGGCGGCGAGCAGACGCAGACCGTCTACAAGGACACCCGCAAGCTGGCCGCGCAGGCCGTCGCCATGGGCGACGCCGTACTGAACGGCAAGAAGCCGCAGGTCAACAACACCACCGATTACGACAACGGCAAGAAGACCGTGCCGTCGTACCTGCTGAAGCCGGTGAGCATCGACAAGTCGAACACCCAACTCCTCGTGGACGAGGGGTACTTCACTGCGGGACAGCTCAAGTGAGCGCCCACCCCGTGCTGGAGATGCACGGCATCACCAAGACCTTCCCCGGCGTCACGGCGCTCTCCGACGTCAACCTGACCGTCCGCCCCGCCGAGATCCACGCGATCTGCGGCGAGAACGGCGCCGGGAAGTCCACCCTGATGAAGGTGCTGAGCGGGGTCCACCCGCACGGCTCCTACGACGGCGAGATCCTCTTCGAGGGCGAGCCGGTGGCCTTCAAGGACATCCGGGCCAGCGAGCGGCACGGCATCGTGATCATCCACCAGGAGCTGGCGCTCGTCCCGTACCTGTCGATCGCCGAGAACATCTTCCTCGGCAACGAACAGACGGGCGGCAGGCGGAAGTTCATCGGCGGGAAGGGCTTCATCGACTGGAACGACACCCTGCGCCGCGCGAGCGCCCTGCTCAAGCGGGTCGGTCTGCCCGACAAGCCGCAGACCCCGGTCGCCGACATCGGCGTGGGCAAGCAGCAGCTGGTGGAGATCGCCAAGGCGCTCGCCAAGGAGGTGAAGCTGCTCATCCTGGACGAGCCGACGGCGGCCCTCAACGACGACGACAGCGCGAAGCTCCTCGACCTGATCGTGGAACTGCGCGAGCAGGGCATCCCGAGCATCATCATTTCGCACAAGCTGGGCGAGATCCGCCGGATCGCCGACACGGTGACGGTGCTGCGCGACGGACGCACGATCGAATCGCTGACGGTACGTCATGCACCGGACGCGGAACCGGAGTTGTCCGAGGAGCGGATCATCCGGTCGATGGTCGGCCGGGACCTGGACCACCGCTTCCCCGAGCGCAGCACGTACGAGGGCGAGGACGCGGGCAGCACCGCGCTGACGGTCTCCGGCTGGACCGTCCGCCACCCGGTCGACCACCAGCGTCTGGTCGTCGACGACGTGTCGCTGACCGTCGGGCGGGGCGAGATCGTCGGCATCGCGGGCCTGATGGGCGCGGGCCGCACCGAGCTGGCCATGTCCGTTTTCGGGCGCTCCTACGGTCGGTACGTCGCCGGGCGCGTCGAGGTCGGTGGCCGGGAGGCCGACGTACGCACCGTTCCGGCGGCGATCGAGGCGGGACTTGCGTACGTCACCGAGGACCGCAAGCAGTACGGCCTCAACCTCATCGACACCGTCCACCGCAACATCTCCCTCGCCTCCCTGCCCGGGATGCGGCGGCGCGGCGTCGTCGACGAGCACCACGAACGCCGGGTGGCCGAGCGCTACCGCGACTCCATGAACATCAAGACCCCCACGGTCTTCGAGCAGGTGGGCCGACTGTCCGGCGGCAATCAGCAGAAGGTCGTGCTGAGCCGGTGGATTCACGCCGACCCCGAGGTGCTGATCCTGGACGAGCCGACGCGCGGCATCGACGTCGGCGCGAAGTTCGAGATCTACACGGTCATCGACCGGCTCGCGGCCTCCGGCAAGGCGGTCCTGTTCATCTCCTCCGAGCTGCCCGAACTGCTCGGCATGTGCGACCGGATCTACACGATGGCCGAGGGCCGGCTGACCGGTGAGGTCGACCGTGCGGACGCCACCCAGGAAGCGCTGATGCGCCACATGACGACGACCACGACCCGAAGCTGAGGCCCCGCCATGACCACCGCCACTCCCCTGCGCGAGGACTCCCCGGCCGGGCCGCCGCCCGCGCGACCGGCCGCCCTCACCGCGCTCCTCGACAGCATGCGCGCGAACATGCGCCAGTACGGCATGCTCGTCGCCCTGCTGTTCATCGTCGTCCTCTTCCAGATCTGGACCGACGGCACGCTGCTCCTGCCCAACAACGTCTCCAACCTGATCCAGCAGAACGGCTACATCCTCATCCTGGCGATCGGCATGATGATCGTCATCATCGCCGGGCACATCGACCTCTCGGTGGGCTCGCTGGTGGCCTTCGTCGGCGCGATGTCGGCGGTGATGATGGTCAAACAGGACATGCCGTGGGTGCTCGCCCTGGCCCTGTCCCTCCTCATCGGCGCGGTCGCGGGCGCCTGGCAGGGCTTCTTCATCGCATACGTCGGGATTCCGTCGTTCATCGTGACGCTCGCCGGGATGCTGCTGTTCCGGGGCCTGACCCAGATCGTCCTGGAGGGGCAGTCCCTGGCCCCGTTCCCCGAGGGCTTCCAGAACATCGCCAAGGGTTTCATCCCGGAGATGGGCCCGTACACCCAGTACCACAACCCGACCCTGGTGCTCGGCGCGCTGGCGCTGACCGTGCTGCTGTACCGCGAAGTCCGTGACCGCAAGCGGCAGTTGGCGTACGAGCTGGACGTCGTCCCGAGGAGCCTGTGGCTCACCAAGTGCGTCGCCGTCGTGGCGGCCGTGATCGCCTTCACCCTCACGCTCGCCAGCTTCCACGGCGTCCCCGTCGTCATGCTGATCATGTGCGCCCTGCTGATCGGGCTGGGGTACGTGATGCGCAACGCGGTTATCGGCCGCCATGTGTACGCACTCGGCGGCAACAAGGCGGCGGCGAAACTGTCCGGCGTCAAGGACAAGCGGGTCGTCTTCCTGGTCTTCGTGAACATGGGCGTCCTGGCCGCCCTCGCGGGCTGCGTCTACGCGGCACGCCTCAACGCGGGCACCCCGCAGGCGGGCCTGAACTTCGAACTCGAAGCCATCGCGGCCTCGTTCATCGGCGGGGCGTCGATGAGCGGCGGGGTCGGCACGGTCATGGGTGCCGTGATCGGCGGTCTGGTGCTCGGCGTCCTCAACAACGGCATGTCGCTGGTCGGCATCGGCACCGACTACCAGCAGGTCATCAAGGGGCTGGTCCTGCTGGCCGCGGTCGGCTTCGACATCTGGAACAAGCGGAAGGCCGGTCGCTGATCCGGAAGCTGAGTGGTGGCCGCTGTCCCGGTCGCCCGGTCGCTGCCGTCCCGGTCGCTCGGTCACTGCCGTCCCGGTCGCGGTGGCTGCCGTCCCGGTGGCTCGGTACCCGCCGTCCTGGTGGCCCGGTGCCCGCCGCGCCGGTCGCTCGGTCGCCGCCGTCCCGGTGGCTCGGTGCCCGCCGTCCCGGTGGCCCGGTGCCCGCCGTCCCGATCGCTCGGTGCCCGCCGTTGGTCGCTCGGTGCCCGCCGTCCCGGTGGCCCGGTGCCCGCCGTCCTGGTGGCCCGGTGCCCGCCGCGCCGGTCGCTCGGTCGCCGCCGTCCCGGTGGCCCGGTGCCCGCCGTCCCGGTGGCCCGGTGCCCGCCGTCCCGATCGCACGGTAGCCGTCCCGGTGGCCCGGTGGCCGCCGTCCCGGTGGCCCGGTGCCCGCCGTCCCGATCGCACGGTGCCCGCCGTCCCGATCGCACGGTAGCCGTCCCGGTGGCTCGGTGCCCGCCGTCCCGGTGGCCCGGTGCCCGCCGTCCCGATCGCTCGGTGCCCGCCGTTGGTCGCTCGGTGGCCGCCGCGTGACCGGGGGCGGCGGCCGTCGCCTCGCTGCCGGGAAGATCGCCCTTACTCCGCGCGACGCCAGGACGTATGCTGCCGGTGCGTGAGCAGAGCCCTGGGTGCCGTCTGCTTCGGCACCGCCCCCGGGCTTCAACTGCGCTGATCTGTTGCCTGTGTTGGGGGAGCACAGTGACATCACAGCACTCCGGCGGCGGTACCGGGCGGGAGGCCTCCGACACCTCCCGGGTCTGCGAGGTCTTCGGGAAGGCCGTGGCGGCGTACGCGCGCGAGGACTTCGCCGCGTCCGTCGGCTATCTGCGTCTCCTCGACCGGGACGGACCCGTGCCCGCCCGCCTCGCGGCCGCGCACGCCGCCCTGCACGGGGCCCTCGCCGCCCGGGTGCGGAACTGGGGCCGCTGCTGCGACTGGTACCTCCGCTCCCTCGCCGCGCACGACGTGCCGTTCGCCGCCCGCGTCTCGGGTGCGTGCTCGGTCGCGGAGTGCGGCGGCGCGGCCGCATCCCGCTGCGGCCAGTGCGGCGGGGACCACTGCTCCGCCCACGGGGTGCGCCACGGCGACGGGGTGCGGCGCTGCGTCCCCTGCCTGAACACCGCACTGACCAACATCGCCCAGGCCGCCCTCCTCACCGGCCGCACCGAGGAAGCCGTACGCGTACTGCGGTCCTGGTCGCGCGAGGACGACCCGTCGGCGGCGCGCGAACTGTTGAAGAGCCTCGCCCCCGCCGACCCCTCGGAGACCGACGCCCTCGTCGATGCCTACCGCGCCTACGGCACCCGCATCGTCGTGGACCTCCCCTCGCACCGCGTCTCCCGCCGACACGTGAGCACCCTCGCCCTGCACCACGCGCTCGGGCGCGGCGGCCATGCCGAGTGGCACCGCGTCAACAGGCCCACCGCCCGGGACATGGACGGCCACGCGGATGAGCTGTACGTCCAGTCCGCCGCGCACACGGCACGCGGGCTCACCGCATCCGGCGACCATGCACAGGCCTGGGGACGCTGGGCCGCCATCTGGCGGAGCCGACCGCTCGACCTCCGGGCGACCCACGCGCTCGGCGTGGCGGCCCTGCGCCTGGCGACGTCGGCGGTCCCTCTCGCCGAGCGCGACCGGGTGGCGGTCACCCGTCAGATCATCGTCTGTTGGGCCGTTGTCCTGCACTCGCCCGCCTTCCGGAGTGCCGTACGGGACGCGTGTGGGGAGGAGTTCGAGGACGAGGTCTGGGCGAGTGCCGTCGATTCCCTGCGTACGCAGATCACCCAGCTGCTCCAGGACGGGGACCGGACGCGGGGAAACACGCGCGCCAGGTCCCTGGAGCTGAAGTGGCGGATGGAATGCGAGGCCGCGAGCCGCTGGGCGGCGCTCCCCCCGACGGACGCGCCCGCCCCTCCCGGTCCGGGCCTCTTCTGCGGGCCGCTCTACCTGGTGGAGGTCGCCAGCATCACCGCGAGCTGGAGGCGCCGCATGCGGGAGGTCCGGGAGAGGATCCCGCCCGCTGCCGCCTCCGGTGCTCCGGGAGCGAGCGCACTGGCCGAACTCTTCGGTCCGGAGCCGGTGTTGGCGACCCTGCTGCGGGAGGGCCGCTGGCAGGACGTGATCACCGCCGTCGAGGAGTCCTACCCCGACTGGCGGGGCCGTGCGGCACGATCGGGCTCGGGTTTGGCGGGCGGCGCGAGCCTGGATCGTACAGGATCTGACGACGGTGACTCCGGCGGCCCTGCGGCCGTGGCGATGCTCGGCACCGCCTTCCTCCGGCGGGCCGAGGAGTACGTCCGGGGCAAACGCTGGCCCGAGGCGCTGCGGAACTTCGAGCTGGCCCGGGACGCGGGACAGGACATGGCCCGGTACGCCGGCCAGGTCTGCCGCGCCGCCGTGGGGGCGGGGGCGACGGTACGAGGCAGGTTCACCGGCGACCACGCACAGGCGGGCTTCCTGGAGCGGGGCCTGCAACTCGCCCCTGGACAGGTTGAGTTGGCCCGCAACCTGACGGCGGTCTCCCTGCGCCTCGCCGAGCAGGCCGAGAAGCGGGGCAACCGGGAGGAAGCCGAGCGGCGCTACCGGCGCGCCCAGGAGCTGTCGCCCGACGACCGGCAGGCGGCAGACGGCCTGGCCAGGGTGGTACGTCCGGTGGTACGTCCGTCCGCCGCACCGGCATCCGTGCCGCCACTGCCACCGCCTCCCCCGCCCTCACCGGCTTCGGCCTCGACACCGGGCGACGGAGGACGGAAGGGTGACGTGCCGCCTGCGGACCGGCCCGATACCTGGCAGCTCGCCGTCGCCATGCACGCGAAGTCCCTGACCCTTGCCCGCAAGGGCGACCGCGACAAGGCGCTCACCCTCATGCGGAGGGCCGCCACCCTCCTCGCCGGCTATCCGGACAGGCGGTTCTCCGGCGAGTCGGCGGAGGTCGACGTGGCCCGAGGGCTCTGGCGCAGGGGGCACGCGCACTCGACCCGCGACGAAGCCGGAACCCGTGCGCGTATCGACCTCCTGCGGCTGTCGCTCTCCTACCACCGACTCCCGGAGAACACCGAACTCCCGGAACTGCTCTACCTGTTGGCGGCTTCGCTGTTGGGGGCACGTGCCTACGACAAGATCATCGAACTCAGTGAACGCTGCACGGGCGAGGAAGGGGACCTCACGGATTTCCACGAGGTCCTGGCCCTGGCCTACGACCTGCGCGGCGCGCGGCACCACAGGGCGGGGGACCAGCGGGCGTCGACCCAGGACTTCCACGCCGCGTGGAGGCTGAGGAACGCTGCCGGGAAGGCCGGGGAGACCGGGAAGGCCGGGGAGAGCGGGGCGAAGGAGCAGCAGGCCGCGCAGGAAGAGACCTCCGGCGTCGGCTCTGGCTCTCCCCCCGTCGCCCCACCTGCGGCCGGCGCTCCCCCCGTCGCCCCACCTGCGGCCGCCCCTCCCTCCGCCGACACTCCCCCCACCACCCCTCCCGAAGGCACGTGATCCCGCGATGACGCCGCAGCCGCCGCCCCCGTCCGACGCCTCCCGTCCGTCCGACGCCTCCCACCGGTCCGACGCCCCCGCCGCCACTCCCGCCCCGCCCGACGCATCGCCTCCACCCCCCTCACCCGGCTCCCCCGCCTTCGGCCCCACCGCGTACGACGTGCTCGGCCTCGCCCTCGGGGCCGACGCCCGGGCGATCCGGGCGGCGCGGCTGAAGGGAATGGCCGACCCGAAGCGGCGCAGCGACGTATCGCGGGCGGCGAACGCGCTCGCCAGGCCGAGCGGCAGGCTGAAGGCCGCCCTCCTCACCCCGCTGCTGGGCGGGCTCTCGGAGGAGGAGCTGGCCTCGCTGGTCCAGGTGGCGGCACATCACCTGGTGGACGACCTGCCGCCGTTGATGCCCGAAGCCGACCGTTTCGGCCCGTTTCCCAGGAGCGATTCGTGACCGTGCCCGTATCCCCCTCGGAACACTCCTCCCCCTCGGAACACTCCTCCCCGCAGGGACCACTCCCCGAGCCGGACGAGAAGACCGAACAAGAGCGCCGCATCAAGCAGTTGACGTTCCGCGCCCAGGCCCTCGAAAAGAAGCGGCTCGCGGCGGAGCGCACGCTGCGCAGCCTCCTCGAAGGTCTCCTGGAGGTGGACGACATCCTGGCCGACGCCGTGCGGCGCACCGAGGCGGACGGGCCGGGCCCGGCTCAGGCCGTGCCGGAACTCCTGGAGGAGCAGATCGGCGCCGCGCACCGCGTCCTGCGCCAGCACCTCCTGGCCGCGGGGGTCGAGCCGATGAACCTGGTCGGCGGCAAGGCCGTACCGAGCATTTCGCACGTGGTGGCGAAGGAGCCCCGCTCCTCCGTACCGGCCGACACGGTCCTGGAGGAGCGGGTGACCGGTTTCTACGCGGACCACGAGGTGCTGCGCGAGGCCCTGGTCGTGGTCGCCGTACCTGGCCCCGACCCGGAGCCCGAGGCCGAACCCGTACCGGAGCCCGTACCCGTACCGGAGCCCGCATCCGTACCCGAGCCCGAATCCGTACCGCCACGGCGTCAGCCCCGACGCCTCACCCGCCACAAGCGCCGCAACCGCCGCGCCTGAAACAGACACCTTCCCCACCCTCTGGCTCCGCCGAAACGAAGGTACGCACCGTGCACAGAACCCTCGGCATCGACCTCGGCACCACCAACTCCGTGGTCGCCTGGATGAAGAACGGCGCCCCCGAGGTGCTCCCCGTCGCGCACGACCGGCTGAGCATGGCGTCCGCGGTCGGCGTCACCGAGGACGGCGGCCTCCTCGTCGGCCAGGAGGCGCTGCGCTGGCTGGACCGGGACCCCGGCAGGGTGGTCACCTCGGTGAAGCGTTTCATGGGCCGGAAGTTCGGCGAGGCCGCGGTGCAGGAGGCGCTCGGCCGGATGGGCGACGCGGCCGCGCACTTCAGCGAGGGCGGTGACGGCGGCATCCTGATCCGGCTCGGCACGCACCAGTACACCCCCGTGCAGATCTCCGCGATCATCCTGCGCCGCCTCAAGACCGACGTCGAATCCCGCCTGGGCGTGGTCTTCGACCGCGCCGTGATCACCGCGCCCGCCTACTTCGGCGAACGGCAGCTCGCGGCGACCCGGGCGGCGGGCGAGCTGGCGGGCCTGCATGTCGTACGCGTGCTGGTCGAGCCGACCTCGGCCGCGCTGGCGCACGGTCTGACCCGGCCGCAGGACGCGGCCCCCGCGACCTTCGTCGTGTACGACCTGGGCGGCGGCACCTTCGACGTGTCCGTCCTCAACACCGCGCCCGGCTACCTCGACGTGATGTCGCTGGGCGGCGACAACCTGCTCGGCGGCACGGACTTCGACGATCTGCTCGCCGCCCGCCTCAAGGAACGCTGGCAGCAGGAACGCCGGCAGAAGGAGCGCGATCCCCAGGAGTACGCTCCCGCCCCGACCGACGACCACCGCCTCCGCCGGGCCGCCGAACAGGCCAAGATCCGCCTCTCCCTCGCGGAGGCCACGGACGTCACCGTCTCCCCCCTCGGCACCCACGGCGCGACCCTCGAACAGCGCGTGGACCGCCCCGTGCTGGAGGCCCTGATCGCGACGCAGATCGCCGCGACCGTCGACCACACCACGCGCGCCCTCTCCCGCATCGACCACCTCCCGGAGGACGTCGCGCAGGTGCTGCTGGTGGGCGGTTCCAGCTCCATTCCTCTCGTACGGGAGAACCTTGCGGCGGTCTTCGGCGAGGAGCGCCTGCGCACGGACATCGACCCCATGCACTGCGTGGCCCTGGGCGCGGCGGTGCAGTCGGCGCTGCTGGAGGAGCTGACCTGCCCCGGCTGCCACGCGGTGAACCCGGTCGCGGCCGACACCTGCGGCGGCTGCGCGGCCGCGCTCGTCGGCGCGGCGACGGTCGACTGCCCGGGCTGCCACGTCCCGGCGCCCGCGGGCAGCTCCGCCTGCCCCGTCTGTGCGACGGACCTCTCCGCCCTCACCCCTCCGCCCGTCAGGGCCACCGTCGTCGAATGCTCACAATGCGGCGAGGAGAACCCCGCCGCCGCGATGCTCTGCACGCTCTGCGAGGAGCCCCTCCCGGGATTCGCGGGCCTGAAGTGCCCGAGCTGCGGAATGGTCAACTCCGCCGGTCTGAGCGCCTGTTCCCACTGCGACCGGGAGTTCGCGGTCTCCACTCCCCTGGAAGTCACGGCCCTCCCCTTCGGTATCCAGCAGAAGGACGGCACCCTGCGCGTCCTGGTCGAGGCGGGCGAGTCCTACCCCACCGACTGGCACGTCAAGGACTTCCAACTCACCGGCAACAAGGGCGACATGCTGGAGATCCTGCTCCGCGAGGGCGACCTCCAGCCCGCCCACCTCAACGACCTGTGCGCCAGCCACACGTACGAGATCGAGGAGGACATCACCGGCACCCGCTCCCTGGTCATCCGGGCCCGCCTGAACAGCGACCGCATCATCGACCTGGAATTCCGCATCGACAACGCCGAGTGGCACGCGGTCAAACTCAACCGCAACCCTCTCACCAGCAAGTTCCGCGGCCGCGTCCTGAACGTCCACCGCGAGTACGTCGCCTACCTCGCCAACTGGCAGCACGAACTCGAACCGGCCGAAACAGCCCAACTCCGCGCCATGGAGGAGCGCCTGCGCGCCCTCCTCGCCGGGGGCAGCACCAGCGGCACCCTCGACCACCTCCTCGACGACGCCCGCCGCCACCGCGACCAGCAGGACTGGGTCCGCTGGGCCTCCGCCCTCTCCGCGCTCTACCCCCGCTACGTACCGCACCTGCTCTCCACCGACGACCTCGAATCCATGCGCCGCAGCAACGCGGAGCTCCGCGCCTTCCGCAAGGACGGCGACCTCCCGGGCGGGTACGCCGTCGCCGAGGAGGTCGTCGCCCTCAAGGACCGCCTCGGCCACGACCTCTACCGCGCCCTGTCCGCCATCGCCTCCGCCTCCCAGGGCCGCCTCTCCTCGGCCCTGGCCCGCCGCGTCCTCGACCTCGCCGCCCAACTGAAGGACGCCGCCGCCTCGGGCGACACGGCCACCCGCGACGCGACCCTGTCCCGCATGGCCGACCTCCACAAGGAGGCCTCCCGCGAACTCCAGCAACAGGACACTCCTGAGCGCCAGACGGTGCGCCCGGAGGGGGTCGGGGGCTGAGCGGCACCCCGCAACGTCTCGACTCCCTGGGCAACGTCCCGGCTCGCTGGTTTGCGCGCTCCCTCCGCGCGCCATGGATGGGGACATGCCAGCCCACACACCGCAGCACGCGTCCACCGACCGCAGCCGACGCCACGAACCGGCCCTCTCCCCCGAGGTCCGGGACGCCCTGGCCGCCCGGCGTCCCGTCGTCGCCCTCGAATCGACGATCATCGCGCACGGCCTGCCGCGACCCCGCAACCTCCAGGTGGCGCTGGAGCTGGAGGAGCTCGTGCGCGCCTCCGGGGCCGTTCCCGCCACCATCGCCGTCCTGGACGGCACGGCCCATGTCGGCCTCGCGAAAGAGGAATTGGGCCGGGTCGCCGAAGACCCGGCGATACGGAAGCTGGGTCACCGGGACCTCGCGCCCGCGCTCGCGACGGGAGCGAGCGGGGCCACGACGGTGTCCGCCACCGCGTTCCTGGCCGCCCGGGCGGGGCTGCGGGTGTTCGCGACCGGGGGCCTCGGCGGCGTACACCGCGAGTGGGCCGAGACCCAGGACGAGTCGGCGGATCTACGGCTGCTCGCCCGCACCGGCATCACGGTCGTCTGCGCCGGGGTGAAGTCGATCCTGGACGTTCCCGCCACGCTCCAGCGGCTGGAAACGCTGGGCGTCGGCGTGCTCGGCTACCGCACCGCCCACTTCCCGGGCTTCTACCTCACCTCCTCGGGCGAGCCCGTCGACTGGACGGTGCACACCCCCGAGGAGGTGGCGGAGGTGATGTGGGCCCGGGAGGCTCTCGGCGGCCCCGAAGCGGCGCTGATCATCGCCAACCCCGTACCGGAGAAGGACCAGTTGGCCCCGGAGCTGCACGACCGGGTGCTTGCCGACGCCCTTGCCGCGTGCCGGGCGCAGGGCATCGAGGGACAGGCCGTCACCCCCTTCCTCCTCGACCATCTGATGCGTCATACGAAGGGGGCGTCGCTGGAGGCCAACTTGGCCGCCGTACGCGGAAACGTGGCGCTGGCGGCCCGGATCGCGGCAGCGGCATCGGCGGCGCGGCGGTGACCGGTAAGGGGCTGCTCGTCGTCGGGGACGTGGTGACGGATGTGGTCGTACGGCACGGATCGCCGCCCGTCCGGGGTACGGACACGGCGGCGCACATCCGTACGCTGCCCGGCGGGGCCGGCGCGAACGTGGCCTGCTGGGCGGCCCGTTCGGGGTGCCGTGACGTGCGGCTGCTGGCCCGGGTCGGTGCCGACTCCGCGACCTGGCACCGGGAGATCCTGCACCGCGCCGGGGTACGGGCCGAACTCGCCGTGGACGAGGACGCACCGACAGCCACCGTGGTCGCCCTCGTGGACGCCTCCGCCGAGCGGACCTTCCTCACCGACAGCGGCGCGGCACTGCGCCTCTCCCTCGCAGACTGGTCTCCCTCGCTCCTGGACGGCATCGGCCATCTGCACCTCTCCGGCTATCTGCTCTTCGCCGCGACCAGCCGGACCACCGCCCTGCTCGCCCTACGCGCGGCACTGCGGCGGTCCATCCCGGTGAGCGTGGACCCCGCCTCCGCAGGATTCCTCACCGAGCTCGGTGTCGACCGTTTCCTGGCCGCGGTCGAGGGAGTGGACCTCCTGCTCCCCAACGCGGACGAGGCCCGCCTCCTGACCGGCTGCCCCGAACCGGCCGACGCGGCAGTTGAGTTGAGTCGCCGCTTTCCCCTGGTGGCGGTCACCCTCGGCGACCAGGGCGCCCTGCTGGCCCGCTCCGGAAGGGTGACCGCCCGCATCACCGCTACTCCGGTCCCCGCCCCGGTCGACTCGACGGGCGCAGGCGACGCTTTCACCGGCGCCTTCCTCGCCGCACGCCTCGCCGGGGCGTCCGACAGTGAGGCGGCCACGAGGGCCTGCCGCGCGGGGGCCCAGGCCGTCATGACGCTCGGCGGCCGTCCGCAGGGCGCGTCGTCCTCGGGGGCGCGGGGGGCCTTCGTCCACCCGCACGGGTATTGACGTGCTCCGGTCACGAGGTCAGGATCGTATAGGAAATGGGTCCTGCCGTCTTGCCCTCCCCCACCCTGATGGAGCCCGCCATGAGACGTACGCCCGTACTGCTCGCCCTCTCCGCGCTTCTCGCGACCGGCGCTCTCGCCTCCCCCGGCGCGAGCGCCCAGCCCTCCGGCGACGCGAGCACCCGGCCCACCGGCGCGTCCGTCGGTACGCGCGCCGACGCCGCCCCGCCGCCCGGTTCCGAGCCCCGCAACCATGCTTTCGGCGCCACCGCCACCCAGAGCAGTACCGACTTCGGCGGCGTCGCGGCCCGCGCCCTCGACGGGAAGAACGACGGCAACTTCGCGGCCAACTCCGTGACGCACACCGCCGATCAGCGCCAGCCCTGGTGGCAGGTCGACCTCGGCGGCGCCCGGCAGACCGACCGGGCCGTGCTGTGGAACCGTACGGACTGCTGCTCCGACCGGCTCGCCGACTTCTGGGTGCTGACGTCCGAGCAACCCATCACCGCCGACGGCCTCGACGAGGCCCGGCAGACGCCCGGTGTCAGGGCGCAGCACGTCAGCGGGCTCAGTGCGGCGTCGGTGACCGTTTCGCTCACCGGGAAGACGCGCTATCTGCGGGTGCAGCGGGCAGGGAGTGGGCATCTGTCGCTCGCCGAGGTGCAGGTGTACGGGCAGGAGGTCGTCGCCCCCTCGGCCGCGGCCCGACAGTGGGTGAGGCAGAGCCCGTTCGGGATGTTCCTGCACTACGGCATGGGGACGTACACCGACTCGCAGTGGGCCGACCCGAACACACCCGCCGCCGCCTTCGACCCGAAGCCCGGGGTCGACCCCGACCAGTGGGCCAAGGCCATGAAGTCCGCCGGGATGACGTTCGGCGTGCTCACCGCCAAACACCACGACGGCTTCGCCCTCTGGCCGACGCGGCAGTCCTCGTACAGCGTGGCGGGCAGCCCCTGGCAGGGCGGGAAGGGGGATGTGGTCCGGGACTATGTGCAGGCCATGCGGGCCAACGGGCTCAAGGTGGGGCTCTACTTCTCCGTCTGGGACCGGCACAACGGGGACTCCACCGAGCTGGTGAAGAAGCAGCTGACCGAACTGCTCACGCGGTACGGGAAGATCGACTACCTGTGGTTCGACGGGTGGGGGTGGCAGATCCCGTACTCCCAGATCCCGTACCAGCCCGTGCGCGACCACATCCGCAAGCTGTCGCCGGGCACGGTGGTCGCCAACAACGACCACTTCGGGACGCTGCACACCACCGACGTGATCGTGTACGAAGTGCCGGTGCAGGGCATGCCACCGGCCGGGAATCCGCAGCCGGTCGACGCGAGCGACACCCTCGACACCCGCTCGACGTGGTTCAGGACGACGGGGACCGGGACGCCCAAACCGGCCGCCGACATCGCGTCGAACCTCGGCAGGATCAATGCGGGCAACGGGTTGTATCTGCTGAACGTCGGTCCGGGGAAGGACGGACGGATCGATCCGCAGTACGCGGCCCGGTTGAAGGAGATCGGGGGGCTGGGGAGGAAGTAGCCCCCCCGCTGCCTGCACCGGCCCCGTCAGGAGTCCTGGGACGTCCGCCTCGTCCGCTGGCGTTCCAGGCTCCTGGTCAGGTGCTCGGTCATGGCCTCCGCCGCCCGCTCGGGGCTGCGGCGCAGTACGGCCCGCAGAATCCTGTCGTGTTCCGCCAGGGTCTGCGGGCCCGCGCCGGGGATGCTGCCGACGCGGAACAGGTGCAGGTGAGCGTGGAGGCGTTCGACCGCGTCCGCGAGCAGCGGGCGGGCCGCGGCCTGCGCGAGGGTGTCGTGGAAGCGCTGGTCGAGAGCGACGAACTCCCGGAAGACCGCGAAGTGTTCACCCGATTCGGGCTCCCCCCGCATCTCCTCCGCCAGACCCTCTATCGCGTCGAGCTGGGCGTCGGTGGCGTGCTCGGCGGCGAGGGCGGCGGCCCGGGGTTCCAGGAGCATCCGCATCTCGAAGAGCTCCTCCAGGCCCTGCGCGGTGAGCAGCTCCGTCGCCCGGTACCCGGCCAGCGAGCGCTTGGTGACCAGCCCGTCGGACTCCAGTCTGGCCAGCGCCTCGCGCACAGGGGTGGGCGAGACCCGGAGCGTACGGGCCAGGGATTCGATGCCGACCCGGGCTCCGGGCCTTATCCGGTGGTCCATGACCATCGCCTTGGCGGCTTCGTAGACGCTGTCGGCCAGTACTTGACGCTCGCTCATGGGCAGTCATCCTAGGTGACGCCGATCGCGTCTTATCAGCTCATTCCATGAGAAAGACCTGCTCGGCGGCGGCCCACCACTCGCCCGGCTGCGCCTCGGGCACCTTCTCCTGACAGGGGTCGGTCAGCTTCCACCACTCCTGGGTGGCGGGGTCGTCCGCCATCACCGCGAGGTCGGCGGCGAGGTCGTCGCCGTGGTACTCGAAGTAGCTGAACAGCCGGTCGCCGAGCAGGTGGATCGAGTAGTTGGCGATGTGGCTGGCGCGCAGTCGGGCAAGTACGGGCTCGGGCACGGCCCGGTGCAACTCCCGGTATGCGGCGAGCTTTTCGGGCCTGACCCGGATGACTTGTGCGATCCGCTCCATGCGAGATCACCTCCCGCTCCGGAACGTATAGGAAAAGTGCATTCCTGGGGAGAGGTGCCCTGGATTCGCCCCGGATTCGCCCTGGATTCGTGCTCCAGGGGTTGACCGCACGCCCCGGTGCGCCGCTAGCCTCCCCCTGCCGCAACTTCCTATAGGAAACAACTCGGTTGTCCTGGAGGCATCATGGCCACAACGGCCAAGACCGTCGCACCGTCCGGCTCCGGACCGTCCGGCTCCGCACCGCCCGGCTCCGGACCGTCCGAAGCCGCCCCGCCCCTGCCCCGCTTCGCCAAGGCGGTCGCCGTGCTCGGCGGCATGGCGGGACTGCTGTACGGCTACGATTCCGGCGCGATCGCCACCGCGCTGCCCCTGGCCACCGAGCGCTTCGGCCTCACCTCCACCGAACAGGGCCTGGTCACCAGCCTGATCCTGCTCGGGGCGCTGCCCGCGATCGTCGCGGGCTCGCTCGCCGCCAAGCGCTTCGACCGCCGCCATCTCCTCCTCGCGGCCGGCGTGATCTTTGTCGTCGGCTCGCTCGGCTGCGCGCTCTCCACGAACGTGACCGCCCTGCTCGTCTCCCGCTTCGTCCTCGGGCTCGCGGTCGGCCTGGCCAACATGTTCGGCCTGATCTACCTGACCGAACTGGCCCCCAAGCGGGTGCGCGGCATGCTCAGCGCCCTCTACCAGCTGTCCGTCAACGTCGGCATCCTGATCGCGTACGGCACCGGGGACGTCCTGCGCTCCTCCGGCTCCTGGGAGTGGATGCTGGGCCTGGGCGCGCTGCCCGCCGTGCTCTTCCTCGCCGGAATGCTGTTCTCCCCGAACAGCCCGCGCTGGCTGACCCTGCGCGGCCGGGACGCCGAGGCCCGCTCCGTACTGCTGCGGCTGCGGTCCACGCCCGCCGAGGCCGACGCCGAAGCGTCCGAGATCCGCCAGAGCCTGCATCAACAGGACGCGGGGCTGCGGGAGTTGCTGCACCGCAACCGCAAGGCCCTCACCATCGGCCTGACCCTGACCTTCTTCCAGGTCTTCACCGGCATCAACGCGGTCGTCTACTACGCCCCGACCGTCTTCGCCGACGCCACCGGCCACTCCGCGTCCACCGGCATCATCGCCAACTACAGCGTCGGCGGTGCGCTCGTCGTCTCCACGGCGCTCTCCCTCCCGCTGATCGACCGGCTCGGCCGGGTCAGGATGCTGTCGATCAGCCTGGCCGGGCAGATTCCGCCGCTGATCCTGCTGGCCCTCTTCCCGCACTCCGCCATGCTCGACGTGATCTGCGTGTTCGTCTTCACCTTCGCGTTCGGCTTCGGGCTCGGCCCGGTGTTCGGGCTGTACGTCCCGGAGATCCTGCCGCTGCGGGCCCGCGCGCTCGGCATGGGGGTGATCACCTTCGTCCAGTACACCTTCAACTTCCTCTTCTCGCTGACCTTCCCGGACGTCCTGGCCGCGATCGGCTTCTGGGTCTTCGGCATCTACGCCGCCCTCTCCGCCCTCGGTCTGGCCTTCGTCCTGCGCAAGGTGCCCGAGACGGCGGGCCGTTCACTGGAGGAGATCGAGGCGGAATGGCGCGCGAAGGACCCACAGCGAAAGGTCCCCCAGCGGAAGGCCCCACAGCAGAGGGACCCACAACAGAGGGACCCGCACCAGAAGGACCCGCACCAGCACGCTCCGAAGGGGAACCGCGCATGAGCAAGATCCGCCGCGTCGACTGCCGCCTCGTCGACCTCGAACCCGAGACCCTGCGCACCGACGCCAGTCAGACCTTCGTCCGCCAGGAGACGATCCTGGTCACCCTCACCACCGACGACGGTCTCACCGGAACCGGGTATTCCTACACGATCGGCACCGGCGGCTCCTCCGTCCTGGCCCTGCTCCGCGACCATCTCGCCGCCGTCGTCACCGGTCAGGACGCCCGTAACGTCGAGGCCCTGTGGACGCGCATGCTGTACGCCACCAGGGCCACCGCCTTCGGTGTCCTCACCTCCCTCGCGCTGGCCGCCGTCGACACCGCGCTGTGGGACCTGCGCTGCAAGCGGGCGGGCGAGCCGCTGTGGCGGCTGGCGGGCGGGGCGCACGAAGGACTCCCGGTGTACGACACGGAGGGCGGCTGGCTGCACCTCACCGAGGCCGAGCTCGTCGAGAACGTAACCGCCGCCCGGCGCAAGGGACTTCGCGGGGCGAAGCTGAAGGTCGGCAAGCCGTCGGGCACGCAGGACGCCGCACGGCTCGCTGCCGTGCGCGAGGCGGTCGGGCCGCACTTCGAGCTGATGGTCGACGCCAACCAGTCCCTCACCGGGGCGGAGGCGATCCGCCGGGCCCGCCTCTTCGAGCCGTACGACCTCGCCTGGTTCGAGGAGCCGCTCCCGGCGGAGGACGTCGCCGGGCATCTGCGCCTGGCCCGGTCCACGTCGATCCCCGTCGCGGTCGGCGAGTCCCTGTACAGCGCGGGCCATTTCGCGGAGTACCTGTCGGCGGGGGCGGCCGGAATCGTACAGGCCGACGTCGCCCGGGTCGGCGGCATCACCCCGTGGCTGAAGGTCGCACACGCCGCCGAGGCCTTCAACGTGAAGATCGCCCCGCACTTCCTCATGGAACTCCACGCGAGCCTCGCCTGCGCGATCCCCGCCGGGATGTACGTCGAGCACATCCCCCAGCTCGGCGCGATCACGCATGGCTCCCTCCGGATCGAGGACGGGTGCGTGATCCCGCCTGACGTCCCGGGCCTGGGCATCGACTGGAACGAGGACGCCATCGCCGACCTGCGGGTCGCGTAGTGCCCTCGGTCAGCGGACGTACTGGAGCGAGGTGGTACGGGTGTTGTAGTTGTACGTGACGTGGCCGCCCTGGAAGTTCTGGCGCAGGAGGTGGCGTTCCGGGCGGTACTCCGTGCCCGTCGGGAAGCCGAGGCCGCCCTGTTCCCAGCCCTGGGCCGCCCAGCGGTTGCGGATCGCGCCGCGCACCTGGTGGGCGCCGGTCCGTGCGGACCAGTACAGGGAACGGTCGTTCTGGAAGTGCTGGAACCAGCCCGGCTTGGCGGCGGGCGTGCGGGCGACGGGGCCGAGCGGGCAGCCCAACGGCTGTCGTGGACCGTCCAGTTGCTGCCAGAGGCGGCCGATCGCACCGGGCGAGGTGGGGTGCACGCAGGCGTAGTGGGCGACCAGGGTGTGGTCGCGGTCCATGGTGACGGTGATCGGGTCGGCCGTTCCGGCGGGTCTGCCGTCGAGGGTCCAACTGGTCATCCGGTACCCGGGGTTGGGGTTGGCGGGGACGGTGACGCGCGTGCCTTCGGGGTACGGTCCGCGAGGTGCCTGGACGCCGCCGGTGGTGGTGAGGGTGTAGGTGGCCGCGGGCGGTGGGGGCGTGTTCTCGCGGTAGGCGGCGACGACCGGGCCGGTCTGCCGGAGCACGCGCACCGCGTCGTGGCGGGCGTCCCCGAGCGGCTGTCCGTTGTGGGAGTGCAGCGGGTTGGAGTACTGCGGGACGGTCGTGCAGCCGCCGCAGGCCGAGCGGTACGCCATGATCGTGTGGAAGCTGCGGTCGGCGGGGACGTAACCGCGGTTGTAGGGGAGGAAGGGGTTCTCGAAGTCCTGGCCCTGCTGGCGGAGGGTCGCGTCGTCGTGGTCGAGGCCCAGGTTGTGGCCGAGCTCGTGGGCGACGACGTACAGCGGGCCCGGAACGGCGTCGATGCGGGCGGCCGAGATGTAGCTGCGGGAGGTCTCGGGCGAGGGGAGCGTCGGCTTGAGCGCGTGGCCGAGCCAGGTGCTGCCGTTGCGCGGGACCAGGGCGAGGACCAGGTCGGCCCTGCTCTCCTCGCGCACCGCGTCGACCTTCGGTTCGGGGGAACCGGTGGCCCAGCCGCCGAGCCAGTTCACGACGGCGGTGGTGTCCTGCCCGCCCGCGTAGCCGGTGGTGTCGATCGGGAAGACCTTGACGATCCGGACGCTGAGTCCGTCGGCGCCGCTGTCGGCCAGCGCCTGGTTCATCCGGCTCACGGAAGCCTCGGCCCGGGTCCTGACGCCTGCCTCACCGCCCGCTTCCTGGCCGGCGGCGGGGAGGTAGCCGACGGCGAGGTCGATGACGGACGGGGCGATGCCGTTGTGCGCCCGGGGCTTGCCGGGGTGCTGCGGCTTCGGGGCGTGGGGCCTTTCCGCGTACGGCTGCTGCGGCTTCGCGGCGTGGGGCCTTGCCGCGTACGGCCGCTGCGGCTTCCCGGCCGTCGGTACGGAGGAGGCGTCGTCCCGCGCGGGGACCGGCATCCTCGCCGGATCGACCTCCTCGACCCGCGTCCGCCCCGTCGCGTCCGCCGCGATCGTGTAGGAAAGGTTCCTGATCGGTACGTCGCCCGCGACGGTGAGCGGTGTCGCCGCATCCCCGCAGAGGCCGTCGAAGGCCAGGGAGACCGGCTGATGCTCGGGGTCGTCCCGCAGGTGTCCGGCCCACACCACCGTTCCCGCGTACCCGCGCCCGACGGACTCGGTGGTCAGTTCCGCCGTGACGCCGGGGAGGAGCGGGAGGGTGAGGTCGGTGCGCGCGCCGGGGGCGCAGAGGCCGCTCAGGTCCTCCTTGCGGACGTCGAGCGGGCCCGAGCGCAGGACCCACGGGCGGTCGGGGTCCGGCCCGGCGTCCGCTGCTTCGGCGTGCGCACGGGCCGCCGCCGGAACGATCATCGCGAGGGCGGCCGCCGCCGCGCACCCCGCCCACCAGATTCTTCGTACCTCGGACACGTGCCCTGATCTTCCTCGGTCGCCGACAGCTCCAGGGGTACGCCGTTCCGGCCCGCTCCCCCACCGGGAGCGGGCAAATGGCGCAGCAGGGGGCGCGGGCCGGGCTCAGCCCGACCGGCCCGGGTTCTCCGGCAGCAGCGGGAAGAGCCGGGCGATCACGGCCACCGGCGCGGTGCCCGCCGGGCGGGCGGCCGGGTGCGCCTCGCGGTCCTGGAAACGGGCGAGGAGGTGACGTACCGAAGCGGCGAGTTCCGCCGTCTCCTGCGGGGTCAGGTGGACCACGGCGCTGAAGGACTCGTCGTGCTGCCAGGCGTCCGGGGCCTCGTCCCGGTGGGTCAGCCAGTGCTGGTGGCTGGTGTCCTCCAGGCTGCGGGCGAGCGTGGTGAAGGGGTGCTGCCGGTCCGGTGCCGCCCCGTCGGGCTGGTCGGACTCCCAGCGCAGGCGCCACGGCCGGGCGCGGCCGCCCTGGTGCGGGGCCTCCTCGATCAGGCCGTGGCGGGCGAGCTGGCGCAGGTGGAAGGAGCAGAGGCCGGAACTCTCGCCGAGTCGGGCGGCCGCCTCGGTGGAGGTGACTGTGCCGACCTCGGCGAGCAGGTCGAGGAGGGCGATGCGGAGGGGGTGGTCGGGGAGGGTCTTGGGGGCGCGCGGGAGGGGGGTGGCCCGGCGAAGGCGGTCACGGGCGTCGGATTGCTTGGCCTCGTAGGGCTGCTTGTCCTCGTGAGTCCGCTTGGCCTCGTACGGCTGCTCGCCCTCGCGGGTCCGCTTGGCCTCGTCGGATTGCTTGTTCTCGTCGGTCACTTTGCAAAGAGTGCTACTTTGCAAAGCATTCGGCAAGCCGACTGCGCCGGTCGGCACAAAGAGGAGGAGCGGCAGCCATGGCCAAGGGGCTCGAGGAGCTCGCACAGGACCGCCGGGTACGGGCGCAGGGTGAGCCCGTCGACTCGTATCCGCGCATCTCGCCGGAGGCAGGGCGGGGTGCGGTGCGGCGGATCACCGTCGTCGGCGAGGAGGTCCTGCGGCGGCGGTGCCGGGAGGTCGTGGAGTTCGGGACGCCCGAACTGGCGCGGCTGATCGACGACATGTTCGCCACGAACCAGGTGGCGGAGGGGGCCGGGCTCGCCGCCAACCAGATCGACGTGGACCTGCGGGTCTTCGTCTGGGACATCACGGACGACTGGGGCGTGCGGCATGTCGGGCACATCGTCAATCCCGTACTGGACGAGGTTCCGGCGGAAGAGCGGGAGTTGATCGAGGAGTCGGAGGGGTGCCTGTCCGTTCCCGGGCCGTACCGGACGGTGCCCCGGCTCGACCGGGCCGTCGTCCGGGGACGCGACAAGGACGGGAATGCGCTGGTCATCGAGGGGCGGGGGTACTTCGCCCGGTGCCTCCAGCACGAGACGGACCACCTGAACGGCCACCTCTACCTGGACCGCCTCGCCCAGCGGGAACGGAAGTCCGCCCTGCGGGAGATGGCGGAGGCCCGGGAGAAGGTGTTCGCGCGGCGGGCCGCCAACGCCGAACGGCTCGGCAAGTAGGGTGCCGGGCAGCCCCGTGGGTGGGGTGCCCGGGCCGGATTCACCCCGTCAGCGCGCGGCGGGAGGGCTGGGCCAGGCTGCCGCTTCCGCCGCCGCGTCGAGAACGTCTCCCAGCCTCAGCCATGCGGCAGGCCCGGAGTTCCCGATGGGCGCGTGCGCGAACCGCTTCCAGGCCTCGTCGGTGAGGAGCGCGGCACGCACCTCCGCCATGACCAGCGGATGCACCGGCCTGTCCCACCCATCGCCCTCCGCGTAGGGGGCTAGGGTGCCGAGCGCGGTCCAGGCCGGGAGTGCTCGTACCGTGTCCGACCGGCATGCGGGGTGGTCCAGCACGAACCAAGCCCACCTTTCACGATCCTGCGGTCCTCCGCCCATGCGCTTGCGAAGTTCCCGTGTGATGCACAGCAGCAGGTGCCCGGCGGGCTCGGAGTGCCGGGTGAGGACGTCCTCGACGAACTCGGTCTCCTGGCTCAGCCGGTGCAGCACAAGGGAGACGAGGGCCTTCTCGATCAGCCCGTCGTGTCCCGGGTGCTCCTCCAGGTACGCACGCAGCGCAGCCTCCTTCAGCTCGCCGAGGCGGCGCACCGTCACGGTGTCCGGGTCGCCCAGGGGCGGCTCGGTCCGTACGACCGGGGGCCTCGGAGGCGGCTGGGGATCAGTCACGGCGGTGATCGCGTCGAGGACGGCGCGGCCCTTCTCGCCGTCCGCCGACTCGGTCCGCGAGAAACTCGCTCGTCTGCGGGCGGCCCGCACCATGCCCCGCGCGGCAGCCTTGGCCTGTTCGTCCAGCTCGGGAAGGTGCGCCAGGACCACGGGCACCCAGGCGAGGTCCGTGGGACGCGGACCGGACCAGTCGTCCCGGGGGGCCTCCCACAGTCGGAGAGCCTCCGCCGTGGCCCGGGCGAACTCCTCGGTCAACTGCGCCAGTTCTTCGGGGGACGCACGCCAGTCCCTCGGCTGCCCCTGGGGGGAAGTCGCCTCGTCCGGCCACAGGATGTGCCGCCAGGTGCCGTCCGCCGCTGTCGCTCGCGCTCCCCACTCCAGCGCGGCGTCGCAGTTGAGCTCCACCATCACGCCGCCCAGACGCAGCACATCGTGGACGTACGCCAGCCGGTCAGCGGACAGTCCTGCCAGCTCATCGGCGAATCGGCGGCGCACCTCGGCCTCGTCGTCACCGTCCCTCACGAGGCGTGCCATGCGCGTCAGCAACACCTCTGCGGCGAACTCCTCCAGTTCTTGCTCGGCCAGCTTCCGGAGCAGGTGCGGTTCCACCTTCCAGGGCAGCTCCTTCATCAGCTGTCTGCGGATCACCTTGCCGAATTGAGCCTCGTCCGCACGCAGAACGGCCTCTTCGTGCCGATCGGGATGCGCATGGAGCACGAAGGACCACATACGTCCCCACGCCTGGTGTGCCTCCTGGTGCCGCCTCCGGCCGTATTCCGAATCCACCCCCTCGTACGTCGGAGCCGTCGGCATCACCTCGAACGCCGCCGCGAAGACCACGTCGTGCAGCTCCCGCCCCCGCAGCACCAACTGCGGCACCGTCGGCTCGTCGAGCAGCTCCCTCGTCATGCTCGGTGGCGACGGCACGCGCCGCTTCACCTCTTCCGCCACTCCCCCCGCCACCACGGCACCGCTGTCGGCCCGCCCCAGGCAGGCGAGCTGTTCGGGCGGGCAGTCGGCCAGCGTGGAGCGCAGCAGGTCGGGCGGGCAGTCCGGATGCCCCAGGGCCAGCGCCGCAAGGTCCATCCGTTGCTCCGGATACCAGTGCCGCACCTCGCGTGTTCCTCGGCGCACCGCGGCCTCCAGCATCCAGCGCGGAGCACTCTCCCGGTACGCCTTGCCCAGCAGCGCCGTCAGCGCGGCCTCCGCCCGGTGCCCGTCGGGATCGGCGCGGAGCTGCTCCGCGACGAGACGCGCCTGCACCGAGTCCGGCTCCGCCTCGCGGGCGAGCGTCCCCAGGAACTCCACCGGCAGCCGCGGCCCCTCCACCGTCGCCATGCGCACCACACCTCGTCTCTCCGCACCCCCGTTCGGCCGGTGCCCCGGGAAGTTGCTTCAGCCTCGCACGCGGCACTGACAACGCCCCCGGCCCTGCTGGATTCAGGACATTCCACCCGGCGGCTCGCCCGTATGGGTGACAATGGCGGCGATGAACGAGACGCCCCCGCCTGCGGTCGCCGCAGCTTCCGCAGGCTCGGTCCCGACGGAGGGCTACGGCCCCTTCGCCCATCTGACCGTCCCGGACTCCGCTCTGTACCGGCAGGTCATGGCCGTATTCCTGGCGGCGAAGCAGCGGTTCGTGGTGCATCTGCGGCCCGAGGACGTCTACTCCGCGCTTGCCCCCGCGGACCGTCCGGCCGATCCGGCGACGGTCGTCAGCAAGCTGGACTCGCTCGTGAAGTGGGGGAATCTGCGGGCCGACCCGGACACGGCGCGGGTGACGGCGGTGGAGGACTTCTACCGGAAGCGGCTCATCTACCAGCTCACGCAGGCCGGGGAGGCTGCGGAGGAGGCCCTTCAGACGTACGGCACAGCCCTCGGTCGGCGCGGGGCGCTCCAGGCGGTCGCGCTGCACGACATCGTCACGCAGTTGCGGGTACTGCTCGTGCTGAGCGGCGAGGAGGAGCCCGACCCGGCGAAGGTGCATCTGGCGTTGGACGCCCTGACCAGCCGTTTCACCGCGCTGGCGGACAATGCGCGGGCCTTCATGGGTTCGCTCCAGCGCACCATCGACCTGCACGACGTCGAGGTCGAGGTGTTCCTCGCGTACAAGGACCGGCTCATCCAGTATCTGGACCGCTTCATCCACGATCTGATCACGCTGGGCGGGCGCATCGCGGGGCTGCTGCTCGATCTCGATGCCGTCGTGGGTCCGCTGCTGCGCATCGCTTCCGTGCGGGAGGCCGTCGACGCGTCGCCCGAGGAGGCGGAGCGCGCCGAGCGGGAGGCATTCGAACGGTGGACGGGGCGCTGGTCGGGGCTCACCGCCTGGTTCGTGTCGCAGGAGGGGCGGGATTCGCAGGCACGGCTGTTGCGCGGGCGGGCGCTGGGCGCGATTCCGCAATTGCTGGCGGTCGTACGGGTGCTCAATGAGCGGCGTTCGGGAAGGTCGGACCGCTCGGCCGACTTCCGGGCCCTGGCCCGCTGGTTCGCCGAGGCCCCCGACGACGAGGCGCGGCACCGGCTGTGGCGCACGGCGTTCGGCCTGTACCCGGCCCGGCACCTCACCGTCGACGCCGACACCCTCGCCGACCGCGTCGCCCGCCCTGTGCGGCCGAGCACTCCGTGGGGGGAGGCCGAGCCGCTGCGGATCAGCCCGCAGTTGCGGCGTACGGGCAGTTACGAACGCCGGGGCAAGCCGAGGAAGGTCGTCGACCGGTCCGAGGGGAAGCGACAGCTCGCCGAGTACGCGGCCAAGCAGGCGGCGGAGATCGCGGCGGCCCGCAGCCGACTGGCGACCCGGGGCGAGGTACGGCTGTCGACGCTCGGCGAGTTCGACCCGTTGGCCTTCGGGCTGTTCCTCCAGTTGCTCGGGGACGCGCTCGCCACGTGGCGGCCCGACACCACGCGCACCGTCGCCACCAGCAACGACGGTTCGATGGAGATCAGGCTCGGTGCGCTGGAGGGGGCCGGGGAGGCGGAGATCCGCACTCCTGCCGGGGTGTTCCGCGGGCCGGACCACACCGTCGAAATCGTCGACCTGACCGCCCGGCCACAGGAGCCCGCGCGAGCATCCCGGTGGGACTCACCGCCCGACCCCTCTGCCGCCGAAGCCCGCACGACCACCCCGCCGGATCACCTCGCCCCCGACCGCCCCGCCCAGGAGCCCGCATGAACACGCCGCTCGCCGAAGTCCTGGAGGGGCAGCACGCAGCCGAGATGCGCAAGGCCTCCCGCGCCCTGCTCAAGGAGCCGCTGCTGCTCTCGCGCGGCCCGCACGCGGACGAGTTCCGGCTGGTGCGCCGCCATGCCGCCGAGCTGCGCGACTGGTTCAGTAAGAACACGGGCTGGCCCCTCCAGCTCGACACCGAGTCCGCCCGGCTGCGCAAGATCCCCGGCGCCCCCGTCGATGCCACCCACCCCGCCCGGGAGGCCTCGCGTGCGGCGCAGCCCTTCACCCGGCGTCGCTACGTACTGCTCTGCCTCACCCTGGCCGCCCTGGAGCGCGGCGAGTCGCAGATCGCGCTGGGCAGGCTCGCCGGCCAGGTGGTGCTGGACTCCTCCGACCCCCACCTCGCGGCTGCCGGAATCGAGTTCACGCTGGAGCGGCGCGACGAACGGCTCGACCTCGCGGCGGTGGTCCGGCTCCTGCTGCGGTACGGGGTGCTGCGTCGGGTCGCGGGCGACGAGGACGCGTACGTGAGCGGGGCGGGCGACGTGCTGTACGACGTCGAGCGGCGCGTCCTGGCGGGCCTGCTGGCCACCCGGCAGGGGCCATCCCTGGTGCGGGAGCAGGGATTCGAAGAGCGGATGGACCGGCTCACCGCCGAAACGGCCCTGGAGAGCGACGAGTTGCGGTTCAAGGCGATCCGCCACCACTTGACCCGTCGGCTGCTCGACGACCCAGTCCTCTACTACGACGAGCTGTCCGACGCCGAGCTGGCCTACCTCACCCGCCAGCGCGCCTTCCTCATCACTCGCATCACCGAGCTGACCGGCCTGGTCGCCGAGGTCCGCGCCGAGGGCATCGCCATGGTCGACCCGCTGGACGACCTGACCGACGTACGGATGCCGGAACAGGGCACCCATGGGCACGTCACCCTGCTGCTGGCCGAACACCTCGCCTCGGCCACCGGCCCGGTCACGACGGCGGAACTGCAGCGACAGGTACGCCAACTGGCCGCCGAGCACGGGAGTTTCTGGGCGAAGAGCGCCCGGGAGCCCGGGGCCGAGCCCGAACTCGTCGAGCAGGCGCTGGCCAAGCTCACGTCCCTGGGCCTCGCCGCCCGTACCCCCGCAGGTGTCGTTCCCCGCCCGGCCCTGGCCCGGTACGCGGTGGGCGAGACCGTCGTACTCGAAGCAGCCGCGTCCCGGAAGGCCCCGCAGAAGTGACCGTGTTCCCCGCTCAGGACACCCACGAGGCCCCGGCCTCCTCCGTGCTGCCCGTACCCGGCCGGACCCGTTGGCAGCCGTTGCGCATCGGGCTGGTCGATCTCTTCTACTACGACGACGAGGAGTTCTGGTTCCGCGACGGCCGGCTCCTGCTGCGTGGCAACAACGGCACCGGCAAGTCCAAGGTCCTGGCGCTCACGCTGCCCTTCCTGCTGGACGGCGACCTGTCCTCGCGCCGGGTGGAGCCGGACGGCGATCCGCTCAAGCGGATGGAGTGGAACCTGCTGCTGGGCGGGGAGCACCCGCATCCGGAGCGGCTCGGGTACACCTGGATCGAGTTCGGCCGCCGCGACGAGAACACCGGGCAGGCCCATTTCCGTACGCTCGTCTGCGGGTTGAAGGCCGTCACCGGCCGGGGCATCGCCCGGCACTGGTACGCGGTCACCGACCAGCGCGTCACGGTGGACCTGAGCCTGCTCGACGCGACGGGCACCGCGCTGTCCCGGGACCGGCTCGTGGAGGCGGTGGAGGGGCGCGGCATGGTCTTCGACCAGGCCAAGGCGTACCGCAGGGCGGTGGACGAGGCGCTGTTCGGCCTGGGTGAGCAGCGGTACGCGGCACTGGTCGACCTGCTGGTGCAGTTGAGGCAGCCGCAGCTGTCGAAGCGGCCCAACGAGGCAGCTCTGTCACGGGCGTTGACGGAGTCGCTGCCGCCGATGGACCAGGCGGTGATCGCAGACGTGGCGGAGGCGTTCCGTTCGCTGGACGAGGAGAAGGAGGAGCTGCGGGCGGCGTCCGAGGCGGAGCGGGCGGCGACCGCGTTCCTGGAGCACTACCGGCGGTACGCGCGGGTGGCGTCGAGGCGTCGGGCCAGACTGCCGCGTACGGAGCATTCGCGGTACGAGAACCTGCACCGCGACCTGACCGTGGCGCAGGGCCAACGTCTGGACGCCGAGCAGGCGCGGTCACAGGCGGCGGAACAGCTTGCGGTACTGGAGGAGACAGCGACGCGGCTGCGCGCGGAGGACACGGCGCTGCGGGCCGGGCCCGAGATGCGCAGCGCACGCGAGCTGGAGCAGGCGTCCGCCGATGTGTCCCGCACGGAGGGGGAGCTGACGCGCGCCGAGGGCGACCGGCAACAGGCCGCGCAGGCGCACACCCGGGCGCTGGGGCGGCTCGGAGCTGCGGAGAACCGGTTGCGGTCGGCCGAGGACGCGCTGGCCGAGACCCTGGCTCGGGCGGCGGAGGTCTCCCGTCGGGCCCGGCTGGACGGCGAGCTGCGCACCGACGGCGCCCCGCCGGCCGAGCTGCGGCGCATGTCCGGTGAGGCGGTGGCGCGCCGGCGTCGCACGGTCGACCACGTGGAGGAGCTGGCGGGGCGCGCAAGGCTGGCGGCGGCCGAGCGGACGGCTGCGGCCCAGCGGCTCGACGAAGCACAGGCGGAGGTCGTCGCCACCGGTGCGCAGCAGGCCGAGGCGGCGGAGACGGTGGCCGAGGCGGGCGTCCGTCTCGTGGAGGGCGTACGTGAACACCTCGACGGCTGCACGGAGTTGAGGGTGGCTGACCCCGAGGGTCTGCTGGACCGGTTGCAGGACTGGACGCCGCTCCTGTCCGGCCCGAACCCGGCACGGGCCGAGGCGTCGGCCGCACACCGTGAGCTGTCGGCCTCGCTGGCGGACGAGGCGGCGTCCTGGACGCGGGCGGGGACGGAGCTGCGGGAGCGGAAGGCTGCCGCCGACGCCGAAATGGCGACGCTGGAGGCGGGCGGCCAGCGCGGTCCCAAGGCGCCGCACACTCGGGGCAGGGACGTCCGCGAAACGGCGGCGGGGGCTCCGCTGTGGCGCCTCGTCGACTTCCACGAGACGGTGTCGGCGGCCGAACGGGCAGGCCTGGAGGCCGCGTTGGAGGCTTCCGGTCTGCTGGACGCATGGGTGCGGCCGGACGGGACGGTGCTGGGGGCCGCCTGGCGGGGCGCAGCGGATGCCGTACGGCACGACGTGCTGCTGGCTCCGGATTCCGGCCCGGTTGCCGGGCCTTCGCTGGCGTGGGCACTACGCCCTGCCGTCGACCGGGGGGACCCGCGGGCCTCGGCGGTGGGCGAGGCTGTGGTGGCCGGGCTGCTGGAGGCCATCGGGCTCGACGAGGGCGCGGGTACGGACGTGGACGCGGGTACGGGTGAGGACGTGGGCCCGGCTACGGGTGTGGCGGGAGTGGGCACCGGCCTGTCCGGGAACGGTCGCACCTGGGTGGCGGCCGACGGCCGGTTCCGGGTGGGCGCGCTGAGCGGCAGCTGGGCGAAGCCCGCCGCCGAGTACGTCGGGGAAGGCGCCCGGGAAGTGGCGCGGCGGGCCCGGATCGCCGGGTTGCGGGCCGAACTGGACTCCGTTGGGGTCGAGTTGGCACACGCCACCGCCGCCCACGCGGCGGTTTCGGCACGGCGCCGCACCCTGGACGCCGAACTGGGCTCCGTACCCGACGATGCGGAGCTGCGGCAGGCCCACGCGCAGGTGACGGCCGCCCAGCAGGCCGCCCGCCGGTCGGCCGAACGGCACGACCTGCTGTCCGGGAGGCTGGCCGACGCCGTACGCGCGGCGGGCTATGCTGAAACTGAACTGATCGGCGCAGCAAAGGACTTGGGCCTCCCGCACGACCGGCCCGGGCTGCTCGCGGTACGTAGCGCGCTGGCCGAGTACGACGTGGTGCTCGCCACGCTCTGGCCCACTCTGCGCGAGCGCACCGAGTCGGTGGCGGGCGTGACCACGGAACGCGAGGAAACGGAAGCTGCCGCGCTGCGGGTACGGGAGTTCGCACAGCGCGCGGAAGCCGCATCGCACGCGTCGGTGGCCGCCAACTCGCGCTACGACACGCTGCGTTCGACGGTGGGCGCGGCGGTCGAGGAGCTGGAGCGGCGGCTCACCGCGACGGCGGAGGCGTTGCGCGCCTGCGAGGGGGAGCAACAGCGGACCTCGGATGCGCACACCGTGGCGGACCGGGACCTGGTCCGCGCGGAGACCCGTATCGAGGAGCTGGAGAAGAACGTCGCCGAAGCGGTCGCCACCCGGACCGAGGCCATCGGCGCGCTCCAGCGCTTCGCGGGAACGGGACTGCTCGCGGTCGCGCTGCCCGAACTCGCGGTACCCGCGCCGAACGGCGAGCTCTGGGCGGCGACACCCGCCATCGCACTGGCCCGCTCCGTCGAGGCGGAGCTGGCGGCGGTCGACGACTCCGAGGGCGCCTGGGAGCGGGTGCAGCGCCACCTCAGCGAGGAGTACAAGAAGCTCCAGGACTCCTTGTCGAGGCACGGGCACACCGCGTCGGCCCGGATGGTCGAGGACGGCATGCTCGTCGACATCGTCTACCAGGGCCGGGAGCGCGCGGTACCGGAGCTGGCCGAAGCGCTGACCGTGGAGGTCGGAGAACTCCAGCGCATCCTCTCTGCCCATGAGCGCGAGATCCTGGAGACCCACCTGCTGACCGAAGTGGCGGGCACGCTCCAGGAGTTGATCGGCGCGGCGGAGCGGCAGGTGGCGCGGATGAACCGGGAGCTGGAGGAGCGCCCCACCTCCACCGGTATGAAGCTGCGCCTGGTGTGGCGGCCGTCCCGCAGGGCTCCGGCCGGGCTCGCCCAGGCACGTACGCAGCTGCGACAGTCGGCGGACGCCTGGTCCGTGGAGGACCGCTCGGCCGTGGGCGAGTTCCTCCAGGCGCAGATCGCACAGCAGCAGACGGACGACGGTGCGGGCAGCTGGCTGGACCATCTCACGTCGGCGCTGGACTACCGCTCCTGGCACGAGTTCGGCATCGAACGTCATCAGCACGGCAATTGGGTGCCCGCGACCGGCCCGGCCTCGGGCGGCGAGCGCGTGCTGGCGGTCTCCGTTCCGCTCTTCGCCGCCGCGTCCTCGCACTACGCTACGGCGGCCAGCCCCTACGCGCCCCGGCTGGTGACGCTCGACGAGGCGTTCGCGGGGGTGGACGACGACTCGCGCGCGAAGTGCCTGGGGCTGCTGCATGCCTTCGACCTCGACGTGGTGATGACGAGCGAGCGCGAGTGGGCCTGCTACCCGCAAGTGCCCGGCATCGCCATCGCCCAGCTCTCGCGTGTGGACGAAGTGGCCGCAGTGCTGGTGACACGCTGGGAGTGGGACGGCACGCACCGGACACGGGGAGCCGAGCCGGACCTCACCGCCGGGCACATGCCGGAGGGCCCGGCGGGGCCGGAAGTGGGGCCGGAAGCGGGGCGGCAGCTCGGTCGGGAGACCTGGTGACGGCCGCCGCCCCGGGGGCGGACCCCGCACACTCCGGTTGTCACGGCTCGGCCGTCGCCCCGGGGACCGGCCCCGAGGCCGTCCCCGCGCGCTCCGGCCGCCTTGTCCCCGTGGTCGAATCCGTACGTCCGGGACTTCCCGGGGCCGGGGTCGTCCCCGGGGTCGACCTCCCCCGGCTTGCCCGTCTGCTCGGTGGACCGGACACCGCCTGGCTGGTGGAGCGGGTCCGGCGGCGCCTGGAGCGTGAGGAGTCCCTCACCGCGTCCGTTTCGTTGACCGGGCCGTCGCCCGCCCAACGGGCCGCGGCGGAAAGGCTGTTGGGGCGACCGCCCGGCGCCGGGCGCTCCCTCACCGTTCCCCTCGCCGCGGTGGACGCCGTGCTGCGCCGCTCGGGCATCAGCCCGCACGGGCTCGCCGACGCCGTGCTCGCCCTGACCGGCCCCGTGACGCCCCGCCGTGAGGTGGCCGACCGGGAGGCGGAGTCCTGGCGCCGGGCCTACGCCCCGCTGGAGGCCCTGCCGGTCGCCTTCGCGGACTGGGCGGCATCGTTGCGTACGGCGGGAACGGCCCGTCGTCTCGCCCGGACGCCCGAGGCCACTGCCGCCCTCCTCACCCGGGCGGCGACCGTCCTGACCACCCTGCCGCTGCCCGCTCCGTACTCTCCTCCGACCTCGCTGGCCAGCTTCGCCGCCCGGATCGTGGACGATGCGCATGCCCTGGACGACGGAACGGCGCTGGCCACGATCGTCCTCTCGGCCATCAGAGCGGTGAACGGCCTCCCGGACGGCTCGGGAGCACAGTGGCGGCGCGAGGCCTGGGCCTCGGCCGGGCTCCTGCGCGACGACCTGTCCTCCACGGTCCTGGTCCTGAACCTGCGCGGCACCCCTCCCCTGGACTGGCATGCCGACCTGGGTGAACCCGCCGTCCTCACCCTGCGCCAGCTCGCCTCCCGACCGCCGGCCGCCGCCTCGGTCCCGGCCCACGTCCGGATCTGCGAGAACCCGGCCGTGCTCGCCGCCGCGGCCGACGCGCACGGTCCCCACTGCCCCACGCTGATCTGCCTCCAGGGCCAGCCGTCGGCAGCCGCCCTCACCCTGCTGCGCCACCTCCATGCCCAGGGGGCGACGCTGCACTACCACGGCGACTTCGACTGGGGCGGTCTGCGCATCGCCGCCCACCTGCTGAGGCACGTCCCCTGGCGGCCGTGGCGGTTTGCGGCCGCCGACTACCGCGCGGCCGCCACCCGGCGGCCGGGTGCCCCGCTGCTGACGGGAACTCCGGCCGACGCCCCGTGGGACCCGGAACTGCGGCGGGCCCTCGAAGCGGTCGGGCTCCGAGTGGAGGAGGAGTCGGTGGGCGCGGACCTGTTGGCGGACCTCGGTCAGCCGGGCCGGGCCTGACCCTCCGGACAGTGGCCGGGCGGTGCGCCCCGTACGCCGCCCGTGATTCTTCGGGTCGGGAGCCCGTCCGGGGGTACCCGCCACGGCATGACAGACAGCCGTGACAACCAGCGCGAGAGCGAGCCGGGCCCCCGTCCGGACGACCGTCAGGACAGCCGTCCGGGCGACGAGCCGGAAGCACGGACCACCGGCGGGCCCGACAGCCCCACGGACCTCGCCGGACGCTCCTGGTGGGCCGTCCTGAAGCGCACCGGCAAGGAGTTCCTGGAGGACGAGCTGCCCGACCGGGCGGCCTCGCTGACGTACTACGGCGTGCTCTCGGTCTTCCCCGCGATGCTGGTGCTGGTCTCGCTGCTCGGGGTGGTCGGCGAGTCGGCGACGAAGACCGTGCTCGACAACGTGCGCAGCCTGGCGCCCGGTGCGGTGAAGGACATCCTCACGCAGGCGGTGCAGCAGCTCCAGGACAGCGGCGGCACGAGCGGGATCATCGCGATCGTGGGTCTGCTCGCCGCGCTCTGGTCCGCGTCCGGGTACGTCGGGGCGTTCATACGGACCTCGAACGCGATCTACGACATGCCGGAGGGGCGGCCGGTGTGGATGGTGACCCCGTTGCGGGTGGGGCTGACGGTGGTGCTGATGGTCCTGCTGGCGGCCAGTGCGGTGATCGTGGTCTTCACCGGGTCCCTGGCGAAGTGGGCCGGGGAGGCGATCGGGCTCGGCAGCGAGGCGGTCACCGTCTGGTCGGTCGCGAAGTGGCCGGTGCTCCTGGTGCTGGTGGTGCTGATGATCGCGCTGCTCTTCTGGTCGGCGCCGAACGTGCGCGGGCGCGGGTTCCGCTGGATCAGCCCGGGGAGCGTGTTGGCCGTGGTGCTGTGGCTGGCGGCGTCCGGGGGCTTCGCGCTGTACGTCGCGAACTTCGGCTCGTACAACAAGACGTACGGCGCTCTCGCGGGCGTGATCGTCTTCCTGATGTGGCTGTGGTTGTCGAACCTGGCGGTGTTGCTGGGGTTGGAGTTCGATGCGGAGCTGGCCCGGCAGCGGGCCATCAGCGGGGGGCTTCCCGCAGGTGAGGAGCCGTACGTCGAGCCGCGCGACACCCGGAAGTGGCCGGCCAGGATGCGGCGGAACCGGAAGCGGAAGCAGGCCGCCCAGGCTGGGCTGTGAGCCCGGTTACATACGCGATGGGCGTTTTGGTGAGTTTCGTTACGTTCTCTACGTATGACCCACATGTGAGGTCCGTAACTTCGGTGATGTCAGCCCGACACCGCACCGAAGAACGTGGAGTACGCACCCCATGAAGATCAGCCGCAGCACCTTCCGTACCGCCGCCGTCGCCACCGGTGTGGCTGCGGCCCTGGCCCTCCCCGCGACCGCCGCCTTCGCGGACGACGCCACGGACCAGACGGTCACCACGCCGACCGTGCAGAACGACGACACGGTGACCACGCCGCCGAAGGGCGAGGGCCCCGACGCCGACCACACGGCCGGTGACAACCAGCGCGCCAAGGAAGAGGGCGGCGACAAGGACAAGGTCACCACCCCCGGCACGGGCGACGAGACCAAGAAGCCGGACGAGGCGAAGAAGCCCGACGAGACCAAGAAGCCCGACGTCAAGCCCACGGAGCCGTCCTTCATACGTACGGAGAAGCTGGAGGACGGCTCGGTCGCCAAGATCTACAAGACCGGCGACACGTCCTTCAAGGCCGTAATCACCCTGCGTGACGGCAGCACCCAGGTCCTCACGACCGACGGGTCCAAGGACGCCACGGTCCGCCTCCAGGACGGCATGTACATCAGCCTCGCCGCGTCCGACGGCAACGTCGTCTCCTGGTACGACCCGCTGGACAAGCCCAAGCCCCAGCCGAAGCCGAACCACCACCACAACGCCCACCAGAAGCCGCACGTCCACCAGCAGCAGAAGCCCGCCACCAAGCCCGCCCAGAAGGTCTTCCCCAAGGGCGGCGTGAAGGCCGGCGCCGAGAACGTCTCCGGCACTTCCGCCGCGACCGACACCGCCCTCCTCGCGGCGGGCGGCGGTCTGGCCGCGGCCGGTGCGGCCGGTCTCGGCTTCGCGGTCCTGCGCCGCCGCGGCCACCAGGGCTGACCGCGCGCACGCCAGGTCACCTGCGCCGCAGATACACCCCCCAGGTGACCACCAGGCACAGCACGTAGTACACGAGGAACGCCAGGTACGCCGCGTCACCCGTCCCTTCCGTGAGGAAGGACTGCCGGAACGCGACGTTCACCAGCACCCCGCCCAGCGCGCCCACCGCGCCCGCGATGCCGATCACGGCACTCGCCCGGCGGCGGGAACGGTTCGAGGCCTCGGCCCCGTCCACTCCCGCCGCCGTTTCGCGTTCCGCCTGGGCGTGGAAGATGCCGGGGATCATCTTGTACGTCGACCCGTTGCCGAGCCCCGAGAAGAGGAAGAGGGCGACGAAGCCGGTCAGGAACAGCGGCAACGACCCGGCCCGGGAGGCCGCGAAGACCAGCAGCGCCCCCGCCGCCATCGCCACGAAGGTCCAGAAGGTGACCCGCGCCCCGCCCCAGCGGTCGGCCAGCGCTCCGCCGACCGGCCGGATCAGCGAGCCGAGCAGTGGTCCGAGGAAGGTCAGGTACGCGGCGCTGACCGCCGTCGGGAAGTCGCCCCGGAACTGCACCAGCAGCACCTGCCCGAAGGCGAAGCCGAAACCGATGAAGGAGCCGAAGGTGCCGATGTAGAGGAGGGACATCACCCAGGTGTGCGGCTGCCGGGCGGCCTCGCGCAGGGCGCCCCGGTCGTTGCGCAGGGCGGGCAGGTTGTCCATCCGCAGGGCGGCGGCGGCCGCCGCGAACACGATCAGGGGTACGTAGAGGAGCGGTACGAGGCGGGGGTGCGCGGCGCCCGCCGTGGCCAGGACGAGCAGGCCGAGGAGCTGGACGGCGGGGACGCCGAGGTTTCCGCCGCCCGCGTTGATGCCGAGGGCCCGGCCCTTGAGGTGCTGGGGGTAGAAGGCGTTGATGTTGGCCATCGAGGAGGCGAAGTTCCCGCCGCCGATGCCCGCGACGGCCGCCACGCACAGCAGGGTCGTATAGGAAACACCGGGTTCCAGGACGTACGCCGTGAGCAGGGTGGGGAGGAGGAGGGCCAGGGCGGTGACGACGGTCCAGTTGCGGCCGCCGAAGACCGCCACGGCGAAGGTGTACGGCAGCCGCAGCGCCGCGCCGAAGAGGGTGGGGACGGCGGTCAGCACGAACTTTCCGGCCGGGTCGATGCCGTACTCGGGGCCCAGGAAGAGCACCAGGACCGACCACAGGCTCCACACGGAGAAGCCGATGTGCTCGGAGAGGACCGAGAAGACCAGGTTGCGGCGGGCGACCCTGGCGCCGGTGGCGGCCCAGAAGTCGGGGTCCTCGGGGTTCCACCGGTCGAGGGAGGGGCGGGTGGGGGTGGTCCGGGGCGGGCGGACGGTCGTCGTCATGGGGTGCGCCTCACTTCCTTAGGTGGAGGGGGAGTTGGTGCGTACCGGCCAGACCGGGAGGGTGGCCGGGGTGCCGTCCGGGGTCTCGTCCTCGTCGAGGCAGACGCCGGTGCGCAGGTCGAAGGCCTGCTTGTACATCGGGGAGAGGACGACCGGGACGCCGTCGCGGCTGCCGAGGAGGCCGCGCGAGAGGACGTACGCGCCGCTGAAGGGGTCGCGGTTGCCGACGGCGTGGACGGTGCCGGTGCGGTCGCGGTAGAGGGCGATCTGCTCGCCGCCGACGAGGGCGGCGACGCCCCGGCCGGGGACGAGGGAGTCGTACGCGACCACGGGGAACCACCGCTCCCCCACGGCCACTTCGACCATCGCCGCAGCGCCGAGGGTGCTGGTCATACGAGGGACCTCACTTCCAGCGTGGCTCCGGCGACGAAGGTGTCGGCCGGGCCTGCGGGGCGGATCTGCTCGCGCTCCGGCACGAAGCGGATCGTCGGGTCGGGCGTCCCGGGCGCGTTGACGAAGGAGACGAAGCGCGCGAGGCGGTCCGGGTCGTCGAGGGTGGCGCGCCATTCGTCCTCGTACGAGGTGACGTGACGGCTCATCAGGTCGTCCAGGTCGGCGCAGATGCCGAGCGAATCCTCTACGATCACGGCCCGCAGATGGTCGAGGCCGCCCTCCATGCGCTCGATCCAGGGGGCGGTGCGCTCCAGGCGGTCGGCGGTGCGGATGTAGAACATCAGGAAGCGGTCGATGGTGCGCAGGAGCGTGGCGTGGTCGGCGTCGGTGAGGAGGAGGTCGGCGTGGCGCGGGGTCATGCCGCCGTTGCCGCCGACGTAGAGGTTCCAGCCGCTGGAGGTGGCGATGACGCCGAAGTCCTTGCTCTGGGCCTCCGCGCACTCGCGGGCGCAGCCGCTGACGGCGGACTTCAGCTTGTGGGGTGCGCGCAGGCCCCGGTAGCGGAGCTCCAGCTCGATGGCCAGGGCGACGGAGTCCTGGACGCCGTAGCGGCACCAGGTCTGGCCGACGCAGGACTTGACCGTACGCAGGGACTTTCCGTAGGCGTGACCCGACTCGAAGCCAGTGTCGACCAACCGCCGCCAGATGAGCGGGAGTTGGTCGACGGATGCGCCGAACATGTCGATGCGCTGGCCGCCGGTGATCTTCGTGTAGAGGCCGAAGTCGCGGGCGATCTCGCCGATGGTGATGAGTCCGGCGGGGGTGACCTCACCCCCGGGGATGCGGGGGACGACGGAGTAGGAGCCGTTGCGCTGGAGGTTGGCGAGGAAGTGGTCGTTGGTGTCCTGGAGGCCGGCCTGTTCGCCGTCCAGGATGTGGCCGGAGACGGCGTCGCCGAGGGCGGGGCTGAGGGAGGCGAGGACGGAGCCGACGACGGGCTTGCAGATCTCGCAGCCCTCGGAGGAGCCCGCGCCGCCGGGCCCCGGGGTGCCGTGTTCGTCGATCAGGCGGGCGAAGGTGGTGATGCCCCTGACGCGTACGATCTCGTAGATCTCGGCCCGGGTGAGGTCGAAGTGCGCGCACAGCCCACGGCTCAACTCAACTCCCTGGGCAGCGAGTTCGTCGTTCACGAGGGTGGTGAGGAGCTTCACGCAGGAGCCGCAGCCGGTGCCCGCGCGGGTGCACTTCTTCACGGCGGGGACGTCTGCGCAGCCCGTGTCGGCGACCGCCGAGCGGATCGCGCCCTTGGTGACGTTGTGGCAGGAGCAGACGACCGCCTCGTCGGGCAGGGCGATCGGGCCGGGGGCCGCGCCGATGGAGGCGGGCAGCACGAGCTGTTCGGGCGGGGCGGTGAGGGGTGCGCCGGACAGCGCGAGCGGGCGCAGCAGGTCGTACGCATCGGTGTCGCCGACCAGGACGCCGCCGAGGAGGGCGCCGTCCGTGCCGATGACCAGCTTCTTGTAGACGCCCTCGCGACTGTTGGCGTACAGCACTTCGAGGGAGTCGGGGGTGGTGCCGTGGGCGTCGCCGAAGCTGGCGACGTCAACGCCGAGGAGCTTGAGCTTGGTGGACAGGTCGGCGCCCGTGAACTCTCCCTTCTGCCCCGTGAGTTCGGAAGCCACCGCCTCCGCCATCGCATAGCCCGGGGCGACCAGGCCGTAGACCCGGCCGTCGACGGCGAGGGCGCATTCGCCGATGGCCCAGATCGCGGGGTCCTCGGTGCGGCAGTGCGCGTCGACGGTGATGCCGCCGCGTTCGCCGACGGGCAGGCCTGCGGCGCGGGCGAGCTGGTCCCGGGGACGTACGCCCGCGGAGAAGACGACGAGGTCGGTGTCGACGGTCGCGCCGTTGGACAGCACCATGCCGGTGACGGTGCCGTCGGCGGCGGTCTCGACGGTCTGGGTGCCCGCACCCGTGTGCACGATGACGCCCAACTCCTGGATCTTCTCCCGGAGTACGGCACCGCCGCCGTCGTCCACCTGGAGGACCATCAGGCGCGGGGCGAACTCGACGACGTGCGTCTCCAGGCCCATCGCGCGCAGGGCGCCCGCCGCTTCGAGGCCGAGGAGGCCGCCGCCGACGACCGCACCGACGCGGGCGGTGTCCGCTGCCGCGCGGATGGCCTCCAGGTCCTCGATGGTCCGGTAGACGAAGCAGCCGGGGGCGTCGTGGCCGGGGACGGGCGGGACAAAGGGGGAGGAGCCGGTGGCCAGGACGAGGGCGTCGTACGGGAAGACCTCGCCGGTGCGGGCGGTGACGGTGCGGGCCGCGCGGTCGATGGCGGTCGCGGGGTCGCCGAGGCGCAGGTCGATGCCGTGCTTGTCGCCGAACTCCGGTTCCCACAGGGTCAGTTCGGCGGCGCTCGTGCCCGAGAACCACGAGGTGAGGTGGACGCGGTCGTAGGCGGGGCGGGGCTCTTCGGCGAGCACGGTGATCTGCCAGGCGGGTGCGTGGCCGCCGCGCTCGGCGAAGGCTTCGAGGAAGCGCTGGCCGACCATGCCGTGGCCGATGAGGACGAGCCGTCGGGGGGTTTCCTTGCCATGCGTCACAGGGCGGCTCCTTCGGGGAGTTCGGGGAGTTCGGGGAAAGGGGTGAGCAGGTCGAGGGGGCGTGGCGGCAGTGGCTCGCCCCTCTCGTAGGTGCGGGTGAGGTCGCCGATCGCGGTGAGGTCGCCGACGAGGATCGCGCCGACGAGGCGGTCCCCGCGCATCACGAGCTTCTTGTACGAGCCGTACGCGCCGCGGGTGCCGTCGGCGAGCCGCAGCGCGTCGCCCGCACTGTCCGTGACCTCGCCGAACGCGGCGATTTCCAGGGCTCCCGCGGTGAGGCGGGCGGCCGCGTGCGCGCCGGTGTAGGCGGCGTACGGGTCGGCTCCGGAGAGGCGGGCGGCGAGGGTGTCCGCCTGGGCCCAGGCGGGGCCGGTGACGCCGTGCACCGCGCCCCGGTGCTCGGTGCAGTCGCCGATCGCGTACACGTCCGGGGCGGAGGTGGCGAGGGTGTCGTCCACGACGATGCCGCGCCGGACCTCGATCCCGGCGGCCCGGGCGAGACCGGTGCGGGGGCGGACGCCGCAGGCGAGGACGACGAGGTCGCAGGCGAGGACGACGAGGTCGCAGGAGAGGACGTGGCCGTTGGCGAGTTCGACGCCGGTGACGGTGGTGGTGCCGTGGAGGGCGCGGGCGCGGTTGTCGGTGTAGACGGCGGCGCCCATGGATTCGAGGGCGCGGCGGACGGTGGTGGCGGCTTGCTCGTCGAGATGACGTTCCATCAGGTAGGGGGCCTGGTGGATGAGTTCGGTGGGGAGGCCGAGGGCGGTGAGGGCGCGGGTGGCGCTGACGCCGAGGAGGCCGCCGCCGATGACGATGGCTCTCGGGGTGGTGGAGAGGGTGGCCGTGGCCTCGGCGAGGCGGGTGCAGTCGGAGAGGGTGCGGAAGGGGTGTACGCCCTGTTTGAGGTCGGCGTGCGGGGGTGTTTCGGCGGTACGGGTCCGGGCCGGGGGCTTGGCGGGGGTGGGCGGCCGGTGGCGGGGCTGGGCGGGGGTTCCCGGGGTGGGCCGGGAGCGGGAGGGGCCGCCCCCTTGCCCGCCCGTCCCGCCCCCGGGGGGCGGCCCCGCCGCCCAAGGGGGCGGGGCGGCAAGAGGCGGAGCCGAGGGGGCGGCGGCGGAAGCGGGGCGCCCGAAGGGGGCTGCGGGGGGAGCGGGGTGCCCGAGGGGAGCGGCGATGAGGGATGTGTGGAGGTTGCGGATGGGTGGGAGGACGGGGTTGGCGCCCGTGGCGAGGACGAGGGTGTCGTAGGTGTGGGTCTCGCCGGAGGCGGTGTGGAGGGTGTGGGCGGCGGTGTCGACGGCGACGACTTCCGTGCCGGTGCGGATCGTTGCCCCGCCGGTCGGGAGGGTCAGGGCCTCCGGCGGGTAGCGGCCGTCGAGGACACCGGCGAGGAGGGCGCGGTTGTAGGGGGCGTGGGGCTCGTGGCCGTACAGGGTGAGGTCGAGGGCGCCGGGCGGGGCCTGGGCGAGGGTCTGCTGGGCGAAGCGGGCGGCGGCCATTCCGGCACCGATCACCGCGATACGGCGGCGGCCGGTCATCGGGGCGCCTCCACAGTGGCGGTAGCGGTAGCGGCGGTCAGGGTCGCCGCCGCAGTAGCGGTAATGGCGGACAAGGTCACCTCCGCAGCAGCGGTATCGGCGGTCAGGGTCGCCGCCGTGGCGGCCGCCGCCGGGGGCATCTCCGCGGTGGTGAAAGCGGCCGGGGTCGCCCCCGCAGCACCCGTGGCAGCCGAAGCCGGCCCCTTCGTACCGGCGGCCGTCGGAGTCGCCCGTTCCGCTCGAACCGCGCACACCTTGAACTCCGGCATGCGGGACTGCGGGTCCAGTGCGGCGTTGGTGAGGGAGTTGGCGCGGCCCTCGCCGGGCCAGTGGAACGGCATGAAGACCGTGTCGGGGCGGATCGCCGTGGTGATCCTGGCCGGTGCGGTGGCCCGGCCCCGGCGGCTGGTGAGGGTCACCCGCTCCCCCTCCGCCACGCCCAGCCGGGCCGCCAGCCGGGGGTGCAGCTCGACGAAGGCACCCGGGGCGGCACGGTTCAGCTCCGGTGTGCGGCGGGTCTGCGCGCCGCTCTGGTACTGGGCGAGCACCCGCCCGGTGGTGAGGTGGAGGGGGTAGTCGGCGTCGGGCTCCTCCCCCGCCGGGCGGTGCGAGACGTCGGCGAACCTGGCCCGCCCGTCGGGGGTGGCGAACCGGTCGAGGAAGAGGCGCGGGGTCCCCGGGTGCACCGCCCCGTCCTCCCCCGCCGGGCACGGCCAGAACACCCCGTTCTCCGCGCCGATGCGGGCGTAGTCGATGCCCGAGTAGTCCGCCTGGCCACCCGCCGACGCCGCGCGGAGTTCGGTGAAGGCCTCCTCCGGGTCGGCCGGGAAGCCCTTCCCGTGGCCCAGCCGGTCGGCGAGATCGTGCAGGATCTGAAGGTCGGTGCGGGCCTCGCCCGCAGGGGGCAGGGCCGCCCTGCGGAGGATGACGCGGCCTTCGAGGTTGGTCATCGTGCCGGTTTCCTCGGCCCATTGGGCGGAGGGCAGGACCACGTCCGCCAGTGCCGCCGTCTCCGAGAGGACCACATCACACACGATCAGGGTGTCGAGGGCCTCGATGCGGGAGGTGACGTGCCGGGCGTTCGGGGCCGAGACCACCGGGTTCGAGCCCATCAGGAACAGGGCCCGCACCCCGCCCTCCGTACCGAGGGAGTCGAGGAGTTCGTACGCGGAGACCCCCGGGCCGGGCAGGTCCGCGGGGTCGACGCCCCACACCCGGGCCACGTGCGCCCGCGCCTGGGGGTCCGTTATCGAGCGGTAGCCGGGCAGTTGGTCGGCCTTCTGGCCGTGCTCGCGGCCGCCCTGCCCGTTGCCCTGCCCAGTGAGGCACCCGTACCCGGAGAACGGGCGGCCCGCACGCCCGGTGGCCAGGCACAGGTTGATCCACGCGCCCACCGTGTCGACACCCTTGGACTGCTGCTCCGGCCCCCGCGCGGTGAGGACCATCCCCGTACCGAAGGCCGCACCCGCACCCACGAACAGCTCGACCGCGCGCCGCAACGCCGCCACCGGCACCCCGGTGATCGCCTCCACCCGCTCCGGCCAGTGCGCCGCCGCAGCCGTACGCGCGGCCTCCCACCCCGTCGTACGGGCGGCGACGAAGTCCTCGTCGACGTGTCCGTCCGCGACCACCAGGTGGAGGAGCCCGAGCGCGAGGGCCAGATCCGTGCCGGGAGCGGGGGCGAGGTGCAGGTCGGCGAGTTCGGCGGTGCGGGTGCGGCGCGGGTCCACGACGACCAGCGAGCCCCCGTTCTCCCGCAGTTCGCGCAGGTACCGGACGGCGGGCGGCATCGTGTCGGCGAGGTTGCTGCCGACGAGGATGACGCAGCCGGTGCGGGCGACGTCGGCGAGCGGGAAGGGCAGGCCCCGGTCGAGTCCGAAGGCGTTGCGGTGCGCGGCTGCGGCCGAGGACATGCAGAAGCGGCCGTTGTAGTCGATGCCGGCCGTACGCAATGCGACGCGCGCGAACTTGCCCAGCAGGTAAGCCTTTTCGTTCGTCAGACCGCCGCCGCCGAAGACGCCGACGGCGTCGCGCCCGTACCGTTCGCCGGTCCGTACGAGCGCGGACGCCGCGCGGTCCAGGGCCTCGTCCCAGGTGGCCTCCCGGAGCGGGCCGCCCTTGGTGTCCCGTACGAGAGGAGTCGTGAGGCGGACACCCGGCGCGAGCACGGCGGCGGCGCTGTGGCCCTTGCCGCACAAGGCCCCCTGGTTGACGGGGAAGTCGGGGCGCTCGACGATCTCCACGGGCGAGGGACCCGACGCCGCCGCGCCGAGGCGCATGCCGCACTGGAGCGAGCAGTACGGGCAGTGGGTGTCGACGGGGGCCGTCGCGGTCTGGTTCATGGCGCCCACCGTGCCCGCGCGCCGTTACGCGCCCGCATCCCATGCGTTGCGCGGACGGAACAGAGCGCTCACCGCGGCGGCCGGGGCGTGCGAGACGCGGGACACATGCCCGTAGCGCAGGGCTAACTCCCAGGAGACGCCTCCGCAACAGCGGCTTAACACGGCTCGGCCAGTGTCGGGCCATGACAACAGCGACGCCCGCCACGCCCGTTCCGCCGGAGGGCTCACTGACCGGACTCACGGTCGGGGTCACGGCCGACCGGCGCCGCGACGAACTCGAAGCCCTGCTGCGGCGGCGCGGTGCGCGCGTGCTGTCCGCGCCCGCCCTGCGGATCGTGCCGCTGGACGACGACGCTCGCGTACGGGACGCCACCGACGCCTGTCTCGCCCGCCCCCTCGATTACGTCGTCGCCACGACAGGCGTCGGCTGGCGCGGCTGGATGAGCGCGGCCGAGGGCTGGGGCACGGGCGCGCGCCTGGTCGAGGCGTGCCGGGGCGCGATCGTGATCAGCCGGGGTCCGAAGGCGACCGGCGCGATCCGGGCGTCCGGACTGCGGGAGAGTTACGCGCCCGCATCGGAGGCCGTGGACGAGATGCTGGTCTGGCTGCTCGACCGGGACCTGACGGGCAAGCGGGTCGCGGTGCAGGAACACGGCACCCCGCTCCCGGAGTTCACGGCGGCGCTGCGTGCGCGCGGCGCGGAGGTCGTGGAGGTGCCGGTGTACCGGTGGGGCCCGGCGGCCGACCCGGACGCGGTACGGCGGCTGGTGGAGGCGACGGTGCGGGGCGAGGTGCACGCGCTCCCCTTCACCAGCGCGCCCGCGATCGACGCGTTCCTCGCGACCGCCGACGGGACGGGCCGCCGCGAACAGGTCCTGGCGGCGCTCCGCACGGACGTGCTGGCGGCCTGTATCGGGCCGGTGTGCGCCCGGCCGCTGCTGGCGGCGGACGTGCCGGTCGTGTGGCCGGAGCGGGGGCGGCTGGGGGCGCTGGTCCGCACCCTCGACCAGGAACTCCCGAGCCGTCACGCCCGTCAACTCCCCTCCGTCGTCGGCCTCTTGACGGTGCAGGGCACAGCCGTCTCCGGCCCCGCCGGAACGGTCCACCTCACCCCCCTCCCCACCGCGATCCTGCGCGCCCTGGCACAGCGCCCCGGCACCGTCCTCAGCCGTGCGGAACTGCTGCGCCGAGCCTGGCCCGCCGACACGCCCGACGCGCCGCGCCCGACGGACGAGCACGTGGTGGAAGCGGCGGTGGGACGGCTCCGGTCGGCCCTCGGCCCGTACAGCGCACTGATCCGTACGGTCACCAAGCGGGGCTACCGGCTGGCGGTGGACCCGGGATGAGGCCCCTCGGTGGACCCGGGACGAGGCCCCTCCTGGCGGTCGCGCACGGCACCCGGGACCCCGACGGCATGTCGACCACCGAGCAACTCCTCTCCCTGGTCAGGGAGTTGAGGCCCGGATTGCCCGTGATCCTGGCGTACGTGGACGTCGCCCGGCCCGCGCTCGCCGACGTGCTCGCGACGCTGCGCGGCGAGGTCGTCCTCGTGCCGCTCCTCCTCGGCACGGGCTTCCACCTCCGTACGGACATCCCCGAGGCGCTGGCCGCCGCTCCGCAGGTGCGCGCCCGGACGGCGGCGGCGCTGGGCCCGCACCCGCTGCTCGCGGCGGCGCTGGCGGACCGGCTGGGGGAGGCCGAGGCCCCTGCGGACAGCCCCGTGGTCCTGGCCTCCGCGGGCTCATCCGACCCGCGTTCGCTCGCCGACACCGCCGCGATGGCCGACCTGCTGGCCCACCGGCTGGGCCGCCCGGCGGTGGCCTCGTACCTGTGCGGGGGCGCGCCGACCCCGGCCGACGCGGTGGCGGAACTGCACGCCCAGGGGCACCGGGAGGTCGCGGTGGCCAGCTATCTGATGACGCCGGGCTTCTTCGCCCGCAGGGCGGCCGCCGCCGCCGGAACGGTCACGTCCGCGCCGCTGGGCGCGCACGAGGCGGTGGCACGGCTGATCCTGAACCGGTACGACGCGGCCGTGACACCGGCGGTCCAGGAGGTCTAGCGGCTCTCCGGCAACGCCAGGACCAGGGCCGCCGCGTCGTCCGACAGGCGCCCCCCGGTGTGGTGCGCGAGGCCAGTGAGGACGGCGTCCTTCACGGCGACCGGGCACGGTCCGAGGCCCTGCCCGGAGAGGGCGCCCCCGAGGTCGTAGAACTCCCGGCGCGCGTCGCGTGCCTCGGTCACGCCGTCGGTGACGGTGAGCAGCGAGGCCCCGGGGGCGAGGGTGTGTTCCACCGCCACGAGCGGTTCCCGCAGGACGTCGTCGAAGAGGCCGAGCAGCCCCCCGTGCGGCAGCTTCAGCTCGCGGGCGCCGTCCTCGTCCACGCACCAGGGCGGTACGTGACCGCAGTTGACGAACCTCAGCCGCCCTCCGGGGTGCGCCTCGACGATGAGCGCCGTCGCGAAGCGCCGGTCGCCGGTGGCGGCCTGACGGCGGGCCAGCGAACGGTCCATCCAGTGGGCGACGGCCACCGGGTCCGCCTCCCGGTAGACGGCCTCGCGGAACGCCCCGAGCAGGGTCACGGTCGCGTCGACCGCCACGAGCCCCTTGCCGCATACGTCGCCGAGGACCAGCCGGAGGCCGTACGGGGTCTCCAGCGCCTCGTAGAAGTCGCCGCCGACCTGGGCGTCGGAACCGGCGGCCCGGTAGAAGCCGGACACCCGGTAGCCGCCGGTCAGCGGGGGAAGCGGGCGCAGTACGGCGCGTTGGACGCCACCCGCGAGGGAGCGGATGTGCCGGACGCGTTCCTCGCCGCGCCGGCGGGCGAGCGAGGCGAAGGCGGAGGCGAGGGTGATCCCGGCCATGGCGACGACACGGGTCAGCGGGTCGACACCGCCCGGCTGGGGCGGCGCGGCCCACACGAACAGCAGCTGTGTGCCCCAGGCGACCGCACCGGACACGGCGACCGCCCGCCAGCCGTGCGCGATGGCCACCAGCGGCGGCACGGCCGCGACGACGGGTGAGAGGCGCACGTCGGCGCCGGTCACGAACTCGGCGACGACGGCCAGCCCCCAGAACACCCACGGAACCACCAGCAGCAACCGCGCACCCCGGGACCGCTCATCGGGCGTGCGAGGCCCGCCGAGGAGCGACCTGAAGAAACGTGGGGGCATGTCACGGCCTTGGAACGCCGCCATGCGGCACGTGGACGGGACCCTCATGCTCCCCCGCCGCCCCGACACCCCGCAGGGGCCCTTGGTCCCGACCCGACGGGACTTTCGCCCCCTCCCCCACCCCCTCCCTCTACAGCACCACCCGGTAATGGGTCGTCAGCCTGCCCTCGTCGTCCAGTATGTGAAAGGCCAGACCGGGCGGCTGTTCGCGGTCGGCGGCCTCCTCGCCCTCCCACGGCAGCCGCAGCGTCCAGGTCACCGCCGGACCCACGATCAGCGGCCGGCCGGCGAAGGTCGTGGCGGCGGCCGTGTGGGCGTGGCCGGTGAGGACGGCCGCCACCTGCGGGTACGCGGCGAGGATCGCGGCCAGGTCCTCCGGGTTCTGGAGCAGGTAGGCGTCGGGGAGGGGGTGGTGGAGGACGACGGGCGGCTGGTGGAAGGCGAGGAGGGCCCGGGTCGTGGCGGGGAGTCCGTCCAGGGTGTGCCGTATCCAGCGCAGGGTGGCCGGTTCGAGGAGGCCTTCGTCGCGGCCGGGGAGGGTCGAGTCGACGAGGAGGAGGGCGGTGTCGCCGACGTGATGGACCCGGTTCACGGGAGCGCCGTCCGCCTCCTCCCCCAGAAGTCCCTTGCGGTAGGCGGCCCGTACGTCGTGGTTGCCCGGGCACGGGAGGACGGGGAAGGGCGCGTCCAGCAGCCGGGCCGCCTCCTCGTACTCGGCGATCGTGCCGTGGTCGGCGATGTCGCCGGTGACCAGGAGCGCGTCGACGGGGCGGGGCAGGGCGCGCAGGTGGTCCATGACCCGGGCGGCACGTTCGGTGGAGCGGGCGCTGCCGTCCAGGTGCAGGTCGCTCATCTGGGCGAGCAGAGTGGCCATCGTGACGATCCTCCCTAATGGGAAACAGGTGCGTTTCCGTTAGGGACTGTAAGCTGCGGGCACAGTGATGATCAAGAGGGGGAGCAAGGGGTGGGTGGCATGGAACCGTGCCTGGCACTGGAGTTGGCGAGCACCGTCCGGCACGACGGGAACGGCGGCGTCGCCGACGACCTGTCCGACGCGGAGGACGCGGTGCGGTGGCTGCGCGCACGGTCCGACGCGGGCGCGGTCGCGGATGCGGGGGTTGTACGGGAGGAACTGGTCGCCCTGCGCCAAGCCGTGCGGGCCCTGTTCGCGCGAGCGGTGAGCCCGGCCCCGCCCAGCCCGGCGGACGCGAACCGCCTGCTTCCGGCGCCCGAGGCCCTGGAGCGCCTGAACGCCGCCGCCGCGCGTGAGCCCGTGATCCCACAACTCACCCTCCTGGACGGCGTTTTCACCCACGCCCTGGCTCCCTCCGCAGAACGCGATCCCCTCCTCCGGCTGACGGCGGCCGTGGCCCGCGCCACCATCGCACTCCTCACCGGCCCCGACCGGGACCTGCTGCGCGCCTGCACCGCACCGCGCTGCGTGCGCTACTACGTCAAGCAGCACGGCCGCCAGGAATACTGCAAGCCTTCGTGCGGCAACCGCGCCCGGGTGGCCCGCCACTACCGGCGCCAACGCACCGCAGCGCCGCCAGACTGAGGGCGGTGAGGGTCCACAGGGTCAGGACGCCCAGGCCCTCCCAGGGGCCCACGGGGAGGTTGGCGAGATCCACGCTCGCCTGGACCGTGAGTCCGGCCGGCATCGGGGCGATGCCCTGGAGGAGGCGTTGCCAGTCGGGGTCGGCCAGTACCTGGGCCAGGATCGGGAAGAGGAAGAGCAGGCCGAGGACGATGCCGACCGCCCCCGCGGAACTGCGGACCAGCAGTGCCACGCCGAGGGCGAGCAGCCCGATCAGGACGAGGTAGAGGACCGAGCCGACGGCGGCCCGGAGCGTCGGGCCGTCGGTCAGGGTCAGGGGTGCGTGGCCGTTCGCCACGGTGAAGCCACGGCCCGGCTGCACCGCCCCCGCGATCAGCAGCGAGCCGACCGCGCCCACCGCCCCCACCGGGACCAGCACTGCCACCAGCACGACCGCCTTGGCGCGCAGCACCGTCCCCCTGCGCGGCATCGCGGCGAACGTGGTGTGCACCATGCCGGTGCTGTACTCGTTGCCCACCGTCAGCACCCCGACCACCACCGCGACGACCTGTCCGGCCATGAAGCCGGTGAGGCCCAGGCGAGTGGGGTCGCCCCCGCAGCCCGGGCCGTCGCACCGGGCGGTGAGCACCACCCCGGCGCTCACGGCGAGCGTGAGGACGACCGTACCGAGCAGGAGCCAGAGGTTCACGGTGTCGGTCCGCAGCTTGGTCCACTCGGCCCGCACGGCACGCACCCCGTCGCCCCGGAAGCCACGCCCCCGCCGCGCCCCCGCACTCACGCGTCCCTCCGGTGCACCCGTACCAGCGCCACTCCGAAGGCCGCCGCCGCGTACGCGCACAGCACCCCGAGGCCCGCCCACGGCGGCAGGGGGAAGTAGCCGTGCATCGGGGAGTAGACCGTGACGACCTGGTCGTAGTGCTCGACGCTCTGCTGGATCGCGAAACCGGCGGCCGGGGTGACCGTCAGCAGCCAGTCCGACGCCTCCTGCGGCAGCAGGGACGCGGACGCGAGGAGGTACGGCAGTACCAGCCCGGCCACCACCACCGTGATCGTCACCGCACTGCGCCGCAGAATCGCCCCGACGGCCAGCGCCAGCACGCTCGCGGCGGCCAGCAGCAGACCGGTACCGAGGATCACCCGGAGTTCGGTCGCCGTCGGCACGGTCAGGACGGGGAAGCCGCCCGCGGCGGACCGTGCCGCACCGAAGGGCACCATGACCGCCGCCGCCACCGTCCCGACGAGGAACGCCGTACCGCCCACCACGACCGCCTTCGCACCAAGCACCCTTCTGCGCCCAGGAGTTGCCGCGAAGGTGACGCCGATGAGTCCGCGCCGGTACTCGACGGTCGTGTACCCGGTGGCGACCACGACCAGCATGATCAGTCCGGCGAAGGCCCCGACGAGGAAGTTCGAGACGATCCGCACCCCGCTCCCGGCCGGCCCGCCGACCACGGGGGCGATGTCCCCGGCCCCGGTGATGCGGTACCCCGCACCGACCGCCACGGCCTGCGGCTTCGTCGCACCCGTGTAACTCCCGGACGTGCCCGCGCCGTCGCCCACCTGCCGGTGCTGCCAGCCGTCGCCCTCCTGCCGGTGCTGCCCCGCCTCGCCCCGCCACTGGCCGCCCAGGACGGGAGCCCCGAAGACGGCGATGGCGACGGCCGGGACGAAGCCCGTCCCGGTGCCGGTGCCCTCGGTCGCGGAGGGGGACGTCACGAACAGGCCGACCTGCGCCGTCTCCGCGAGCCCGGACAGGCGTGCGGTGCCCACCTCGCTCCACGTCCTGCCGTCCGTGGACCGGTAGCCAGTGACCGTGTCCCCGGCCCGCTTCAGGCGCAGCCAGCGCGGCGCGCCCCCGGCGGACGCGGGGGACGCGGCGGACGTGCCCTGCGGACCCGCCGTGTCGTGCGTGAAGTCGTCCTGCATGCGCACGCCGTGCTCGCCCGTCACCATCACGGCCGCGTACGACGATCCGGGGGTCAGGGAGTCCTTGACGATGATCCCCGCCTTGGCCCAGGGCGCGAGGCCGGGGCGGTCGGCGGTGGGCGTCGTCGCGATGCGCCCGGTGAGGGAGGTGACGGGGACCGTGAGCGTGCCGTCGCCCTTCAGCGGCTGGTGGAGGAAGGAGAAGGAGTCGTTGACGGCCCCGCCGCCCGGCCCGACGGGCAGCCCCGCCGTCCGGCCGCCGCCCTGCGCGGTCTGCGCCGTGGCGAGCAGTCCGACCAGGCAGACGGCCACCAGCGCGCCGAACGTGCCGAGCACCCAGCCCCGTACCGTACGGAACTTGGTCCACTCGGCGTGCAGCACCCGGCCGAAGCCGCTCCCCCCGCGGCGGACCGGGGGTGCCGCGGGTGCGGAGGACAGGGTTTCCGGCGTCATGGTCATCGTCCGACCTCCCCGCCGACGACGCCCCGGTACTGGACGGCGTCCCGGGTCAGTTCCAGGTACGCCTCCTCCAACGAGGCCCGGTGCGCGGCCACTTCGGAGAACGGCACCAACTGAGCGGTGAGCAGCGCGACGACGTCCTCGGCGGACAGCCCGGTGACGCCGAGGGTGTCCCGGTCGGTGGAGCTGACGGTCGCCCCGGCCCGTGCGAGGGCGGTCATCGCCTCGTGGCGGGCCGAGGTGCGCAGCGTCACCCGGCCCCGGGACACGGAGTCGAGGAGTTCGCGTACCCCGACGTCGGCGACGACCTTGCCGCGTCCGACGACGATCACGTGGTCGGCGCAGTCCTGGAGTTCGCTCATGAGGTGGCTGGAGACCAGGACGGCCCGCCCCCGTTCGGCCAGCGAGGCGAGGAAGCCGCGCATCCACTGGAACCCCTCCGGGTCGAGCCCGTTGAACGGCTCGTCCAGCATCAGCACCGGCGGATCGCCGAGGAGCGCGGCCGCGATGCCGAGCCGTTGCCGCATGCCGAGCGAGAATCCGCCCGCCCGTTTCCGGGCCACGTCGGTGAGGCCCACCCGCCGCAGCGCCTCGTCGACGGCGGCCGTGCCGAGCCCCTGCGAGTGGGCCAGCCACAGCAGGTGGTGCCGGGCGGTCCGGCCGGGCTGGACGGCTGACGCGTCCAGGAGCGCGCCGAGGTGGGTGAGGGGGGTGCGCAGGCTGCGGTACGGGCGGCCGTTGACCAGTGCGGTGCCCCGGTCGGGTGCGTCGAGGCCGAGGATCACGCGCAGGGTGGTGGACTTGCCCGCGCCGTTCGGCCCGACGAAGCCGGTGATGTGTCCGGGCCGCACGGTGAAGTTCATCCCGTCGAGCGCCCGGGTGTCCCCGAAGCGTTTGTGCACGTCTCTGACGTCGATCGCTGTGCTCGTCACGTCCATGTCCGGAGAGTAGGAACCGGGAGGGGTGCCGGACGTCCCCGCGGGGTGGGATCTTCCGGGGCTTCCGGGCCCACTCCGCAGGGGGCGCCCTGGCTCTCGCGGGGGACACCGCTCCCCCGTGCGGGGGAGGCGTCAGGGCCTGCGGCGGCCGGGGACGACGAGCCCGGACTCGTACGCGACGATGACGGCCTGAGTGCGGTCGCGCAGGCCGAGTTTGGCGAGGGTGCGGCTGACGTGGGACTTGACCGTCTCGTCGGTGACGGTGAGGCGGGCGGCGATCTCGGCGTTGGAGAGTCCCTCGGCGACGAGCAGCAGCACCTCCCGCTCGCGGGCAGTGAGTGCGGGCAGGACGGATCCCCCGTCCGCCTCCTCCGCTCCCGCCGCCTCCTCCGTCACGGCGGGCCGCTTGGTGAACTCCCCGATCAGCCGCCGCGTGATGCCCGGGTCGAGCAGCGCGTCACCCGCCGCGACGACCCGTACCGCGTCGAAGAGCCGCTCGGCGGTGGCGTCCTTGAGCAGGAAGCCGCTGGCCCCGGCGCGCAGGGCGTCGTACACGTACGCGTCGAGGTCGAAGGTGGTCAGGACGAGCACGCGCGGCGCCGGTACCCCGTCCGGTGTGCCGCCGAGGAGGACGCGGGTGGCCTCGATGCCGTCCATCTCGGGCATCCGGATGTCCATCAGGACGACGTCCGGCGCGGTCTCCCGGCAGACGCGCACCGCTTCGGCCCCGGTGGTGGCGGTGCGCACGACCGTGAACTCCGGCTGGGAGTCGAGGAGGGTGGCGAATCCGGTGCGTACGACCAGGTGGTCGTCGGCGATGACGACGCGTATCGGGGCGGCGGGCGGGGTGCTCATGGGGTCCGTTCTGTGGGTACGGGGAGGCCGGGGGAACGGGGGGCGGCCCCTGTGGGGGGTGCCGGTTCCGGTTCCGGTTCCGCCGGGAAGCGGGCCTCGACCGTGAAGCCGCCCCGCTCCCCCGGCCCCGCCCGGACCTCTCCCCCGACGGCCCCGGCCCGTTCGCGCATGCCGAGCAGGCCGTGCCGGTCGTCGGAGGGGGTGGGCGGCGGGCCGGGGCCGTTGTCGCGGACGCGCAGGTGCAGGGCCTGGGGGCCGTAGTGGAGTTCGACGTCGACGGGTGAACCCGGGGCGTGCTTGCGGGCGTTGGTGAGGGATTCCTGCACGATGCGGTACGCGGCGAGCTCCACCCCGGGTCCCAGCGGGCGGGGGTCGCCGCTGAGGACGAGGCGGATCGATCCCGTGGACGCCGCGCGTGCCTCGTCGAGGAGGTCGTGGAGCCGTGCCAGGTCCGGCTGCGGACGGCGTTCGGCGTCCGCGCCGGTGTCGTCGCCCTCCTCCCGCAGCACGCCGAGCAGCCGCCGCATCTCGGTGAGTGCGGCGCGCGCGGTGTCGCCGATGCCGAGCAGCCGTTCGCGGCCCTGGTCGGGCATGCCGGGGGTGGCCACCCGGGCGGTCTCGGCCTGCACGGAGATCATGGAGATGTGGTGCCCCACCACATCGTGCAACTCCCGGACGATCCGGGCCCGTTCCTCCCGGGCGGCGTTCTCCCAGCGCACGTCGCGCATCACGTCGTGCGTGGCCCGGTGCGCCCGGTCCCGCTCTCCCGACCGCCGGGCGAGCCCGGCGCAGGCCGCCGTGGGCGCGAGCGCGGCGAGGAGCAGGAGCTGTACCGGGCGGCCGGGTTGCTCCGCCTGTTCCAGGGCGAGTACGAGGAAGGGGGCGGCCAGCAGTACGGCGGCCACGGGGTGTCCGTGCCGCCCGAGCCGGTAGTGGGCGACGAGCTGGGCCACGAGTCCGGCGACGGTCACCGTGTCGAAGGCCGTCACGGAACCGAGGCTCACGGCGGTCACGGCGACCCCGGCGGGGCGAGGTCGCAGGAGTGCCAGCGGCAGCCCGGTGCACAGACACAACACCCCCACCACCATGGCCAGTTGGACCCACGAACCACCGCTCTGGGCCGACTGGGCGAACATCCGGGGTATCGACCCTCGCCGCGCGACGAGTTCGGCGAGCGAGGCGGCGGCCGCGAGCGCGCACAGCACGGCGACAGCCGCGGGCGGCAGGGCCACCGGGCGTGCGATTCCCGCCGCCCGCCGCGTGAGCACGGCCCAACCGTCCTGCCAGGTCCCCCAGTTCACGCCGCTCAGTATGCGCGAGGTCCGGGGCCGACGCGACGGGCCCCGGGGTCACTGCCCCCGGGCGGGCTGGTTGGCGATGAGGAGGGTGGTGTCGGCGGGGCGGAAGCCGAGGCGGGCGTAGATGCGGGCGATGGTCTCGTCGGCGTACGCGAGGAAGACGGTCCGCACCCCGTGCTCGCGGGCGTGGGCGGCGAGCGCGACGGTCACGGCGGCGCCGAGCCCCTGACGGCGGGCGGTGGGCAGGGTGCCGACGCCGCCGATCTCGGTGGCGTCGGCCGCCGGGTGGTAGTGCCCGGCGGCGAGCGGTGTGCCGTCGGGGGCGAGGGCGGCGACGAGGACCTTGTGTCCGGTACGGAGCGACGGCCGGACGGCGTCAGCCGTCCCGTCCCCCTCGATCCGCCCCGCGACGACCGCCAGCTCCTCCGGCCCGGCGGCCCCGAGCGCCGTCCCGGCCGCCGCGAAGGCGAGCGCGGGGAGGGCGAGGACGGCGGCCAGCGCAGGGTCGTCCGCGCCGACGGCACGCAGGGTGACCCCGGGCGGCAGGGCAGGGGCCGAGAGCGCGTTCTCCTCCGGCAGGACCATCAACGGCCGCTCCGCCACCGGCATTTGGCACCCTTCCACCCTCCCCCGCATCCCCGGCACAGCCTCCGCCAGCCACTCGAACGCCTCGGGCACGCCGAGCTCCCGCTGCCGCGCACGGACGGCCCGTATCTCCTCGACGGAGGGCAGCTCGCGGGCGGCGGGCTGGGCGTGGTTCGGACCGCCGTAGTAGGGAGCGCCGGGTCCGGTACGTACGAAGAGACGCAGCGCGCCGAAGTCCTCGGCCCGGGCGAAGTGCAGGGGCACGGTGGCGTAGTACAGCTCGATGCGGTCGCGCAGGGAGATCGTGACGGTCATGCGCCCCATCCCACCACGCCCGGGCCCCGCCCCTTTCACCGCTGGCCTGCCGCCACCCTCCGCACCAGCCCGACCGCCTGCCCCAACACCCGCCGCCCTTCCGGTGTCGCCGCCTCCGGTGAGCGGCGGCAGAGGGCCGCGCAGGTGGTGAGGGCGGCCCCGAAGCGTTCGTCGCCGTCCTTGCGGAGGGCGTGGGCGGTCTCGGTCAGCCCGTGGACGATCGCCTCGGGCAGTTCCCGCTCGGCCAGGGCGCCCACGACCCGCTCCGCGCAGCTGCGTCCGGCCGGACCGGGCAGCCATGCGCCGAGGTCGAGCGCGTCGGACAGATCCGTCAACTCCCGCGCCAGATCGTCGAGTTGAACTGTCATGCCAGCACCGTACCGCGGCAGCCCGGGGAAGCTAGACGTCCAGCGGTCCCGGGGCCGGGGCCGGGTCTCGCCGTGCCGTCTCGTTCTCGGTGTCGCTCTCACCGGTCCGGTCGGGGAACATGAGCCGGACGCCGCCGTGGATGGCGCCCAGGCCCGCGAAGCCGAGGGCGATGCGCAGGAGCCAGAGGCCGGTGTCGTCCGGGTCACGGGGCATCCCGAAGCCGATCCAGAGGATCAGCGCGATGCCACCGATGACGACGAACGCCGCACAGGTCCGACGCAGGGTGATGTTCATGGAGGCATCATCGCAAACGAGCCCAACCCCCGCACGACCGAGGTCACATGGGCAGCGACCGCACCCGCACCTCCCCCTCGGGCCACTCCGCCCCCTCGGCCAGCGGGGTCCACATCGTGTGCAGGGGCATCACCGCCACCGCCCCTTCCGGCTGTTCGACCCGGACCGCGTACCGCACCTCGCGCCAGCCGAGGCGTTCGTACAGGCCGACGATCGGTGGGCGGCAGAAGAGCAGGGCGTGGCGGGGGCCCTGGGTGCGGGCGTGGTCCAGGGCCGCGCCGACGATCCGGCGGGCCAGCCCGCGGCCCCGCACGTCGGGGGCGACGGCCACTCCGCCGACCCCGACGACGTCGAAGTCGGCGCCGCCCACCGACAGCGGCAGCCGCCGCAGTCCGGCGTGCGCGACGAGGCGTGAGTCCTCGTCGCGGACGAGTCCGAAGTGGTCCTCCTTCGGCAGCCACGTCAGTCCGGTGTCGGCGACGCCGAAGGGGTCGTCCGCGTCGCCGAGCATCTGGATCAGGTCGGCGCGGGTGTACTGCGGGAGGCGGTGCAGGGAGAAGGCGGAGTGATCAGTCATGCGTGCAGGGTGGTTCACCGGAGCGGGCGGGACGGAACCGGCCCCTTCAGTCACAGGGCCGCCCCCTCCGGCCACGGAGCCGCCCCCTTCAGCCACGGGGCCGCACGTGCCGGTCCAGGCTCGACGTGCCCGGCTCCTCCACGCCCGGCAGCAGTCGCATGTCGTGGTCGTAGTCGCCGCCCGAGAGCAGGCGGTACGGGACGGGCGCGTCGGTGAAGAGGCCGTCCAGGCGGGCCGCGTACGCCTGCTTCGCCTCCTCGAAGCCTTCCACGGGGAGGGTGTTGGTGCCGTACACGGCGAAGGGGTCCAGCGGGTCCATGCCCGTGAACGCGAACAGCCCGTGCTGCAGGGGGTGCAGGACGTCGGCGATGCTGCCGTGGATGCCCCGGTCGGAGAAGGCGGTGGCGCGGGCCCCCGCCGTCACCGAGAGCAGCACCCGCCGTCCCGACAGCGCGCTCGCCCCGCCGCTGTACGGGACGAGCCCGGGACCGTACGCGAAACCGGGTGTGAAGACCCGGTCGAACCAGCCCTTGAGGATCGCGGGCGGGCCGAACCACCAGACCGGGAACTGGAACACGATCGCGTCCGCCCACCGCACCTTCTCCTGCTCCGCCGCGACGTCCGCCGTCAGCCGCCCCTCGGCGGTCGCCCGGCCCGCCTCGGCCATCACGGACAGGCGCTCGTCGCCCGCGAGGTCGGGGAAGTCGTCCGCGTCGACGGTGGCCTTCCACTTCATCGCGTACAGGTCGGAGACCCGCACCTCGTGGCCCGCCGCGCGCAGGTGGTCGGCGGCGAAGGCGGAGAGGGAGGCGGTGAGGGAGCGGGACTCGGGGTGGACGGTGACGAGGAGGATCTTCTTGGACTCGCCTCGGGCGTCTGCGGCGGTGTTCACGTCGGTGTTCATGCCGTTACGGTCTCCCGGCTGCGACCGCACAGCCAGAACCCTCCGCGACCGGCGGACCCGCGTTCCTGGTACTGCCAGGACCACCCTGGAGGGCCACCGTCCATACTGGGAGGCATGACGCGTACGGCAGACACCCCCCGCACCGCCGCCCCCGTCCGTCCCGCGCCCGTCCGTCCCGCGCTCGGTGAGTTCCTGCGGGCCCGCCGTGGGCGGGTCGCGCCGGAGCGGGTCGGGATCGCCGCCGGGCGCCGCCGCCGCGTACAAGGGCTGCGCCGCGAGGAGTTGGCCCAGCTCGCGGGCATCAGCGTGGACTACTACGTACGGCTGGAACAGGGCCGGGCCACCCAGCCCTCCCCCGAGGTCCTCGACGCGCTGGCCCGCGCGCTGGACCTGGGCGCGGCGGAGCGCGCCCACCTGAGCACGCTGGCCGGGACGGGCCCCGGCATCGCGGCCGACAGCGCCCCCGCCACCCGGGTCGGCCCGGTCCTGCGTCAGGTCCTCCGCTCGCTGGACCACCTCCCGGTGATCGCCACGGACCACCGCCTGGACGCGGTCGCGTGGAACGCGCTGGGCGCCGAACTCCTCGGCGGCCTCGACGGGCCGCACCCCCGCCGCGACCGCAACAACGGCCGCTTCCTCTTCCTCGACCCGGCCGCCCGCACCGTCCACCCCGAGTGGGAGACCCGCGCCCGGGAGGCGGTCGGCCTGCTGCGGGTGGCGACCGGCAAGCACCCCGAGGACGCCGAACTGATCTCCCTGGTGGCCGAACTCTCCACCCTCAGCGAGGAGTTCAGGTCCGTCTGGGACAGCGGCGAGATCACCATGTGCGCGGCGGGCCGCAAGAGCCTGCACCACCCGGCGACCGGCCCCCTGACCCTGGACTTCGAAACCCTCCAGGTCCCGGCCGCCCCCGGCCAGACGGGCCTGGTCGTGCACGTCTACAGCGCCGAGGAGGGCACCCCCGAGGCCACCGCCCTGGCGAACCTGCGGGCCACGCTCCCGTAATCAGAGCCTCCGTCAATAAACCCGCCGCACCCGCCTCTTCACGCCTCTCCCGGACGGAATTTCGGCCAGCGTCCACTTCTGGCGGCCCGGTCGGTCATGAGAAGGAAAAAAGCACGCCCAGGGGGTTGATCAACTGCGGCGTTGATTCTACGTTCAGCAATCGTTCAGCGCTTCGCGGAATGGTCATACGGCCAACGGCACATCACCCTCACAAGGGGTACCCCTGTGCCCGGAACTGCCCCATATAAAGGGGCGAGAAGGAGCAGAAAATGAAGTTTCTGTTTGCCATCAAGAACGCCGTGTCCCACCAGAAGAGCCTGAAGGCCAGCGCTTGGTACATCTGGTACTAGAGCACTGCCCGGGGCCGCCCCCGTCGTCCGGCGGGGGCGGCCCCGGGAGGCACCGTTCACCGCCTCGCCCGGCCGCCCTTCGGAGTCCCTTTCATGACCCAGCCGCCACCGCAGACCCCGCCCGCACACCAGCCGCTTCCCTTCCGGGCCGCCGCACACCCGGACCCCGCGCACCCCGCCGCCGCCCGGACCACGACGTTCGCGCCTCGGCTGGCCGCGCTGCTGCGGGACCACCGGGGCAAGGAGGTCTTCCGGCTGGAGCCCGACACCATCGGGGTGGCCGGCCACGAACTGGCCGACCGCATCCTGTCGGCCCGGCGCGCCACCGAGGTCGAGCGGCCCACTTTCAAACCGCTCCAGGGACGTTCCATCGCGCCGAGCGAGGCCGCCCAGGTGATGCGGACGGTAGGCCGTGACGTACGCGACGCACTGAAAAGGCCGCTACCCGGAAATATCGACCTCTCCGGCCCGTGGCCGTATACGGGGCACGTTTTCCTGCGGGATCTGATATTGGGCGGCGACCCCTATCGGCTGCGTATTCTGATGAGCCGTAATCTCGAATTGACGACCAAACTGACCTGGTCGGTCATCGCGGCTGGCGCCGCCTTCCCCCGCCCCCTGAGGGCCCGGCCCGGCCGGGAACTCACCGCGCTCGCCCGCAGGACCGCCGAGGCCGGGAACTACCACGACCGCCGCTACGCGATGGGCATGTACCGGCGGGCCGCCGCACCGGTCTGCTTCACGGTCTCCACCCTGGTGGCGAACGCGCTGTGGCTGGGCTCCCCGTTCGACGAGTCCGTCCCCAACCGCAACATCCTGTACGAGGCCATGCGGCTGCTGCCCCCGTCCTGGAACATGCTGCGCAACGCCTCCCCCGAGTACCCGGACCTCGATCCGGCGATCCGCGCGGGCGACGACATTCTCGTACTGCCGCTGCTCTCGCAGCGCGACCCGGCGCTGTGGGAGCACCCCGACGAGTTCCGCCCCGAGCGCTGGGACGCGCTCGACCCCGACACCGCGCCCGGCTACCTCGCCTTCGGGCACGGCTCGGAACGCTGCTGGGGGCGGCACGCGGTGATGCCGCTCGCGGAACTCCTGCTCGACCTGCTGCGCAACGAGGGACTCGCGGTCAGCCCGAAGCAGCGGTCGGTGAAGGTGCCGCTGGCGGGGCTCCTGGGGGTGGACGAGATCCAGGTGACACGGGAGGCGTCTCAGCGGGTCGTGTAGGCCAGGGCCAGACAGGTCCGCTCGCCGGTCGAGGTCTTCCGCGGCTTGCCGATCATGCTGCTGGACATGAACATCCGGCCCTTGGTGTAGCGGATGTCCGCCTCGTGGGAGAAGGAACATTCCTTCTCCTGCTCGCTTCCCCAGACACGGTTCTCCAGCAGGGTCACCGGTGTGAAGGCGTCCCCGCCGATGCTGACGATCTGCCGGCTGCCCTCGCCGAAGACCGGTTCCCGGTACGCGATGAGGTTGCCGCCGTCCATGCGCAGCGGGAACATCTCGTGCCGGACGCCCGCGTCCGCCCTGTCGGACGTCGGCTTCCCCCTGGCGAGGTCGAACGAGACGATCTCGTTGGTCCTGACGAACTTCTCCGTGCCGACCGGGTGCTCCTCGGTGGGCAGGTAGATCCTGCCGTTGCCGACGACCACGCCGTGGCAGCCCTCCACTTCGTCGAAGGTGCAGTTCACCACGTACCGGTCCCTCGGCGCGGGGATGATGGCCTTGAGCCTGCCGGTCCGCTCGTCGATCGAGAAGAAGTCCCAGCTGTCCGCCACCTCGCCCGGGGTACTGCGGAGTCGGGAGGTGACGACGAGCGGCCTGGTGGAGACGACGGACGGATAACTGAAGCCCGTGGGCATCCTGAACGTCGACAGCGGGGCGCCTGTGGTCGAGTTGATGTTCTGGATCTCCCAGTGCAGGTTCTCGTACGGACCGCACCTGCGGACCGCCACGAGCGCCTCGCCGCCGCCGTATCCCACGTCGACGCAGTCCTCGGCGTTGCCCTGGGGCCTCCACAACTCCCTGCCGTCGGCCAGGTCCCAGGCGGCACCGCCCTTGTCGCCGGAGGCGGCGACGGTGTCGGCGCTCAGGGTGACCTCGTCGAACTGGACCTTCGGGTCATCGGTCGTGCCGCCGTTGACGGACGTGCTCCACAGCAGCTTGCCCGCGTCGAGGTCGATCGCACCGACCTCGGTGCAGGGCACGGTGTCCTTGGTCGTCCTGGGCCTGACCGCCTCGAAGGCGATCGCGGTCCTGTTGTCCTTCGAGGTGTGGCGCGAGGCCGCACAGAGTTGGCCGGGCAGCGGGATCGTCCACCGTCGGGTGCCGTCGGCGACGTCGTACCCGCTGATCGAGGCGACGCCCGGCTTCACGTACACCGTGTCGGTCAGCCAGGAACCGGTGGCCTTCACATCGGCGGCGACGACAGGCTCGGGCAGGCGGAAGGCCTCCCGGGACCGTGTGTTCGCGGGGACGCTCTCCTTGCCCGGGCCGTCCGAGGCCTCCTTTCCCCCGTTGGCGTCGGCCCCGGCCGGAGTCGTGGCGTCGTTCCGCTGCTCGGCGCCATCCTTCGCGTACCAGACTCCACCGCCGATGATCAGCACCGTGGCGACGGCCGCGGCGACGACGATCCGCATCCGTGTGGTCAGCTTCCTGCCGTCGCCGGGGCCCGGCGGAAGCGGGTACGGGGGCGAAGGCGGGTACGCGGGCGGAGGTTGCTGCGTCATATGTACGTACCCCTCACGAGCCGAATGCCATGACGATCTTTTTCTTCTTCTCCTCGGCGTCCGTGCTCGCGGAGGAGACGGAGCCGATCGCCAGGTAGAAGGCACCGTGCGCGTACACGTAGCGCGCCTTCCAGAAGCTGCTCTCGATCTGCGCCGTCGACGCCGGATGCTGGAGCAGCAGCTTCGGCGGGCCGCCCGTCGGAGGAAGGGTGCCGACCGCGCCGCCCCGGTCGGTGGAGGGGGCCATGTACACGAGGATGTTGCCGCCGTCTCCCCGTTCCAGCGGTGTGACGGTGCGTCCGGTGGGAGCCGCAGCACGCCACTTGGGCCTGCCGGTGTCCAGGTCGAAGGCCACCACCGCGTTCGCGGTGCGGCTGGCGCTGGTGTCGGTCGCCAGGTACAGGGTGTTCGTGTCGGCGACAGCACCGGTGCAGTCGTCCAGGCTCCTGACCGCGATGGAGAACGAGGTGCATGCGGGCTCGTACGTGTCGTTGCCGAGCTGGAGCCGGGAGCGGAGCTTTCCCGTGTCGGTCAGCGCGATGACCGCTCGCTTCTTGACGTTGTTCTCATCGCGCTGGTTGGCGGAGAAGACGAGCGGGCTGACCGAGTAGATCTTCTCGACCGTCCAGCCGCTGTCGACCCGGTAGACCCACGTGGTCCTGCCGGTGGCGGGGTCGACCTCGCTGATCTCCTCCTGAGCGTGGCTGTCACTCGTGTTGCACCAGGCGGCGGCGATCAGCCTGGGCCCGCCCGCGAAGGCCTGTCGATGACAATTGCCCTTGCCCTGCGCGGTACTTCCCCACAGGTGCTTCCCGTCGGCGAGCGAGAAGCCGAAGGACTGGATGCCAGCGGCTGCGGTCACCGTGGTTCCGCTGATGCTCAACGTGATGTCGGAGGGGAGCGGCAGGATCGACTCCTTCGGGATCGATCTCTTCCAGCCCTGCCGACCGCTCCGGAGGTCGATCTGCTGGAGCCCGGTGCACTTCTCGCGCTCACCGCGCTTGTCGTTGACGCCGATGACGATGCTGCCGTTGTCGGCGGGCGCGACGGGTGCCGCGCAGAGCCCGGTGGGCAGGGTCACGGTCCACTTGCGTTGGCCGTCGGTCGTCGAGTAGCCGGAGACCGTCTCGTAGAGCCCCACGACGAGGGTGTCGCCAACGACCCACGGCCCGAACACGGTTGCCCCTCCGCCGGGCAGGTCCACGTCGTTCCTGAGCAGCCATCTGACCTTGGCCTCGCCCGGCTTGCGCCCCGCGTTGAGGTCTTCGCGCTCGGCGCCACTGGCGTCCCCGCCCGCGCCCTTGCCGCCCGCGCCCTTGCCACCGGAGGCGGACCCGGAGGGCTGGGCGCTCCGGATCGGTGTGGCCTGCGGCGCGTTCGCGTCACCGCCGCCGACCGCGAACCAGACACCGCCGCTGATCACGAGCAGGGCTGCCACGACCGCGCCGATGAGCGCGGCGCGCCTGCCCTGGAACAGGCCGCCACGGTCGGTGGCACCGCCGGGCAGGGTGGCACCGCCGGGCAGGGTGGGAGCGCCCGGGAGCTGCTGCGCGGGTTGGCCGCCATGGGGGTTGAGGCGACTGCCGTACGGGCCGGGAGTCTCGTATGGCGGCGTGGCCGGCTGCCGGCCGTAGTGGCCGGGTTGGGGGGCGTACGGACCGGGCTGGGGGGCGTACGGACCGGGCTGGGAGGCGTACGGGCCGGGTTGGCCGGGTGCCTGCGGGGGACCGTAACCGGACGGGCCGGGCTGCGGAGGCGCGCCCTGCTCAGCTCCGGAAGACGGTTCCTGCGCAGCGCCGAAACCTCCCGGTGGCGACTGGCTGGGAGGGTGGGTCATGCGTGCTGTTCCCTTCGTACGGTGCGCGGGTGGAGGTGCTGTTCGGCGAGGCGGGCGACGGGCAGGGCGGTGATACGGGGCCAGGACGGCCACCGCGCTCGCCGTCGGTGCCACGCCTGCGGGGGGACCACGGGGTACCCGCCTCGCTGAGGCCCCGGGCCCGCTGTCAGCCGATCCTGGGCGGCAGGCCGGGACCGGAGGGGCGGCGCCCCTCGACGTAGGCCTTCGTGCCCCGCAGGGAGCACAGCGTGATCGCGATCACCGACAGGACCAAAGCGCAGAGGAACCCGAGGAGTTGGGCCTGGATGGACTCGGAGTCGAAGTCGCCCTGGGCGATCATCGACCCGATGGCCACACAGGAGAGAGCCACGATGATGCCGAGCTGCACGGTCAGTCGTTCGGCCCTGTCGCCGTCGCCCGCCAGGAGGTGGAGGGCGTTCCGTGCGATGGACAGGCCGAAGAGCAGAAGCACACCGCAGATGATCGGACCGAAGCCGGACTCGAAGGTCTTGATTCCCGTGTAGGCGGAATAGCAGGCCATGCTCCCGCCGAGCAGCGCCGAGAAGACTCCCGCCGCCGTCGCGACGGCCGGTCGCGGCACACGGGCCGGTGCCGGGGCGGGGCGGCGGTCGTAGGGGTTACGAGGCGAGTGGGTCACGGCCTCCCCCTGCGGAACAGGTCGTCGGGTTCGACGGGACGCTCGGCGTCCTGCCCGGCTGGTCCGGGCCCTCCGGGCCACGAAGGATGAGTCTGCACCGTGTTTCTGCCTTCCTGGGTCGAGCCTCTGGGGCGAGCGCCGTCGGCTGTGCGGCAACGGTCGAGCACAGCGGCGGCATGACCTGAACCATCGCGTCCGCCTGGTCAACGGGCCAGGCCGGGGACCGGCCACTTGTGGCCGGTGCGGAAGATAGGGTCGCCTGGACCGAGATCGACGGCGAAAGGCACGACGTGACGGGGGAGTTCGGCCGACTGGTGCGTCAACGGCGGCTCAGTGCGGGGATGACGCAGGAGCAGCTCGCCGAGAGGTCCACGGTCGGCGTGCGGACCATCCGCAGGATGGAGACCGGCACGGTCAAGAACTTCCGGCTCGACACCGTCCGGCTGCTCGCCGACGCCCTGGACCTCACGGCGGACGAACGCCGCGACCTGATGTCCGCGGCGGGCGCGGTACCCGCGTTCCCGGACACATCCGGATCCGGATCCGCACCCGCCGAAGCACCCGGCGAAGCCACCGGCGAACACAAGCCGAGCGGACCCGAGCCAGTTGAACCCGCACCCGGCGAACCCGCATCCGGCGAACCCCAGGCCGAAACGGGCAACCCAGACCACAAGGCCGACACTGACGCCGACGAACCCGGCGCCCCCACAGCCGGTGGACCCGAGCCCGAGCCCAAGCCCGCCCCCGCCCCCTCCGGCACGCCCCCGCCCCTGGCCGAGGCCGCCGACCGGCTCGCGGCCGTGCTCCAGGGCCGGTGGCAGCGGGAAATGGAACAGCGCGGCGCCCACAACCCGTTCCCGCTGCCCGTGCGCTGGCAGCCGGTGGCAGCCGAGCTGGCCGACCACTGGGACAACGTCCGCCGGGTTCCCCCCGGGGGCTCGGCCGGCCCGCTCGACCTCACCGGCGACCTGACCGACATCGCGGACGTCTTCCGGCGCGTCCCGTCCGGCCGACTGGTGGTGCTCGGCCGCGCCGGGTCCGGGAAGACGATCCTGACGCTCCGGTTCGTACTGGACCACCTGGCCACCCGCACCCGTGCCGAACCGGTCCCGGTGATCTTCGGTCTGGCCTCCTGGGACCCGACGGCCGACAACCTCCGGGACTGGCTGGTGGACCGGCTGCTGCGCGACCACCCGGACCTGGTCGCCCCGGCACCCGGCGGTTCGACACTCGCGGCCGCGCTGGTCGAGGCGGGCCGCATCCTCCCCGTACTGGACGGTTTCGACGAGATCCCCGAAGCGCTCCGCAGCGCCGCACTGCCGGCGCTCAACAGCACGTCCCTGCCCATGCTGGTGACCTGCCGCCCGCACGAGTTCCGCGAGGCCGTCGCGGCGAGCGACGTGCTGACCTGGGCCGCCGGCATCGTGATCACCGACCTCACTCCCGCCGACTTCTCCGACTACCTGCGCCGCTCCAGCCGGACCACCCGCTGGGGACCGGTCCTGGGAGAACTGCGCGAGCAGCCGGACAGCCCGGCGAGCAAGAACCTCACCGAGGTGCTGAGCACACCGCTCATGGTCGCCCTCGTCCGCACCACGTACAACGGCGCCGCCTCCGACCCTTCCGTCCTGCTGGACACCGGCCGGTTCCCGACCCCGCACGATCTGGAGGACCACCTGCTCGGCAGCTTCGTGCCCACCGTCTACGGGCCGAACTCCACGGGGCTGCGACGCCCGGACTGGACCGTCGGCCGCGTCCAGCACTGGCTGGGCCACCTCGCCGGTCATCTCGACCGGCTCGGCACCCCGGACCTCGCCTGGTGGCAGCTCGGCACCTCGCTCAGCCGCTCGTCACGCATCCTCGCCGTGATGATCGCCTCGACGATCGTCACCACGCTCGCCGACTGGGCGGTCAACCTGCCCGGCTACCTGAGCGAACTCGGATTCGCGGCCGGTCTGCGCGCGGGCCTGCTGGACGGGCTGCTCCTGGGGCCCATCGTCGGGCTGGGCTTCGGCCTGGTGTACGCGCTGATGACCGTGTACTTCCGGGTGACGTTCGAACCGGTACGGGTCCAGGTGCGGCTGTTCCGACGCAGCAGCCGCACCCCCGTGGCCCGTACCGTCGTCGCACGATGCGGCGCGGGGCTGCTCGGCGGGTTCGTGGTCGGCATCGGACACCAGCTGATGGCCACGCTGGGGCGCGAAATGCTCCGCGGCTTCCCTTCCCCGCCCGACGCCCTGATCAGAACGACCCTGCCCAACATGCTGGTGTACGGCCTCGTCTTCGGACTGGCGGCCGGTGTGGTGTTCGGGCTCAGCTCACTGCTGGAGGCACCCGTCGAGAACGACTCCGCCGCCAGCCCGCTCGCCATGCTGCGCACCAACCGCACGACCGTCCTGCGTCGGGTCCTCTTCCTCGCGCCGATCTTCATGCTGGTGATCGCCTTCGGCGGAGTGCTCGTGGTCGCGCTCCTCCAGGGCCCGCTCGGCCCACTCGGCTGGCCCCTCTCCTACGGTTTCGCCGCAGGGCTCCTGGGCGCGTTGACCGGGGCGCTCTCCTACACCTTCGCCTTCACCGCGTGGGGTCAGTGGCTGGTGTTCTCCCGCATCTGGCTCCCGCTCACCGGCAGACTTCCCTGGGCGGTCACCACCTTCCTCGACGACGCCCACCGCCGCGGAGTGCTGCGCCAGGTCGGTGCCGTCTACCAGTTCCGCCACGCCCGCCTCCAGGACCACCTCAAGCCTGACGTCCGGCGTCCCCGCGCCGACGACGTGCGCAGTTCCCCGTAGGCGGCGGGGCCGTACGGGCAGCTTCCCGTACGGCCCCGCCCCCTACGGCATGCGACGCCCCACGCTCACTCCGCCGCCGTCGCCGCCGGAATGTCGACCCGGGCCGCCCTCCGCGCCGGCCACAGCGAGGCCAGCAGTGCGCCCGCCGTCGCGCCCAGCACTCCGAGGGCGAGGCGCCCCCACGGGACGACCAGTTCGTACCCCGCGACGCTCTCCTGGAGGGTGTGCCCCAGCGCCCACCCCAGGAAGACGCCCAGCACGGTGCCGACGGCCGCGCCGAGCGCGCCGACGATCAGCGCCTCCAGGCGGATCATGCGGGTCACGCCCAGCCGGTCGAGGCCGATCGCGCGCAGGGTGCCGATCTCCTTGCCGCGTTCGAGGACGGACAGGGCGAGGGTGTTGGCGATGCCGAGGGCCGCGATCACCATCGCCATGCTCAGCAGGGCGTAGAAGACGCCGAGTTGGTCCCCGATGCCGCTGGTGTCCTCGGCGGCGAGCTCCTTCTTGTCCAGGACGGCGAGGGCGGGGTTGTCCCCGAGGGCCCGCACGACGTCGCCCCGCGAGGCGGCGGAGACCAGCACGGCGTGCGTGCTGGGAGTGGCGTCGTACCGCGCGACCAGCGAGCCCGAAGCGGTGATGCTGGGCATCAGGTCGCTCTGTTCGTCCGCCCGGTACACGGCGCCGACGGTGACCTCCCCCTTCTTCCCGTCCCGCTCCAGCACCAGCGTCTGCCCGACCCGCCATCCGGTCCGCTCCGCCTTGAAATCGGCCACCGCGATCTGCCCCGTGCGCAGGCTGTCCAGCGACCCGGACACCACGTCGTACGTCAGCAGCCCGCCGATGGTTGCCGGGTCGACGCCGGTGAGCACCGAACTGACGCCGCCCAGCCGGTACTCGGTGGACTGGTCGAGATTGCTGTACGAGGCCCCCGCCAGCCCCTTCAGCGGCTTCGCGGTGTCGCTCCGCAGCCCGCCGCCCGGCGACTCGACCACGAAGTCGGCGGTGACCGCCTCGGTGGTGGCGCGCTCCAGGTACGCGGTGGCGGAGGCCCCGAGCACGGACAGCCCGGAGGCGAGGGCGAGCGCGATGGCGAGCGCGGCGGCGGTGGCGCCGGTGCGGCGCGGGTCGCGCACGGTGTTGCGGGCGGCGAGGTCCCCGTACACGGGGCTGATCCGCCCGAGCAACGGCCTCAGCAGCCGGACGAACGGCCCGGCGAGCACCGGGATCAGCCCGATCGCGCCGACCAGCGCCAGGACGGCGCCGAGCCCGATGACGGCCCGGGCGTCGTCGCCCCCGGCGACGGCGGCGATCACGACGGTGGCCACGCCCGCGGCCGTCGCCCCTGCGCTGATCCGGCTGTGCAGCGACCCGATGCGCGCGGGCGCGGTCCGCTCGGCCGCACCGAGCGCGGCGACCGGCGGAATCGCCATGGCCCGCCGGATCGGCAGCCAGGCCGCGACCACCGGCAGCGCGGTGCCGACGAGCAACGCGACGACGACCGTGCCGGGCGCGAGCACCAGCGGAGCCGTCGGAACATCCTCCGAGCCGAAGAGAACCTGGAGCAGCCGGGCGACCCCCACACCCACCACGACACCGCCCACCGAGGCGAGCAGCCCGACGAGCGCGGCCTCGGCCAGCAGCAGGCGGCGCACCTGCTGCCGGGTGGCGCCGACGGCCCGCATCAGGGCCAGTTCACGGGTGCGGCGCGACACCAGCATGCTGAAGGTGTTGGCGATCAGGAAGGCCGCCACGAACAGCGCGACCGCCGCGAACCCCACCATGATCTGACTCATGGTGTCGCTGCCACTGGAGCTCAACATGCCCTGGAGCCGGGCGAGTTGGGCTCCGGTGACCACACTGGTCCGCTCCGGCAGGGCCGCATCGACACGCTCGCCGAGCGCGACGGCATCGACGCCGGGTGCGGCCGTGATCTCGATGTTCGTGTACTGGCCGGGCCGCAGGAACTGCCGCTGGGCGGTGGCCGCGTCGAAGAGGACGAGGCTGCCGCCGGGGGTGAGCTTGGAGGCGTCGGTACGGAAGACACCGACGATCTCGTACGAGGCGGCTCCCGCCCGCGTACCGACCCGGAGGGTGTCCCCGACCCGGTATCCGGCCTTGGCGGCGCTGGCCTCGTCCAGGGCGACCTGCCCCGCGCGGGTCGGGCCGGTGCCGTGGCTGAACCGGTAGGCGGGGTCGGTGCCTTCCCCGTCCGGTGCGAAGTTCCCGCCCTGCCGGAAGTCGGCGCTGCCGAGCAGGCGTCCGTCGTGGTCGGCGACGGCGGCGAACCCGCCGACCCGCCCGGCGGCGGCCCGCACGCCGTCGATCCCCGCCAGGGCGGCGGCGGTCCGGCCGTCGAGGGTGGCGGCCGGTCCGCCCCGGGGGTCGGTGTCCGGGGCGACGTTGAGATCGATGCGGTTGTACCCGGCGGTGGCCCGGTCGACGGCGGCCTGCTGGAGGCTGTCGCCGTAGACGAGGCTACCGGTGATGAAGGTGATGCCGAGGAGGACGGCGCAGGCGGTCATGAGGAGACGTGCCCGGTGGGCGAGGAGATTGCGGAGGGAGGTGCGGAGCACGGGATCTTTCCTGGGGGGGGAGGGGGCGGGGTGACCGGGGTGGCTCAAGTGCCCTTGGTCCAAAGAGACTTCACAGGGACTTCATGCGGTCGAGGACCTGACCCGCCGTGGGCCGTACGAGCTCGTCGACCAGTCGGCCGTCCGCCAGGAAGACCACCCGGTCCGCGTGGCCCGCGGCCACCGGGTCGTGGGTGACCATCACCACGGTCTGCCCCAACTCCCTTACGGAGTCCCGCAGGAAGCCCAGCACCTCCGCCCCGGCCCGCGAGTCCAGGTTCCCCGTCGGTTCGTCGGCGAAGACGATCGCCGGGCGCGCGACGAGGGCGCGTGCCACCGCGACTCGCTGCTGCTGCCCTCCGGACAGTTCGCTCGGCCGGTGTCCCAGCCGCCCGCCCAGGCCGAGCATGTCGACCACCCGGTCCAGCCACGCCGGGTCGGGCCGCCGCCCGGCGATCGTCATCGGCAGCGTGATGTTCTCCAGCGCGGTCATCGTCGGCAGCAGGTTGAACGCCTGGAAGACGAAGCCGATCCGGTCCCGCCGCAGTTGCGTGAGCCGCCGGTCGTCGAGCGTGCCCACCTCCGTGTCGCCGATCCGTACGGACCCCGAGCTGAAGGAGTCCAGCCCCGCCACGCAGTGCATCAGCGTGGACTTGCCGCTCCCGGACGGCCCCATGATCGCGGTGAACTCCCCTTCCCGGAAGCTCACGCTGACCCGGTCCAGCGCGACGACCCGGGCATCACCTCGCCCGTACTCCTTCGACAGGCCAGTGGCGGCGGCGGCAACGGTCACGGCGGAACTCCTCGGGGTGCGTACCAATGGGGGGACACCCGAAGAGTCGTCCGTGAAGGTATCGGCCCGCGTCGCCGCCGTGTATCAGTTGCCGCTCACTGCGTCCGGTGACGAGGGCAGCCGCAGCATGGCCACCGCGCCGCCCTCCGGCGCGTTCGCCAGCTCCAGTTCGGCGTCGAGGAGCCGTGCCTGCGCCAGGGCGATGGTCAGCCCCAGCCCGTGCCCGCTCCCCCGGTCCGCCGCCCCCGTGTGGAACCGGCGCGGCCCGTCCCGCAGCAGGTCGGCCGGGTATCCGGGCCCGTGGTCGCGCACGACGACGGTCCCCTCCCGCACCTCGACCCGCACCGGCGCTCCGCCGTGCCGGTGGGCGTTGACCACGAGGTTCCCCACGATGCGCTCCAGGCGGCGCGGGTCCGTCTCGACGGGGGCGAGGGCGTCCTCGACGGCGACCTCCGCCGCGTATCCGGTACGTGTCACCGCCTCCCGCACCACCTCTCCCAGCGGCACCCGCGCCCGCACCGCCCGCTCGGCGCCCGCGTCCAGCCGGGAGATCTCCAGCAGGTCCTCGACCAGCCCCCGCAGGTCCCGCACCCGGGCCCGCAGCAGGTCCTCCGTCTCCCCCGGCGGCAGCAGGTCGACGGCGGCCAGCAACCCCCCGACGGGGGTGCGCAGTTCGTGCGCGACATCGGCCGTGAAGCGCCGCTCGGACTGCAACCGCCGGGCCAGGCTGTCGGCCATCCGGTCGACGGTGGCGGCGATCTCGGCCACCTCGTCGCCGCCCTTGGTGGGTCCGGTACGGGCGTCCAGGTCACCGGCGGAGATCCGGGCGGCGGTCTGCGAGACCCGGCGCAGCCGGCGGGCCAGCAGTCCGGCCCCGTACACGGCCAGGGGTGTGGCCGCGGCCAGCGCGATCAGCGAGGCGGCGCCCATGGTGAGGTCGAGCCGGTACAGCGTGTGGAACTCCGGGCCCATGTTGACCTGGAGGGCGAGGACCGGACTGCCCGGGCCGCCGGTCCGCTGGGCGGCCCAGACGCTCGGCCCGATGGTGCCGTCGCCGCCGTCGTCGTACGCCGAGTGCCGGTCGGTGTCGGAGAGCTCGCGCAGGGCTGCGGGCAGGTCGGGCGGGTCGAGTTCGGCGCCGTCCGCGAGGGTTCCGGTACGGCGGTAGACGTCCATGGCGGAGTAGACGCCGTTGGTGGCGCGGGCCTCGGCCCGGCTGCGGATGTCCTGGGCGCTCCACACGTGCACCAGCACCCCGACGGCCGCCACGACCAGGCAGGCGGTGGCCGCCGCCAGCGCGGCGATCTTCCAGCGCAGGGAGAGGGAGCGGCGGCGGGGCACGGGGTTCATCGCCTGAACTTGTAGCCGAAACCGCGGACCGTCTCGATCCGGTCCCGCCCCAGCTTGCCGCGCAGCCGCTGCACGCACAGGTCCACGACCCGGCTGTCACCGTCCCAGCCGTAGTCCCAGACGTTGCGCAGCAGGGTGTGCCGCTCCAGCACGATGCCGGGGTGCGCGGCGAATTCGAGGAGCAGCTTGAGCTCGGTCGGGGTGAGGGCCACCGGGCTGCCCGCGACGAACACCTCCAGGCCGCCGGTGTCGATGGTCAGGTCCCCGAAGACCAGCCGCCCGTCCGGCTCCGCCCCGCGTGTCCCCGCCTCCGGCCCGGGCACGGGCGCGTACGTCGCCCGCCGCAGCAGCGAACGGATCCGGGCCACCAGTACGTACGTGTCGACGGGCTTGACCACATAGTCGTCCGCACCGGCCTCAAGCCCCGCGACGACGTCGAGCCCGTCGCCCCGGGCGGACATCATCAGCACCGGTACGAGGCTGGTCTCGCGGACCTTGCGGCACAGCCCGATGCCGTCGAGGCCCGGCAGCATCACGTCCAGGACCAGCAGGTCGAAGCCGCCCTCGCGGAACAGCTCCAGCCCTTCCAGCCCGTCGGCGGCGCTCCTCATCGCGTACCCGTAGCGCTCCAGGGCGACGGTGAAGGACCGCCGCATCAGGTCGTCGTCCTCCACCAGCAGGACGCGGGGGGTGGGAGTGGAGGCGGCCGATGACACGGGGGGTGGCTCCTGTCGTACGTACGGCTGGGGATGCGGGGGCCGCACCGGCTGCCCCAGTCGTACGATATGGCAGATATCCGGCACACCGGCCGCACGGCCCGCATCGATGCCGGACCAAGCGGCGGGTGATACGTGCCCGATACAAACCGGGCCCGTCCGTCACGCCCCGGCCTCGTCTCAGCCGCGCCGCAGCCTGCGCAGGCCCAGCGCGCACACGCCGCAGACGGCTCCCCACCCCGCGTTGAACAGGAAGATCGGCACGATCGCGATCGGCTGGGCCGGCGGGCCCTGGAGTTCGCCGGTGAGGATCGGCGAGAGGACCGCGCTGAGGGCGACGGTGGCCAGCGCGTACCCCATGCCTGCGGCGACTCCGAGGAGGAGGGGTTCGCGCACGCGGCGGACGAGGCCGAGGAGCAGGATCCAGGCCAGGGTGATGAGTGCGGTCAGGACCAGGGGGGTGGTGGGCTTTCCGAGGACGTCGTTCAGGCCGACGATCGAGAAGAGGGGGCGGAGGCAGGCGACGAGGACCAGTGCGGTCAGGAGGGGGCGGTCGAGGGCGCGGAGGCGTTGGCCGAAGGTGGGGGTGGGGGTGGGTGTTTGGTGGAGCGTGGGTTCCGGGTTCATGCGGTCAGCGTGGGGGGAGGGCCGGGGGTGGGGCGTCTGCCTGGGGCGGACTGTAGGCGTACGCCTCGGGTTGTGGGAGCGTGGGGAGGTGTACGGCGCTGGTTGCGGGGTGGTGGGGAGGCTGTCGTCCGCGCGGACGGGGGCGGGGTGGGGTGTGCTGCTTAGGCTGGAGGCATGGCCCCTCAATCCGGCCCGGAAGGGTCCGTGCCCGGTGTCTCCGGAGGGCTGCGACGGCCCCCCGCTCCGCGCCGCACCCGGCATCCGGGTTCGCCTGCGGCGGGCTGCCCCAGCCCCTTCCCCAAGCTCTCAACTTCGTTCGAGCAGGGGAGACCCCATCTTTCACCTAAAGCGCTCGCCGCGCGGCTGGGTGGGTGGTTGCTCGCGCAGTTCCCCGCGCCCCTGACGGGGCGCTCCTCACCGGCAGGGGATGCACAGCGAGATGCCACCTTGGCCGTGGGTGTGTTCGTGCTGGTGGCGTTGGGGAGTCTGCGGTCGTTGATCGGGGAGCGGTCCGAGGGCTGGGGGGTCACCGCACTCGGGTGGGCGCTGATCGGTGTCTCCTGCGGGGCGTTGTACTTCCGGCGGCGGTGGCCCGTCGCGGTCGGGGGGTTCGTGTGGGCGGCCTCGGGCGCGTACTACCTGGTCAGCACCTACGACGGGCCGCTCATGGCCGCCTTCGCCGTCGCCCTGTACACCGTCGCGGCCGAAGGGCGGCTGCGGGCGGCCGTCGCGCTCGCCGCCCTGGCCGTGATCGGGACCGGCCTCGGCACCCTCGCGGGCAACCACACCGTCAACGGCGTCGCCCTCTTCATGCTCACCGGCTGGCTCGTCGGCACCGTCGCCCTCGGCTGGGCCCGGCACACCCGCCTCGCCCACGCCCGGGAGGCCGAGCGGCGTGCCGCCACCGAGGAGCGGCTGCGCATCGCGCGCGAACTGCACGACGTCGTGGGGCATCACCTGTCGCTCATCAACGTGCAGGCGGCGGCCGCCCTGCGCCGGACCCAGAAGCGTTCCGGGAGCGGTGAGGAGGCGTTGGCCGCCATCAAGGAGTCCAGCCGCGAGGCCCTGCGCGAGCTGCGCGCGACCCTCGGCGTCCTGCGTCAGGTCGACGAGGCCGCCCCCACCGCTCCCCCGGCCGGGCTGGACCGGCTCGACGACCTGGTCGCCGGTGCCCGGCGTGCGGGGCTGGAGGTCGAGACGTACCGCAGCGGCGTTCCCTGGCCCCTCCCGACCGAGCTGGACCTCGCGGCGTACCGGATACTCCAGGAGTCGCTGACCAACGTGGCCCGGCACGCCCGCGCCACCACCGTGACCGTCCGCGTCGAGCACGCGCCGGACCACCTCGCCCTGGAGGTCGCGGACGACGGCCGCGCCGCCCCGGGGCCGTACGGCAGCGGCATCGTCGGCATGCGCGAGCGGGCCCGTGCCCTCGGCGGCGAGCTGGCTGCGGGACCGGGGCCCGGCGGGGGCTTCGCGGTCCGGGCCCGTCTTCCCCTTCCCCTTCCTCGTACCGCTGCGGACGGAGCATCGTGAACGCGAAGATCAAGGTTCTGGTCGTCGACGACCAGCGTCTCGTCCGCGCCGGGTTCCGGTCGATCCTGGAGGACGAGGACGACTTCGAGGTGGTCGGAGAGGCCGCCGACGGCGAGGAGGCCGTCGGCGCCTGCCGGGCGCTGCACCCCGACGTCGTGCTGCTGGACATCCGGATGCCGGGCGTGGACGGCCTGGAGGCCGCCCGCCGCATCGCCGCCGATCCGCGCCTCGACCGCGTGAAGGTCGTCATCCTGACCACCTTCGACCTGGACGACTACGTGTACGGTGCGCTGCGCGCGGGCGCGACCGGGTTCCTGGTGAAGGACACCGAGCCCGAGGAACTGGTGCGTGCGGTACGGGTCGCCCATCGCGGCGACGCCCTGATCAGCCCCTCGGTCACCCGGCGGCTGATCGCGGAGTTCGCCGGCCGGGTGAAGGCCCCCGTCACCAGTCCCCGGCTGAACGCCCTCACCGCGCGCGAGCGGGAGGTCATGGAACTGGTCGCCGCCGGGCTCACCAACGACGAGATCGCGGCCCGCCTGGTGCTCAGCCCCGCCACGTCGAAGACCCACGTCAGCCGCATCATGACCAAGCTGGCGGTGCGCGACCGGTCCCAACTGGTGATCCTGGCCTACGAGTCGGGCATGGTGCGGCCGGGCTGGCTCAGCGAGTAGACGGCCTACGGCGGACGGATTGCCGGAGCGCATCCGGAGCGCATCCGGAGCGCATCCGGAGCGCATAAAGAAAGGCAAGGAGGTCAGTGCTCTCCTTGCCACTATCAACTTATAACCCATGGGGGGCCTTGCGGCAAGGCCCCGTAGCTGGTGCAGAATCGCGGATCTCAGCCAGAGCTGAGCAGAATCCTGCCGGAATGGGAGATCCCCGAGTTGCGTGCCACGTTGTCCGAAGCTGCCGCCACCACCCCCCTCACCACCAGCGCGTTCAACCTGCCCGACACTCTCTCCGCCAAGGCCGACCCCGCGCTGATCGGCTCCGACACGGAGCACTTCGCGGCCATCGCACACAGCCTCGCCGCGACGATCGCCGAACTCTCCGCGAACCTCGACACCGCCCGCAAGGCCCCCGGCCGCCTCGGCCGCGAGGCGATGGACCGTGACTCCGAGATCCACCGGCTGACCGCCCGCCTGCGCACCCTGCGCCGCTTCGGACTCGACCTGTGCCTGGGCCACTTCGTACCGGAGGACGGTTCCGGGCCGGTGTACGTCGGGCGGCTCGGCCTGACCGACAGCGAGGGGCAGCGGCTGCTGGTCGACTGGCGCTCCCCCGCCGCCGAACCGTTCTTCGCCGCCACGCACGCCCACCCGATGGGGCTGGCCAGCCGTCGCCGGTACCGCTGGAACGACGGCCGGATCAGCGACTACTGGGACGAGGTGTTCACCGCCGACGGCCTGAAGGGGCATGCCGTCGCGCTGGACGACCAGTCCGCGTTCATCGCCAGCCTCGGCGGCGAGCGCTCGTCGCGGATGCGGGACGTGCTGTCCACCATCCAGTCCGACCAGGACGCCATCATCCGGGCGGGCTCGCGCGGCGCGCTCGTCGTGGACGGCGGTCCCGGTACGGGCAAGACGGTCGTCGCCCTGCACCGCGCCGCACACCTGCTGTACGCCGACCCGCGCCTGGGGCACCGGCGCGGCGGCGTCCTGTTCGTCGGCCCGCACCGCCCCTACCTGGACTACGTCGCCGACGTGCTGCCGAGCCTGGGCGAGGAGGGCGTGCAGACCTGCATCGTGGCGGACCTGGTCGCCGAGGGTGCGTCCGCGCTGCCCGAGGCGGACCCGGAGGTGGCCCGGCTGAAGTCGTCCGTCGCGATGGTGCGGGCGATCGAACCGGCCGTCGCCCTGTACGAGGAGCCGCCCACGGAGGGCATGACGGTCTCCACGCACTGGGCCGACGTATGGCTGAGCGCCGCCGACTGGGCCGCCGCCTTCGCCGCCGTGGAACCCGGCACTCCGCACAACGAGGCCCGTGACCAGATCCGCGAGGAGCTGCTGACGATCCTCATGGACAAGCACGAGGAGGAGGACGAGGAGGGGGAGGTCTCACCGCAGCTCCTGCGCCGCTCGCTGCTCCAGAACCGCGAGCTGATCGGCACCCTCAACCGCGCCTGGCCGATCCTGGAGCCCACCGACCTGGTCGGCGACCTGTGGTCGGTGCCCGCGTACCTGCGCAAGTGCGCTCCCCACCTGTCCGTCGACGAGGTGCGCGCCCTCCAGCGCAAGGACGCCCCGCACGCCTGGACCGTCTCCGACCTGCCGCTCCTCGACGCGGCCCGCCAGCGGCTCGGCGACCCCGAGTCCTCCGCCCGCAAGCAGCGCCACGACGCGGCCGTCGCCGCCGAACGGGCCCGCCGGGCCGACGTCATGGACAGCATCCTGCAGAACGTCGAGATCGACGAGAGCGAGGGTGCGCTCGGCATGCTGCACGGGCAGGACATCAAGGACACCCTGATCGACCAGGACGGGCTCCCGTCGGCCGAACCCGATCTCCTCGCGGGACCGTTCGCGCACGTCATCGTGGACGAGGCGCAGGAACTGACCGACGCCGAGTGGCAGATGCTGCTCCAGCGCTGCCCGTCCCGCAGCTTCACCGTGGTCGGCGACCGGGCGCAGGCGCGGCACGGGTTCACGGAGTCGTGGCGGGAGCGGCTGGAGCGGATCGGCGTGGACCGTATCGAGGTGGCCTCGCTGACGGTCAACTACCGCACCCCGGAAGAGGTCATGACGGAGGCCGCTCCGGTGATCCGGGAGGCACTGCCGGACGCCAACGTGCCGACGTCGATCCGCAGCAGCGGCATCCCGGTGGTGCACGGTGCGGCGGCAGACCTGGACGCGGTCCTGGACGGCTGGCTCGCCGCGCACCCGGAGGGCGTGGCCTGCGTGATCGGCGACGCCGACTACCGGCCGCTCTCGCCGCGCGTGCGCTCGCTGACCCCGACGCTCTCCAAGGGGCTCGAATTCGACCTGGTGGTGCTGGTCGACCCGGCGGAGTTCGGCACGGGCATCGAGGGGGCGGTGGACCGGTACGTCGCGATGACGCGGGCGACGCAGCAGCTGGTGGTGCTGACGCGGGCGTGAGCGCGCGGGGCGGGGCTGCGGTGACGTACCCGACGCACGTGATGGCGACGTACCCGACGTATGTGATGTCCGTACGAAGGCAACTCCAGCGGTAGTCGTACGGCCGCCCCCGCAACCGGCGCGGTAGGCGGGGTGCCCGCCCCGGGCCGACGCCGAGGGGCGGGCCGGGCGCGGAGTGTCGGGGCATGAGCGCACCTCCGCCGCCCCCGCCCTCGCGGTTCGTCGCGGGTCTGGTCGGACTCCAGGTCGGGGGTGCCGCCGGTTTCCTGCTCACGGAGACCGTCGGCGCCTTCTGTGCCTTTGTCCTCGACCGGGCACTGCACGTGGACGGCAGCGGTGCGCTGCTGGTGGCCTACATCGCCGTACCGCTGGTCTGTGCCGTGCTGGGTGCGGTGATCGGCGTCCGGTGTGCGGGCCGCGCGTCCCGTCCGTACCGCTGAAGCGAGTTCCTCATGCGCCCAACTCCCTTGCCCACCGGCGTCTTCGGACGGCTGGCCGCCTGGTCCCAACGGCACCGCTGGGGCGCCCTGCTCCTGTGGGTGCTCGCGGTCGCGGTGATCACCGTCGCCTCCCAGGGCGTGAGCAGCGCCTACCGCAACGACTTCGCGCTGCCGGGTACGGAGTCCCAGTCGGCCTCCGACCTGCTCGAACGGCACGGTTCCGCGCAGGCGGGTGGCAGCGTGCAGATCGTCTTCCGGGACCCCGACGGCCTGCGCGACGACCGTCCGGCCGTCGAGAAGACGGTGGTACGGGTGCGGGAGCTGCCCCGGGTGGCCGACGTCAGCAGCCCGTTCGCCGACGGCTCGGCCCTGTCCCGGGACGGGACGACCGGGTACGCGACGGTCGTGCTCGACGCCGCGTCCGAGGACGTGCCCCGGGAGGACGTCGTACGGATCATCGACACCGCGCGGCAACAGGCCGGGCCGGGTCTGACCGTCGCCCTGGGCGGCGACGCGGTGCGCGGTGCGCAGCAGGAGAGCGGCGGGGCGGCGGAGGGTGCGGGGCTGCTGGCCGCGCTCGTCGTCCTGGTGCTGCTCTTCGGCTCGTTCGTGGCGGCGGCGATCCCGCTGCTCACGGCGGTGTTCGCGGTCGGCGGCGCGGTCGGGCTGATCGCGCTGGCCTCGCATGTCTTCACGATCGCGGACTTCACGCCGCCGATCATGATGCTGGTCGGTCTGGGCGTCGGCGTGGACTACGCACTGCTGATCTTCTACCGCTTCCGGCGCGAACTCGTCGCCGGCGCCGCCCCGCAGGACGCCACCCGTGCCGCGCTGGACGCGGCGGGCCGCACGGTCTTCTGTGCGGGCTGCACGGTGATCGTGGCCCTCCTCGGGCTGATCGCGCTCGGCCTGGGCTCGTTGCAGGGCGTGGCGCTGGCGGTGGCGCTGACCGTACTGGTGACCATGGCCGCGTCGCTGACCCTGCTGCCCGCGCTGCTGGCGTTCTTCGGCGGCCGCATCCGGCGCACGGTACGCAGGAGGAAGCCGCGTGAAGAGGGCCGCCGCTGGCGGCAGTTGGCGTCCTTCGTGCAGCGCCGCCCGCTGCCCGCACTGCTGGCGGCCGTCGCTGTCCTCCTCGCCTTCTCGGCACCGGCGCTCGGCATGCGGCTGGGCTTCGCGGACGCGGGCAACGACCCGGTGTCGTCCACGAGCCGACAGGCGTACGACCTCCTGGCGAAGGGCTTCGGCCCGGGCTTCAACGGCCCACTGATCGCGGTGAGCCGGGGCGGGGAGGGTGCGGCGGAGGGGGACGGGGGCGCGGCGGTCGGCGGGGCGGGCCCGGCAGTCGGCGGGGCGGGCCCGGCGCACAACGGCGCGGGCGCGGCAGTCGGCGGCGCGGGCGCGGCGCAGCAGCTCCGTGCGGCGCTTTCCGGGGCCCCCGGTGTCGCCGGCGTCAGTCCCGTCCTCCCCTCCCCCGACGGCGCGGTCTCCACGGTGATCGTCTTCCCGGCCGGCTCCCCGCAGGACGCGGACACCGCCCGGCTGGTCCACACCCTGCGCGCGGACGTCCTGCCTCCGCTCGCCGGACGCACCGGCGCGGAGTACCTGATCGGCGGTCCGACCGCTGCCGCGCAGGACTTCGCCGACTCGGTCGCGGACCGCATCCCGCTGTTCGTGGCGCTGGTGGTGGGCCTGTCCACCCTGCTGCTGATGCTGGTCTTCCGGTCGCTCCTGATCCCGCTGAAGGCGGCGCTCCTCAACCTCCTGTCCATCTCGGCGGCCTTGGGCGTGATCACGCTGGTCTTCCAGCACGGGTGGTTCGGGGTGCAGCCGGGGCCGGTCGAGGCGTTCATCCCCGTCATGATCTTCGCGATCGTCTTCGGCCTGTCGATGGACTACGAGGTCTTCCTCGTCGCCCGCATGCACGAGGAGTGGGAGCGCACGGGCAACCACCTGCACGCGGTCCGCGAGGGCCTGGCCGCCACCGGCAAGGTGATCACGGCGGCCGCGGCCATCATGATCGTGGTCTTCGGGGCGTTCGTGCTGAGCCCCGGCCGGATGCTCCAGCAGTTCGGCCTGGGCCTGGCGGTGGCGATCCTGCTGGACGCGGTGGTCATCCGCTGCCTGATCGTCCCGGCGGCGATGCAGCTCTTCGGCCCGCGCGCCTGGTGGCTGCCGGGGCCGCTGGCCCGCCTCCTGCCGAAGGTGACACTGGAGCGCCCGGCCCCCCAGTAGCAGGCACGGAACCCCCCAAGTAGCAGGCACGGAACGGGGAGGCCGCCCGGGCGACCTCCCCCTCACCCTGCCGACGTCCCCGCCCCACGCGTCTGCTCCCCGACCCACTCCAGGTACGCGGGACTGCCCGCGACCACCGGAACAGCGACGATCTCCGGGGTGTCGTAGTCATGCAACTCCCCAACAAGAGCGGCGAGTTCGGGAACCAGCTCGCCCCGCGTCTTGAAGTCGATCCGCCACTCCCGCGCCCGCTCGACCCGCCCCTCCCACCGGTACACGGACCGGACCGCGTACACCTGCGCGCAGGCGGCCAGCCGCTCGCCGATCACCCGGTCGGCGAGTTCGTCGGCGGCGGCCTCGCTGTCGGTAGTGGTGGTCAGGATCGCGTACGGGGCGGAGTTCGGCGTCGTCATGCCGTCGAGCGTACGCAAGTAGGGGTCACCGGCCCGCCCAGAAGGCGTCCAGCGGCTGCGGGGTGGCGGCGGCGATCAGTTGGCGGGCGGTGCGGTGGGCCGTGGCGGCGGACTCGGCGACCGTACCGAGGGAGTGGTTGACGGTGGAACCCTCGTAGACCAGGAGGAGTTGGTCGACCAGGAGGCCGGGGTCGGGGGTGCCGGTGGCCTCGGCGAGGGCGACCATGCGGGCGCGCAGGGTGCGCTTGTGACCGGCGATGACCGCACGGGCGACGCCGTCCGGGTGGTCGGACTCGTACTGGGCCTGGATGAAGGCATTGCTGCGGAAGCCGTCGGCGGAGGTGCCGCACGCCCACTCGCGGAGGGCGTCGAAGACGGCGAGCAGCCGGGCGCGCGGGTCGTCGCCCGCGGAGTCGACGGCCGCGTCGAGGATGAGGCGCCAGCGGGTCTGGCGGCCGTCGAGGTAGGCGAGGAAGGCGGCGGTACTGGCGGGCTTGAGAGTATGCACGGTTCCTCCCGGGGCGGGTGAAGTCGGTAAGGGGCGAGGTGAGTCGGGCGGCGGGGGCGGCGTGGGTGCGCCGTGCCGTATCGCGTGCCCGGCGTCGATCCCGTACAGCACGTCCTGGACGATCCGGGTGACGCGGCGGAGGAGGGGGCGCATGGGCGACGGTCCTTCCCGGCGCCCGGCTTCCGGCTTCCGGACAAGCACCGGCGGGGCGCACTAAGAGGTAAAGTGGCCTTTCACACATGACGCTAACACGGGAGTAAGGCTTGAAGATACTGTTTTCGCATTACACATCCGGCGCGGCCGTCGCGACGGACCTCGTCAACACGTCGGCCCACGTCCGCACGGACATCGGCGAAGTCCTCACGGGGCCGGACGCGTTGACGACCTTCCTCGCCGAACACGACACACGACTTGACGCCCTGCCACCGGGAGCAGCACCGACCACCGACGACCTCACCGCCGTCCTGACCCTCCGTCAGGAAACGCGCGCCCTGCTGGCGGCCACCTCCGAGGACGAGGCCGTCGAGGGCGCCAACCACCTCGCTGCCAGGGCCACTTCGGGCCTCTCCCTGCTCCGGGACACCGAGGACCGCCTCCAGTGGTACGTCACCACCGCACCCGGCGCCTCCGTGGCCGACGAACTGGCCGCCCTCATCGGCACCGGCCTGCTCGGCGTGCTGCACACGCTCGGCCACAGCCGGTTCCGGCCCTGCCAGTCGCCGACCTGCACGGGCCTGTTCGTCGACACCAGCAAGGCGGGCCGCCGCTGCTACTGCATCCCGAACCTGTGCGGCAACCGGCTGCACGTGGCGAAGCACCGGGCCCGGCAGCAGGCCCGTCAGCAGGCACGGGACGCCTCCCGGTGAAACGGGGCGCCTCCCGGTGAAGCGGGGCACCTCCCGGTGAAACGCGGCGCCTCCCGCTAAAAATCGGGATGCTACCCACCCCCACCCCCACTACCTTCGCCTGATGGACTCCGTACGCACACGGCTGATGCGCGAGAGCGACCTCCCCTCGGCGGAACAGGCGTCGCACACGACCTTCCTGGAGGGCGACCGCCTCAGCAGACGCGCGAACGAACCCGAACCGGAGCCCCGCACCCCCGCCGACTCCGCCCTCTGGATCCAGCGGATGGGCCACTTCCTGGCCACGGACCCGGCGGGCTGCTGGGTGGCGGTCGACGAGGCCGACGACGACCGGGTGGTGGGCTTCGCCCTCTCCCAGAACCGGGGCCCGCTCTGGCTCCTCATCACGTACGGCGTCCTGCCCGGCCTCCAGGGCAAGGGCATCGGCAGGCGCCTCATGGACGCGGCGCTCTCCCACGCGGGCGACCGCCCCGGGATGTTCATCTCCACGGTCCACCCGGGCGCGACCCGCCGCTACTGGCAGGCGGGCTTCACCCTGCACCCGCTGATGGGCCTGACCGGCACCGTCGACCGCTCCTCCCTCCCGGCGGTCACCGACCTCCACGAGGGCACCGCCGACGACATCCCCTGGATGGACCACCTGGACACGGCCCTCCGGGGCGCGGGCCACGGCCCGGACCACGCGCACTTGTTGGAGACGATGCGCCTGGTCGTGTCCCGCACCCCCCAGTACCCCGGCTACGCCTACCTCGACCCCCGCGGCCGCACCCACCTCCTCGCCGCCCAACACCCCTCCACGGCCCGCACCTTGCTCTGGGAGGCCCTCGCCTCCGCCCCTCCCGGCCCGACCGGCATCCCTCCGGCCATCACCACCGCCAACCACTGGGCGGTGGACGTCGGCCTCTCCGCCCGCCTGACCCTCCTCCAGGACGGCTACCTGGCCCTGCACGGCCTGCCCGCCCCCACCCCCTACCTCCCGAGCGGCCGCTTCCTGTGACTCCTCTTCCCCTCCAGGCGGAATTCCGCCACCCCCTGCTCGTCCAGGTGTACGACGCCGAGTGCCCCTGGGGCCCGGACGACACCCTCTTCCTCGCCCTCGCCAACGAGACCCCGCACGCCCGCGTGCTCGACCTGGGCTGCGGAACGGGCCGCGTCACCCTCGCCCTGGCCGCGGCCGGCCACACGGTCACGGGAATCGACCCGGCCCCGGCCGCGCTCGCGGCAGCCCGCGCCAAGCCGGGCGCGGAGAAGGTCACCTGGCTGACGGGAACGCTCCCGGAAGTGGCCGCAGACCTCCCGCACACGCCCTTCAACATCGCCATCATGACGGCCCACGTCGCCCAGTTCCTCCTCACGGACACCGAATGGGCCGAGACCCTCACCCTCCTCAAGAACGCACTCACCCCGGGCGGCCGCCTCATCTTCGACAGCCGCGACCCGGCCGACCGCCGCTGGGAACGCTGGAACCCCACCGACTCCCGCCACGAGATCACGCTCCCGGACGGCCTCAGAGTGACGGCCTGGACGGAAGTCACCGAAGTGAGCGGCGAGAACGTCTCGTTCACCCACCACTACACCTCCCCCACCCTCCCGGACCTCCACAGCACCGCCACCCTCCGCTTCCGCCCGGAACCCACCCTCCGCACCTCCCTCGCAGAGGCGGGCTTCACGGTCGAGCAGATCTACGGCGGCTGGCACCGCGAGCCGGTGGGCACGTCACCCGACGGCGAGTTCGTGGTGGTCGCCCGCGTCCAAGATTTGTCCGACGGATCCTGTCCAGCAGGGCTCGGTTAGGTTGACCGCATGTCTTCTGCACTTGTTGTTGGTTACGACCCGCAAGCGATACCTGGCGTCGATGGAGAGGCTCTTCGCGCGGCACTCGATGCGGAGCTCGCCCGGTTCGGTGAGTACGGCATCGACGCAGCCATGACACTGATCGTGTTCGACGCATCAGCCGAATCCAGCCTCGTCGCTTCGTTGACCAAGCAACCGTGGGACGTCGTGGTCGTCGGCGCCGGGATTCGCAAGACCGAGCAACTGCTGCCGCTCTTCGAACAGATCGTGAACCTGATCCGACGGCATGCGCCCCAGGCCGCCATTGCGTTCAACACCAGTGGCGGGGACACCGTCGAGACGGCACAACGCTGGCTCTGACTTTCGGCCGCCCGACAACGCCCTGAGCCACCGTCGAATCGCGGCAACGGCCACGGCAACGGCAACGGCAACGAGGACGACGTAACCGCTCGTCTGTCACTGGCAACTGGTACCTCTGATGCCATGGATGCATCCGATGGAGAATATGTCACTGCCGAGGACCTTGACCGCTTGCGGGAGGCCTTCCCCACTGAGTGGAGGGAACCCCCGCTCGGCTGGGAGGCCCTGACGGCCTGGGAAGCCGAGGCTGGAGTCGTACTGCCCGAGCCCTATCGGTCATTCGTCGCCGAGATAGCCAACGGCTCGTCCCTCGGACCGCCCGAGGACGGCGGGCTGTTGCCCCTGGGATGGCTCCCGGACCCATGGCCCCATGGCCTGGGGCCGCGCAACCCGTCCGCGACCTTCCCTCTCACCGAAGCATGGATGTGGGAAGAAGACGGCAGCGCAGGTGGCGAATGCATCAGCGCTGTCTACAACGACGGATCGGTCGTGCTCGGCACGGAAGAGAGCGGCATGTACTGGCTCCTGACCACAACGGGAGACTCTCCGGGATCGGTCTGGTTGGTGGCGGACGTTGGTGCCCAGCCCTACCCCGGGCCCATCGCGTCCAGTTTTCCGGACTGGGTACGCCGTTGGCAGGACGGCAACGGCTGGTGGGACGGCAACTAAGCTTTTCGTTTAACCTCACTCTGATGGAGGTGGGGATGGGGCAGGCAGTGTTGGAGTCCATCACGTATGCGGCGGTGTGCCAGGACTGCGGTGCCCGGCTGGAGTGTTGTGGCGTCCAGGCCCTGGTGGACGGTTCTCTGCGGTGGGACGTGGAGGTCACCTGCTCGGCTTGTGGGTTCGCGATGGCCTCGTGCGACGACGTACTGCCGTCTGACCTCCGCGATCAGTTGCTCTCCAAGCACGGAACGGCAGGGCTGCGGGTAACTTCCCCACAAGGAAAGAACATCGCGATCATGCGCGTGCTGCGGACTGAACTCGGCATCGGCCTCACCGAGGCCAGGACTGAACTGGGCCGTGTGCTGGCCGGGGAGTTCTCGGGAACCCTTCCCGAGATGGAACTCCTCGCCCGCAAGCTTCGGGCGGCCGGAATCTCTGCGGTAGCCGCTCGGCGATAGCGCTTTGCCCCGGTCTGGACCGCTCTTCGTCGCTCGCCATGTGACCGCTGGCCTCGAATAACACGTCGCACAGGGTCACTGACCTGGGCATTCGCCGGACGGGCGGACAGCCTCCGTATGAGCATGCGTTCCGTCACAGAACCGCACTCCTACGAAGGCCACAGGATGAGTCTGCTGCACCACGATGCCCGGCACGAGGCATTCGACTTCACCTCCCACTTCCGGGAGGACCTCTACGGATGCCTGACCCGGCGCGGTGACACGTTGTTCGAAATCACGGACGCGACGCTCTGCGAGAACGGGCCGGTGACCTCACCGGTCGACCCGACACTGCTGGCCGAACACCGGCGCGGGCACGGCGCGATGTACGACGCACTCAATCACGACCGCATCGATGCGGACAGGCTGCGGAAGGCACTGACCGTGCTGCCGCAGCCCAAGGCCGCCGACGAGCGCCTGGTCCTGGCCGTTGATGTCTCCGCGTGGCTGCGTTCGGACGCGCCGACCAGCCCGGACCGCTTGTTCTGTCATGTCTACGGACGCTCGGGACGCTCCAGTGACCAGTTCGTCCCCGGCTGGCCGTACTCCTTCGTCGCCGCGCTGGAAACTGGACGGACGTCGTGGTGCCAGCTGCTCGACGCGGTCCGCCTCGGCCCCGACGACGACGTCGCCGAGGTCACCGCCCGGCAGGTCCGCCGCGTCGTGAACGACTTGATCGGCCAGGGCCAGTGGGAGGACGGCGACCCGGACATCCTGGTCGTCTGCGACGCCGGCTATGACGCCCCGCGCATGGCCTACCTCTTGGGCGGCCTGCCCGTCGAGGTGCTGGGACGGATGCGCTCGGACCGCGTCATGCGACGGCCGACACCCTCACTCAAGGAGTACGCCCTGGCCTATCCCCAGGGCGGACGACCACCGAAGCACGGCAAGGAGTTCCGTTTCGCCAAGCCCGATACCTGGGGTGAGCCCGACGCGGCGACCGTGCAGGTGACCGACCGCTACGGCACCGCCCAGGCGATGGCCTGGGATCGTATCCACCCCAGGCTCACCACCCGCAGCGCGTGGATCGACCACAACGGCGAACTCCCCGTCATCGAGGGCACCCTAATCCGCCTCCAAGTGGACCACCTGCCCGGCGGAGGCGACCCACTGCCCGTCTGGCTGTGGTCCTCCAAGACCGGCATGACCAGGGAGGACGTCGACCTGCGGTGGCAAGCGTTCTTGAGACGATTTGACCTTGAACACACTTTCCGATTCGTCAAGCAGACGCTCGGCTGGACCCGTCCCAGGCTCCGCAGCCCCGAGGCCGCGGACCGGTGGACGTGGCTCGTGATCGCCGCGCATACCCAGCTGAGGCTCACCCGCGAGGCCGCAGCCGATCTCCGCCGCCCCTGGGAGAAACCGGCCGAGCCCGCCCGGCTCACTCCGGCCCGCGTCCGCCGCGGGTTCAGAAACCTCCGCCCTCACCTGCACAGTCCGGCCCGTGCGCCCAAACCCTCAACAGCCGGACCAGGACGCCCGCTTGGCTCGAAGAACCGACAGCCCGCTACCCGCTACGACGTGGGCAAATCAACCAGACGCCCCGAAAGCATCGCTGAGCGTAATCAACTCAAAGCTCACAAACCATAAAAAAACAAGCTAAGACGTGCCACACCGCTGTGCTGTCTGGTGCGGTTCCGTACGGGTGCGTCGTCGCTGGGCGCGCGGTTCACCGCGCCCCTGACCGGGCGAAGCTGCCCGTGCCTCGACAGTCGCGGTCAGCCGTCGAATCTCGACCAGGGAATGTCCAGTCGGCGCAGCGGATACAGCGCGCTGCGATGTGTGGCACCGATCCAGACCTGGAGCGTGCTCTCGTCCCAGTCAGGTGTGACGTCGGCGACCAGCCCGGGACCGACCAGGAAGTCCCTCGGGGCGATGGATGACAGGAACGGCCGCAGCGGCACGCGCCGGAGACAGTCCTCAAGCACCGGCAGGGAGTCACGGGGAACGTCGTGAGAAAGGGCCAGGTAGGGGGCGGTCAGAGCGGCTTCGTGCAACTGAAACTGCAGGAGGAACGCGCTCAGCGGCTCCTGTTCGGGTACGGGTTGATCGTCTTCGCACCAGACGGTCGGATCGGTGTCGATGGCACCCGGCTGCCAGAGGAACGACCAGGTCCAACCGCCCTGGTTCTCGACCCCGAAGGCGAGTCGCTCCGCGCTGTCGTCCAGAAGCAGGCCGTTGGCCGGCAGGATCCCGTTCTGCCGGCCGAGGACAGCCGGGTGCCGCGCCGCCAAGCGGTAGAGGTTGGCCAGCGCCCACGGAACGGAAGCCGGTATCTCGGTTACCGGCCCCTCTGCACCGGTCGCCGGGAACCAGCCCTTGACGAAGAGTTCCAGGGCCCGGCCGCGGTCGGTGTTCACGTGGTCGAGCCACTCCAGACCGGGCAGGACGGACGACGGGCCCGACGGCCGCACCCTGTCCAGCACTTCTTGGCCCAGTGGGGAGTCGAGGTGCAGTACGCAGAGCAGCACTTCGCTGTCGCTCCACTGCCCGGTCCCCGGCCGTGCCGTGCCGAGGTAGACGCATCCTCCGCCGAGCCGGATGAACACGTGCAGGGGGAGTCGGGTGCCCACATCCCAGATCCGTGCGGCGAGCTTGACCGGGCCCGGACCGTACAGCCGCAACTCCCTGCTGTTCCACACGCAGCTGGTGGTCACGCTGTCCACAGCATCCGCAATGACCACGAGCTCCGCCGAGCCGAACGCGACGACGGCACCGCCCATCGTGAACATCTCGGCGTCGGGGCCGACAAGGGCCAGGGCCTCGGCTTCATCGACAAGGTCCAAGCAGGTCAGAGGCATGGCCGCGAGTGTAATCAACCCCGGAAGCGCCGTAGACGACGGACGACTTGGTGGGTTACGGGCTGCACAGGGTCCGGTGGAGCCGGGCTCCCCGCCTTCACCGAACGAAAATCCCTGGCCAGAGCCGCGGGAGCCCGCTAGAAAGGGGCCCATGAGCACCTCCACCCCGCCCCCCGCGGACCCACGCACCTTCACGCCCACCACCCTCGACCTCGGCGACGCCCACCTCCGCCCCTGGAGCCGCAAGGACGTCGAGTCGTCCGCGCTCGTGCAGGGGCTGATGGACGCGGCGGCCGACCCGCAGATAGCCCTCTGGAATCCGCTGCCCGCCGCCGACCACGCCGCCGCCGTGAAGTGGCTGGAGGTACGGGGCGACGCCTGGGACGCCGGGACCCTCGCCACCTTCGCGCTGCTCGAAGGGCCCGCGACGGACTCCGGGCGCGAACCGGTGTTCCTGGGCGCCGTCACCGTCCGCTGGACGGACCGCTCCGACGGGCTCGGCATGGTCGGTTACTGGCTGCTTCCCGCCGCCCGCGGCCGGGGCCTCGCGACCCGTGCGACGCTCGCCGCCACCGAGTGGGCGTTCCGCACCGCTGACGTCCGCCGCCTGGAACTCGCGCACGCCGTGGAGAACGAGGCCTCCTGCCGGGTGGGCCTGCGCGCCGGCTTCCCCGCCGAGGGCACCCTCCGCGCCTCGTACCGCTTCGGCGACGGCCAGTACCACGACGAACACCTCCACGCCCGCCTCGCGACGGACCCCACGCCGCAGGGCTGACGCAGTCCTCTGCCGGGTCAGGCTCACCCGGCGGCAACGGCGCACCGGCCCCCGCCTGCCGGTGGTGGTGGCCGCCACCGGCGGGCGAGCAACCCGTTAGGGCCCTCACCCGCCCCCCGTGTCGATCACGCAGAAGCGGTTCCCCTCCGTGTCCGCGAGCACCACGAAGTCCGGCTTCTCGGGGTACGCGTCCCAGTCCACCCGCATCGCCCCCAGCCCCACCAGCCGCTCCACCTCCGCCGCCTGCGCGGCCGCGTCGCCCGCGTAGAGGTCGAGGTGGACGCGGGGGTGCTCCTGCACCGGCGTCCCGCTCAGGCCGAGCGACAGCGCGGGCCCGCCCGCGCCGGGGTCCGCCGGGACCAGTACCGCCCAGTCGTACGACGGCTCCTCCCTCGGTACGTAACCCAGCGCCGCACTCCAGAAGGCGGCGGCCCGCGACACGTCCGAGACTCCCAGCACCACTGATCCGATGTGCACCATGCACCCAGCCTGCCCGCAGGGGCGCCCGGCATCCCCAGGAGGGAACCGCCATTGGACCTGTCGAGCCGGTCGTCTTTGGCTCTGTTCGGTGGACCATGGCCCCGCCAGGGTGGGAGGGCCAAGAAAGCTTCTGGAGGTCCCCCTTGAGTGTCGCGTTCCTGCTCACCACCCTCGCCGTGGTGCTCACCCCCGGCCCCGGCGTGGTCTTCACGCTCGCCGCCGGGCTGTCCCACGGCCGTCGGGCCGGCCTGGTGGCCGCGTTCGCCTGCACGCTCGGCGTCGTACCGCATCTGCTGGCGTCGATCACCGGGCTCGCCGCACTGCTGCACGCCAGCCCGGTGGCGTACGAGGTGGTGAAGTACCTCGGCGTCGGCTACCTGCTGTACATGGCGTGGACGACCCTGCGCGACAAGGACGCGCTGGAGGTCGGACAGGCGGAGCGCCGGCCGGCGCGACGGGTCATCGTCTCCGCGGTGCTGATGAACCTGCTCAATCCCAAACTGACAATGTTCTTCGTCGCGTTCCTGCCGCAGTTCGTGCCCGTCGAGCGGTCCGGATCGCTGGGCGCGATGCTGGAGTTGAGCGCCGTGTTCATGGCGCTGACCTTCGTCGTCTTCGCGGCGTACGGGATCTGCGCGGCCGTCGTACGGGACCGGCTGCTGGCCCGGCCCCGTGTGATGACCGCGATCCGGCGGGTGTTCGCCGTGTCCTTCGTCGGCCTGGGCGCACGGCTGGCGGTGGCCTGACATGCGCTTCCGTCACGCCGATACGATCTGGTCCGCCCATCCCGAGCTGGGCGCAGGCGCACTGTACGCCTCCGGTGTCGGCCCGGCCGCCGACCTCGGCCCACGCGTCGCGGAGTACACCGGCCGCGCACGGGACCGGCTCGCCGAATCCACCGAGGGCCAGTTCCCCGAAGTGCTCGCCTGGCGGCGGACGTTCACCCGCGTCGGGCTGAAGCCGACGCAGTACCGCTGCGCCTCCGAGTCCCTCCTGCGGCGGCTGCGCAAGGAGGGCTCGCTCCCCCGCATCCACCCCGTGGTCGACCTGTGCAACGCCCTCTCCGTCGCGTACGGAATCCCCGTCGCCGCCCTGGACGCCGACCGGATCACCGGCCCGCTCCTGGAGGTGCGACCCGCCCACGGCGACGAGCTGTACACCACCTTCGGCGGCGACACCGAGCATCCGGCCCCGGGCGAGGTCACCTTCGTCGACTCCGGCGGCCGCGCCCACGCCCGCCGCTGGACCAACCGGCAGAGCGGCCACTCGGCGGTCGGCCCGGGCACCACCCGCATCCTGGTCGTCACGGAGGCCATGCACGAGGGCGGCGGTACGGAGACGGTCCCGGCCCTGCTGAAGTCCCTCGCGGAGGAGCTGTCCACGCACTGGCCCACGGACCCGGTCTCGGCCGTACTCACGGCCGCCGCACCGGAGTTCACCTTCGGCCCGAAATAGCCCCCGGGTACCACCTACCGGTCGCCCCCGCCCCGCATGACAGCATGGCCCCGGCGAACGAGGGGGGACCGGATGACGAACAGCACGACCACACCCACCTCCTACGGCTCCGACTTCCTCCAACTGGACCTCGGCAGCGCCCCCTCGGGCGGCAAGGCGGACTGGCTCGCCCAGCGGCTGCGCGGGGCGATAGCAGACGGCCGCCTCGTCGTCGGGGCCAAGCTGCCGCCCACCCGCGTCCTCGCCGCCGAACTGGGCGTCTCCCGGGGCGTCGTCACCGAGGCGTACCGCCGTCTGACGGAGGACGGTCACGTCGAGGGGCGTCGGCGCGGCGGTACGACGGTGGTCGCGGCCCCTCTCGCGGCCCCCGTCGCGGCTCCTCCCCCGGTCCCCGTCGCGGGCCCTCTCGTACGGCCGCACCTCCACCTCGTACCGCCGTATCCGCCTGCCGGGCCCACCCCGCCCCGCACACCGGCCCCCACCGGGCCGGAGCCGTCCGCCCTCTTCCCCCACGCCCCCGGCCCCGACATCTTCGACGCCCTGCGCGCCGCCCGCGCCCGTATCGACCTCGCCCCCGGCCGCCCCGACCTCAGCGCCTTCCCCCGCGCCGCCTGGCTGCGCGCCGAGCGGGAGGTGCTCGCGGAGCTGTCCGCCGAGGACCTCGGGTACGGGGACCCGCGCGGCGCCCCGAGGCTGCGGCACGCCGTCGCCGACTGGCTGGCGCGCAGCCGAGGCGTACGGGTCGCGCCGGACGACATCCTGATCGTCGCCGGTACGGCCCAGGCGCTCACCCTCCTGCACCCGGTCCTGCGCGCCGACGGCATCGACAGCATCGCCGTCGAGGACCCCGGCTCCCTCGGCACCCGCCAACACCTCCTGAACGGCGGCCTCGCCACCCCGCCCGTCCCCCTCGACGAGGACGGCCTGCGCGTCGACGCCCTGCGCGCCACCGGTGCGCCCGCCGTCCTCCTCACCCCCGCCCACCAGTTCCCCATGGGCATGGTGACCAGCGGCGAACGCCGCCGCGAGGTACTGCACTGGGCCGCCGCCCACGACGGGCTCATCGTGGAGGACGACTACGACGCCGAGCACCGCTACGACCGCCCGCCGGTCCCCGCCCTCCGCTCCCTCCTCCCCGACCGTGTCTGCTACCTGGGCAGCGTCTCCAAACTCCTCGCCCCCGCGCTGCGCATCGGCTGGATGGTGCCGCCGCCCCGGCACCTGGGCGCACTCACCGAGGCGAAGCGCTTCACCGACCTGGGCAATGCCGTCCTCCCCCAACTGGTGCTCGCCCGCCTGATGGAGTCCGGCCACCTGGAACGGCACCTCCGCCTCCTGCGGGGCCGCCATGTGCGCCGCCGCGACGCGATGATCGACGCGGTCGCCGCGCACCTGCCGGGAGCGGTCGTGCACGGCGCGGCGGCGGGCCTGCACCTGACCGTCACGTACGCCCCGGCCGACGTCCCCGACACCGAACTGGCCGCCGCCGCGCTCGCCCTGGGCGTGAAGTGCCAGCCCTTGTCGTGGCACCGCCAGCTCCCCGGACCACCGGGTCTCGTCCTCGGTTACGCGGCCGGATCGACCAGCGCGGTCGCGGAAGGGGTGGAGCTGATCGGCCGGGCCCTGCGCGAGCTCGTCGGGTAGCCGGAATCCACCGTCGCCGGATAGCCGGAATCCGCCGTCGTCGGGTGGCCGGAGTCCGCCGTCGCCGGGTGGCCGGAATTCCCCGTCGGCCCGGCCGGGTTCCACGTCGGGTAGTCGGTGTAGCCCTGCTCGCCGCCCACGTACATCAGCCCCTTGTCCCGTACGGGATTGACCGGAGCCCCGGCCCGGAGCCGGGCGACCAGGTCCGGGTTGGCCAGGAAGGGGCGGCCGAGGGAGATCAGGTCGGCGCCCGCCGCGAGCAGTCGTTCGGCGGCGGAACGGCCGCCGTCGGCGGGGATCTGCGCTGCCGGAAGGACCGGGTTGGCGATGAGCGTGCCGGGCCAGTCGGCGCGGATGCGGCGGAAGAGGGGGGCGTCGGGGTCGGCGTACACGAGGTGGAGGTAAGCGAGGTCGCCCACTTCGGCCAGTGCGGGGACCAGGGCCGCGTAGATCGCGTCGGTGTCGCCCTCGTCGATGCCGTTGACGGTCAGGCCGGGCGAGAGCCGTACGCCGACCCGCTCGGGCCCGATCGCCTCGGCGACCGCCCGCACCACCTCCACGACGAAGCGGATGCGGTGGGCGACGGAGCCGCCGTACTCGTCGGTGCGGAGGTTGGTGTTGCGGGCGAGGAACTGGTGCAGGAGGTAGCCGTTCGCGCCGTGCACCTCGACGCCCTCGAAGCCTGCCTCGATCGCCTTGCGGGCCGCGGCCGCGAAGTCCGCGACGGTGGAGCGGATGTCGTCGGTGGTCAACTCCCTCGGGGTGAGCGCCGGTTGGTGGCCGGTGGCGGTGTGGATGGTGTCGGGGAGCGGAACCGGCGAGGGGGCGAGCGGCGCCCGGCCGCTGTTGTCGGGGTGGCCGACCCGGCCCCCGTGCTGGAGCTGCACGAACATCCGGCCGCCCTCGGCCCGTACCGCGTCCGTCACCCGGCGCCAGCCCTCGACGTGCGCGGAGGTGTGCAGACCGGCGGTGTTGGCGTACGTCTGGCCGACCGCGTTCGGCCGGGAGGCCTCGGCGATGATCAGGCCCGCGGTGGCCCGCTGGGCGTAGTAGGTGGCCATGAGCGGGAGCGGTGTGCCGTCGGCGGCGGCCCGGTTGCGGGTCAGGGGGGCCATGACGAGGCGGTTGGGGAGGGTGAGGGGGCCGAGGCGGGTGGGCTGGAAGAGGGCGGCTTCTGCGGCTGTGTTCGTCATGGCCGTACGGTAGAAGTTGACACCGGTGTCAGGTTCAAGCCCCTTCGAGAAGGCGCAGGTCACGGCATGCGGATCGGTGAACTGGCGGAACGCACGGGCGTGAGCGAGCGCTCGCTGCGCTACTACGAGAAGCAGGCGCTGCTGGCGTCGGACCGTACGCCCGGCGGCCACCGCGACTATCCGGAGCGTGCGGTGGACCGGGTGGTCCTCATCCAGCAGCTGTACGCGGCGGGCCTGCACAGCAAGAAGATCGCCGAGCTGCTCCCCTGCCTCCGGGACGCGGACGGCGGCCCCTCCGCCGTCGCGACCCCTCGCCTGTACGCCGAGCTGTCGGCGGAACGGGACCGCATCGACTCGATGATCACGGACCTGATGCGGTCCCGGGCGGTGCTGGACGAGGTGATCGCGGCGGCGGCGAAGGTGGGGGCGGACCGGGTGCCGGGCTGAACTCCCGCTCCCCCACCCCTCACCCCACCCCCACGAACCCGCCGACCCACGCCTCCGTCCGCGCCATCAGCTTCCGCCGGACCTCGGTGTCGTACGCCTGTTCGTGTGCTCGGGTGTCCGTGAAGCGGTCGAAGTACCGGCCGGTGACGGTCGCCAGCTCCGGGTCGACGACCAGCCGGACGGTGGGGCGTACGCCCTCCTCCACCGGCACGGCCGGGGTGAGGCCGTACGCACGGACGCCGGCGGTGTCCATGAGGTGGGCGGGGTGGAGGGTGTTCACCGTGACGCCTGTGCCGTCGAGTTCGGCCGCCAGCTCGAAGGTCGCCATGATCAGCGCGAGCTTGCTCCGGCAGTAGGCGCGCAGCCCCTCGTACTCCTGCTCCAGCATGAGGTCGTCGAGGTCCAGGGCCTCCTGTCCCATCGAGGCGACATTGACGACGCGGGCGGGCGCGGAGGCGGTGAGCAGCGGGAGCAGGGCGCGGATGAGGACGTACGGCGCGAGGTGGTTCACGGCGAAGCGCAGCTCGTGGCCCTGCGCGCTCAGCTCCCTGCGGAGGGGGTCCGAACCGCCGCCCGCCACCGCGTTGTTGACCAACGCGTCGAGCCGGGGCTCCGCCGCCCGCACCTGCCGGGCGAACGCGCGAACCTGGTCGAGGTCGGCGAGATCCGCGAGGTAGGTGCGGACGGTGGCTTGCGGGGCGACGGTACGTATCTCCTGCGCGACGGCGTCGAGGCGGGCACGGTCGCGGCCATGGAGCAGGACGGTGTCACCGCGTGCGGCGAGAGCGAGGGCGATGCCGCGGCCGAGGCCCTGGGTGGCGCCGGTGATCAGGGCAGTGCGGCTCGGGTTGGTTCGTGGCGGATGCATGCCGTGATTCTGGCGGCGGGGTACGTGGCTCGGGGAGCCCGCGTTGCTCCTGGTGTCGGCACCACCAGGCAGAACCCGACCTTGCACGGCCCTCTTCATGCTGCTGTGCACGATCGGTGCGTTCTGCCGGACGGGCGAAACGAGGAAGCAGGATCCGCTGCCATGTGACCTGCGCGAGGCCCCTACAGGGACGAGCCTCAGGCCGCGAGAGCCCAGGCCGTCGAGACCACTCGGCTGTCACCCATCCGCCCCTGGCCCTGCTCGCCCGTGTCGGTCTGCGGTCCGCATCCGGTGTGCTGGGCGCAGGGCGCGGCCTGTTGGGGCTTGTCCTTGAAGATGGCCCAGCCGACGGCGATATAGGCGGGCCCGGTCGTAATCACGGCTATGGCTATTTCGGTGAAGTCCATCGGTCTCACCCCCTGGGGCTTTGTGCATCGAGTTCCCCAGAGCATAGGGGGGCGGGGTATCGAAGGGAAGGCAATTCCCGGACAGGGCACGAGGGTTGGCTTTCGGACCCGTGCGCTCGGGCCCGTGCGCCTGCGAGGTTTATGTTATACGCTTTGTATATCGCGTATACAAGGCTCCACGGAGAGGCCCATGCCCCGCACACCTCGCACCCCCCGACCGGCCGCAGGCGCGGAACTCGCCGCCGTGGCCGACCTCCTGTGGCAGCTGGAGGCCGACACCGCCGCAGAGCCCCGGCCACGGCTGAGCGCCCCGCTGATCGTGCGCACCGCTGTCGCCCTGGCCGACACGGAAGGGCTGGAGGCGGTCTCCATGCAGCGGGTCGCCGCCGAACTCGGGTGCACCGCAATGGCGTTGTACCGGCACGTGCCCGGCAAGGATCAGCTCGTCGCGGCCATGAGCGATGTTGCCGCCGGACACCCGCCCGCCGCCGGGGGCGTCGACTGGCGCGCCGAGGTCGAGGCCTGGGTGGAGGCCCTGTGGGGGCGGTATCTGCGCCACCCGTGGATGCTGCGCACCCCGACTCGCAGTGCACCGGTCGGGCCCGGTGAACTCGCTTGGTTCGAGGCCGTACTGACGCTCCTTCAGCGTGCGGGTGTCGAGCGCGGTCAGCTCATTCCGCTCGCGACCTTCGTCTCCAGTGCCGTACGCGATCTGGCCCGCGTCGCCACCGAGCTCGACCCGGCGGGTGCCGCCGCGTACGGGCAGGTGCTGGCCGAGCGGTTGGACCCGACACGGTTCCCCACGCTGTGCGCGTTGGCCGGCGAGGAGGGGCTCGACGAGGACGAGGACGGAGACGTCACGCCGATCGTCCGGCACGGCCTGCGGTACCTGCTCGACGGCATCGAAGCACGGGTCGCCTCCGGTCGCACCAGAGCCCCAAGCGAGTCGCCCGCACGTTCCCCTCAGGCAACCTCAAGCAAAGGACGTACGACGTCATGACGGACAGCCGCATACTCCGCCTCCTGGCCGCCTCCGGCATCGCCGCCGGGTTATTTGCCGCGGTCGGCGTTCCGCTCTACTTCGTGTACTCCGGGGCCCCACCGGCCTCGAACGTCCTCGCCCGCATCCTGCTCAACCTCCTGACCTGCGGCGCCCTCCTGGTCTTCCTGACCGGGCTGCGGCACCTGATCCGCGGTGCCGGACCCGCCTTCGCGTGGCTCGCCAGCCTGGTGTCCGGCTCCGGCACGGCGTACGTGACCGTCACTCTCGTCGCCGCGTCCGTCGAGGCGGGGACCGTGCTCGAACACCCCGACGGGACCCTGGACCCGACCGTCGACGGCACCCTCGCCCACGCGAACATGCTGCTGCACGGGTCGGTCGCCCGGCTTCTGACGGCGGTCCTGCTGACGGCCGCCGGGTACGCGATCCTGCGCAGCGGCGTGCTGCCTCGCTGGACGGGCCGGTGCGCGTACGCCGTCGCCGCCGTCAACCTCGCCTTCGTACCGTCGCTGTTCTTCGGAACGGACGCGGCCGACTTCTACAGCGCCGTCGGCTGGGGCAACACCGCGCTGACCGCCGCCCTGTTCGTCTACTGGGCGCTGGCGGTGGGCGTCGCTGTACTGAGGCAAGGCACCCCGGTCGCAGCACCGGTCGCAGCCCCGGACACCGGCCCGGTCACCGCGCGAGGCGCTCGCTGAGGCGGGCCTTCGCCTCGGGCCATTCGTCCACCAGCAGCGAGAAGTACACCGAGTCGCGCCACGTCCCGTCCGGGCGGCGGCGGTGGCGGCGCAGGACGCCCTCGCGCCGGGCGCCGAGGCGGGCGATGGCGGCCTGCGAGCGTTCGTTCTTGTGGTCGGTCTTCCACTGGACGCGGCCCATGCCGAGATCTTCGAAGGCGTGGGTCAGCAGGAGCAGCTTGGACTCGGTGTTGACCGGCGAGCGCCAGTACGCGCGCCCGTACCAGGTCCAGCCGATCTCCAGCCGTTCGTCCTCCTCGGAGACGTCCAGGTACGTCGTCCAGCCGATCGCCCGCCCGCTCTCCAGGTGGATCACGGCGAACGGGAGGTACGGCCCGTCCAGCACGTGCCGCATCGGCTCCGCGAGTTCCGCCTCCGTCTGCGGCACCTGAACGCCCAGCCAGCGCCAGACCTCCTGGTCCCGGCCACCGGCCAGGAAGAGGTCGCCGAGGTGCTGCTCGGTGAGGGGTTCGAGGCGCGCGTGGCGGCCGGTGAGCGTGACGGGGTGCGGAGTCTTCGCGGGCATGATCCGTAACGTAACCAAGGATTGACCTAGGTGCAACGATCTTTTGCACTAGTGCGAAGCGTCAGGGGGTGGCGGCAACCGCCCGGGCGAGAGCGGCCGAGTAGCCCTCGGGTGTCGCGACGTCCGTGAGGTGCCATCCGGGCACGTCCCCGGGCAGCTTCCCGGCCCCGACGTACGTCCCGTCCAGCGGTACGGCGAGACCCGTGCCGGTGCCCTTCAGGTAGGCCTCCTTGCGGCACCAGCAGCGCCCGAAGGCGGCGGCCCGGGCCGGGTCGTCGTCCCGCAGCGCGGCCAACTCCGCCCGCTCGCGCGGATGCAGGACGGAGGCGACCTCGTCGACCTGCGCCACGGGCGGCAGCACCTCGACGTCGATCCCGACCGGCGTCGCCGCGAAGGCGAACATCACGAGGTCGCCGCTGTGCGAGAGCGAGAAGTGCAGCCCCGTCCCGGGGAGCGAGGGCCGCCCGTGCGGTTCCGGGCACAGCGGGCACGCCTCCCGCCCGAAGACGACGGAGGCGGGGTCCTGCCCCAGGTAGGCCCCGGCCAGCCGCCGCAGGGCGACGTGCGCGGCGAGGTAGCGGTCGCGGTCCTCGGCCCGCCGGAAGTCGGAGTGCCGCCGGCGCTCGGCGGGGTCGAGCAGGGCCAGGGCGTCCGGGCCGCCGCTTGTCGTGTCGTACGTCGAGACGTGCAGGGCCCAGACCTCGGGGGCGGCGCCGGGCTTCGGGAGCGGGCCGGGGACGGGGCCGGAGGGCAGCGGGCGGGCCGGAACGAGGGGGTGTTCGGGTGCGGGCACGGGGGACCTTGGGGTGGGGACGGGCGGGGCGCGGAGGCGCAGCATCTCACGCGGGTCGGTGGGGGCGTCGGCGGGGTTCCCGCCCACGACGGCCCGCTCAGGAGGAAGTCGCGGGCCTCTTGCGCTGGTTGGCGTGGAAGCGTGCCTTCTTCTCGCGGTTCCCGCACGTGTTCATGTCGCACCATCTGCGGGTGCGGCTCCGGCTGGTGTCGAAGAAGGCGGCGCGGCAGGTCGGCGAGGCGCACAGGGCCAGCTTCCCGTCCCGTTCGCCCGCGATGACGGCGACCGCGTCGGCGGCGATCACACCGAGGGCGTCCTCCACACACGCCAGGCGCCACCGCCGCTCGCCCCCGGGTGTCAGGACCGCCGCGGCCCGCCCCTGAGCGCTGCGCTCGTTGATGACGTGAACGGCGGCGGCGGGCAGCGGGTCCCGGATCGCGGCGGCCGTCGCGGCGGCGTGGATCGACTCCCGGAGTTCCTTGGCGAGTTCGAGCTGGGCGGGGGTGCAGGAGTCCACGGGGAGGCCGCTCACCAGCAGCCAGTCGACGAGCCGCCGCGGCGCGGGAATGCGCTCCACACGGTCGCCGTGACGCTCCGACAGGGTCCCCGTGAAGCTGGTCGCCAGCACGGCGCCGAGGCGGAAGTCAGGGAAGGCGGCAGGCATGGAACCACCTTAGCCGGTTGCGCGCGGGCACCCGGAGAGCGTAGAACCGTCTTAGCCGGTTCCGCGATGGCCAGGAGGTCTCATGCCCCGCACGAACAGCGACGTACAGGCACAAAAGAGTGCAGACACCCGCGCACCCGCCGATGAGGTGCGGCCGTTCGAAGCCCACGCCGAGGTGCGGCCGTTCGAAGCCCACGCCCCCGACGCCGACCTCGCCGACCTGCGCGCCCGACTGGCCGCGGCACGGCTGCCGGAGGCCGAGACGGTGCATCGCGCCCCGCCCGGCCCCGGCCGCTGGGCGCAGGGTGTTCCGCTCGCCGACCTGGTCGACGTCGTGCACCACTGGCGCACCGGCTACGACTGGCGGCCGTTCGAGGAACGCCTCAACCGGATCGGCCAGTTCCGTACGACCGTCGACGGTCTGGAAATCCACTTCCTGCACCGGCGGTCGCCGCGCGCCGACGCCACCCCGCTGGTCCTCACGCACGGCTGGCCGGGCAGCGTCGCGGAGTTCGTGGACGTGGTGGACGCGCTGGCCGATCCGCAGGAGGCGGACGCACCGGCGTTCCACGTCGTGGCCCCGTCGCTGCCGGGCTTCGGCTACAGCGAACGGCCGGACGTGACCGGCTGGGGCACGGAGAAGATCGCCGCCGCGTGGGTCGAACTGATGGGACGGCTCGGCTACGACAGGTTCCTGGCCCACGGCGGCGACTGGGGCGGCGTCATCACCACGGTGCTGGGCGGCAGGTTCCCCGAGCACGTGCTCGGCATCCACACGACGGTCGCCCAGTCGCCGCCCGGGATGACGACGGCCGGGCTGACGGAGGCCGAGCGCAGGTGGACCGAGGAGACGTACGACTTCTGGCACCACCGGGCGGCGTATGCGAAGCAGCAGGCGACCGGGCCGCAGACCATCGGCTACGCGCTCGTCGACTCACCGGTGGGACTGCTCGCCTGGATCCTGGACAAGTTCGCCGCATGGTCGGACACGGAGGACAGCCCGTTCGAGACGATCTCCCGGGACCGGTTCCTCGACAACGTCACCCTGTACTGGCTGACGCGGACCGGGGCGTCGTCGGCGCGCATCTACTACGAGAGCCACGACTCCCTGGACCCCGAACTCCGCGTCGACGTCCCGTCGGCGATCACGACCTATCCGCGGGACATCGAGAAGTATCCGCGCTCCTGGGCCCAGGAGCGGTTCCGCAGGATCGTGCGCTGGAACACGCCCGCGTCCGGGGGCCACTTCCCGTCGCTGGAGGTTCCGGACCACTTCGTCGCAGATGTACGGGAGGGACTCGCGGCGGCGCTCGCGGCGGGGCGGTAGGGGCGTGTGGGGAAGGTCTCAGCGGGGGCGGGAGAGAGGCACTGGTACGCCCAGGGCGGCAGGAGCATTCTGAGGCCATGACGCTGACTGATCACGACGCCGCGACCGTGCACGCCTGGTCGGCCGTGGGCGGACGCCCCGAACTCGCCGAGCAGGTCACGTACGAGGGCGCGGGCGACGTGCTGCCCGCCGCCCTGCCGGTACGGCAGCTGGCCCGGGCCACGGTGGGCGCGTGTTCGCTGGCCGCCGCCGAACTGGCGGCGGCACGCGGCGGCGGGACACCGATCCCCGAGGTGCGGGTGGCGGAGGGCGCGGTCGCCGCCGCCTTCCACAGTGAGCGCAACCTGCGCATGGACGGCCGCGCGGCGACCAACTTCGCGCCGCTGTCCGGCTTCTGGCGCACCTCCGACAGCTGGGTGCGCACCCACGCCAACTACCCGCACCACCGCGCCCGGCTGCTGGGCGCGCTCGGCATCCCGGACGACGGCTCGCGCGACGACCGGGCGATGGCAGAGACGCTAGCCGCCGAACTGGCGACACGGCGGGCCCACGAGGTGCAGGAGACGGTGTACGGGGCCGGGGGCCTCGCGGTGGCGCTGGCCCCCGCGCCGACCGCCGCCCCGGACGCGGCGATTCCGCTGGTGGAGGTGCGGGAGGCGGGCGAGGGCGGCTCCCGACGGCTGCCCCCCTCCGCCTCCGCAGCGGCTCCGGCCGAGGGGGTACGGGTGCTGGACCTGACCCGGGTGCTGGCCGGACCGGTGGCGGGCCGGACGCTGGCGCTGCTGGGGGCCGACGTGCTGCGGGTGGACGCGCCGCAGCTGCCGGAGGACGCGGACACGTACGCCGACACGGGCATGGGGAAGCGTTCGACACTGCTGGATCTCGGGGCTGCGGGGGACCGCGAGGTCTTCGAGGAGCTGCTGGCCACGGCGGACGTGGTGCTCTCGGCGTACCGTCCGGGTGCGCTGGACCGGCACGGGCTCGCCCCGGAGGCCCTGTTGGAGCGCCGCCCGGACCTGGTCGTGGCGCAGTTGTGCGCGTGGGGGTGGACGGGGCCGTGGGCGGGGCGGCGGGGCTTCGACAGCCTCGTGCAGGTGGGGACGGGGATCGCGGCGATCGAGGGGACGGACGCCCGGCCGGGCGCGCTGCCCGCGCAGGCGCTGGATCACGGGACGGGGTATCTGATCGCGGCGGGCGTACTGCGGGGGCTGACGGAACGTCAGGAGACGGGTCGGGGACGGCACTTGCGGTACTCGCTCGCCGCGACGGCCTCCTGGCTGATGCACGGGCTGCGGCCGGAAGCGCCGTCGGACGACGCGTACGACGCGGACGACGCGTACGACGCCCAGCGCTGGATGACGACCTGCGAGTCCCCGTACGGAAAGCTGGACCACGCGCTTCCGCCGGTGGGCTACACGGGCGGGCCGCAGAACTGGGCCAGGCCGGTGGGCCTGTGGGGCACGGACGCCCCGGCCTGGCGGTGAACGGAACCGGCGACGACGCGCTCCCCTTTCCGCGGCAGCCGATCCGGGACGTCGTGGCGACGTACTCCCGCCAGGCGGGCTGCCCGGGGGACTTCGCGCAGGTCACGGTGGACTTCGAACCGTGGGAGGAGGGCTTCGCCTTCGAGGTGGCGCGGGAGGCGCGGATTCCGGCGGATCCCGAGGTGGCGAACTACGTGGCGGCACTGGAGGAGGGGCTGCGGGCGGAGCTGACGGAGCGGGTTCCGGGGTGCGCGGTGGCGGTGGTGCTGAGGAGGCTCCTCATCCATGAGGTGGACTCCCGGGAGGGATCGTTCCGGCAGGTGGGAAGGGTGGCGGTACGGGTGGCACTGGCGCGGGGCTGAGAGGGACGGGGCCACGGTGCACGGCGGCGTCCACGCGAACCGGTGCCGGTGGCCGGCGCTACCTGCTCAGCAGGGCGTCCGCCTGCGCCACCTGGACCGGATCGAGCGCGGTGCGGCCGTCCGCCACGTCCCAGAGCGCGTTCTGCAGGATGCGGCCCAGCGTCCAGCCCACCGCCCGCTGCCGGTCGAGGCCGAGGGCCTCGGTGAGCAGGTCGAAGCGGTGGAGCACCGTGACCGCGGTGCCGCAGTCCAGCGCGGGCCAGAGGTCGAACCCCGGGTCGCCCGCGAGGGGTTCGGGGTCGATGGCCAGCCAGGGCTCGCGGTCCCCGGCGAGGACGTTGTCGTGGTGGAGGTCCCAGTGCAGGAGGCGGTCGCCGGGTTCCGGGAGGAGCTCGGCGACGGCCGACGCGCAGGTGCGGAGCAGCGCCCGGTCCGCCGGGTCGGCCAGTTTCCGTACCGCCGACGGTACGTCGGCGAGCATCGCGGCGGCGATGTCGGACAGCTGCCGGAGCCCGGGCGGGGCGGGGTGCGCGGTGAGGCGGGCCATCAGGTCGGCCAGGGTCCGCAGGGCCTCCCGCTCCCCCTCGGGCGTCCGGGCGAGAACGGAGAGGGGGCGGGACGCGTCGAGGCGTTCCAGGAGCTCGGTGCCGGTGGCCGGGTCGTGGGCGAGCAGACGCACCGCACCGTTTCCGGCCCAGGTCCGCAGGGCGGTCGCGGCCCCGGCGGTCTCCTCCCGTACCTGCTGGAGCTTGAGCACGGCGGGCGTGCCGTCGGCGGTACGGGTCACGGGCAGGACGACCGACGCCATGCCGTGCCCCGGCGCCCCGTCCGGCCGCAGGTCCCAGCGCTCCAGGAACTCCCCCGCGAGGCGCGGCAGATCGGCGAGCCAGGCGGGGGCCTGCGCGTTCTCGTCGCGGTAGGAGGCGGCGAAGGCGGGCGGGACGGTGAAGGGGGCGGTCATGCGAGGCTCCTTCGGGGACGGCGGTACGGGAGGGGGCGGCACCTCAGGCGAAGGTCACCGCCGGGTACGCCAGCAGCATCCACGCCCCGAACCCCAGCTTCAGCACCGCGTCCCCCGCCCCCAGCACCCGCACCGGCGCACGCCTCGTCACGTACAGCCCGATCAGTGCGTTCAGGCTGGTCAGCGCGCCGAGCAGGGTCATCAGGGGGCCGTGGGCGAGGCCCATGGTGAGGAAGTGCAGGCCGACCACGAAGAGAATCCGGAGGATCAGCTGCCGGTCGTCCCGCTCGGCCTCCGGCTGCTTCTGGTACCGGCTGACGACCAGGTAGATCAGCCCCATCTCCAGCACGAAGGACCCCACGAGCCCCGCGATCTGGACGAACGACGTCGACCCGAGCGACGGCAGCAGCGCGCTCAGCCCGCTCGCGACGAACCCGGCGACACCGCCGCCGATGGCGAAGGGCACCCAGCGGCTCTGGACGATCCAGCCGAGCAGGAAGCCGAGCCCGACGCAGAGGAGGAAGAGGCCGCCCCCGCGTATGAGGGGGTACGGATGGGGGACGGAGGCGGTGGCCTGCACCAGGAGGGTGCTCATCGTCTGTACCGGCCGTCCTGCGAAGCGAGTTGAGAGTTGATCACGCGCCCCAACCTAGCCCCAGACGATCCCGTACGAACAGGCCTTTCCCTACGCCCTGTCGCCCTCGCCCACCAACGCGTCCACGAACCCCTCCCGCGAGGCCGCGTCCGACGCGAACCACAGGCTCAGCCGGTGGTCCGCCTCCGGCAGCACGAGCCGCACGTACTCCGCCCGAGACGCACCGAGCGCCTCCTCCACCGCTTCCGTGACCGAGGGCGGGATCACCGCGTCGACGGCGGGCGTGGCGAGCACCGCGCGCACGCCCGCCGGAAGCTCCCGGAAGACGTCCAGGGCAGGAGAGTCGCGCCAGCTGTCCGGCGTACGGATGATGCCGGTGAACCCGGCGCCGAAGGCCACCGGCCAGGCCCGCGCCGCGTACACGGCGGGCGCCCCGAGGCCGATCGCGACGACCCGGTCCCGGTAGTGCGCGGCGAGGTCCGCGACGGTCTGCCCGCTCATGCTGAAGCCGACGACGGCCAGCGGGACGTCGGCGGGCAGGCAGGTGTCGACGACGGTACGGGCCTGCTCGAACCGGCGCCGCAGACTCAGCTCGCTCAGCGCGCCGGTGCTGTCGCCGTGCCCGGAGAAGTCGAAGGCGAGGGCGTGGTGCCCCCGGGCGGCGAAGGCGGCGGCGAGGACGCTGGGGCTCTGCTTGTCCCCGTTGCCCGCGCCGTGCAGGACAAGAACGGCGACGACCGGAGCGGTACTGGCGACGGCGGGCTCCACCGTGACGCAGGCGAGGACTTCGCCGTCGCAGGCCAGGGTGAAAGGTGTTGTCCGCACGGGAAGTCTGGCTGCTCCGACATCGGGACCAGCCGTTGCCGAGGCAAGAGCCCCTTCCCCATCCGTCCCCGGACGCGCTCCGCGCCCGGCACCCTCCACCGCGGTCGCCTCAGCCTCGTACACACGCATCGCCCTCCCCGTCCCCGTCCCCACCGAACAGCCCTCGCACGATACCCACCAGCGCCCTCCTAGACTTGCCCGAATGACCGAAACGCCCCCGCCGCCCGCCAGGGACTCCGCCCCCGTTCTCGTCCCCTACTCCCCCGCCTGGCAGCCCCAAGGACGGGCCCTCACCCAGGAGTTGCTGGCCGCCCTCGCGCCCCTGGCCGAGCGCGTCGAGCACATCGGCAGCACCGCGATTCCCGGCATGGCCGCCAAGGCCGTCTTCGACCTCCAGGTGAGTGTCGCGGACCTGGCGGCGGCCGAGGCCGCCTTCGCCGAACCCCTCGCGGCGCGCGGCTTCCGGCTCTCCCCGTACCGGAACGACCACGTCCCCGCAGGCCTCGACGACGACCCGGCGAACTGGACCAAACGGCTCTGGACGCGCCGATCCGAGGACGGCGCCTCCGCCGTCAACCTGCACGTACGCCGCACGGGCTCACCCAACGAGCGCCTCGCGCTCCTCTTCCGCGACTGGTTTCGCGCACACCCGGAGGCCATCCCGTCGTACGCCCGCTTCAAGCAGTCGCTCGCGGACGCGGTTGACAGCACGGGCGTGTACGCGGACGTGAAGGACCCGGTGGTCGACCTGGTGATCACGGTCGCGGAACCGTGGGCCGCACAGACCGCCTGGAAACCCACCGCGCCGTCCACAGACTGACCCCAGGGACTGAAGGGACCGAAATATCGAAGTCCCGCGAGAGCCTCGCCCGCCCCGCACACCCGCTCCCCCGACATGCGGATGCCCCGCAGCCGGGGGGGGTGACTGCGAGGCATCCAGGGTGCTCAGCAGGCCGGGGGGATGTGCCTGCGAGCTCGGGTCGAAGAGGCTTGTTCCCCCGTCCCGGGCGGGCATGCACCTCTGCGCAAAAGTTTTTTCGCGACTCCCCCGGCCGCCCTCCCCGCGATCAGCTGCGCGTGCGGAAGGCGTCGACCACCAGGTACGTTCCCGAGCGCTTGACCACCTTGATCGTGTGCACGCTCTGCGCGAGGCCGGACACCCCGAAGACGGTCTGCTGGACCTGGCGGGTCGGCGAGGTGAGGTCGACGGTCCGGCGCAGCGTGCCGTCCACGTACACGTCCGCCGTGCCCAGGTCGGAGAACTTCTCGGTGAGGAGGTCGACGCCCGTTCCGTTGAAGGTGTACGAGACCGAGTCGCCGTTGGTGCGCGTGTAGTGGACGTCGTCGCCGTGGTCCCCGTAGCCGCGCCCGCCGCCGTAGGTCCAGGCACCGGCGTACGTCACGCCGCCCGCCGGGTCGTTGACCATCAGCGAGTCCGGCTGCGTGACCTTCACGTTCCGTACGTACAGGTGGCTCGGCAGCGGGGTCGACGGCTGGATGCAGCCGCCCCAGCTCGCGCAGCCGCCCGCGCTGTTGTTGAGGATGAGGAACATCGGCTCGCTCGGCACCGCCTTGGTGGTCGTACAGCGGGCCACGCCGTCGACCAGCCAGGTCATCTTCCCGGGCTGCCAGTCCAGACCGTAGGTGTGGTAACCGGCGGACAGGTCGGTGGTCGTGAAGGTGCAGCCGGTCTTGTCCTCGGGGCGGACGTTGTGGAGCGTCATGTAGTCGGTCTTGGAACCCTCGGTGCCGAGGATCTCGAAGATGTCGACTTCGGGGAGCGCGGTGCTGTTGTCGATGTCGGAGGCCGTGGTGTCGGCCGGGAGCATCCAGAAGGCGGGCCAGAGGCCGAGGCCGCCGGAGACCTTGATGGTGGCCTCGACCTTTCCGTACAGGAAGCTCTTCTTGCCCTGGGTGCTGATGTATCCGGCCCGGTACTTGTGGTCGAGGTACGGGTTCGCGCTGAGCCCGAGGTCGACTTCGCCGTTCGCGAGTTTCACCTGGTCGGGGTGGGCGACGGAGCCGTCCGGGGTCTGCTTGGTGAGGTAGCGCCAGATCCAGCCGGTGGGCTGGTCGACGTCGGAGTCGCCCGCGCTCCAGACGGAGGTGTCGAGGGTGCTGCCGTTGAACTCGTCGTTGATCAGCACCTTGTCGGCGGCCAACGTCGAGGGCTGCGCGGGTGCGGCGCTCGCCGTGCCGAGTCCGGCGAGGAGGGCGGTGGCGGCGGTCAGGGCGGCGAGAACCGTTCTGGTCCGGGCGCCTCGGGGCTTCCGGGCGGTGGGGGTTGCGTGCATGCGGACACTCACCTTTCACGAAGGGTGGTGCACCGGATCCCGGACAGGACCCGGTGGGCGCGCTCGTCCGGCGGTGGGCGGCGGGGTGCCGCCCGGGGAATGTGGGGGTCGGTCGGCACGCGGATCAGCCGCTCGCCCGGGTCAGTCGCTCACGCGGCTCAGTCCGTCATGCGGAAGTCGTACGCGTACGGCAGCGGATGCTCGGTACGGGCCCGGGCCCGCAGCTCCTCCTCGTCGCCCTCCGCCCCCGCCTCGGCGAGCCGCTTCGCGTGGTAGTCCGTCCACAGCCGGTCCAGCGTGGGCTCCCCCTCGCGCAGGTCCTCGACCTCCAGTCCCACCTCGAACTCCTCCTGTACGTCGGCCAGTCGTCCGAGTACGAGGGAGGCCTGGGCCCGCAGGAGCCTGACCCGCCCGTGTCCCCGGGCCTCCTCGGGCAGCGCTTCCAGCACCCGGCGGCAGGCCACGGGGCGGTCGGCGGCGAGGAGCGCCTGTCCGGCCTCCAGGGCGAGGGTGCGTTCGCCGGGGGCGAGGGCGACGGCGGCGAGGTAGCGGTCGGCGGCGAGGTCCAGGGTGCCTTCGAGGCGGTCGAGGAGGGCGAGGTTGCGCAGCGCCCAGGCGTTGGGGGCGGCCGCGGCGGACGCCTCCCAGGCGGCGCGGGCGCCCTTGCGGTCGGCGGCGTGCCAGCGCATCAGGCCCAGGTGGTAGAGGGCGGTCCAGTTCCCCTCGGTGCGGGAGGCCGTGAGCAGGTCGTACCACTCGCTCTGGACCATGAGTCCGCGCGGCGGCACGGCCGGGTCGCCGACCGGGAACTCGCCGGTGCGCAGGAGCGTGAGCCACGGCTCCTGCTCCTCGCCGAGGGTGTCCTCGGCGAACGGCGTGCCGGTCGGGTCGGGTGCGCGGCCCGGGCGGGTGGCGCGGCGGACGCGCTCCAGCGCCCCCCAGCCGGACCCTTCCCCCAGCTGCTCGACGGGGGCCCGGTCCGCGAACTCGGCGGCGTGCGCGAGCTGTTGCTCCAGATGGGATTCCGGTACGACGTCACGGACCGCGGCGGCGACGGCGGCCCGGGCCCGCGCCCAGTCCCCGTGCACGGCCTCGGGGTCGGTGGCCACCGGGCCGTACGTCTCCACCCAGGACCAGGAGGTGCGCGGCGGCATCGGCTGGTATTCGAGCTGGGTGTCGGCCAGGCCCGCCTGGATTTCGAGGTAGGCGCGCGGCCCGGGACCCGTGCCGGAGAGGAACTCCTGCCAGCGGCGGCCGCCCTGGCTGTGCCCCCAGAAGAAGAGCTTGCGGCCGCGCTGGCGGCGGGTGGAGGTCTGCAGGAGGCCGGTGCCGTCGCCGTCGAGGGCGGCGATCCAGGGGCGGTCGGCCTCGCGGAGGTCGTAGAAGTAGTCGGCGGCGAGCGGGCTGCGGTCGGCGTAGCTGCGGTCGGTGCCGGAGGAGACCGGGACGGGGACGTAGCTGACCTTGCGCTCGTAGTTGATCTCCCAGGCGGCGTCGGCGGGGGCGACGACACGGACGTCCGGGGTTTCGGGGACGGCGATGTTGGACCACCAGTACATGGGGACCATACGGGGGTTCGGGTTGCTGATGCGCATGTGCACATGGAGGTGTTCGGAGCCCGGCGGCAGCCAGGCGTCGACCTGGAAGGGGACCCGGCGGATGCGCTCCCACTCGTACAGCCGCAGGACCGGGACGCCGTCGGGGCCCTCGACGCGGGCGGCGTGCACGGGTGAGGAGGTGAGCGGGGAGTGGCCGATGACGCCGATGTTCCACTCGACGCCGCCCGCCAGCCAGGCGTTGCGGACGGCGAGGTTGGCCGGTTGCAGCACCTGGTTGCGGTAGAGGAGTTCGCGTCCGGTGGGCTTGTGGACCAGGGACCAGAGGCGGCCGCCGTAGTCGAGGAGGAAGGTGGCGCGCAGGTGCTCGTTCTCCAGGACGGCGACGGGGGTGTCGGTGGGGGTGCGTTCGCGACCGTAACCGTCCTGGAGGGTGTACGGGAGGACGTCGGGGACGTGTCCGTAGCCCGCCCGCAGGGCGAGGTCGTTGACGGCGCAGCCGAAGCTCAGCCCGGTGTTGATGTCGCTCTCGCCGAGCAGCGGCGGCAGCGGGCTGTCCGGTCCGAGGGACGCCGCGTCCAGGGTGAGGACGGTGCGGCGCAGGGTGGCGGCCGGCCGGGGGCAAGCAGCGGGCGGGGCGGATACCGCGGGCGGGACGGATCGGGTCATGGGGGTCAACACCACCGGTTTCGGGCAGCGCACCGCCGGCGAGCAGAGCGGGGCGATCGGATGGGGCACCGGCCTGAGCGAGCCGTACAACTCCCTTGACCTGCGCGGGAGTTGACGTCGGGACGGATCTGGATGCGTCAAGTGGGCTGGTTCGTAGAGGAAGTTAACCCGCGAGCTATTGACTAGACAAGTGCGTGATCCGCAGAATCAGCCACGTCGCCCGACGGGCCCACTTGTCTGGTCAATCTCCGTCCGGATCCGATCGGTTGAGGTCCCTCACCCCTCTCGAAGGGCAGCCCATGTCCCCCTCGCGCACCCCGTTGTTCACCGTCCGCCGCCGCACCGCCCTGGCCGCGCTGACCACGGCCGCCCTGGCCGCCTCCCTCACCGCGTGCGGCGGGGGGACGGGCTCGGACGGCGGCGGCACGACCGTCGACTACGTCTCGCAGTGGAACCCGCAGGACCCCGAGGCCCAGGTCATCAACAAGGCCATCACCGCCTTCGAGAAGGCCAACCCCGGCATCAAGGTCAAGGCCACCTACGCGGGCCGCAACAACGACGCCAAGATCCTCAACCAGATCAAGGCCCGCAACGCGCCCGACATCGTCGAGGGCGGCACCATGCGCCTCAAGCAGTTCAAGCTGGAACCCCTCGACGACCTGTACGCCATGAAGATCCCCGGCGAGACGAAGACCGTCGGCGAGGTGGTCCCGGACGGGCTGAAGACCCTCAACACCGCCGAGGGCAAGGCGTACGCGGCACCGTACGAATACGTGGTCGGCGGCCTGTGGTACCAGGAGAAGCAGCTCGCCTCGCGCGGCCTCAAGCCCCCGGCCCAGTGGCCCGAGTTCACCGCCCAGGCGGCCAGGTTCAAGGCCGACGGGCAGCCGCTGGTCCAGCAGGACGGTTCGGTCGCGGGCTACAACTTCTTCTGGTTCGTCAACCTGGTGGCCCGCTACGGCGGCCCCGACGCGATGGCCAAGGCCGCCACCGACAAGTCCGGCGAGGCCTGGAAGGGCGAGGTCTATCAGCAGGCCGCCGACCAGGTCCGCGCCCTGACCTCGGCAGGAGCCCTCAACAAGGGGTACGAGGGCACCACCTTCCCCGCCGCGCAGAACGCGTGGGCGCAGGGCAAGGGCGGGTACGCGCTGAACTTCTCCTGGATGCCGAAGGAGACCGACAAGGTCCGGGCGGCCGACGCGGAGATCCGCTACACCCCGTTCCCGAACGTGGGCGGCCCCGGCGACGACCTGGTGGAGGCCGACACCACGTCCTGGGTGGTGCCGCAGGCGGCCAAGCACAAGGACGCCGCGAAGAAGTTCCTGGCCCACCTGTACGGCAAGGCGACGATGCAGGGCTTCTCGGACACCGCGAAGACGCTCACCCCGCGCACCGACGTCACCCCGCCCGCGCTGCTCGCGGACGTCACGGCGCTGCTGGCGAAGAACCCGAAGGTGATGCCGCGCCTGGGCAACCTGGAGCGCACCGCGCCGGCCGACTACATCACCAAGGTCGTCGACCCGGTGTACGGCGACTTCTTCAAGTCCGTGGGCAAGCAGTCCACCGCGGACTTCCTGGACAAGCTGGCGAAGGCGTCCAAGGAGTTCTGGGCGACGCAGCGCTGATCCCACGGAACTGCCGCTGATCCCACGGAACTACTGAAGAAGGGATTCACCCCGTGCAACGAAGCCGATGGACGACCCTGCTGTTCGTCGGGCCGGCGGTGCTCTGGCTGGCCGTGTTCTTCGGCGCCCCGGTGGTCGCGACCCTGTGGGTCTCGCTCACCGACGAACAGGGCGTCGACGAGGACAGCAGATTCATCGGCCTCGCCAACTACACCCGGCTGCTGAAGGACCCGTACTTCATCGACACCTTCTGGGTGATGCTGAAGATCCTCTTCATCGGGGGCGCCGCGGTCTTCGCGATCAGCTTCCTGTTCATGACGATCCTGCGCGAGATGCGGTTCAAGCGGTTCGCGCGGGCCGTCATGTTCGCCCCGTACATCGTCATCCCGGTGGCGCTCGCCATCCTGTGGGGCGTCCTGCTCAACCCGCAGACCGGGCTGCTCAACAGCCTCCTCGACCTGGTGGGGGCGGGCGCGCTGAAGCGGGTCTGGCTCGGCCCCGACTGGATCTTCACCAGCGTGGTGATCGGCCTGATCTGGCTGAGCACCGGCTTCTACACGACGCTGCTGTGCGCGGGCGTGGACCGCATCCCCGCGCACTACTACGAGGCGGCGGAGCTGGAAGGCGCCTCCCGCTGGCACCAGTTCGTCCGCGTGACCATCCCCATGACCTGGGACGTCATCGGCACGGCCGCCGTCCTGTGGGTGATCGGCGCGATCAACACCTTCGGCTTCATCTTCGCCTTCTCCGGAGCCGGAGCCACCCCCGACAAGCGCACCTGGACCCCCGCCATCTATCTCTACCTGGAGACCTTCGACCCGCTGAACGGCTCCCTGAGCTACGGCTACGGCTGTGCGATCGCCGTGATGCTGATGCTGCTGGTCGCGGTGAGCGTGGCGCTGATCAGGCGGGTCTTCCGGCGTGAGGCGGTGCAGTTCTGATGCGGCCGCACACGGCACTCACAGCACTCACGAAGGAGACCGAGGCGAGCGTGTCGACCACCCTGACGGACAAGCCCGTTCATGCCGTACGAGGCCCCGCCCGCGAGGGTCCGCGCTCGCGGGCCCGCCGCTCGGTGACGGACGTCGCCTTCTTCGCGGGCCGCCTGTTCGTATGGGTGTGGGTGGTGGGCACCCTGGTCCTCGGGCTGTGGCTGGTGGTGGCGTCCTTCAAGGACGAGGCGACCGTCTTCACCAGCCCGTGGTCGGTGCCGGCCTCGCCGCGCGTGCAGTCGTACGTGGACGCCGTACAGCTCTTCAACCTCAAGGACGCCTTCCTCAACACCGTCTTCGTCGTGTCGGTCTCGACGATGCTGGTGGTGGCGGTGTCGGCACCGTGCGCGTACGCGCTGGCCCGGTGGAAGTTCCGGGGCTCGGGGGCGCTGACCTTCGTCCTGGCGGCGGCCGTCGGGGTGCCGGTGCAGGTCCTCTTCGTACCGATCTACCTGGCGTACAGCAGGATCGGGATGATCAACAGCCTCTGGGGCGTCATCCTCATCTACGTCGGCATGAACATCCCCTTCACCACCTTCCTGCTGGTCAGCTTCTTCCGGTCGCTGCCGGGCGAGCTGGAGGAGGCGGCGGCGATGGACGGCTCGAAGACGCTGCGGACCTTCTTCACCGTGATGCTGCCGCTGGCCAGGCCCGGCCTGTCGACGGCCGCGATCATCACGGCGATCGGGCTGTGGAACGAGTTCCTGATCGCGCTGACCTTCCTGGGCGACGACAAGAAGTACACGCTGACGATCGGCCTGCTGAACCTCTACGGGAACATGCGCTACAACACCAACTGGACCGCGCTGTTCGCCGGGGTGGTCATCTCCCTGCTGCCGCTCCTCGTCCTGTACGCGTGGCTCTCCAACAAGATCATCGAGGGTCTGACGCTGGGCAGCGGCAAGTGACTCCCGTATCCCTGACCGACTGTGAGGTGTCCTCTTCATGAGCGCGATAGAACTGCGGGACGTCGTCAAGACCTACCCGGACGGCACCAACGCCGTCACCGGCATCGACCTGTCCGTCCCCGACGGTTCCTTCACCGTCCTCGTCGGCCCGTCCGGCTGCGGAAAGTCGACCCTGCTGCGGATGGTGGCGGGCCTGGAGGAGATCACCGGCGGCGAGGTCCGGATCGGTGGCACCCCCGTCAACAAGAAGGCCGCCGCCGACCGCAACCTCGCGATGGTCTTCCAGAACTACGCGCTCTACCCGCACATGACGGTCGCCGACAACATCGCCTTCGGGATGCGCGCCCGCAAGGTCCCCAAGCCGGAACGCGAACGGCGCACGCGCGAGGCGGCGGAGATCCTGGGCCTCACCCCCTTCCTCGACCGCCGCCCGGCCAACCTCTCCGGCGGCCAGCGCCAGCGGGTCGCGATGGGACGGGCCATCGTCCGCTCCCCCGAGGCCTTCCTGATGGACGAACCGCTCTCCAACCTGGACGCGAAGCTGCGGGTCCAGATGCGGGCGGAGATCTCGCTCATCCAGCGGCGGACCGGGACGACCACCCTGTACGTCACGCACGACCAGACCGAGGCCATGACCATGGGCGACCAGGTCGTGGTGATGAGCAAGGGCCGCATCCGGCAGGTCGGCTCGCCCACGTCGTTGTACGACGCCCCGGCCGACCTCTTCGTGGCGAGCTTCATCGGGGCGCCGCCGATGAATCTGGTACGGGCCCGCCTCGTCCGGGACGGGGAGGGCCTGGCGGTGGCGCTCGGCACATCCCGGCTGGCGGTCACCCCACAGGTGCTGGCGCGCCGCCCGGACCTGCCCTCCTACGCGGACCGGGAGGTCGTGGTCGGCATCCGCCCCGAACACCTCCAGGACGCGGAGTACGCGGGGCCGGGCCGGGACGGGGATCTGCTGCGGGCCGAGGTGCGGCTCCGGGAGGACCTCGGGCGGGAGGTCTCCCTCCTGGTCAACCCGGTGCCGGGGGCGGACTGGACCCGGCTCGTCCTGGACGACTCGGCGACGGTCGAGGACGACCCCATGGGGGCGGGGGCGACGCTCACCGCCACCGTCCACCAGCGCACGCGCCTGCGTGACGGGGACACCGCCGCGCTCCGCGTGGACCTGGACGAACTCCACTTCTTCGACCCCGACACCTCCCTCTCCATCGGGGGCGCCTCCCCGCAGGCTTCCGCCTCCGCCACGCCCTCCCCCGCCGCCCAACCGGCCTGACCCTCCGCATCTCCCACCCCCTGGCCGCCGGTTCGGCCCTCCCCTGCTTCCCTTGAGCCCCCTCGGGCGACGGGGCCGCCCTCCCCCTTCCCAGGACGCCCCATGACACCCCGCCCCGCCTACCCCTCCACCCCCGCCATCCCCCTCGCCGCCCCCCGCCCCACCCCCTCCCTGCCCCCCGGCATCACCCCCCGCAAGGTCCTCCTCCTCGGCCTCGACGGTCTCCGCCCCGACCACGTCCCCCACGCACCCCACCTCCACCACCTCGCCCAGGAGGGCATGTTCGCCGTCTCCCCCCTCTACTGCTCCCCCGCCGGAGTCACCGGCTCCGGCTCCGGCTGGGCCACCGTCCTCTCCGGCGTCTGGCCCGACCGCAACACGGTCCGCGACGGCAACCTCGTCTCCCGCCGGGCCCACCGCTTCCCCGACCTCCTCACCCGGCTCAAGCAGCACGACCCCCGGCACTCCACCGCCGCCCTCACCTGCTGGACCGCCTTCCACCGCGCGGAGTGGTACGGCGGGCCGATCCTCTCCGGCGCCCTCGACCTGCGCATCGGCTACGACTGCGACACCGACGACCCCGACGCGGCGGACGCCGAACTCGCCGAGCTGGCGGCGGAGATCCTCGGCGCGCACTCCCCCGACCTCCTCTTTGTCCACTTCGGCAGCCTGGACCTGGCCGGTCACGCGGGCGGTGCGTCCCTCCCCCGGTACGCGCACAGCCTCGCCGCCGTGGACCGCGCGGTCGGCCGCCTCCTCGACACCGTCCGCGCCCGCCCGACGTACGCCGCCGAGGACTGGCTGATCCTGGTCACCAACGACCACGGCCACCAGGACATCGGCGACGTCCACAACGGGCCCTCCCCTGCCGAGCGCGGCTGGTGCCTGATCGCCCACGGCGCGGGCATCGCTCCCGGCTCCTCCCGCCCCGACGTCCGCACCGTCGACGTGGCCCCCACCGCCCTGCACCACCTGGGCGTTCCCCTCGATCCGGCCTGGGGCCTGGACGGCCGCCCCGTCCAACAGCCGCAGCCCACCGACCCCTTCGACACCCTCCTCCCCGACCTCTCCCCCGCCTACGAACCCCTCCTGATCCCCCTCGGCACCTGCGGTGGCGCGACCCCGACCCCGCCGCAGGGGTGGACGACGCACACCGCACACCCCGACGGCGAAGGGCACCGGGAGGAATGGTCGGGGTGGCGCTTCACCACCGACCCGCACTGGACGGCCCAGGACCGGGCGCGGGCCCGGGGCCGGGAGACCTTCGTCCGCGCGCGCGGCGTCTTCGCGGTCGCGGACGCCGCCCTGTGGCGGGGGCGCGGCGACGGGCAACACGGCGCACCCTTCGACGCGACGCTCACCTCGGAGACGTACGAAACAGATCACATCCCCACCCTCACCGTCGACTTCATCGCCCACTACCGCCAGCACGGGGACGGCCGGGCCACCCTCACCGCCACCTTCGACGACGGCCCGGAGCTCGGCCTCCTGCGCTTCGGCCCGTCCCCCAGCACCGCGAACCATGGCACGGACGCCGTCGCCCGCCCCTTCCGCCTGCACGTCGACGTGCCTCCGGGCGCCCGCACCCTGCGCCTGCACTGGCGGCTGACGACGACCGGTTCGGGGTGGTTCGCCGTCGACGGCGTACGGGTGAGCCCCGGCCGTCTCCCGTCCCTCACCCTGACGACGGACACCGCCCTGCCCGAGCCGGGCACGGACGTCCTGGTCACGGCAACCGCCCACGGCGAGCTGCCGCCCGGCACCACCTGGCACCTGGACAGCGAACTGGACTGGCCCTCGGTACCGCTGGCCCCGGGCCGCTGGCTGGTCGCGGTCCCGGCGGACGCCGCCCGCACCCCCTCCTGGCTGACGGCCGAGGCCCGCTGGCCCGGCGGCGGAACGTACGCGGAAACCGTGATCGCCGTCCCGTACGCCGACCCGTCCGTCGCCAAGTTCTGGACCGCGACGGCCCCCACCGCCCCCGCCCGCACGGAGGGCGGTGCGGACGGCGGCGGACGCAGCTGGCCCCCGGAACTCCGGCCGGCAGCACGCGAGCCCTTCGGCGACGCCATCCTCTGCGGCGGCCAGGCCATCCGCCTCAGCGGTACGGGGTCCGCCCTCACCCTCCTCGCGGGCAGCGCCTTCTACCCCGGCGGCGGCCCCGGCGCCGTACTCCTCGCGGACGGCACCCGCCACCCCTTCGACCTCCACATCCCCGCCTGGGACACGGCCGCCGTCGACTCCCCCCACCCCGTGGCCGCATCCGCCCAGGGCCAGGACGGCACCCTCCACCTCTACCGGATCACCGTCCCGCTCCCGCCCCACACGCAGGTCACCGGCATCCTCCTGCCCGACTGCTCGGACCGCCCCGCGACCTACTCCCCGTCCCCCTACGTCTTCGACATCCGCGTCGAGAGCGAACCGGAGGGAGCCCGTACGCTCTCCTCACCTTGATCGTTTCTGCACGGAGCCGGAGGCCCCATGAGCCTGGACCCCACCCCCATCGACCGCGCACCGGCGGCCGGAGCCGTCCTGCTGTCCGGCATACCCGGCAGCGGCAAGTCCACGGTGGCCGCCGCACTGGCCGCACGGTTCGAGGCGGCGGCCCACGTCGAGGTGGACGCGCTCCAGGAGATGGTCGTCAGCGGCGGGCAGTACCCCTCGCCGACCCCGAACCCGGAGGCCGACCGGCAGATCTTCCTGCGGGCCCGCAACGCCTGCCTGCTGGCGGACAGTTTCGCGCGGGCCGGTTTCCTGCCGGTGCTCGACGACGTGGTGGTCCGCCGCACCCACCTCGACTTCTACCGCGCCGCGCTGACGTCCGTACCGCTGCACGTCGTCTTCCTGGCCCCCGGCCCGACGGTGGCGTGGCAGCGGAACCTGTCGCGGCCGAAGGTGCTGGACGTCGACTGGTCACCGCTGGACGAGGCGATGCGTACGGAACTCGGCGGGCAGGGCGTCTGGGTCGACAACGCGACGCTGACGGTCGAGGAGACGGTGGACGCGGTCCTCGCCGCCACGGGGCTGGCGTCGGCGGCCGAAGCCTCCTACTCCCCGAGCGTGTAGCTGAGCGTGATCCGGTCGCCCCGGTAGAGGACGTGCGAGTACTCGACGGGGCGGTCGTCCGCGTCCACCGTCACCCGGTGCACCACCAACGCCGTGACCTCGCTCGACGCGTCCAGCGCCTGGGCGGCCTCCAGCGGGATCGGGGTGGTCTCGACGCGTTCGGTGGTACGGGCCAGCCGCACGCCGAGCGGTCCGGTGAGGCGTGCGTACGTCGACCCGGCCAGCTCCTGCGCACCGAGCGCGGCGAAGTCGGCGGCCCGTGCGAGGTACGTGGTCTCCAGCCCGATGGGCATGCCCTGCGCCACGACCCGGCGGCGCAGGGCGAACACCTCGGCGCCGGGGGCCACGTGGAGCTCCCGGGCCACCCGCCGGTCGGCCGCGGCCACCCCGTGGTCGAGGACCTCGCGGCTCACCTCGTACCCGCCGGCCCGCATCTGCTCGGTGTGCCCGCGCCCCAGCATCACCGGAATGCGGATCTTCTCGCCGACGACCCGCGTCACCTTCCCCTGGCTGCGGGTCAGCCGGCCCTCCAGGATCAGTTCGGTGGTCGCCCGCCGCATGGTCACCCGTGACACGGCGAAGTCATGCGCGAGCTCGACCTCGGAGGGCAGGGCCGCCCCCGGCTCCAGATCATCGATCCAGGTCAACAGCGCGGCCTTGACCTGCAGATACTTGGGAACCCCTCGCTCGCCCACGCGCCACTTCGCCTTCCCCCGCCACCTCCCGGCATCCCACCGGCTCCGCCGCTCAGCGTAGAGCCATCCGCCACGGAACCCCGCCGCCCGTCGGTCAGTGGCCTGGCAGCCCTGTGACCCGGCAGCCATGGTGACTCGGCAGTCCTAGTGGCCCGGCAGCCCTGGTGGCCCGCCAGTCCTAGTGGCCCGGCAGCCCTGGTGGCCCGCCAGTCCTAGTGGCCCGGCAGCACGCACCTCGCGTCCAGCCCCAGCACCCGGTTGAGCCGTCCGAACGCCAGCCACGACCCCAGGCACATGGTCAGCTCGACGATCTCCGCCTGCGTGTAGCTCCCCGCCATCCGCCCCCAGAACTCCTCGTCGAGACCGTGGTGGTCGAGCGCGTACCGCTCCGCGTACTCCGCCGCCAGCCGCGTCCGCTCGTCCAGCACGTGCGCGTCGGCCGTCCGCCACTCCTCGACCGCCGCCGCGAACTCCTCCTCGACCTTCTCCCCGTCCCGCTCCGTGCGCCAGTCCAGACAGAACATGCACCCGTTGACCTGCGCGATCCTCAGCCGCGCCGCCTCGAACTCCCGGAGCCCGAGCGTCGTGTGGGAGTACACGGCCAGCGAGAAGTTCGCCGCGGCGGGCCCGATCCCGGGCACCATGTCACCCCACACGTACTCGATCGGGTCCTTGCCCTGCGGTACGTCGATCTCGATGCCGCTCACGCCGAGCCCCTTCCCAGCCGCCCCCGCGCCGCACGCAGAGGCACATCCAGTGCGTCGTAGATCCCGGCGGGCGCCCCGACCAGCCAGTCGATGGCGTTCACCAGCCGCCCCACCGCCGTGGCGTTGCCGCCCGCCGAACGGTTCTCGTCCTCGTCGCTCGCCTCGACGGTGACCTCGATGCGCGGCCGCCCCTCGACGATCACCCGGTGCGCTCCGGTCCCGTCGGGCGGCGCGGGCCAGTCGGGCGCGCAGGAGGGGTGGATGCGCGTGATGTGCTCGATCACCAGCCTCGGCGCACCGTCCACGATCCCCTGCACCTTGAAGCGGACGGCTCCCTGTGTACCCGCCCCGAACTCGCCCATGGTGCGCGTGGTGACGGTCCGCTCCAGCGGCCGCCGCTCCATGGTCTCCCGTATCTCCTCGATCTCGACGCCCAATGCCCGTGCCATGAGGCGCAGTTGACCGCCCCACACCATGGTCGGCACGGTCTCCATCAGCATCGGCGCGACGTAGTCCAGCGGATGCCCCATGCCGATCAGGTCGCGGACCGCTTCCGGCTGGTCGTACGTCGAGTAGTCGAAGATCTCCTGACAGCGCACGGCGTCGAGCCTGCTCCCGAGCCCGCTGATGAGCAGCGGCAGCACGTCGTTGCCCCAGCCGGGGTCGACCCCGGAGACGAAGAGCGAGCCGCCACCGGCCTCGGCGGCCTCCTGGAGGGGCTTGATCAGTTCGGGCGGGGCGCTCGGCGGATCGTAGAGGGCGTACAGCGCGGGCGTCACGACGACCGCTCCGGCACGCAGCGCCCTGGCGACGTCCGCGTGGGCGTCGTCGGGGCGCATGTCGCCGGAGGCCGCGTAGACGACCGCACGGGGCCGGGCGGCCAGCACGGCATCGACGTCGGCGACCGCGCGCACCCCCAGCTCCCGCTCAAGACCGGCGAGTTGACCCGCATCGCGCCCGACCTTGGCCGGGTCGTGGACGAGTACGGCGGTGAGTTCCAGCTCCGGGTGTGCGTCGACGGCGCGGATGGCCGCGCGGCCGACGTTCCCCGTGCCCCAGACGACCGTGGGAATCATGCGGCGGAGGGTAGCGCGGGGGTGCGCAGGTTCCCATAGCCGTGCAGGGGGTGCTTTGGGCGGGGGGGCGGTGCGGGAGCGGGCGGCGAGGCGGGGTGCCCGGCGGTCCCGCCCTCGACGCGTGAGGGCGCCCGGCGCCCTCACCCCAGGCGCGCCCCGTGCGCCCCGTGCGCTCCGTGCGCCCCATGCACCCCGCGACCTCTCACTCCGTGTCGATCCCGGAAATCGCCGCGGGCCCGATCGGTGCCGCCTTCTCGTCCAGACCTGCCGACCGCAGCGCCGTCTCGGCGATCCGGCGCGCCTCCAACTCCGCCTCCCCGCTGGTCGCCGCCTGCACCTCCAGCCGGATGACGAACGTGGAGTTCTCCTCGTCCAGGGTCAGCCGGTCGAGCTCCTCCGCCTCGCCGAGCGCGGTGTGCCGGGGGTCCGCAGGGCTCAACTCGCGCAGCAGCACGGCCCGGGCGGCCGGCGTGAGCTTGTCGAGGAGCGTGCCGGGAAGGGTGACGACGTAGGTGGTCATCCTGGACGCGTACCCGGTCAGCCCGGGATAAATCGGCTCGCGGGCTCAAAGATCACGACCGGGGTCCCGCCCGAGGAGCGCCAGGATCTCGCCCAGAGCCGTGCCGCCCGCCGACGCATACGCGACCCGGGGCGCGAAGGCCGCGCCGGGCGCCGTCCGGGCGTCACCCTCGGGCACCTTCCGGGCCACGGCAAGCGCGGCACCGAGCACCTCGTCCCCGAACTCCACCCCGACCCCCAGGCTCCGCGCCACGTCCCACGCGTGCACCACGTAGTCGACCAGGTGGAAACCCACCGCGCGCGCCGGGAAGGGCCCGCTCGGGGTGGATCTCCGGCAGCAGGAACGGCCGTCCGAGCACACCCGGTTCCGCGAAGGCCGCCAGCACCCGCCCCGCCGCGGCCTCGTACGCCCCGACGGGATCACTCACGTCCGCCCGCGGCCGCCACACCTCCGCCCCGCCCTCTCCCCGCGCCGCCGCCGCGAACCCCTCGTGCTGCGCGGTCATGTGGGCCAGCAGGTCGCGCAGCGTCCACTCCGCGCACGGGGTCGGTCGGCCGAGGTCCGCCGCGCGCACCCCGGACACCACCTCAAGGCTCACTCGTACGGCCTCGGCATCCCGCGCGATGAGCTCCTCATTCGTACGCATACGCTTACGATCTACCACCACCCACCATCTGTCAACGACTACCATGCGCCCATGACCGACGACCTCCGGAGCCGCGACCTCGCCGCCATGCTCCAGCCGCTGCTCAACTCCCTCGTCAAGGCGGAGCTACCGGTCCTCGCCGCCCACGGCCTCACCATGTGGGGCTATGTGGTGCTGGGCGCACTCGGCGACGGCCCGGTGCGCACGCAGGCGGCGCTGTGCGAGGTCATCGGCGCGGACAAGACGCGCATCATCTCCACCCTGGACAAGCTCCAGGAGGCCGGGCTCATCTCACGCCTGCCGGACCCGGCCGACCGCCGCGTGCGGCTGCTGTCGATCACGGAGGAGGGGCGCGGGGTGCTCCGTTCCGTACGTACGGAAATCCGCGCGGGCGAGGACCGCAGGCTCGCCGCGCTCCCGGCAGCCGACCGCCGCGGCTTCCTGCGCGCGCTGAACGCCTTGAGCGACGCGCAGCCCCCGCAGACCTAAGCCTCCCCCGGCCCCTGGAGCGCCTCTAGAGCGGACTCCCCCAGTCCGCTTCCAGCGCCGCCCGCAGCGCGGTGACCGTCTCCGTGCCGATCCGGTCCGCGAGTTCGCGCTCCAGCCGGGCGAGGACGGCCTCGGCCTGCCGGTGCGTGCGCTCCCCCTCCTCGGTACGCCGGACCAGACGCTGCCGGGCGGACGCGGGGTCGGGGAGCTGTTCGAGCAGCCCGGCCGCGATCAGCCCGTGCACCGCCTGGTGGGCGGTCTGCCGGGTGACCCCCATCCGCCGGGCCAGCTCCGAGACCGTGGTGCCGTCCTCGTCGAGCACGGCGAACAACTGCACCTGCGTCGGCGAGACCGGCGCGACCCCCGCCTCCGCCAACGCGGCCAGCAACCCCTCCTCGAACCAGCGCCGGGCATCGCTGAGCAGGTGCGGAATGCCGTGACGGCGGGCCGGGGGCGTGGTCGGGGGCATGGTCTGCGTCGGTTCCTCGGGTGAGCGCGGGCGGGACCGGAATCGTATCCGCGCCCACGAACCTTCCCTCGTACGGCTTGCCCCTTCCCCGACCTCTATGTCAGGCTGCCTGACATTCCATGACCGCCGGGCGAGACAAGACGACACATGAGGTCCGCATGACCATCGAGTACGCCACCCGCTACCGCAGCGCCTCCCGCATACCCGCCGACCCCACAAAGCCGTACTTCATCGAGAAGGGCGAGGGCGACCGCGCGCACCTCTTCGGCGACCTGATCACGGTCTACGCGGGCGGCGAGCAGACCGAGAACACCTTCAACTTCTTCACCGTGGAAGGCCCGAAGGGCGACATCATCCCGGCACACCTGCATGCCGACACGCACGAGGTCTTCTACATCACGCAGGGCGCGGTACGGCTGTTCGTCGAGGACACCGAGGGCGTCCAGCAGGAGAAGCTGCTCACGCCGGGCGACTTCGGCTTCGTACCGAAGAACTGCAAGCACGCGTACCGCATGGAGCGCAACCACAGCCAGGTCGTCGGTGTCGCCGCCGGGCCCGGCGGCACCTTCGAGCGCTTCTTCGAGACCCTCGGCGCACCGTCGGAGGCGCTCGGCCTGCCGCGCGAGCCGGTGATCCCCGAGCCGCACAAGTTCGGCACCGTGCCGGAGCAGTTCGACGTGCGCTTCCTGCGCGACCACGAGTGGCGGACCCGGTGACGCCCGATCCTCCCGTACGTGAACTGTCCGTACGGGAACGATCCGTACGGGAGCTGTCCGTCCAGGAGCTGTCCGTACGGGAACTGATCGTCGCCCCGCACCCCGACCGAGCCCCCCTCCCCGAAACCCCCGCCTCCGCACGAGTGTTGCGCGGCGTCCCGTACGCCGAAGTCCCCGGCGGCCGCCCCCTCGAACTCGACCTCTGGCTCCCCATGACGCCCTCCCCCGCGCCCCTCGTCCTCTTCCTCCACGGCGGTGCGTGGCGGCGCGGGCGGCGCGACGACATGGGCTTCCGTACCCGCGGCTGGTCCCCGGGACCCTTCGCCCGCATCGCGGCGGCGGGCTTCGCGGTGGCCTGCGCGGACTACCGGCTCAGCGGCGAGGCCACGTTCCCCGCCCCGCTCCACGACCTGCACGCCGCCCTGCGCTGGCTCACGCTGCGCGGCGCGGAGTTGGGCGTCGACACGGGCCGGACGGTGGTGTGGGGCGAGTCGGCGGGCGGCCACCTCGCCTCGCTGCTGGCCCTGACCGCGCCGGGACTCGCGGGGGCGGTGGTCTGGTACGGCCCGAGCGACCTGACCTCGGCACGCGGCCCGTTCACCCCGCAGAATCCGGCGACACCGGAGGCACTGCTGCTGGGCGGCCCCCCGGCCACGACCCCGGACCGCGCCCGCGAGGCGAGCCCGCTCTCCCGCGTGCACCCCTTGGCGCCGCCCTTCCTCCTGATCCACGGCGAGGCGGACACGATGGTCGACTGCTCGCACAGCACGTCCCTGGCGGCGGCCCTCCGCGACACATCGGCCTCCCCCGTCGACCTGTGGACCGTCCCTGGCGCCGGCCACGGCTGGCACGGCGCCCCGGACGCGACGGTGGAAGCCGTCTTCGACCGCTCCCTCACCTTCGCCCGCAACTGCGCGCGCGGGGAGGGTTAGAGGAGTCGGGGAGTCGAGGGCGGGGGGGAATCAGCCCGGAACGACCGAACCCCGGCTACCCCCGCCCGAAGACCTCCGCCATCACCCGCCCCGCCGTCTCCGCGAGACTGCTGGACCCCGGGACCACCGCCTCGCACCCCCCGGGAAGCAGGTCCGAAGCCCTGTACCACTCCCGGAGCTGCTGGTCCCCGACCCCCTCCATCGGCGGCTTCGTCCCGTGCCGCCGCAGGGTCTCCTCGTACGGCACGTCGAAGTAGTACATGCACGTCACCCCGCGGTGGTCACGCCGCAGCGCGTCCAGCATCGCGCCGTAGCGGTCGGCGTACAGGATGCCTTCCACCACCGTGTGGAAGCCGTGGTCGAGCGCATAGCGGGCGACGGCGTCGATGAGCCCGATGTTCGCCCCGCCCGGAACGTCGCGTTCCCGCAGTACGTCGCGGCGCAGGTTGTCCTGCCCGACGACGGCGAGCCCTCGCCCGTACCGTCGGCGGATCTCGGCGGCGACCGAGGACTTCCCCGAGGCGGAGTTGCCCCGCAGGACGATCAACCGGGTATCGGCACTGCCCACGGCGTTCATGCGGGCGACGCTAGGACATCCCGCCCCGCGTTCGCGCCAAGATCCCCGCGCCGCCACCCGAACGACTACCGTCCCCTGACATGCGCACGCCTTCCTCGGACGCCCCCTTACCCCAACCGACGCGCTCGCTGGCCCGAGCGGCCGTCCCCCTGCGATCCCTGACCGCCGACGCGCCCACCGCCGATCTCCAGCCGCTGCGCCGGGTCCTCGACGGCGTACGGATCGTCGGCCTCGGCGAGGCCACGCACGGCACACGGGAGTTCTTCCAGCTGAAGCACCGTCTCCTCGCCTTCCTGGTAGCGGAATTGGGGTACACCGCCCTCGCGATGGAGGCCAGTGAGTCCGCCGCCCCGGCCGTCGACGCGTACGTCCGGCACGGCGTCGGAAGCGCGGCGGAAGCCGTCGCCGGGCTCGGCTTCTGGACCTGGCGGACGCGCGAAGTCCTGTCGATGGTCACGTGGATGCGTACGTACAACTCCGGGCGTCCCGCGTCCGAGCAGGTCCGCTTCCTCGGCATCGACCCGCAGCAGTGCGGCCCCTCCCTCACCGCGCTCGGGGCCTTGCTGCCCCGCCTGCCGGACCCTTCCCGGGCCGCCGCGCTCCTCACGGACCTCCGGGTCCTCGACGGGGCACAGCCCGGCTCGCGCCCCGACCCCGCGCAACGCCTGATGCGGCAGGCCGAGGAACTCGCCGACCTCGTCCGCCCGTACGACACCGACAGCGACGCCGACCACCACCCCGTCCGCCACGCCGCCCGCCTGGTCCGCGCCGCCGACCTGGTCACCCGCCCCCGGCAGCACACCGACCCCGAGCAGACCCTCTTCGCCGCCCGCGACCGGTACATGGCCGACGCCCTGGAGGCCGAACTGTCCGACGCCCCGGCCGCGAAGATCGCCCTCTGGGCCCACAACGGACACATCGGCACCACCCGTTACGGCGCCGCGGTCCGTCCCCTGGGTAGCCACCTCCGCGACCGGCACGGCGACGCCTACTACGCCCTGGCGCTCCTCTTCGGCAGCGGCGCCTTCCGCGCCCGCCGGACCCTGCCGGGGCCCTGGCAGGGACGGCGCGCCCGGACCCGTAACGCCCGCAACTCCCGTACCACCGGCAACTCCCCCGACCCGAAAGTCCCCACGCACCCCCTCGGCCCGCCCGCCCCCGGCACCGTGGAGGCCCAGCTCGCCGCGGCGACCCCCGCCGACCACTTCCTGGACCTGCGCACGGCCCCCGAACCGGTCCGGGCCTGGGCCGCCGTCCCCCACCCCCACCGGAGCTTCGGCGCGCTGGTCCCCCGCTGGACCTACCAGCTGCACCACACCCCGGTCGTCCTGACCGACACGTACGACGGCCTCGCGTACGTCGCCACCTCGACCCCGTCCGAACCCTTCGCCCGGCCGACGGCGAAGGGTCAGCAGACCCAGGACGGGATCTTCTCCGTCAGACCAGGTCCTTCTCGGACGCCACGACGACCCCGTACAGGTCGCTGATGGTCGCGAGCGCGCCCCGGTGGACCTCGGCGGTGGGCACCTCGCCGAGCACCGACGGCAGCGGTCGCGTCGCGGAGGCGTCGGCGACGACCGTGGGACGGTTGCCGCGCAGGAACGCGCCCTGGGTGGTGAACAGGACGCACATGTGCGTCATGAACCCGGCGATGATGACGTTCTCGTTGCCCGCCGCGTCGACGTGCTTGTCCAGGTCGGTGCCGACGAATCCGTTCGGGACGCTCTTCACGACGACCGGCTCGCCGTCGACCGGGGCGACCTTCGGGTGGATCTGCCCGATCTCCTGGCGGATGTCGTACGGGGTGCCCTCGCCACCGTCGTTGATGACGTGGACGACCTTCGCACCGGCCGCCCGCGCCCGGGCCAGCAGCGACTCGGCGGCGTCGAGGGCGGCCTGCCAGCCGTCGAGCTCCATCACGCCGCCGACGTAGGTGTTCTGGTAGTCGATCAGGATCAGCGTCGCGTCGGCGAGCGAAGCGGGCGTCTCGTCGAAGCCGTTGAGCTGCCGCAGGGTCGTCGTAGCCATGGGAGTACCACCTCGTGGGGTTCGTGCCGGATTCTGTCGCTCACCGTGGTGCGGTGGGCTGCGTCAACAACGCTACGGACGTCCCTCCATGTCGGCAATGACGTCAAGCATGCAGATTCCGACACCCTCCGACGGCCCACCCCGCAGCCTTGGCCCCACATCCCCTCGTCCCCTAGTAAGGACCGCCCCGGAAGTACACGTTCCGCTGCTCCCGGGCCCGCTCTCCCTGTACGTATGCCGCATCCGACCGCTCCCCGGCAGCCGACCGGCCCGCGAGGGCGCGCAGCCGCTCCAGGCCCGCCAGCACCTCCGGGCGGTTCTCCGCACGCTTCAGCCAGGCCGGGAGGCGCGGAATCATCGCGCCCGTGGAACTCGACCGGCCCCGCTCCCGCAACCGCGCGCCGACGTAGTCGGCCAGCACCGCCACGTGCTCTTCGTTGTACGCCCACAGCACGCGCCCCGCACACCGCGTCTGCAGCCACAACGGCCGCCCGAAGTACGGGTCCTCGGTGCCGCCCATCGTCACCCCGACCAGCGCCCGGCCCTCCACCGGCGCCTCCCAGTCGGCCGTCGCCCCGCACCGGGCGCACACCAACCGCCGGGGCATGAACAGCAGATCGATGCAGTACCTCCGGTCCGGCGAACCGGGCCGCGACACCACCGCGGCCCTTCCCCCGCACCCCGGACACACCACGTACAGCCGCTCCGAGAGTTCCGCCGGCCACCAGCCGCGGTCCCGGTGCCTCAGACCACCCACACGCCCTCCCGCATCAGATGCCTCCCCCGCAGCTCGTGCTCCTCGTGCCACGCCTGCACCGCCTGGGGCACCACACGGTAGTACGCGTAGGGCCTGGCCGATCCGGCCGACCGGCGCGGGTCCCAGTTCCAGCGCTCGACGAACGCCTCCGCCGCCTCGGCCGGCACCTCCTCCGCACCGAAGCTCTCCACCGTGCCGTCGATCAGCACCACGTCCCGGGTGTGCCCGAACGCCAGCCGGGTGCGTCCGCTCGCGTGCAGGTTCCGGCCGGTGGGGTTGGTCGTACGGGTGGCCAGCCAGAGCGCCTCCCCGTCCCACCGGAACCACAGCGGCACCAGACACGGCACGCCCTCCTGGTCGGCGGTGGCGACCCAGATGTCCGACTCCCGCTCCAGGCGGGCCAGTACGTCCTTCTTGCGCTGCTCGGGGGTGCGGGGTGCGTCGGCGGGCGGTGCGGGCTGCTCGTTGATCTTCATGTCCCGGACGCTATGCGGTGACGTCGGCGAGCACCTCGGGCCCAGGTCGCGGGCCGCGCGTACCGCTGGACCTAGGACCACGGCGGCCGTGGTGTACCTGACCCCCCTGCGCAGCGGGGAGCTACCCCCAACGGGAAGCACCTGCTGGCCGGATGGGCCAGTAGATCTTGAACGGAGAGGCTGAAGGGGTCCCGCCGCCACCCGCGGCCCCCAGCACTCCGGAGGCGTTCTCCATGACCGTACGGACCGTACGTTCCCCGCGACACCCCGCAGGCACCGCGTCCGCCCCGTCGGCCCCGTCCGTCCCGTTCGTCCCGTCCACCCCGTCCACCTCCCGCCGCCGACGCGGAATCGCCGCCGTGGCCGCCCTCGCCGCCGCACTCGCCGTGGGCGGCACCCTGCCCGCGTCCGCGACCCCGGCCCCCTCCGCGCCGGACACCCGGAACTCCGCCTTCCGTCAGGGCCTGCAGGACCTCGTCCAGAAGGACAAGTACCCGGCCGCCCTCGCCTCCACGGTCGACAGCGACGGGCGCACCCGCAACTACGCCTTCGGCAAGGGCGATCTGAGGACCGGCGCACCCGCCCCCGTCGACGGCCGGGTGAGAGCCGGAAGCAACACCAAGACGTTCACCGCCGTCGTCGTCCTGCAACTCGTCGGCGAGGGCAAGGTCGACCTGGACGCCCCCATCGAGCGCTACCTGCCGGATCTGGTGCGCGGCGACGGCATCGACGGCCGGAAGATCACGGTCCGCCAACTCCTCAACCACACCAGCGGCCTGCCCAACTACACCGAGTACCTCGTCGACGACGTCCTGGGCAAGGACCGGCACACCTACTTCCAGCCGCGCACGCTGCTCGACATCGCACTGCGGCACAAGGCCCAGTTCGCGCCCGGAACCGACTGGGCGTACAGCAACACCAACTACGTGCTGGCCGGGCTGCTGATCGAGAAGGCCGGCAAACGCCCGCTCGCCGAACAGATCCAGCACCGCGTCATCGACCGCCTGGGGCTGCGCGACACGTACTTCCCGGCAGTGGGCGAGGAGCGCATCCGCGGCAAGCACCCGAAGGCGTACCACGCGGAGAAGCCCGGGGCGCCGCTGGTGGACTTCACCGAGCTGGACCCCTCGTGGGGCTGGGCGGCGGGGCAGATCGTCTCCACGCCCAGCGACCTGAACCGCTTCTTCATGGCCCTGCTCGACGGAAAGCTCCTCAAGCCCGCGCAGTTGAAGCAGATGCGCACGACGGTCCCGGTGCCCGAGGAGTGGGGCGGCAAGGGCGCCCGCTACGGACTCGGGCTGATGAGTACGCCGCTGAGCTGCGGCGGCGCGATCTGGGGCCACGGCGGCGACATCCCGGGCCACACCACCCGCAACGGCGTCACCGACGACGGCCGGGCGGCGTCCCTCGCCCTCACGGCCAACATGGCGCCGACGAAGGACGGACCGGACAACGCGCTGAAGGTGCTGGACGCGGCGTTCTGCAAGTAGCGAGAAGAGGGGGTGCTGGGTGCTGCTCGCACCCAGCACCCCCCTCCTGCCCTGCCGTCAGTAGTCGATACGGTCCGACTTCGCCAGCCACGCCTCGAACGGCTCGTTCCGGTTCGCCACGTCGAGGCGCTCGATCGTCGCGGGCCACAGCTCCTTGGACCGCTTCTCGAACAGGTCGTAGAACTTGCGGTCGTCGAACCCGGCCACGGCCGCGTCGTCGCGGTCGGCCGCGAACACGATCCGGTCGACGCGCGCCCACAGCGCGGAGGACAGACACATCGGGCACGGCTCACAGGAGGTGACCAGCACACAGCCCTCCAGCGAGAAGGTGTCCAGCTCCTTGCAGGCGGCGCGCATGGCGCTGACCTCGGCGTGCGCGGTCGGGTCCAGGTTCGCGGTCACCTGGTTGTTGCCGAGCGCGACGATCTCGCCGCCCTTGGCGACGAGCGCGCCGAAGGGGCCGCCGCCGTTCGCCACGCTGGTGGTGGCGATGCGGATCGCCTCGTCCATCCAGGCGCGCTCCAGCTCCTGGATGCTCTTCTCTTCGGCGTACGCGGTCACAATGACTCCCTCTGGCGTTGTTCACCTTGTGTGATGGAGTACACAGGCAACCGGGGGTCCGCAGCGAGGGGTGAAAGACATGAAAACCCGGCAGGCTCAGTCCGCCTCTTCGTAGACTCCTACAAGAGTGGCCCCGCGCCGCGTCACCCCTGGTGAGCACTCCACCGCCCGGACCTGCCGTGCGCCACCCGCGCTCGGGTGGCGCACTCCTATGCGCCCGCCCCGTTCCGTCCGTACCCCGGAATGCGGTCGTGACCGCTCGGTACGGTGTGTCAGCCAATCGGTGAACCGCGCACGAAGGCTCGATGCCGTGGAACCAGGGACGAACCACCTCACGCAACCACGGGCGGACGGTGCCGGGGAACCAGGGCCGGAACACATCGTCGGGCCGGAGGCCGTCAACGGGTACGAGGGGGACGACGGTCCCGCGTGGATCGACTACCGGGCCCTGTTCGCCGCCACCCCCAGCCCGTACCTCGTACTGGACACGAAGCTGGTCATCGTGGACGTCAACGAGGCCTACCAGTCGGCCACCGGGCGCACCCGTCAGGACCTGATGGGGCTGCACATATTCGAGGCGTTCCCCGACAACCCCGACGATCCCGACGCGGACGGGGTGCGCAACCTCAACGCCTCCCTCCAGCGGGTGCTGGCACACGGGGTGCGGGACAGCATGGCGCTCCAGAAGTACGACATCCCGGTGACCGCCGGCGTCCCGGCCACCACGGACATCCCCGGGACCTCGCCGGACGGTCGTCCTCGGCGTGCCCCCGACGTGTTCGAGGAGCGCTGGTGGAGCCCGATCAACGCCCCGGTGCCGGGCGAGGACGGTTCGCTCTCGCTGATCATCCACCGGGTCGAGGACGTCACCGAGTTCGTCCGCGCCCGCGCCGACGCGGCCGGGGCCACGTCCGCGGAGTCCCGGGACACCCAGGCCGAGCTCTTCGGCCGGGCCCGCGAACTCCAGCGCCTGAACGAAGAACTGCGCCTGGCGCACGCCCGTGAGCGGGAGGTCGCCCTCACCCTCCAGCAGTCCATGCTGCCGGTGGCACCGGTCGGCCGCGACGACCTCGCGGTGCGCTACCTGCCGGCCGTGCGCTCGCTCAACGTGTGCGGCGACTGGTACGACGTCGTGGCCCTGACCGGCGACCGGCTGGCCGTCGCGGTCGGCGACGTCGTCGGGCACGGACTTGCGGCGGCCGGGGTCATGGGGCAGTTGCGCAGTGCGCTGAGCGCGGCCGTGCGCGCCGCCGACGGACCGGCCCGGGCGCTGGAGGTGCTGGCCGAGCACTCCCGTACGGTGGACGGCGCACTGGCCACCTCCGCCGCCCTGACGGTCGTCGACCGTGCGGCCCACACGCTGACCTACAGCAGCGCGGGCCACCCGCCGCCCGTGCTCCTGCACCCGGACGGCACCGCCTCGCTGCTGGACGCGGCCACCGATCCGCCGCTCGACGCCCGGGTGGTCCACGCGCCGCAGCTCCAGGCCTGTGTCCCGTACGTTCCCGGGGACACCCTGGTCCTCTACACCGACGGTCTGGTGGAGCGCCGCGACGAGGACATCGACGTTGGCCTCGCCCGCCTCACCGGCTCCCTGGCCCGGCACACGGGCCTCGCCCCGGACCGCCTCGCGGACTCCGTACTGGCCGATCTGGGGCTGAGCCGGGGCGGAACGGACGACATCGCCCTGGTGATCGTCCGCCTCTGACGGCTGTCCGCCGCTGTCCGCCGTCGCTGCGGTGCTCGTGGGACCCGCGCCTTGGGCTGTCTGCTACTTCGACTTCTCGGCGTTCTTCTCCTTGATCCGCACGGTCTCCTTGCGGACCTCGTTCTGCGTGGCGCGCTCCTTCTGGAGCCACTCCGGGTTCTCGTCCTTCAGCGCGTCGATCTGCTCGGTGGTGAGCGCCTCGGTGACACCGCCGCGGGCGAGGCCCGAGATGGAGACGCCGAGCTTGTTGGCGACGACGGGACGGGGGTGCGGGCCGTTGGCGCGCAGGTCCTGGAGCCACTGGGGCGGCTCGGCCTGGAGCGCGGTCAGCTCGGCACGCGAAACCACGCCCTCCTGGAACTCTGCGGGGGTGGCTTCGAGGTACACACCCAGCTTCTTCGCCGCCGTGGCGGGCTTCATGGTCTGGGTGTTCTGGTGCGACGTCATGGTGTCAAGGGTATCGAGCATGTGCCCCACCGCCGACCACACGCCCCCGCACCCCCACCGACCCCGTGCCTCCCGGCGGTGCCCTCCTCCCCCTGCCGGTAACCTGACCCGCGTGACAGGCTCGGAAGCACCCTCCCCCACCTCCCCCTCGTTCCGGCTCGCGTACGTCCCGGGCGTGACCCCCACCAAGTGGGTGCGGATCTGGAACGAGCGGCTGACCGACGTCCCGCTGACCCTGGTCGCGGCGACCCCGGCCGAGGTGTTCGACGTCCTGCGCGAGGGCGGCGCCGACGCCGGTTTCGTACGGCTGCCCGTCGACCGTACGGACCTGGCCGCGATCCCCCTGTACACGGAGACGACGGTCGTCGTGATCCCCAAGGACCACGTCATCGCGGCCGTCGAGGAGATCACCGCGGACGATCTCGCCGACGAGCTGGTGCTGCACCCCCTCGACGACACCCTGGACTGGGAGCAGCCCCCGGGCGTGCCCGCCAAGGAGCGTCCGGCCACCACCGCCGACGCGATCGAGCTGGTGGCGGCGGGCGTCGGCGTCCTGATCGTGCCGCAGTCCCTGGCCCGCCTGCACCACCGCAAGGACCTGACGTACCGGACGATCACGGGCACCCCGGAGTCCCGGGTCGCCCTGTCCTGGCCCCACACGGATTCGGGTGAGCCGACCGAGCTGGTCGAGCACTTCATCGGGATCGTACGAGGCCGAACGGTCAACAGCACCCGGGGACCGGCCCTCCCCAAGAACGACTCCGACGCCAAGAACGGCAAGAAGCGCGCCGACAAGCCGAAGCAGACCCCCCGCGCGTCCGGAGCCAAGTCCGGTGCCAAGGGCTCCGCCAAGCCGAAGCCCGGCGGCGGCAGGGCCACCGCGAAGAGCAGCCGCAACTCCCCCAAGCGCGGCAAGCCCCGCCGCTGAGCACCCGCCCGTCAGCCGAACGTCGCCGCTTCCAGGACGACGTAGAGGCCGACGGTCGCCGTGAGCGCCGACAGGGTGGAGGCGGCCGTTCCGGCAGCGGCGACCAGGGCGGCGGCACCGACCGAGGTGAGTGCCGGGGGCCAGCCGCCCGCAGGCGGCAGCGGACCGAGCAGCGCCGCGACCCTGCGCGGCACTGGCCCGGGTTCGGCGAAGGCCGCCAGGCCGGGGAAGGCCGCGCCGCCTCTCTTGCGGGAGACCAGTGCCGCCTTGCCGACCGCGCGTGCCGTCGCCCGGCGGTCCCCCGTCGCGTGCGCGGCCTCCTCGTCGGCCCACCGCTCGGTGCAGTAGCCGACGACCCGGTGCAGGGGGCGCAGGAGGGGGTTGGCGCAGCCCGCCAGCCGGACGGCGAGCAGGAGGCGGTGGTGGCGTCCGGCGAGGTGGGCGCGCTCGTGGGCGAGGAGGGCGTGGCGTTCGGTGTCGGTGAGGGCGGCGAGCATGCCGGTGGAGACGAGAATCCGGCCGTGCGTGCCGCCGGAGGCCGTGCCGGGGAGCGCGTAGGCGTACGGCTGGTCGTCCGGGAGTACGGCGACCTCGGACGCGGCGCCGAGCCCGGCCAGGACGCGGTGCGCGCGGGCCCGGTAGCAAAACTGCCGGTACATGGTGTACGCGCAGGTCAGCAGGACGAGCGCGAGTGCGCCGATGGACGCCTTGCCCGCGATCTCGTCGTACGGGACCGCCGCACGCACCTCGGGGTCGGACCAGCTGTCGGGCAGCGGGTTGCCGGGCAGCTGGGCGGTGCCGACGACGACGAGGAGGCCGAGGCAGACGGTGCTGCACACGGCGAGGATGGCGGCGACCGCGGTCAACAGGCGGGCGGCGGTGCGTGGGTGGAGGTGTTGTTCGGCGAGGCGGGCGACGGGCAGCGCGGTGAGCGGCAGGATCAGCGGCAGGTAGACGAAGACGCCCATGGTTGTCAGCGCCCCGGGCCCCGGTCCGGGCCGTTCTCGGGTGCCTCCGACTCGTACAGCAGTGTCCGCAGGAGCCGTTCGTCGTCCGGGGAGAGCGCCGACACGAAGCTGGACAGAACGGCGTCGCGGTCGTCCTCCCGATCGAGCAGCTTGCGCATGCGCAGCGCGACCAGCCCTGCTCCGTCGGCGACCGGCGTCCACGCGAAGGAGCGGCCGGAGCGGCTGCGGGTCACCGCGCCCTTGTCGTACAGCCTGGTCAGGATGGTGATGACGGTGGTGTACGCGAGTGAACCGCCGAGCCGTTCCTGCACCCAGGCCGCGGTCACCGGTTCCGGTGCCGCGCCGAGCACGGCGAGCACCTGGGCCTCCAACTCGCCCTGCCCGCGCCTGCGTTCGCGTGCCCGTGGGCGGCCGTCCGGGGCCGTGTCCCGCGTCCCGTCCGTCATTGCGCCATCTCCTTCGGTTCGTCTTCCCGCCATCCGGGGCCCGGTTGTTCGCCGTGCGGACGCCGGAGCATCGTATGCGGGTACGGCGCACCCGGGCACGGAACTTCTACAGTGTTGTAGATTCAGCTCCGGATTCGGAATTCTGCCCTGCACGCCACGCGGACCTGCGCGTCGCACAGTCCTGCGCGTCGCAACAACCTGCGCGTCGCACGGACACGCACGCCCCGCGGCACGGCGTCAGGCACTCGGGAAGGGAAACAACATGGGTGTGAGCCTCGCCAAGGGCGGCAACGTCTCGCTGAGCAAGGAGGCCCCGGGCCTGTCCGCCGTCGTGGTGGGCCTGGGCTGGGACGTACGGACGACCACGGGCACCGACTACGACCTCGACGCGAGCGCACTGCTGGTCGACGAGTCCGGGAAGGTCCTCTCCGACCAGCACTTCGTCTTCTTCAACAACCTCAAGAGCCCGGACGGTTCGGTCGAGCACACCGGCGACAACCTCACCGGTGAGGGCGAGGGCGACGACGAGTCGATCAAGGTCGACCTGGCCGCCGTGCCCGCCGGGGTGGCACGCATCGTCTTCCCCGTCTCCATCCACGACGCCGAGAGCCGCGGCCAGAGCTTCGGCCAGGTCCGGGGCGCCTTCATCCGCGTGGTGAACCAGGCGGGCGGTGCGGAGATCGCCCGCTACGACCTCAGCGAGGACGCCGCGACGGAGACCGCGATGGTCTTCGGCGAGCTGTACCGCAACGGTGCGGAGTGGAAGTTCCGCGCGGTCGGCCAGGGTTACGCGAGCGGACTGGCCGGAATCGCCTCGGACTTCGGCGTCAACGTCTGATCCTGGCCCGGCTTCACCCTCCCACCGGGGCCTTTACGCTCCCACCGGGGCGCGGCTTTCGTCCGCGCCCCGGCCCACCGGCCCAGCAGTCCCTCGGACAGCCCCACACGGAACGGACACCGATGTTCGGCATCAGCGAGCTCGCCATCCTCCTGATCGTCCTCGTCCTGGTCTTCGGCGCGAAGAAGCTGCCGGAGCTCGCCCGCAACGCGGGCAAGGCCGCCCGCATCCTCAAGAGCGAGGCGAAGGCGATGAAGAAGGACGACGCCACCTCCGCGACACCGCCGACCAAGCCCTCCGGCGCCTTCCGGGTTCGCCCCGGGGGCGGCTCGACCGACACCCCCTGACCTGCGACTCCCTGCCCAAGCACGCCCGAAGGAGCCAATTCGACACGGCCTTGCGCCACGAATCCCTTGTGATGACGCCACACTGATGCCATTCTGGTGCCACCAGTGAGGTCCGCATCTGTTGTCGCCCTGGAGGAATTCGTGCAGCACGAAACGTCGACCGCGCCCGCAGCCACCTGCCCCCTGTCCTCGCACCCCGCCGAGCCGGTGCCCCGCATACCCACCGGCCGCGACGCGGGCTGCCCCTTCGGCCCGACCGCCGAGATGACCGCCCTGCGCGAGCACGACCCGCTGGTGCGGCTGACCTTCCCCGACGGCCACGTCGGCTGGCTGGCCACGGGGTACGAGACGGTCCGGGCGATCTTCGCCGACTCCCGCTTCAGCGCCCGGTACGAGCTGTTGCACTACCCCTTCGCCGACATCGGCGAGCTGCCTCCCGCCCCGGCGGGCGACATGACCGGGATGGACGCCCCCGAGCACACCCGCTTCCGGAAGCTGCTCATGGGCAAGTTCACGGTCCGCCGGATGCGGGAACTGACGGCCCGCGTCGAGGAGATCACCGCCGAGCAGCTCGACACGATGGAGCAGGCGGGCGGCCCGGTGGACCTGGTCGCGGCCTTCGCCCAGCCGATCCCGGCCCTGATGATCTGCGAACTGCTCGGAGTCCCGTCCGCCGACCGCGAGTTCTTCCAGCGGTGCGCGCTGCAGCTGACCTCGATCGTCTCCGACCAGCAGACGCAGTACGAGGCGATGACCGCACTCGGGGACTACATGCACAAACTGGTCCTCGCCAAGCGGGCCGACCCCACCGACGACCTGCTCGGCGACCTGACCTCCACCGACCTCACCGACGAGGAACTCACCGGCGTCGGCAGCTTCCTGCTCGGCGCGGGGCTCGAAACGACCGCGAACATGCTGGCCCTGGGCACGTACGCACTGCTGCGCCACCCGGACCAGTTCTCCGCCCTGCGCGACGACCCGGCCCTGGCCCCGCAGGCGGTCGAGGAGCTGATGCGCTACCTGACCATCGCGCACACGGGCGCCAAGTCGGCCCTGGAGGACGTCGAGCTGAGCGGCAAGCTGATCAAGGCCGGGGAGACCGTCGTGCTGTCCATGGAGGCCGCCAACCGCGACCCCCTGCGCTTCCCCGACCCCGACACCCTCGACCTGCGCCGCAAGGCCACCGGCCACCTGGGCTTCGGCCACGGCATCCACCAGTGCCTGGGCCAGCAACTGGCCCGGGTGGAGATGCAGGTGGCCCTGCCCGCCCTGCTCACCCGGTTCCCGACCCTGCGGCTGGCGGCCCCCGAGGAGGAGATCCCGCTCCGTACGGACCAGAGCATCTTCGGCGTGCACAGCCTCCCCGTGACCTGGGACGAGGTGTAGTGCGATGCCGGTCCCCCCGAAGGACTCCACCGCCGGGGAGTGGAAGGTGCGTGCCTCCCGCGAGCGGTGCATCGGTTCCGGAATGTGCGCGCTGACCGCGCCCGGTGTGTTCGACCAGGACGCCGAGGACGGCTTCGTCCAGATCCTGCGCCCCCGGCTGCCGCGGACCGACCCCGACGCCGAGGCCGCACGCGAGGCCGTCGGCAACTGCCCCGCCGAGGCCCTCGGCCTACGCTGACGACCGCTCGCCCGGCCTGTGGCCGGGCGGCGTCGCCAATTCCGTCCGGGCCCGCCGCCAGATCACCGGCAGGTCCGACACCTCGGACACCCAACTGCGCGATCTCAGCGCACCCTTGTCCCGGTACGCCCGCATGATCTCGACGTGCGGCGGCCAGCCGACGAACCCGAGCAGCGCGGCCTCGTCCCGCCAGACAGCCACGGCCCCGCACCTGCGGGCACCGGGAAGCGCCCAGAGCCACATCCCGTACGCGCCGTCCAACTCCCTCCAACGCGAGCCCAGTCGACGCCCTTCGCGGTAGACCGGCAACAGATCCCGCCCCCGGTTGAGCGCGAAGTCCGTGACGCTCACCAGGACCGGACCGCCACCGCCGTCCTCCGGTCCTGGCATCCAGTCCGACCTCACCACTTTAGTAAGCATATGCATACGATCTGCTTCAGCTTATTATTTGTCAATGGGTACGTTGTCGGCCGCGAACCGGTCTCCCCGCCCGGCGACGCCCACCGTCACGAGCGCCCCGAGCGCCAGCGCACCGCCCAGCCACATCACTCCCGCCACCCCGACCCCGTCGGCGACCAGCCCTCCCGTCAACGCCCCCAGCGCGATCGCCCCGTTGAAGACCCCGACGAAGAGCGACGACACCCCTTCACGGGCGCGGGGCGCGGCCTGCAACAGCCAGGTCTGCGTGCTCACCGAGACACCCCCGTACGTCACTCCCCACACGGCCAGCAGCACTCCCGCCACCGCCAACGACCCCCCTGCGGCCGGAAGCACCAGCACCACGAGCAGCAGCGTCACCGCCAGCACCCCGCTGATCACCAGCAGCGTGGCGCGGACGGAACGGGCCGCCCCGGCACCGGAGAGGAAGTTCCCCACGACACCGGCGATCCCGTACACCAACAGCAGCGTGCCGATCGTGCCCGCCGACGCCCCGGAGACCTCTTCCAGCACGGGCCGGACGTAGGTGTACGCGGCGAAGTGCCCCGTGACCAGGAACGCGACCAGCACCAGCCCCGCCCGCACCCGCCCGTCGCCCAGCAGACGCAGCACCCCGCCCAGCGGGACCGCCCGCTCGGCGGGAAGGGGCGGCAGTAGCACCGCCAGCGCCCCGAGCGCGAGGAGGGCGAGCCCGGCGGCGGCCACGAACGCGGCACGCCATCCCGCCAGTTCGCCCACGTACGCCCCGGCCGGAATGCCCAGCACGGAGGCTATGGCGACCCCGCTGAAGACGAGGGAGGTAGCGGCGGGAACCGATCCGGCCGGTACGAGTCGTACGGCCAGCCCCGCGGCGATCGCCCAGACCCCGCCCATGCCCACACCGACCAGCACCCGGGCCGCGACCATCACCCCGAATCCGGGCGCCCAGGCGGCGGCGAGGTTGCCCGCCGCGAGCACGGCCAGCAGGGCGCAGAGCACCAGCCGCCGGTCCAGGCGCCCGAGGAGAGAGGTGAGCAAGGGCGAGGAGACCGCGGCGACCAGTCCGGTCACGGTGAGCGTGAAGCCCGCGAGCCCCTCCGAGACCCGCAGCGAGTCCCCCATCGGGGTCAGCAGGCCGACGGGCAGCATCTCGGACGTCACCACCGTGAAGGTGCCCACCGCAAGGGCCACGACTCCGGCCCACCCGCGTGCCGCACCCCGGCCGTCACCGACGGCCCCGTCCCTCCGCGCTGCCCGCTCCGCGCCGCGCGCCTCCATGTGTTCCGCATGTTCGCTCTTCATGCCCACCAGCCAACTCACCCCGGCCGGACGGAACAACGGCGGACTTCTCACCCTTCTATGAGCGGGGCTCATGGATCACCGGACGAGCGGGCCTCACGACATCGACCGAGGAGACGCCGACCGTGGCCGCACTGGAATCACGCGAGCTGGAAGCCTTCCTCACGCTTGCCGAAGAGCTCCACTTCGGCCGGACCGCCGAGCGGCTGTACGTCTCCCAGAGCCGGATCAGCCAACTGCTCCGCTCGCTGGAGAGCCGGATCGGCGCCCGCCTCGTGGACCGCACGAGCCGCCGCGTCGCTCTGACACCCCTGGGCGAGCAACTCCTCTCGACGGCCGGTCCCGCCTACGACGCCCTGCTCTCGGCGGTGAACGACGCCAGTTCGGCGGCACGGTGCGTGGGCACCCTGCGCGTCGGTTTCCAGGGCACCGCCAACGGCCGGTTCCTGCACGCCCTGACGTCCTTCCAGCACGACCACCCCCAGGCCGTCGCCGACCTCACCGAGATTCCCCTGTCCGATCCCTTCGGCGCGATCCTCCGCGGCGACGTGGACGTGGCGGCCGTGCTCCTGCCGGTCCAGGAGCCCGAACTCGTGGTGGGCCACGTCTTCTCCCGGCAGCCGAACGCACTCGCCGTCCCCGCCGGCCATCCCTTCGCACGGCGCGACTGCCTCGACGCGGAGGATCTCGCCGCCGTCACCCTCATCTCCGTGCACGACGGGGCGGCCCCCGCCTACTGGCGCCGCGCCCAGGCCCCGACCACCACCCCGAAGGGCCTCCCCGTCGCGTCCGGTCCCCGGGTCAACACGCTCCACGAGGCCCTGCCCCTGGTCCAGTCCGGCCGAGGTGCCTTCCTGCTGTGCCGTCCCACCGCGAACTTCTACGCCCACCAGGGCCTCACGTTCGTACCGGTGAAGGGCCTGCCGGATTCGGCCTTGGGCCTGGTGTGGCACCGGGAGCGCGCGACGGAGTCGATTCGATCCTTCGCCAGGGCGATGCGGGAACACCCGGTGGATCAGGGACCGGAACAGGGACCGAGGGACTGAAGGACCGAAGAACCAGACATGGTCGGATGACAGGATTGCCGGTCATGGAGGCATGGTTTCAGCAGACGGGACACGGCGTACGGTTCGACTGGGGTCCGGTGGGCGCCGAACGGCTGGTGGCCGGCGGGGTGCACTGCCTGGTCGTGGTGGACGTCCTGTCCTTCACCACCGCGGTGGGCGTCGCGGTGGAGGCGGGCACCCGGGTCTTCCCGTACCGCTGGCGCGACGAGACCGCCGCCCCCTACGCCGCCTCGCTGAAGGCGGACCTGGCCGTCGGACGGCGCATGGCCTCGCCGTCCTCCCCCTGGACGCTCTCCCCCGCCGCCCTGCGACGCGCCCCGTACACGCCGAGACTCGTCCTCCCCTCCCCCAACGGCTCGACCGTCGCCGCAGCGGCGGGCGACGCTCCCGTCGTCGCCGCCTGTCTGCGGAACGCGAGCGCCGTGGGCCGCTGGCTCATCTCCCAGGGGTACGGAGGACCCGACCGCCCCGTCGGAGTGGTCGCGGCGGGCGAACGCCGGCCGGACGGCAGTCTGCGCCCCGCTCTGGAAGACCTCCTGGGCGCCGGAGCCGTGCTCGCCGCCCTGCGAAAAGCCTCCGCCACGGACCGCCCGCCCGCCCTGTCGCCGGAGGCCTCGGCGGCCGCGGCGACGTACACCGCGACCGCCGACGTGCCCGCCGCTCTTGCCGCCTGCGCCTCCGGCCTGGAACTCGCCTCGGGCGGCTTCCCTGAGGACGTCGCGGTGGCGAGCGAACTGGACGCTTCGGCGGTGGTCCCGCTGCTGAGCGAGGGTTCCTTCACCGCCGCCGCGAACTGACCCCTATGCCCCCGGGGTCTCTCCCGCCGCCTGTGCCGCCTCCCGTGCCACTCCTTCCAGCTGCTCCACGTACTTCGTCCACGACATACTCTCGGCCGGGGGCAGGTTCTCGTTGCCCTCCCGGAGTCCTGCGGTTCCGTCGATCATTTCCCGGACGATGTCGGCATGACCGGCGTGCCGGTTCGTCTCCGCGAGCATGTGGATCAGAATGCGGTGCAGCGTGACCTCGTTCCGCTCCTTCGGCCAGTGCGGGACACGGCCGGTGGAGTCCCACTCCAGCGCCTCGATCGTGGCGTCGGCGTGAGCGCACGCCTTCCGGTAGAGGCCGACGACGAACTCCCGGGACTCGTCGGCGGTCGCCCACATGTCCACAGTCGGATCGTCGTCGAAGTCCTCCAGCCACGGCATCGCCTCAGCGGTGAACGGCCGCCCGAAGGTGTCGCCGAAGTACCCGACCTCGCAACCGGCCAGGTGCTTGAGCAGACCCAGCAGGTTGGTCCCGGTCGGGGTGAGGGGGCGCCGGACGTCGTACTCGGAGAGCCCTTCGACCTTCCACAGCAGAGCTTCCCGGGCGGACGTGAGGTAGTGGTGCAGGTGCTTCTTGAGATCGGTCTCAGTCATGGGTGACACCCTCCCATCCCCCACTGACATCCGGCAGCCGTAGGAACCCGGTCAGCCACCGACGTACGCGGCCAGATGCTCACCCGTCAGTGTGGACCGGGCTGCGACGAGCTCGGCGGGCGTGCCCTGGAAGACGATCCGGCCGCCGTCGTGGCCCGCCCCCGGACCGAGGTCGATGATCCAGTCGGCGTGGGCCATCACCGCTTGGTGGTGCTCGACGACGATGACCGACTTGCCCGATTCGACGAGCCGGTCGAGCAGGCCGAGCAACTGCTCGACGTCGGCCAGGTGCAGGCCCGCCGTCGGCTCGTCGAGGACGTAGACGCCGCCCTTCTCCGACATGTGGGTGGCCAACTTGAGCCGCTGCCGTTCGCCGCCGGACAGGGTGGTGAGCGGCTGGCCGAGGCTGACGTACCCGAGTCCGACGTCGGCGAGCCGGTTCAGGATGCGGTGCGCGGCCGGTGTGCTCGCCTCCCCGGAGCCGAAGAACTCCTCGGCCTGCGTCACCGACATCGCCAGCACCTCGCTGATGTCACGGCCCCCGAGCTTGTACTCCAGCACCGACGCCTGGAACCGCTTCCCCCCGCACTCCTCGCAGGGGGTGGAGACGCTCGCCATCATCCCCAGGTCGGTGTAGATGACGCCGATGCCGTTGCACTCGGGGCAGGCGCCCTCGGAGTTGGCGCTGAACAGCGCCGGCTTCACGCCGTTGACCTTCGCGAAGGCCTTGCGGATCGGGTCGAGCAGTCCGGTGTACGTCGCCGGGTTGCTCCGCCGCGAACCGCGGATCGGGCTCTGGTCGACGGACACCACCCCCTCCCCCGCCGGGATCGACCCGTGCACCAGAGAGCTCTTGCCGGACCCGGCCACCCCGGTGACGACGGTGAGCACGCCGAGCGGAATGTCCACGTCGACGTCACGCAGGTTGTGCGCCGACGCACCGCGGATCTCCAGCGTCCCGGTGGGCTTGCGCACCTCCGCCTTGAGCGAGGCCCGGTCGTCGAAGTGGCGGCCGGTGACGGTTCCGCCCTTCCGCAGCCCTTCGACGGTGCCCTCGAAGCAAACGGTGCCGCCCTCCGTGCCCGCGCCGGGACCGAGGTCGACAACGTGGTCGGCGATCACGATCGTCTCCGGCTTGTGCTCCACGACGAGCACGGTGTTGCCCTTGTCGCGCAGCCGCAGCAGCAGGTCGTTCATCCGCTCGATGTCGTGCGGGTGCAGGCCGATGGTGGGCTCGTCGAAGACATAGGTGACGTCGGTCAGCGAGGAGCCGAGGTGACGGATCATCTTGACGCGCTGGGCCTCGCCGCCCGAGAGAGTGCCTGCGGGGCGGTCGAGTGCGAGGTAGCCGAGCCCGATCTCCACGAACGAGTCCAGGGTGTGCTGCAAGGCGGCCAACAGCGGTGCGACGGAGGGTTCCTTGAGGCCGCGGACCCACTCGGCCAAGTCCCTGATCTCCATGGCGCAGGCGTCGGCGATGCTGATCCTCTTGATCTTCGAGGACCTGGCCAGCTCACTGAGCCGGGTGCCGTCGCACTCGGGACAGGTGGTGAAGGTGACCGCCCGGTCCACGAAGTCGCGGATGTGCGGTTGCATCGCTTCCCTGTCCTTCGACAGGAACGACTTCTGGATCTTGGGGATGAGCCCTTCGTAGGTGAGGTTCACTCCTTCGACCTTCACCTTGGTCGGCTCGTGGTACAGGAAGTCCTGCATCTCCTTCTTGGTGAACTTGCGGATCGGCTTGTTCGGGTCGAGGAGACCGGACTCGGCGTACACCCGCACGGTCCAGAAGCTGTCCGACTTCCAGCCGGGGATGGTGAACGCTCCCTCGGCCAGCGATTTCGTGTCGTCGTAGAGCTGGGTGAGGTCGATGTCCGAGACGGCGCCGCGCCCCTCGCACCGGGGGCACATGCCACCGGTGCGGTTGAAGGTCGCCTTCACCGTCTTCTTGGCGCCCTTCTCGACGGTGATCGCCCCGCTCGCCCGCACGGAGGCGACGTTGAAGGCGAAGGCGCTGGGCGAGCCGATGTGCGGCTTGCCGAGCCGGCTGAACAGGATGCGCAGCATCGCGTTGGCATCGGTGGCGGTGCCCACCGTGGAGCGGGGATCGGCTCCCATGCGCTGCTGGTCGACGATGATCGCGGTGGTCAGCCCGTCGAGTACGTCGACCTCGGGCCGGGCCTGCGTCGGCATGAACCCCTGTACGAACGCGCTGTACGTCTCGTTGATCAGCCGCTGCGACTCGGCGGCGATCGTGGCGAACACCAGTGAGCTCTTGCCCGACCCGGAAACCCCGGTGAACACCGTCAGCCGACGCTTGGGAAGCTCGACGCTGACGTCCTTGAGGTTGTTCTCACACGCCCCGTGCACACGGATCAGGTCATGGCTGTCGGCGACGTGCGGCACGGACGATCCCGTGTCCGCCTTCTTGGCCCTGCTCATCGTGGTGCCTCCCTGTGTGGTGCGGGCCGCCTCCACGGTCTTCGAGGACGTCGCCCAAGTCGATCCGTCTGGCTTCACGCACAACGGACGCTTCCCCATTCTGAAGGCGGAGCACGTCAACGGCCGCTTCTTTCCCCGATCGGCGGCGTCGGCGCCGACGACTCCCTGACGAGCAGGTCCGGCCTGCGGGAATCAACTGACTTCCGACGACCTCAACGCGCTGAGCACACGTTCCAGGCGCGCTTCCCGGGCCTTCGGCGTCAGAGCCTGGAGCAGCGGGAGGATCAGTTGGTAGCGGGCCGTCCTGTCGAGCGCGTCGAAAGCCTTCCTCGCGTCCGGGTCGGCATCGAGTGCTGCCGCCAGGTCGGGCGGTGCAGTGGCGGTCTTCTGGGATTCGTACGCCTTGGTCCAGCGTCCGTCCTGCTGCGCCTTGCGCACTTCGGCCATGCCCGGCTCGCGCATCCGTCCCTCTGCGAGCAGCACCGCCACCTTGTCGACGTTGACCTGCGACCACAGGCTCCGGGGGCGCCGCGGTACGTACCGCTGAAGATAGTGGTCCCCGTCGAGCGAGCGACGCTGCCCGGAGATCCAGCCGAAGCACAGCCCGATGTCGACGAGTTGGCCGTCGGTCACGGAAGGGATGCCGGACTTCTTCTTCGCGACCTTGACCCAAATTCCTTCTTGGCGTGCGTAATTGACGTCCAGCCAGCTCTCGAAGGCCCACCCGTCCGCAAAGGCGACGATCTCGACGCCGTCGATCAGGCCGAACCCACTGCCCCCACCGGACCCACCGCTCTCGTCACCCATGCGGATCAGACTAGCGCCGGCCTCCTCCACGAGAGCTGGATGAGCTGGATTAAATACGGTGCAGTACCGTATCGTTTTTGCATGACGATCGATCCTGAAGCCTCCCCTCCCCGTCCCCCCGGGCGCCCTCGCAGCCGTGAGGCGGACGAGGCGATCCTCGGCGCGGCGCTGGATCTGCTGATCGAGCGGGGCATGGGTGCCACCAGCATCGAGCAGATCGCACGCCGCGCCGGAGTCACGCGCGCGACCGTGTACCGCCGGTTCCCGAACCTCACCGACCTGCTGGTGCGCGCCATCGAGTGGGAGTACCAGAACACCCAACCCGAAGCACTGAGCTGGCCGGACGTCCCCGCCATGATCAGGGACTGGGCCGGCCAACTCAGCGTGCCCCGCTCCCGCCGTCTCATCCGCCGCCTGTACGGCACGGTGGACGACCTCCCCGAACTGCTGCGCGCCTACGACACAGCACACGGGAGCCACCGCGGCCGCGCTGTCCGCAGCACCCTGGAACAGGCCCGGACCACAGGCCAACTCCCGCCGCACACCGACCCGGAAACCCTCCAACTAATCCTCAGTGGTGCGGCACTTCAGCATCTGGCCGCGTACCCCGACACCACCGAGCCCAAGGACATCGAGGCCTACTTCCTCGCCGTCCTCCGGCAGGTCGGCTTCCCCGCCGCTTCCCCCTCCCCCTCCCGAAGGAGCACGCAACGATGACGCAGGACAACGCGCCGAGCAGCATGTCGTGGCTCGGCCCGGACATCCGACGGGCCCGCAAACAGGGTGCCGACGGACTCGCCCGCCGCCAGCAAGCCCGGCTGGCCGACGCCGTGGCCCGGGCCCGGACCAAGTCTCCGTACTACCGCGATCTCTATCGCGGCCTCCCCCGACGGGTGGACGACCCGACGCTACTTCCCGTCACCGACAAGCGGCGGTTAATGGAACGGTTCGACGACTGGGCGACCGACCGGGACGTCACGTACGACAAGGTCCGCAGCTTCGTCGACGACCCGGAACGCATCGGGGACAAGTTCCTGGGCCGGTACATGGTGGCCACCACATCCGGGACCAGCGGTCGACGCGGCCTGTTCGTCCTCGACGACCGGTACATGGACATAGGCGCCGCGCTCACCTCGCAGGCCCTGGCAACCTGGTTGGGCCCTTCGGGCATGCTGCGGGCCGCGGCCCGGGGCGGCCGGTTCGCCCAACTGGTCGCCGTCGGCGGGCACTACGTGGGTTTCGCGGGCAACCGCCGTGCCGCCCGCGAAGGGGGCTGGCGCAACAAGATCCTCCGCGCGTTCTCCGTGCACACTCCCCTGCCCGAACTGGTCGCCCAGCTCAACGCGTACCGGCCGGCCGTCATCATCGGCTACACCAGCACGGTCATGCTGCTCACCGCGGAGAGGGAAGCGGGACGCCTGACCATCGACCCGGTGCTGGTGCAACCCGCGGGCGAGACGATGACCACGGCGGACACCGACCGGATCGCCGCGGCCTTCGGCGGCCACACGGTCGTCCGCACGGTGTACGGCGCCACCGAGTGCACCTACCTCAGCCACAGCTGCGCGGAGGGCTGGTACCACGTCAACTCCGACTGGGCCGTCGTGGAACCGGTCGAGGCGGACTACCGGCCGACCCCGCCCGGCCAGTACTCCCACACCGTCCTCGTCACCAACGTGGCCAACCGTGTGCAGCCGTTCCTGCGGTACGACCTCGGGGACAGTGTTCTGCTGAACCCGGACCCCTGCCGTTGCGGCAGCCCGCTCCCCGCGATCCGGGTGCAGGGCCGCGCGGGCGACATCCTGACCTTTCCCGGCCTCTCCGGCGACGAGGTCCGGATCAGCCCGCTGGCGCTCAGCACATTGTTCGACCGTACGCCGGGAGTGGATCTGTTCCAGGTCGAGCAGACCGCCCCATCGACGCTTCGGGTTCGGCTGCGCCTGGCGGAGGGAGCGGCGCCGGACCTCGTGTGGCGTTCAGTGGAGTCGGAGTTGAAAGTGTTGTCCGCGGACAACAAGCTCGCCGAGTTCACCATCGAGCGGGCAGCAGAACCTCCCGAGCAGTCCTCAGGAGGAAAGTTCAGGACGGTCATCCCCTCGCCTGAGCACTGAACACCGCAGAACGCCCCACTAGGCTCTCCCGGAGAGACCAAAAACGCCCAGGAGCCCCTCTGGGGACCTCTGGCGGCCCCCGTGACCCCATCACACCACCCTCTCCGCGTTCGGGCCTCTCAGGCCCCTTTCTGCGGGTCACTTTTTGCCCGGTTCTGCAATTTTTGGGAGTTTCACGTACTTCGGCTGGCTGGGTAGGTGCGGCTCGGAGTGTTGTGGGGGGGGGACCCCAGAAACCGGTTTTTTGGGGGGCGCCACAACCGACAAAAACCAGGGGCCCCCCCCCCCCCCGCGGTGTTGCGCGGGGGCGCCCCCCCCCGGTGCCCGGTGGGGAGTCGCCTTGGGGGGGGGTGGGAGGGGCCCACGG